>JAFAUB010000166.1 GCA_019243635.1 Pseudonocardiales bacterium
GCTAGTACCCGTCTGAAACCCGTAGCGCCTGCAACCGTCACAGGTTCGCCACGTCACCCGCACCCGAGCTCTGCGCCTGCGCCGCAGCGCGGCCCACCACCCGCGTAACCCCATTCATCCCCACCTCCCCTCCCTGATCGTCTCCCGTGTCAGACAGCGGCACCACTCACTATCGTGGTCGCTACCCCGCTCCGGTTATCCCAGCCACTCCGTCAGGAGGTAGAGCAGCGTCGTGGCACCCTCCTCATCAAGGGCGATCACACAACCACCCGTGACATGGGGATCGAACACGATCCACCCCTCCTGCATGCTCACCAGAAGGTTGGCGAAACCCACCGGACCCCGGTGCAGCTGACACGACGCCGATATCGCCTTACGACGACGCTTATTCGGGCCGTTAGTATGATAGCTATGCCAGTTCATCATGACTCCCTTCCTTGGTTGCGTGACCCACGCCTTCCGACTTTCCGCCACGACCCTCGGTGTCCTCGGCCCTGCCGATGTGGTCATGACTCACCGCCGGTGGTGATAGCCTCGCCACCGGGCGACGACGGCATCGCGACGACCAGGCCCGCCCGCGCCGCGTCGGTCACGCCGCCGCTTTGACGCCCGGGCCGGATCCACCGTTCCCCCGACCGGCCGATGTGCTGGCCGCAGAGCCGATGGCCGGGGCGGTCATGCCGGTGGCCCGGATGACCCAGGTGATCCATTTCGCCTGGCCCGAGGTCTCCGCGCGGGGCTGGACGGTCATGCCTTCCAGTACCACCGGCCGGAACGGCACCCCCGGCACCGCTGGTGGGGGCACTGGCTGGACCTTGGCGGCGAACTCCACGGTGACCGACTTCTCCCGGTCCTTCTCCGCCGAGGGATCGGCGAACGTGCCCCGGTACAGCGGCAGCCCGCTCACCTCGTCCAGCCGGGGCCGAACCGCGCGGTTCCGGGCCCGGTCCTCCTGTGACTGGTACTCACTCACCGGCTGGATCTCCCCGACCAGGTACAGGCCCTGAGGAAACCACTCGTCGAAGTCAGCCTTCAACCGGACGTTCTTCGAAGCTGCCATGTTATTACCGCCTTCTCCTTGGTTCCTGTGGTTCCTGGTCATCTCATCGGCTGGCCGGATGAGTGTTTCTCTGATCGTGCGGGTCTCAGTGGTGTTGAGCGTGAGATCACGTAGGCCGAGTAGCGTGAGCACCATTCGAGTCCGCCGTCAGGGTGTGGTCGGTGGCGGTGGTGGGCATCGCGCCGGTCGCGAACGAGTCGTTGGCGGCCTGTGCGCACGCGTGCGCGTAGGCGGTCACCGCCGCGCCGGTCACCCGCAACGCGCCCTTGCCGGTGCCCAGCTTCAACGCGTCCAGCTGGCCGGACTCGATCGCCCGGTAGATCGTCGTGACCGACACGTCAAAGTGCTCGGCCACCTCCCTGACCCGGTACATCCGGGTGCTCTCCACCTGCATCGATGCCCCTCCAGGGTTCGGTGTTCGCCCCGGCCGGGGCTTCCGCTGTCTGGCGCCAGGCGGGGGAGCCGGGTGACAGCCTCGCGCCATGTCACTATAGCACCATGGCGCTATGGTAGTAATGTGTGTTGCGCCAGCACAGCCAGCGAAGCCCCCGGCTACTCGCTCCGGGGGCTTCGGTGATGACTGAGCTGGGACTCAGCCGACGGGAATCTCGTACTCCAGGCGGTTTCGGTCACCGCCGAGGACCATCACGTCCACCTCGACGGGCCGGTCATCGTCGGACAGCACCGTGCGCACGACCCGGAAGACCGGCGTACCCGTCGACAGGCGCAACGCCCGTGACTCCTCAGGCGTCGGCATCCGCGTGTACACCACTTCGCGCGCGAGCCGGGGCGGATAACCGAGGGCGACCAGGACAGCACGAGCACCACGGGGAATCTTGTCAACCTCCATGATGCGGCTACCCCGGACAAGCTCAGTCGGGTAGTACGACTCGACCAGCTCGACGGGCTCATCGTCCAGAAACATCACACGCCTGCGGACGACCACCGTCCCCGCATCGGACAACCCCAGGCTGTCAGCCACCTCCTCCGGTGGCTCCACCTCCCCGACGAACGTGATCCGCTGCTCAGCTCGGCGACCATCCTTCGCGCCCTCGGTCGTCCACCGATCCCGCTCACCTTCCGGCGGAACAGACAGATACCGCGACGACACCACCCGCCACGGCCGCTTCCTCCGGACGAAGACGCCTCGACCAGGAACACTCTCCACCAGACCCTCGGACCTCAGGGTCCGAACCGCACGCTGCGCCGTGGAGCTAGCGACCCTGAACCGATCCATGATCGTCGCGTTGGACGGGATCGGGTCACCCGCACGTAGCACACCGGACTCGATCTCGGCTCGCAACACGTCCGCGACCTGCCGGTACGGTGAGCGCGGATCACCGGGATTTACCATCATGACTCCCTAGTGGCTCACGTGGCTCATCCCCCATCCTACGACCATGCCAGCCAGGCGCCATGGTTCCGTCGGGACAACAGCAGCACCGGCACGCTCCTTACCGCCGCAGAGCCGTCGCGACCCAACTACGAACCCGCGCACTGCCGAATTCGCCTCTATGGGATCAAGCACGCCGCCTCCGGCGGCGCGGACGTGGCTGAGTCCGTCGTTCTGCGTGCGTGCCCGCTCGGGCCGGTCCCGCTTGCTGCGCGCGGCCTGGCGGCCGTGCTCGCGCGGGCCGGCCCGGCGGGCGGCTGATCATCTGCTAATAGTGCGCTGGTCGTTGGAGATCAATCACAGGGGCGTGTGGCTTGGAGTGATGACGTCTCGGTTGTAGTTGGCAACGGGGGGCAGGGTGGTGTGGCCAAGCAGCATGCGATGGATACTTGGGTCCGGCGTTAGCCGATTGGCACGAGGTACGGCGCCGACCCCGCTCGTGGAACTCGGCGCCGTGGGTGACCCAGCGGAGGACGGAGAGTCACGGCTACCGTGAACTCCCCGTTGGGATGTGTGAGTGGTTATTCACGGAGTGATGTCTCCCAGCGTTTTTCGATCTTCCCGAGGCGCCAGACCGCTAGGGCCACGATCCAGGTGAGGGCGAACAAGCCGGCGATAACGAATCCGGCTCGGTTGATGTCGAAGTTGGACATGAAGTCCCAGAAGGGGCCGCTGAGGTGTAGTTCGTCGGTCAGGACGCCGAGGATCTCGATAGTGCCGATTAGGAACGCGGCGGCGATCGACAGGCCGGTGATGACCAGGTTGTAGTAAACCTTGCGGACGGGTCGGGCGAACGCCCAGCCGTAGGCGAAGTTCATGAAGCACCCGTCGAGGGTGTCGAACAAGGTCATGCCGCCGGAGAACAGCAGGGGTAGGGCGAGTACCGCGTAGAAGGGAAGCCCTGCGGTGGCCGCGTAGGCGGTCGCGGCGAGCAGGACGACCTCGGTGGCGGTGTCGAAACCGATACCGAAGACGAGGCCGACGAAGAACATCTGCCAGGTGTGGTTGATCGAGCGCATGAAGCGGCCGAAGAAGCGCCACATCAGGCCGCGGGCCTGGAGTTGGCGCTCGAGTTCGTCCTCGTCGTAGGCGTCGGTACGCATGGCGCGGAAGACCTTCACTATCCCGGCGAGCACCACCAGGTTCAGCGCGGCGATCAAGTAAAGGAAACCAGCGGCAACCAGCGTACCTATCGCCCCGCCGAGGGTCTCGTAGGTGGAGTTGGGGTCGACCACGGCCCCAAACACGGCTCGGGCCGCGATCGAGATGCCCACACCGACGGCGAACACGATCGTGGAGTGGCCCAGGGCGAAGAAGAACCCGATAGCCAGTGGCCGCTTGCCCTCGGCCATCAATTTGCGGGTCACATTGTCGATGGCGGAGATGTGGTCCGCGTCGAACGCGTGACGCGTTCCCAGTGTCCAGGCGGTGATAGCCACGCCGATCCCGACGCCGAGGTTCTGGTAGTGGAAGTGGTGGGGTAGCACGGTGAACACGAAGATCCCCCACCCGAAGGCGTTCAGGGCGAGGACCACCAGAGTCATCGCGCCCAGCCGACCCCATTCGGCGGAGTCCAGCGCGTGGGCGATCGATCGGTAACGGGTCATCAAGGTATGCAAGGCATCCTCCTCGGGATGCTCCCAGGACCCCGACGGCGCCCCGGACCGGCCCCGCACGCACGCGGGCCGGCACGAACCGTCCTTCCTGCGAGGCTCGGATCCGTGGATGCGGCGACAGGCGACCGGACTCATCCCCCTGGCGGGGGCATCACCGTTGCGGGACAGCGCCGGGTTCACACCGGACTTCGCTGCGGCAGCACCATCTCCACCCGGAGGACGGAGACGACCTCAGCGTAGGCCAAGGCCTTCATCACCTTCAAGACTGAACAGCTGATGAGATATGTGGGTGCTGTAGGAAACTGGCTGATATGCACCTCGTGCCTACCGAACGCGATCACCGCCCAGCCATCGACCACCACCGGGTCTGCAACGCCATCGAAGCGCTCGGCGAACCAGAGCACCTCACCGCCTGGGCAGCACGCTTCTCACTGCTCAGCGATCCCAGTCGGCTGGCCTTACTACTCTGCATCCGCCACGCTGGCCCGATCAGCGTCACCGACCTCGCCCTAGCCACCGGGATCAACGCCACCACCACCTCCCAAGCCCTACGACTGCTGCGCGTCGCCGGAGCCGTCACCACCGCACGCGAAGGCCGAATCATCCGCTACCAACTAGCTGACGAAACCCTCCACACCCTCCTCACCACCGCCAGCCCCATCCAGCTGACTCCCCGCGACTGACCACCACACCTCTCTAAACCGGAAGGCAGCCTCCCCGTCACGGACGGCTAGCGTCCCCGGCACAACAGACCATTCCCCGTGATGGGTTTCCTGCTGGCCAGCACGGGACCCGCCTACGAGTCTTCATCCTCGGGTGCCGGGGGTCGCCAACCCGCGACCCCCGGCAGATCTCGGCCAACTGGAAGAGAGCAATGACCCGCACCGGGCGGCGAGAGCCGTCATCCCCGCCGACGATCGCTTGAGAGCCCAACAGGACAGACCACATACGAGCGTCACGCTGCTACTGGCACGTTCACACGAAGTGCTCGCAAGGATCTCCGTCCCCTCAGACGCCCCCGGGATCGTCCTACGTCGGCTCACCGGCATCAAGGGCGCCGCTATTGCGGCGTCGCTCCCGCGATGGCGCAAGCGCCACCCTTGACCCCGGCGATCCAACGCAGAGGCGGCCGGGTATGAGGGAACGGAGGGCGAGTAGGTCGAGCCCACCAGCCACCGGCCGTGCCGAATCCGTGCCAGATACAACGGCGACCAACGGAGTACAGCGGGGGGCCACTGGGACACAACTCGTGGCCCCCTAACCAAGATCCCTCCCGTCATCGCTGGTCAGACTCCGTTTCTCCTGGGTGGCAGGTCAAGGATTCGAACCTTTGAAGGCATCAGACGACTGATTTACAGGCCGCTACGGTAAGACTCCGGTGGTAATGATAATCCCCACAAATGCAGCCAAGTCATGGCATACCGGTCGTGCTGTCCACGTGCTGTAAGGAAGGGTCAGTAGCGGTCAACTGCGGAGCACCAAGGAACAGGTCAAGCGCAGGTCAGCGGGCATCACCTGGGACGGTAGCGAGATTCCCAAGCTCTAGATCAAGCACAAGCGCCTCCGGCGGGCCTCGGCTCCGGGATTGGCCCCCAGGACCAGGCCCGGATGGTGGTGGGTCACCAACGCGGGTATCCCGTCGCGTCGGCGCCCAAGAGCGTAGCAGACCAGGGGCAGGGGTCCATGTCGTTCAGCCGTCGGGTGCTCCACATGGACCCCTGCCCCTGGCCCGCTTCGAGCAAGCTCGCCGACGCGACGGGATACCCGCTCCGGCACCGTCTGTCCTGCGGCGGCAAAGACAAACCAGTCCATGATCACCTCCATCGTTTACCTACCTGAAATAACCGCCAACGTCCGGGACCAGCACGTAACGTCAAGAGACGTCGGTGCTGGACAGATGAACTATTCGGTCATGACCGAAACTGTCCGGTACCAGGTTCTGGTAATCGCTAGGCCGCAGGTTCGAGTCCTGCCGGGGGCGCATCGACCCAGCTCGGAGGTCTGCTGACCGATCTGACCAAGATCGACTCACTCGTTACCCGCCTCGTTGCGGAGGCGCCGGTCGATCGAGCGCCACAGCCGCAGCGACCCCGTTCGTTCCCCGCGACATGGAGACGTCCTGCGTCATCCAGACGCGCTCGTGCCCTAGATGATCTATTCCAAGGGGTGGGGCTCGGCGTGTCGTGATCAGCTGACACGCGAAGGGTGTCCAAGATCGGCGTTCTCACCCAACGTCGAACCCGGAGACCCTCGTGGACGCCGACCTGGACACCCTCGCGACCGCACTCCACGTCAGGACTGATGACCTGTTGCGCAGCGCGCCCGAGCGCGCGCCGTGGCGCCCGGCGATCGGACTCAGCCCGCAGATCTCCGATGCGGAGCTGGTGACGCTGGCGGTGATGCGGGCCCTGCTGGGGTTCACCAGCGAGTCCCGCTGGTTGCGCTTTGCCACCGCGCAGCTACGTCACCGGTTCCCGTACCTGCCCCAGCAGTCGGGCTACCACAAACGGCTGCGCACTCTGGCCGCCACGATCAGCCGGCTGACCGGGATGCCCGCCCGCGACACCACCCTATGGACCGACGACGTGTGGGTGACCGACTCCACCCCGGTGGAACGCGCCCGCTCCCGCGAGGCCGTGCACCGCGGCGAGCTGGCCGGATGGGCCGAGTACGGCTACTGCGCCGGCCACTCCCGCTACTTCTGGGGACTACGCCTGCACCTGCCGGCCACCCTGCACGGCCCGCCCGCGGGCTTCGCGCTGACGGGAGCCAAGGCCGATGAACGAACGGTCCTGCTCGACATCCCGCACACCGACCCCCCCCCGCACCGACCCGGGCAGCTCCTCATCGGGGATGAGAACTACTCCGGCGCCGAACTCGACACCACCCTGGCCGAGACCGGCCCGAACCTGCTGCGACCGGCCCGCAAGGACGAACCCGACCGAGCGGGCAACCGGTTTTTCAAACCCCTCCGCCAGACCATCGAATCGATCTCCGACACCTACAAGGGCCAGCTCAACCCCGAAGACCACGGCGGCAAGACCCCCAATGGCGTCCTGGTCCGCACCCTGCAAACATCCTCGCCCTGACCACCGCGATCTGGCACAACGACCACACCGACCAACCGATCAAGCGATCACTACCGGCCTACGACCACTGACCCCTTGGAATAGATCATCTAGGGGTGAGCGCGACACCGCCCTTGACCTGGGACCCTCGCGAGGGCTCACATCGAGCTACTAGCGGGCAGGCCAAGGGACTGCCCGATGCGTGGGCCAGCTTACGAGCCCCCGCCCCAGGTCAAGGGCGGTGTCGTGCTCACCGTTTGAGTTCAAGCGACTCCCTTCTCTGATGGTGCGACACACGCCTTCCGGCCTTGCGCCACTGTCCGCAGCGGACCGGGTCCAGCTCACGCCGCCGACCTGCCCGGCACTGCCCCACTCTCGCCGGCTGCGGCTCCCGGAGCCGTCATGCCGACGGCACGGACGACCCACGTGAGCCACTCGGCTTGCCCGGAGGTCTCCGCGCGTGGCTGCACGGTCATGCCCTCCAGCAGCACCGGCCGAAACGGCAGCCCTGGCACGGACTCCGGCGGGACCGGCTGGTGCGCGCACGCGAACTCCATAGTGACCGATCTCTCCCGGTCCTTCTCCGCCGAGAAGTCCGTGAAGGTCCCGCAGAACAGCGGACGGCCCGTCACCTCATCCAGCCGAGGCCGCACCGGCCGGTTGCGCGCCCACCGAGAACCGCACATACCTTGGCGTTCCCATGGCCGCCACCTTTCTTTCTTGTCCCTATGCATTCAGTCGACCGCCGGGCTACCAGTTTCATTTCCACGCGAAGATGATGGACCACTGCTCATCCACCGGAGACGAGTACGAGCGGGTACGGTTCTGTGTCTCGCACCACTCGCCGAGTTCGTTCGCCGCCGCAGCCGGACTCCGCGCGAATCGCGCCGTACCTGGGCACCTGCGCGAGAATGGTCGTCCCCTCACCACCCGCGACGAGCTGACGCACGCCGGGCGAAGACGACACGATCTCAGCGCCGTATCCGGCCAGAGGCTGTATGACAACATGAATGCCCATCTGCACTCCGATACCTTGGTCTCACGGCGTCCGGTCGGGCGCGGTACCACCAGAAGACCCTGAAGTAGGGACAACGGCCCGGACAAACCGTCCGGGTACATCGCGCGGAGGGCTAGCGTCCGGCGGGAAAGATCGCGTTCACCACGTCGAGAACCGCTGACCAGGGCAGTTCACGTCCCGGCGCGCTACGCGGCTCGTGCAGTGGCCACACATCATCGCCGTAGACAAGGTGTACGCCGGCCCGGCGCAAGGTCTCAATGTGGCTGTTCCACGACGGGTGCCGGGCGTGTACGGCATTGACGCGGGGGAACACCACCACCGGCAGGTCAGGGATGCCCATCGCCTCGTTGAGCTGCGTTAATGCCTGGTTGTCGGCGATGCCCAGGGCGAGCTTGGCAACGGTGTTCGCCGAGGCCGGTGCAACGAGGTAACAGTCCACCAGCGGGTGCGGGCTGCGTTCGGTCGGCGACCGCGGATCGACACGCACCGGAAAACCCGACGCCTCCTCGATCTCCGCGAGCATCCCAGACTCCCGTAGCCACCGGCCGGCGGTCGGGGTGAGCGTGACCACGACGGTCCAGCCAGCGTCCTGAGCAGGCCGGATGAGGCGCGCAAGAAGCTGGTCCACTCCGCCCGAACCGGAACCAACCAGGCCCAGTACCCGTGAACCCACGCGCCTACGTCACCGCCCGGCAGCGTTGGGCCAGCGCCAGCAGTGGCGAAGACTTCGTACCGGCCGATGCCGGCGCTCGGCGGTACATCGATCGCCCGACCTCCCGGACGACCGCGCTGTGTCGCACGATCCCCGGCGACTTCCGCTCAGCCATGAGCAGCGTATGCAGCGCGTCGTCGTCCTTGGCGACCAAGCTGAACGCCCGTGCGAGGTCGATCAGGTGCGTGACTTGGCGCTCGAGGGGAAGATGGTCCACAGTGATCCGAGGGGCGGAGTCGATTACCTGCGGGATGTCGCCGAGGTCGAGGGCGGCCGAGATGCGGTGCAGCTCCACATTGGACGGGCCGAAGCTGGTCTGCCAGTAGTTGCCGTCCACGCCCAGTTGCTCGGCCGCGCGGCCAGCCTGCGCCAGCAGCTCACTCGCCGTCGAGCGGTCCTGATGCCGGGCGGCGGCCACCGCCGTCCGCAGATAGAGCATCCCGTACAAGCTCAGCGCCGCCGGATCACCGGCCTCCATCCTTGGCCGCAGCCACCGGGCGGCGACCTCGCCCAGTTCCACGGCGTCATCGAACCGACCCACCGCCAGTAACGCGTGGGTACCCGACCGGGCGGCCGAGGCCAATACCAACGGATCGTCCGACTCGTCGGCGGCGTGCATCGCTCGTTCCGCCGCGATCCAGGCGAGATCGGCCTCACCGATCTTGCTCAGCGTGGTCGCGGCCAGATGGTGAACACGCGCCGTGACTGCGGCGCAGGGCCGCCGGTACACCGCATCGTCGGCCGACGCGGCTTCCATCTGGTGAGTCGTCTTGATCAGGCCGGGCAACGCCGTCACAACCCGACCAAGGTCACCCTTCTGGTAGCTCGACCACGCGCTTTCGGCCAGCCGCGTCACCGGAACTGGATCGATGTACTCCAGCGGCATCGAGGAGAACAGCGTTCGAGACAGCCGCTGGGGAGCCATCAACGCGTCCCGCACCGCCGGAACGTCGTCATACTCCTGCTCGTCCTCCAACAGCACGGGCTCACCCAGCAGATCACCGAGCGTCACCCGGAGCGCCCGCGCCACCTCCACGAGCACATCAAGGCGACGGATCTCCCGCTCACCACGCTCGATCTTGCTCAGCCAGTCCTCGGTACGACCCACCAGACTAGCGAGAACAACCTGCGACAGTCCACGACGACGCCGGTAGAAGGCAATACGTTCACCGATGCTGAGCTGATCACCCGCACCGCGCATGTCGCCACGCTATCAGCCGCGTCCCACCCGTCCGCCAGCTCGCCGACTCCTTTTCGACTCGACCGGACCCATCGTCGCGGTTGGACAGTCACGGAGCAGGCCACTGCCTCTGCCGCAGCCACCGCCGATGCGTCTGTCCCGGACCCGATCGGCACGCTGCGGTACCGCAACGGGTCTACCGGTGTTGGAAGTCTTGCGGACTGCACGGCCGACAGGAGACAAACGGCCATGACTGTCAGCATGCCGCGCGCGCAGATCCGTCCATGGCGAGGCCGCAGCCGGAGGCAGGCAATCCGCGCGTCGGCCACTCGTGCGCACGGCGCCAGCACTGCGGCTGACCACCGAAGACGCCCACTCCCACGTCCTGGGTCAAGCGGTCGCAGGTTCCACCGACCGTCGGTGCGATCGTGACCTGTGCCATTTGCACACGATTGGGTGAGGTCGTCACCTTCAAGACCGGCTAGCTCAGCACCAGTGGCAGTTACCGGTGTGGAGTGTTTCCGGTTTTATTGACACCGGTTTAGGCTGCCAGATCGGTTGGTTGTCTATATCCTAGCTCGTATTCGTGGGGTGTCGAGTGGTTGAGGGTGGAGTGTCGGCGTCGGCGGTTGTAGTAGCCTTCGATCCACAGGAATGTGTGGTGCTTGACGTCGGCGAGGTCGTTCCAGGGTCGGGTGTGGATGAGCTCCTTTTTGTAGGTCGCGAAGAACGGTTCGGCGACGGCGTTGTCGAAGCGGGTGGCACGGCGGCCCATGGAGCGACGCACGCCGTTGAGGGCGCAGAAGTCGGCGAGTTCTTTGGAGGTGTACCGGCAGCGGCGGTCACTGTGGAAAATGACTCCAGGTGGGGGTTTTCGGGTGACGAGTGCGGCAGCGAGGGCCTCGATGACCAGACTGGTCCGCGGGTGGTCGGCCACGGCGTATCCGACTACTTCACGGGAATGCAGGTCGATCACGGTGGCGGTGTAGACCCACCCGTCGACGGTCTTGATGTAGGTGATGTCGCCGCACCATCGGGTGTTGGGCTGCTCGGCGGTGAGGTCTTGCCCGATCGGATCCGGCGCATCGACGGGTCGCCGGCCCGCAGTGGTGGTCTTCCTCCAGGCCCGGGGGTGACGTCCTTGCAAGCCGGCGGCCTTCGTCAGCCGCCGGACCCGCGTGGGGGAGACCCGGTGACCCTGCACGACGGGCTCGGCGTGGACCCGGCGCACGCCGGGGTCACCGGAGAGCTCGGTGTGGATCGCCCGGATCACCTCGGTGGGCTCGGCGTCGGTGCGCTCTCGCCGGCAGGGCCCCTGAGCCCGCCACCGGTAGTAGCCTTGGCGGCACACTCCGAGCTGCGCGCACATGAAGCTGGTCGTGTATTCTTTCTCGTCGGCCCGGTCCGCGGTCGCCGCGCATTTCACGGCTGTTGTCTCACGAACCGGGCCGCTACTTTTTTCGCGAAGTCGCGCTCCATTCTCAGGGTCGCGTTCTCCTTGCGGAGCCTGTCCGACTCCGCGCGTTCGGTCTCGGACGGTTCCTTGTCCGGGCCCGTCTCCCCCTCTTTGGCTTTGCTCACCCACTTGCCTGACGTTATCTCGTGGACGCCGATACTCTTCGCCACATCGCGAACAGTCCGGCCTGGATGGAGCATGAGACCAACGGCTTGGTCCTGGTATTCCTGGGTGAAACGCCGGCGTGTCGCCCAGATTTCTGCCTCCGCCTGGTCTCAGCGGCGGCCTATGACCGACTGTCTACAAGATCGGAAACGGTCTAGTGCTGTACTCAGGGCTAACAGCTACGTTTGGCTGACCGCTGTTGGGGGATCTCACGCGAAGTGCGGTCGGGGCGATAATGCCGAAGTATCGGACTTTCAGTGCCGAGGAGCTCAAGGGTGACATGGCGAGCAAGAGTGGGTGCGAGAGTGATCCCGCTGTGGGTTACCGCAATGTAGAGGCCATGCTGATCGGAGACCGGTCCGACGAGGGGATAGCCGTCGAGCGGTAGGGGTCGCACGCAGAGCGACGCTTCCACGATCGTAGCCGACGCGGCTCCTGGGACGACCATCCCGGCTCGCGTGAGAAGCTCCCGCGCACGTTCATCCAGGTATTCATTCCCGCTGGTCATATCGACTTGGGTGTCAATGTCACCGGCCTCCAGAAGAAGCCGGCGCTCACCTGTCGGGCGCAGATCGAGCTCAGGGGCGTGGATGACGCAATCAGGCCGCAGTGTGATCCCGTCAACCGTGACCGTGAGACCCCGTGTCCCCGATCCCGGTGTGGACGCGGTGACGAGGGCCAGGTCGATGCCCAACGGTGCGAGCAGCTCAGGGCTTCGCCACCCTGCGCAGCACACGACGGTCTCTGCAGCGATTCGTTCACCATCGGCAAGGCGCACGCCGGTTACCCGGTCCCGGCTCACGACGAGCCCGCTGACTTCCACATCGGTGATGAGTCTTGCGCCAAAGGACGTAGCTCGCTGAACAAGCGCCTGCGCTGCCTGGCGACCACAGACGTATCCCTCATCGGGGAAAAACGCAATCTCGGCGTCCGAGGGGATCGTCACGTTCGGCTCAAGTCCCCGTGCGCGGGAGGCTGTGACGATCTCAGCCCCGTATCCCCACGCCTGCAGCCGGTCCACTCGTTCGGCGAGTTCCTCACGCGCCCGCGACGATCTCGCCCAAGCAAGATTCCCGACCGGTTGATACCAGGAATGCTCGCCGAACTCGCGGGCCAGACGGCCCCAGTCACGCATCGCCTCGACCGAGAAGTCGAAATAGACACGCGGCTGCTTCTTGTTGGCGTTGAGCCATCCAAAGCTGGTGCGACTAGTTCCCAAGCCCGGACACGACCGGTCGATGAGAACCACGTCGTCGCCTCGCCGAGCGGCCAGCTGATCGGCCAGGGCAGCACCGACAATCCCAGCGCCGACGATCACAGTCCTAGCCGTTGGCGAGGGCTTCCACGACCCGCTCATCCAGACCATCTCCTCGCTCAGCCGACGCACCACGCAGCACCGCAACGCCGCCGGCTCTGTGGGGACCATCGAACCACCCCTCGCGTCCTGGATAGCCAGACACCAAGACCTCACACCTATGCTGGTGACCGCCACCGCGCGCATTGCGGACACGGTGTGCTCAGGCGCAGCTGCGCCCCGGTACAAACCGGGTACAAACCGCACTACCACACACCACCCAACGTCGACCAACATCAACCGACGTCTTCGCAGCTACAGGACCGTTCCGGCCACACAAGCCCTCGTTGTCGCCTCAGCGGCGTGGCTACCACAGGGGACCCGGGGGCGGAGCCACACGAGACCACTGCCGGTCGCGTCGAGGGCTGCTCCCGGAGCGCCACGCGGTCGCGCGGCGGGGCGTTGTCGGTCGCGCAGCCGTTCGGTCTCAGCGCGCGGGTCGGGCTGGCTGTAGAGCCGCGGTCTTTCCCAGAAGCAGCGCACATGCCGTTAGGTTCGGCGCATGGCTCACGAACCAAGCATCGTCATCATCGGAGCCGGCTTCGGTGGCATCGCCCAGGCCATCGAACTGCGACGGCACGGGTTCTCGGACATCACGATCTTGGAGAAGGCCGGCAAGCTGGGCGGCACCTGGTTCTACAACACCTACCCGGGCGCCGCCTGCGACGTCCCCAGCCACCTGTACTCCTTCAGCTACGCCACGCGGCGAGACTGGCCCCGGCTGTGCTCCCCTCAGGCAGAGATCCTCGACTACCTCTCCGAGGTGGCCCGCCACCACGACGTCGACCGGCTGGTCACTCACGGGGTCGAGGTAAGTTCCTGCGCGTGGGAGTGCGCCACCCGGCGCTGGACGGTGGCGGCCGCCGACGGGCGCACGTGGGAGTGCGATGCCGTCGTCGTCGGCACAGGGCAGCTGCACCGCAAGCGATACCCCGACATTCCCGGGCGGCACACCTTCGCCGGCCACCAGTTCCACTCGGCCGAGTGGGACCACGACTACGAACTCGATGGCAAACGCGTAGCGGTGGTGGGCACGGGCGCCAGCGCCGTCCAGTTCGTCCCCGACATCGCCCCCCGGGTGTCCCGCCTCAGCGTGTTCCAGCGCACCGGTAACTGGTTCTTCCCCCGCAAGAACCGGGCCTACCCCGCATTCATCAAGGCCGTCATCCGGTTCATCCCCGGCGTACAGGCATACCGGCGTTGGTTCATCCACCAGTATGCCGAGTCGCTTACCCTCATGATCCGCCACCCGAGGACACTCGGACGGGTGGGGCAAGCCCAGTCCAGCACCTTCATGCGCCTCCAGCTCAAGGACCCCGAGATCCGGCGCAAGGCGTGGCCCGACTACACGTTCGGTTGCAAGCGGGTGCTGTTCAGCTCGTCCTTCCTCACCACACTCCAACGGGAGAACGTCGACCTCGTCACCGAAGCGATCACCCGGGTTACCCCGGCCGGCCTCATCACCGTCGACTCCACCGAGCACGAGGTGGACTGCATCATCTGGGCGACAGGGTTCCACACCACCGAGTTCATGTTCCCCATGGAGGTCACCGGAGCCGGCAGGCGTTCGCTTCGTGACACCTGGAAGAACGGCGCCCACGCCCATCTGGGAATGACCGTCCCCGGCTTCCCCTCGTTGTTCATCCTTTACGGGCCGAACACGAACACCTCCGGCGGATCGATCATCTTCTACCTCGAAAATCAAGCCGCCTATATCCGCCAAGCTCTCCAGCAGGTGCAGAAACGAGGGGCGGCCGCCATCGACGTACGCTCCGAGGTAGCAGCCAGGAGCGAGCAGGAGACCCAGGCCCGTTTCATCGGTACCGCCTGGACCCAGTGCGACTCGTGGTACCGGACGGAACAAGGCCGGATCGTGGCCAACTGGCCTGGCTACATGCGTGAGTACTCCGATCGAACCCGCATCCTCAACCCCGACGAGTTCACCTTCCTGCCATCGCCCGAGCCCACGACGCCAACGCCCGGTGAATGCTAGGGCTGGCCGACAAAGGAGACGGTGACAGTCGCGGGTCGCGCTGTCGGGCTGGTCGGAACGGGAATGAACGTCACCTGTCCAGTGCCGTAGCAGGGCAGGGACAACGAGACCGGGATGGGTGCGCTCACCGCGTAGTCACGTAGCACCACAAGAGGGGCCAGCACCGATGTAGGCGAGAAGCTCACGTCGACGGCATGGGCGGCGCTGCCGGTGAAGCCGATGTCGCGGGTCGTGGCCGCCGCAACCGGCAACACCTCGACCGTCTGGCCTGCGAGAGGATGCCCGGTCTGGCCGGGACGGATCGGACCGAAACATCCCATCCTGATCGTCGCATGGTCGACCTGGCCATTGACTACACCTGAAAAGTACTGGTCATGGCCGATCGGGGCGGGATCGATGACCGCGGCTGAAGCGGGCGCTGCGGTAACGGCGACGCTAGCGGCCGCAGCCAGCGTGATGAGCCAGGGAGCGAGCTTGCGGGACATGAGCCCTCCACGTGTGTGAATGATTGGGTCTCATGGAGGGTCCACCTGGCCACATCATCCTTCAATGCACTCAGCGCAAAAGTCGGCCAGTCGATGTCCACCATTAACCGGCTTTTCGCCAGCGCGCCGTCCCTTGCCGACGTTCATCACCGTGTTCACGATGCGCGCGGATGCTACCGCGCCACAACGCACTCAGAGATGGGGCCGGCGGGGGCGGGGCTGGCAGCGGGGGCAGGTGTAGGACGAGCGGTTCATGAAGGGCTCGCGCCGGATCGCGGTGCCGCAGCGTGGGCAGGGCCGGCCGGCCTGCCCGTAGGCGGCTAGCGAGCGGTCGAAGTAACCGGAGGCACCGTTGATGTTGACGTAGAGCGCATCGAAGGACGTGCCACCGGCGGCGAGTGCCTCGGTCATCACCTCCGTGACGGCGCTCAGCAGGGTGCGTCCCTGCGCGGCGGTCAGCGTCGCGGTGGGCCGCGCCCCATGGAGCCGAGCCCGCCAGAGCGCCTCGTCGGCGTAGATGTTGCCGATTCCGGACACCAGGGTCTGGTCCAGCAGCGCGCGTTTGAGACCGGTGCGCCGCCGCCGAATCCCGACGACCACCGCATCCTGATCGAAACCCGGGTCCATCGGGTCTCGGGCGATGTGCGCCACCGGGGTGGGCAGGCCCGCCACCACATCCTCCACCGACAGGCCACCGAATGTGCGCTGGTCGATGAAGCGCAGCTCAGGCCCGTCATCGATGAACCGCAGCCGCACCCGTAGGTGCGTCTCGTCGGCGGCACCCGGTGGCTGGATGCGCATCTGCCCGCTCATGCCCAGATGGGCCAGCAGCGCCTGCGCGCCATCCAGCTCCAACCAGAGGTACTTGCCACGGCGGCGGGCGGCTCGGATCCGCCGGCCGCGTAAACGGGCGGTGAAGTCCAGCTCCCCGGCGAGGTGGCGGCGTACCGAGCGGGGATGGCGCACCTCGACGGCGGCCAGCGTGCGCCCGGTGACGTGTTCGGCGAGGCCCAGCCGGACGACCTCGACCTCGGGCAGCTCCGGCACGCTTGCCCTACCCCGCCGGCGGGGCGCTCCCGCTGGCCAGCTCGGACAGCGAGCGCCACGCCGCCTCGGCGGCCCGTTGCTCGGCTTCCTTCTTGGTCCGGCCCCGACCGGTTCCCCGCTCCACCCCGGCTATCACGGCGGTCGCGGTGAACTCCTTGAGGTGGTCGGGTCCGTCCTCGGTGATCCGGTACTCCGGCACCCCCAGCTCGCGGCCGGCGGTGAGCTCCTGAAGGCTGGTCTTCCAGTCCAAGCCGGCGCCCAGCAGGGGCGCCATCACCAGCAGCGGGTCGAACAGCCGGTGCACCACGCCGCGGGCGACGTCCATGCCGTGCTGCAGGTACACCGCGCCGATCAGTGCCTCGACGGTGTCGGCCAGGATGCTGGACTTGTTGCGGCCCTCGGTGAGCTCCTCGCCCCGACCTAGCAGCAGGTACTCGCCGAGACCGCTGGTGCCCAGCCCGCGGGCCACGCCGGCCAGCGCGTGCATGTTCACCACGCTGGCGCGCAGCTTGGCGAGCTGCCCCTCGGGCAGGTCAGGATGGGTGCGAAACAGGTGGTCGGTGACGACCACACCGAGCACGGCATCGCCGAGGAACTCCAGGCGCTCGTTGGGTTCGAGGCCACCACTCTCGTAGGCGTAGGAGCGGTGGGTGAGGGCCAGCGTCAGAAGCTCGGCGTCGATCTCGACGCCGAGCGCGGTGAGCAGGGGGGTCAGATCCGATAGGTGACCCCGCGAAGACCGGTTCCCCAAGGGTACGTCGCGTCGTGGAGTCAGGATGGTCGGACGACCTGGCGGCCGCCGTATTTCCCGCAATAGGGGCAGACCATGTGCGGTGGCTTCGGCTGCCGGCAGGCCCGGTTCGAGCACACCGCGAGCGTCGGCGCGCCCGCCTTCCACTGGGCTCGCCGCGAGCGGGTGTTCGACCGGGACATCCTGCGTTTGGGAACGGCCACGTTACTCGTTCTCCTCGTCATTTCCGCGCAGCCGCTGCTTCAGTACGGCCCAGCGCGGGTCCATCGTCTCATGCCGGTGATCCGTACCCAGTTCCGCCCACTTGCCGCCACATTCCGGACACAGTCCAGGACAGTCCTCGCCGCAGAGCGGGGCCTGCGGCAGCGCCAGCAGCAGCGCATCGCGAACCACCGGCTCGAGGTCGATCAGGCCGTCGACGACCCGGCTGACCTCGTCGGGATCAGTGCTGCTCTCGGTTGCCGAGTCCGGATAGGCGAACAGCTCGGTCAGCTCGACCTCAAGGGAATCCACCAGCGGTTCCAGGCATCGGGCGCACTGACCGGTGACCGGCGCCGATGCCGCGCCCGACACCAGCACACCCTCCACGACCGACTCCAGCCGCACGTCCAGGGAGACCTCGTCTCCCGCGGCAACCCCGACCACGTCCATCCCCAGCGCGGCTGGCAGCCGGATGTCTCGGTGGTAGCGGCGCATCGCCCCAGGACGTCGACCCAGGTCCCTCGTGTCGATCACCCATGGGGCGGTCGGGTCGGGTCGAGCGGGAGTGGTCTTTCGCGGCATCAGGGTGCAGGGTAGGCGACGGTGCCCGGACGCGGACAACGGTGGGCTCAGCACGGTGGCTACCGGGGGTACTCGCCAGCCCCGACGGGCACCGACCCACCGCGATGGGCGCGGCCGCGCCCGACGGTGCGCAGAGTGCGGTTGAGCAGGTCCTCGAACTCCGCGAGGGTGGCTTCGACATAGGCATCACATTCCGAGCGCAACCGGTGAACCTCGGTGCTCACCTCCTCGTGGATCCGGGTGGCCTCGGCTCGGGCCGCCTGCACCACCTGGGTCTGCTCGACCAGCCGGGCCTGCTCGGCGCGGCCGTCGGCGACGGCCCGCTCGTAGGCAGCCCTCCCGGCCGCTGTCATCCGCTCCACCTCAGCCTCCGCGCGCCCGGTGAGCTCCTGGTACTCCCGGCGCCCGGTGGCCGCAAGGCGCTCAGCCTCGGCTTGCGCCTCGGCGACCATCGACTCGGCGTGGGCCCGAGCCTCGGCGGTCAGCCGCTCGGCCTCCTCGCGCGCCCCGGTCACCGACCGCTGCGCCTCCTGCCGCGCGGTCTCCACCAGCTCGTCCCGATGGTCCAGCACGTCCTGAGCGTCATCGAGCTCCGCGGGGATCGCGTCACGGATGTCGTCGAGCAGTTCGAGCACATCCCCGCGGGGCACCACGCAGCTGGCGGTCATCGGTACCCCACGCGCCTCCTCCAGTGTGGTGACAAGGTCGTCAAGTGCCTCGAAGACCCGGTACACCGGCCCTTTTCGCTCCTCATCCACAGCCGCCAGTCTGGCCGGTCGGACGACCCGGATGCGGGAACTCGCGCCGCCTCGGCGTGTCCGTCCAACGGCCGGAAATCAATGCCGCTGACCGGCGAGCCGGATGACCAGTCGTTGGTGCACCGTGGCCGGTAGCAGATGACCCACGTCACCACCGTAGGTGGCGACCTCCTTGACCACCGAGCTGGACAGATAGCTGTAGTGCGGCTTGCTCGGCAAGAACATCGTGTCCACACCGGAGAGCTGGTAGTTCAGCTGGGCCATCTGCAGCTCGTAGTCGAAGTCACTGACCGCGCGCAGGCCCTTCACGATCGTGGCGATCCCGTTGGTGGTGCAGTAGTCCACGAGCAGCCCGTGCCAGGAGTCGACGCGGACACCCGCCAGATGCTCGGTGATCTCCTTCAACATCGCCATCCGGTCGGAGACCTCGAACAGGCAGCTCTTGGTCTTGTTGATCAGAACGGCGACCACGACCTCGTCGAACTGGCTCGCGGCCCGCTCGATGATGTCGAGGTGGCCGTTGGTGGCGGGGTCGTAAGAACCGGGACACACCGCACGCCTCATGCGCTACCGTAATACACGACGGTGTCGCCATACCGCCGGTGAGTGAGCGCACTCACACCAACCGGCCAGGCGGGCGCGCGTGCCGTGACCGAGCGCTCCACCACGAGTAGCGCCGCCGGCGCCAGCCACCCGCCGGCCAGGGCGCTCAGCACACCGTCCAGAGCAGCGTCCTCGAGCGCGTAGGGGGGGTCGGCGAGCACCACGTCGTAGGGCACACCCGGCTCACCACGCAGCAGCACGGACACCTCCGCCGTGCTCACGTGCGCTGCGGCGCCGTCCGGCCCCCCCAGTCCGAGCGCCTCGACGTTGCGGTGCAGCACGGCGGCCGCGCGCCGGTCGGCCTCCACGAACCGGACATATGCCGCCCCTCGGGACAGCGCCTCCAACCCCAGCGCGCCAGATCCGGCGTAGAGGTCGAGCACCCGGGCCCCCTCGAGGTCCCGACGTGCCTGCAGCGCGCTGAACACCGCCTCCCGGACCCGGTCCGACGTCGGTCGGGTGCCGCGCGGCGGGACAGCCAGCCGCCGCCCCCCGGCGGTACCCGCCACGATCCGCACCATGCCGCCCATGATGCCGCCGCGCGGCGTGTTCTCATCGGTCCAGGGTGCGCCGGGTGTATCAGCGGTCGGTGCTCCCTTCTCCTCATCCGCGACGCGCGGTCCGCGCGCGCATTTCTGAAGGGAGAGAAACCAGTGGATTCGATCTTGTACTGGAACGAGGTCGCCACGGAGGCCGATCGCACGACGCATACCACGCTCGCGCCGAGCGAGGCTGGGGTCAGGGGCCCGGCGGGCAGCTCACGAGCCCTGGCGATCGTGCACCTGGCTATGCATGACGCCTATTTCGGCATCAACTCCGACTCGCACGAGCCCTACCTAGGGTCTGGCCTACCCACAGTTCCCGCCGACGCCGGCACCGACGCTGCGATCGCCGGTGCCGCGCACGCCGCCCTGAGCGCGCTGTACCCGACGCAGAAGGCCTTCTTCGACGCTCGGCACGCCGCCGCCGGGTTGATCATCGGCAAGCCCGACACCGACGGTCATGTCTTCGGTCGCAAGGTCGCGGCGGCGATCTTGGCTCTGCGCCGGAACGACCCCGGTCTCGGCGACGACGGCTATGCGTCCTCGGTCGCCCCCGGCCACCACCGGCAGGACCCGGACAACCCAGGACAAGGCTTCTACGCACCGTTCTACGGTGCCCAGTCACACTGCTTCGCTGTGACCACCCGCCACCACCTCGGTGACCCCCCTCGGCCCCCGAGCGCGGAGTACGACCAGGCCGTCAGGCAGGTGCGCACCAAGGGCATCGCCCCGCAACTCATCGGGACACTGCCGGCCGACCTGGTCGAGAACCATCCTCCCCGCACTCCCAACGAGACCTCCATCGGGGTGTTCTGGAGCTACGACGGGACCAAGGGCCTCGGCACGCCGCCGCGGCTGTACAACCAGATCATTCGCGAGGTCGCCAACGGGCAGGGCAACGACATCGCTCAGAACGCCCGGTTGTTCGCCCTGGTCAATGCCGCGATGGGCGATGCGGGCATCCTGGCCTGGACCGACAAGTACTTCTATGACGTGTGGCGCCCGGTGCTGGGGATTCGGGAGCACGACTCCTCCTCGGGCCCGACCGGAGTGGGTGGGGACGTCCTGGACCCAGACGCCGACCCCGGCTGGCTCCCGTTCGGTGCGCAGAACACGAACAGCGTCGGTGTGAAGGACTTCACACCGCCCTTCCCGGCCTACCCCTCGGGCCACGCGACGTTCGGCGGGGCGGTCTTCCAGTCTGTCCGGCAGTTCTACGGCCAAGGCGAGCTTGGTCCGGACACCCTGGCGGCCGGTCTTGAGTTCGTCTCCGACGAGCTCAACGGGATCAACGTCGACAACACCGGAACTGTCCGGCAGCGCCGGGTGCGTAGCTTCCCCCGCGGCCTGTGGGAGATGATCCAGGAAAACGGCCTCAGCCGGACCTTCCTCGGTGTGCACTGGCTGTTCGACGCCTTCGCCGTCAATCCGGACGGCGAGATGGACCTCACCCAGAACGTCGGCGGAGTCAGGCTCGGTATCGACATCGCCAACGACATCGCCGCCAACGGGCTCCATGCGGCCGACGCGGCGGGCCCAGCCTCGGCGTGACCTGCGGCTGCGCTCCTCACGGGGAGCGCAGCTCCAGGATCAGGTCACCGCCCTCTACCTGCTGCACGGTCTTGATGGCCAGCCGGGCCACCGTGCCGCTTACGGGGGCGGTGATCCCGGCTTCCATCTTCATCGCCTCGATGACGGCCACCGGCGCTCCCGCGACCACCTCGTCGCCTTCGGACACCTGCAGGGTGACCACGCCGGCGAACGGCGCCGCGACCTGGTTGCTATCGGACCTGTCGGCCTTCTCGGCGGCGGGGACCTTCGAGGCAACGGAGCGGTCCCGGACCTGCAACGGCCGCAGCTGCCCGTTGAGCGTGCACATCACGGTGCGCATGCCGCGTTCGTCGACGTCTCCGATCGCCTGTAGCTGGATCAGCAGTCGCACCCCGGGGTCGAGGTCCACAGCGTGCTCCTCACCGGGGCGCAGCCCGTAGAAGAACTCCTTGCTGGGCAGCACCGAGGTGTCCCCGTAGGCCTCGCGATGTTCCTCGAACTCCGCCGTCGGACCGGCGAACAGCAGCCGGTTCAGCGTCCGCGCCCGGTCCCCCTGCAGGCCCTGCCGGTCCCGCGCGGACAGTCCGGTCATCCCCCGAGGGCCGCCGCGGCCCACCAGCGCCTTGGTGCGCAGGGGCTCGGGCCACCCTCCAGGGGGAACACCGAGCTCGCCGTGCAGGAAGCCGATCACCGAGTCGGGTATGTCGAAGCGGGCGGGGTCGGCCTCGAACTCCTTCGGCTCGACGCCGGCGCCGACCAGGTGCAGCGCCAGATCCCCGACGACCTTGGACGACGGGGTCACCTTCACCAGCCGCCCGAGCATCCGGTCGGCCGCCGCATAGGCCTCCTCGACCTGCTCGAAGCGGTCCGCCAGGCCCAGCGCCACGGCCTGCTGGCGTAGGTTGGACAGCTGGCCACCGGGGATCTCATGGTGGTAGACCCGCCCGGTGGGCGAGGCCAGGCCGGACTCGAAGGGTGCGTAGACCTTGCGCACCAGCTCCCAGTAGGGCTCCAGATCGCACACCGCCTGCAGGTCCAACCCGGTGCAGCGCTCGGTGTGCTCGGTGGCCGCGACCAGCGCGGACAGCGCCGGCTGCGAGGTGGAGCCCGCCATCGACGCGGTGGCCGCGTCCACCGCGTCCACCCCGGTGTCGATCGCGGCGAGCAGAGTGGCGAGCTGACCACCCGGGGTGTCGTGAGTATGCAGGTGCACCGGCAGGTCGAACCGGCTGCGCAGCGCCGCCACCAGCGTCCGGGCCGCTGGGGGGCGCAGCAGGCCGGCCATGTCCTTGATCGCCAGCACATGGGCACCGGTCTGAGCGATCTGCTCGGCCAGCCGCAGGTAGTAGTCCAGCGTGTACAGCCTCTCCGCGGGGTCGGACAGGTCAGCGGTGTAGCACAGCGCCACCTCGGCGACGGCCCGGTCGGTCTCGCGCACCGCATCGATGGCCGGACGCATCTGGGACACGTCGTTGAGCGCGTCGAAGATCCGGAAGATGTCCAGCCCGGTCTCGACGGCCTGCTTGACGAAGGCGGCGGTCACCTCGGTCGGGTAGGGCGTGTAGCCGACGGTGTTGCGCCCGCGCAGCAGCATCTGCAGACACACGTTGGGCACCGCCGCGCGCAACGCGGCCAGCCGCTCCCAGGGGTCCTCGGCGAGGAAGCGCAGCGCCACGTCGTAGGTCGCGCCACCCCAGCACTCCAGCGACAGCAGCTGCGGGGTCATCCGGGCGACGTGGGGCGCCACGGCGATCATGTCCTTGCTGCGCACCCGGGTCGCCAGCAGCGACTGGTGGGCGTCCCGGAAGGTGGTATCGGTGACGCCGACGTGGTCCGCGGCCCGCAGCCGGCGCGCGAATCCCTCCGGGCCCAGCGTGAGGAGCCGGCACCGGGACCCGGTGGGCGGACGGGTGTCCAGGTCGATCAGCGGCAGTTTGGTCACCGGATCGGGCAGGTCGGGGGGATCGCCGTGCGGCCGGTTCACCGTCACGTCCCCGAGGTAGGTCAGCAACCGGGTGCCGCGGTCCGCAGAGCGCTGGGCGGTGAGCAGGTGCGGCCGCTGCTCGATGAAGGAGGTGGTGACCCTGCCCGCCATGAAGTCCGGCTCGTCGAGCAGCGCGAGCAGGAACGGGATGTTGGTGGCCACCCCGCGGATCCGGAACTCGGCCAGCGCCCGGCGGGCCCGGCGTACCGCAGTGGCGAAGTCGCGCCCTCGGCAGGTGACCTTGACCAGCAGGGAGTCGAAGTGCGCGCTGATCTGGGCGCCCGTTTGCATGGTGCCGCCGTCCAGCCGGATCCCGGGACCGAGGGCTGAGCGGTACGCGGTGACCGTGCCGATGTCCGGGCGGAACTCGTTGGCCGGGTCCTCGGTGGTGATCCGGCACTGCAGCGCGGCACCGTGCGGCACGATCGCGCCCCGGCACAGCCCGAGGTCGGCCAGCGTCTCCCCCGCCGCGATCCGCAGCTGGGCGCCGACCAGATCGACATCGGTGATCTCCTCGGTCACCGTGTGCTCGACCTGGATGCGTGGGTTCATCTCGATGAACACGTGCTGACCGTCGCGGTCGACGAGGAACTCCACGGTGCCCGCGTTGACGTAGCCGATTCTCCGGGCGAAGGTGACCGCGTCGGCGCAGATCCGGTCCCGCAGATCGGGGTCCAGGTTGGGCGCGGGGGCCACCTCCACGACCTTCTGGTGCCGGCGCTGCACCGAGCAGTCCCGCTCGTAGAGGTGGATGACGTCCCCGGTCGGGTCGGCGAGGATCTGCACCTCGATATGCCGGGGGTCGAGGACCGCCCGCTCCAGGAACACGGTCGGGTCACCGAATGCCGACTCGGCCTCCCGACTGGCCGCCTCCAGCGCGGTGCGCAGGCCGATAGGCTCGGTAACTCTGCGCATGCCGCGCCCACCGCCCCCGGCGACGGCCTTGACGAAGACCGGGAACCCGATCTCACCGGCGGCGGCCATCAGTCGGTCGATGTCGGCCGACGGTGCGCAGGACGCCAGCACCGGCACTCCGGCCTCACGCGCCGCGGCCACCGCCCGCGACTTGTTACCCGCCAGCGCCAGCACGGTGGGAGGCGGCCCGACGAAGGTGATGCCGGCCCGCTGGCAGGCCAGGGCCAGCTCCGGGTTCTCCGACAGGAAACCGTAACCGGGGTAGACGGCGTCGGCCCCGGCACGCTGGGCGGCCCGGATGATCTCCGACACCGAGAGGTAGGCCCGGACCGGATGACCTCTCTCACCGATCTGGTAGGCCTCGTTGGCCTTGAGCCGGTGCTCGGAGTTGCGGTCCTCGTAGGGGAACACCGCGACCGTCTGGCAGCCCAGTTCGTAGGCGGCCCGAAACGCCCGGATCGCGATCTCCCCGCGGTTGGCGACCAGCACCTTGCCGAACATTGCCGGCTCCCTCCCCGCACAGCCGCGTGGTCAGAATCTGCTGCCGCGGCTCCAAGCGCATCATCGCAGGTGATGACCGTTGCCGGAGGAGATGTGACCCACCAGCCGCAAGAGCCCTCCCACGCGAGCGCCTGGAGGGGTATCAAGGATGGGGCACGAAAGGACGCGGCCATGGGCAGAGCGCAGTACCGTCGATACCATCGCCATCACCACCGATGGGGTCCGACGCGGCGGCCCGTCGGCCCACTGCCGGTACTGCTGTGTGCGGCGGCGGTGCTGGCCGGCGCTGGTGTGATCACTGCTGGGGTGATCACTGTGGCCCTGGTCACCATGCTGAGTGTCCTGGGGCCACCCATGCTGTTCGGAGTGGGCGCGGTAGTCGTGATGCGACACCTGCACCGCAGCCACCGCTGGGCGACGGGCCGGCAGCAGCCCATGCCCACGGCGCGGCCGGCTCAACCCGTTGCGCGGATCCAGCCGGTCCCGGACTGGCAGGCGACCCGGGCCCGGTTCGCCGAGCTGCGCGGTGAGTACGGTCAGTTCGAGTGCGACCCGCTCGCGGTGCTGCGGCTGCCCGCGCTGACCGACGTCACCGTGCCCTCCACCGGCCGGTTCGTGGAGGCCTTCGCCGAGGCCCAGGCCCTGGACACCGACACCAGACCACCAGCCGCACACTGCGCTCGCTTCGCCACCGCGGTGGATCAGGCGTGGCGTGCCTGGCACGCCGCCCGCGACGCGGCGGAACGCATCCGGCTCGCCGGGATCCCCGCGCCCGAGCGGGCCACCGTGCAACGGGCGATCAAGTTGCTCACCATGGCCCGCGACTCCGACCACGACGCCGAGCGCATCGCCGCGTACGCCAAGGCCCGCGCGGAGCTGGCGAAGCTGGACCGCGTCGGGACGCTTCGACTACCGCCGGCCGCAGCCGCGGCGCTGGACGTCGCATCCCGCGGCCAGCTCCCCGCCGGCGAGGCGGTGGGTTAGCCGGGTCAGCGCCTCGGTACCGGCGACTCAGCCGAGGACGGCGGGCTCGGCGGTGGCTGGCCCCCGAACTCGGCCAGCGGCGCACCGCGCCACAACGCCAGCGCGGTGCGCAAGGTTTCGGCCGCTCGCACCGGGTCGGAGAACAGCGCCTCATGGCCATCACCGGCCAGCCGCTCGAACCGCACAGCGTCGACCGCCTCAGGCGGGACGGCCAGCACATAGCCATGACCGCAGGTGCCGAGCATCCCATCCTTGGTTCGCGGCACACGACCGGGATCGAGTGCCCTGCGCAGGTGGGAGATATAGGTCTGTAGCGTGTTCGCGGCGGTGGCCGGCGGCTCGGTGCCCCAGAGCACCTCGACCAGCCGGTCCACCGAGACCACCTGGTTGGCGTGCACCACGAGCACGGCCAGACGACCCAGTGCTGATCATGCTAGCCAGTGGTGCCGGCTTCGTCGAGGCCTTCGTCGGCGTGACCCGACGGGGCGCAGTGCCACTGTCGGTGAACCCGCGCCTGGCCGCAGCCGACGTCGCGGCGATCGCCTCCGAGACGGGTGCTCGGCTGGTACTCACCTCGACGAGACAGACCCGTCGGCTGGCCGACCTGGACGGCGAGCCACCGGTACTGGTGGACGGGCTCCGGGGCCTCTGGGCAGTCGCACTGCGACTGCCGTGAGCAGGTGACGGGGACCCGCCGGCAGGGGGCGGCGGGTCCCCGTCACACCCCTCACGGCAACCCACACCGGTAAGGTCGACCGCTGGAGGCCCTGAATGCGTACACGTCGATGTGGCGCCGCGCTGGCCGCGGGACTACTGC
Source organism: Pseudonocardiales bacterium (assembly GCA_019243635.1). Lineage (GTDB taxonomy): Bacteria > Actinomycetota > Actinomycetes > Mycobacteriales > Pseudonocardiaceae. Next base: position 26,737 of record JAFAUB010000166.1, read on the forward strand.
TCGGCGCGGGTCTGCTCACCGGAGCCGTGGCCTGCGCGCCGGCCGTGACGCCGACGAACCCGCCGGCCAAGACACCGGTGGCGCGGGGCGTCGGCGGGGCGGTGGTCTCGGACACCGCGGAGTCGACGCAGGCCGGCCTGGATGTGCTGCGCCAGGGTGGAACCGCCGCTGACGCTGCGGTCGCGGTGGCCTCGACGCTCGGCGTGACCGACCCCTACGTCGCGGGTATCGGCGGCGGCGGCTACCTCGTCTACTACGACGCGCGCACCCATCGGGTGTCCACGATCGACGGTCGGGAGACCACCCCGGCCGCTGACGAGCCGACGATGTTCCTCGACCCGGCGACCGGAAAGCCCGTGCCGTTCCCGGCCGCGGTGGACAGCGGACTGTCCGTCGGCGTGCCGGGCATGCTGGCCACCTGGCAGCGCGCGCTGCAGCGGTGGGGCCGCTTCGGGCTCGCCGAGGACCTGCGGTCGGCCGAGCAGGTCGCCGAGCGCGGCTTCGTGGTCGACGCGACGTTCCAGGAGCAGACGCGACGCAACGCCCGGCGCTTCGCCGCGTTCGGCTCGACGGCGGCACTGTTCCTGCCCGGCGGCAGGCCGCCCGCAGTGGGCTCGACGCTGCGCAACCCCGACCTCGCCAAGACCTACCGGGAGATCGGCGAGGGCGGGATCAGCGCGCTCTACGGCGGCTCGATCGGTGCCGACCTGGTCCAGGCCGTACAGCACCCGCCGCTGGCACCCCGTGCCACGCTGTCGGCAAGGCCCGGCTCGATGACGCTGTCGGACCTGCGTGCCTACCGCGCGCTGGACGCCGACCCGACGCACGTGAGCTACCGTGGCCTGGACGTGTACGGCATGGCGCCGTCCTCCAGCGGAGGTGTCACCGACGGCGAGGCGCTCAACATCCTGGGCAACTTCGACCTGTCCGCGATGAGCCGGGTACAGGCGCTGCACCACTACCTGGAGGCCAGCCGGCTGGCGTTCGCCGACCGTAACCGCTACCTCGGCGACCCCCGGTATGTGAACGTACCGCAGCAGCAGCTGCTCTCGACGTCCTTCAGCCGCCAACGCGCCTGTCTCATCGACCCGGCCAAGGCCGGCACCGGCCCGGTCACGGCGGGGGACCCGGTCTCCGCATCACGCGGCTGCGCGCCGGTCGGCGCGGCCGTCACGGTGCCCGACCGGGAGCACCACACCAACCACTTCGTGGTCGTCGACGGTGCGGGCGACGTCGTGTCGTATACCAACACGATCGAGGAGATAGGTGGCAGCGGGATCGTGGTGCCCGGCCGCGGGTTCCTGCTCAACAACGAGCTGACCGACTTCAACTTCGCGCCCACGCAGGGCGGCGCGACCGATCCCAACCTGCCGGCGGCCGGCAAGCGGCCGGGCTCGAGCATGTCACCGACCATCGTGCTGAAGGACGACCGTCCGTTCCTGGCGGTCGGCTCGCCGGGGGGCGCCACGATCATCACCACGGTGCTGCAGATCCTGGTCAACCGGATCGACCTCGGCATGAGCCTGCCGGATGCGATCGCCGCGCCCCGCGCCTCGCAGCGCGACGCCGCGACCACCCAGGCCGAGCCGGCGTTCGTCGCGGCGTCCACCACGCCTGGCCTGCAGGCGCTCGGGCACAGGTTTGTGATCAGGGACACCTCGCCGCTGGACCCCACTATCAAGATCAACCCGGAGATCGGCGTGGCGTCGGGACTGGAGTTCCTTCCCGGCGGCACGGTGCTCGCCGCCGGGGAGCCGACCCGCAACGGCGGCAGCGCAGCCGGCGTCGTCAGCCCCACCCGCTGACCCCGGCGAGGGGTCAGATCTTCTGGAGGAACCGGGCACGCTCCTCGTCGAGCAGGTCGGCGGCCAGGCGGGCCAGGCCGGGGTGCCCGGTGAGGCCAGGATCGGCCGCGACCAGCCGCTGAGCGGTCTCCCGTGCCTGGCCGATGAGGTCCGCGTCGCGCAGCAGCGACAGCAGCTTGAGCCCGGAACGGCGGCCGGACTGCACCGCGCCGAGCACGTCTCCCTCGTGGCGCAGCTCCAGGTCCCGCTGGGCCAGCTCGAACCCGTCGGTGGTGGCGGCCACGGCGCCCAGCCGCTCCCGGGCGGTGCTGCCCTCCGGGAAGTCGGTCACCAGCAGGCACAGCCCAGGATGCGACCCCCGGCCGACCCGACCGCGCAGCTGGTGTAGCTGGCTGACCCCGAACCGCTGCGCGTCCATGATCACCATGACGGTGGCGTTGGGCACGTCCACGCCGACCTCGATGACGGTGGTGGCCACCAGCACATCGATCTCGCCGGCGGTGAACGACCGCATCACGGCGTCCTTGTCGGCACCCGGCAGGCGGCCGTGCAGCACCCCCAGCCGCAGTCCGGCCAGCGGACCTTCCTCGAGCCGAGGAGCCAGGTCGAGCACCGCCAGCGGTGGGCGCTCGCCGTCCTCGCCGGCGGCGTCCTCATCGGCGGTGTCCTCGCCGACGGCGTCCGCACCGCCGATCCGCGGGCAGACGACATAGGCCTGCCGGCCGGCGGCGACCTCCTCGGTGATCCGCCGCCACACCCGGTCCAGCCAGCCGGGTTTCTCCCCGACCGGCACCACCGTGGTCGAGATCGGTGACCGGCCGCTCGGTAGCTCGCGCAGCGCGGAGACCTCCAGGTCACCGTAGACGGTCATCGCGACGGTGCGCGGGATCGGCGTCGCGGTCATCACCAGCACGTGCGGGCTGGTGCCGTCGGCCGCCCTGGCGCGTAGCGCGTCGCGCTGCTCGACACCGAAGCGGTGCTGCTCGTCGACCACCACCAGGCCCAGGTCGGCGAAGGACACCCGATCCTGGATCAGGGCGTGCGTGCCGACCACGATCCCGGCCGCACCGCTGGCCACGTCCAGCAGCGCCCGCTTGCGGTCCCGGGCCGGCAGTGAGCCGGTGAGCAGGACGATCCGGGTGGCCTGCTCGGCTGACCCCAGCTCGCCGGCCCGACCATGCTCGCCCAGCATCGCTCGCAGGGACCGGGCGTGCTGCGCGGCGAGCACCTCGGTGGGCGCCAGCAGCACCGCCTGCCGTCCCGCGTCGAGGACCCGCAGCATCGCGCGCAGCGCCACCACGGTCTTCCCCGACCCGACCTCGCCCTGCAGCAACCGGTTCATCGGATGCTCACCGGCCAGCTCAGCGGCCAGCAGCTCACCCACCTCCCGCTGCCCGGCGGTCAACGTGAAGGGCAGCACGCTATCGAACGCGGCGGCCAGCCCACCGTCCCGGCGCGGGCAGGCCGGCGCGGGCCGGGACGACGCCTCCTGACGGCGCCGCGCGAGGGTGAGCTGCACCGCCATCGCCTCATCCCACTTCAGCCGGCGCTGCGCGGTGGCGATCTGCGCGCGGTCATCACAGCGGTGCACGGCCCGCAACGCCGCGCCCAGCTCCGGCAGCCGGTGCGCCGCGCGCAAGGACGGCGGCAGCGGGTCGGTCGGGTCGTCCAGGACGTCGAAGACCTGCCGGACACAGAGCTGGATCGTCCAGGACGGCAGGTCCTTGGTGGCGGGATAGACCGGGATCAGTGGCCGGGCGAACTCGGCGAGCTGGTCCGCGTCGCCGTCGAGCAGCTGGTACCTCGGGTGGGTGAGCTGCAGGGTGCGGGCTTTGCCGTACCTCGTCACTCGGCCCGCGAACAACGCCTTCCGCCCAGGGGTGAGCACCTCGGGCAGGTGTCTCTGGTTGAAGAAAGTGAGGTCCAGCTCGCGGGTGCCGTCCCAGATCACCGCGTGCTGGATGGTGCCGTTCTTCCGCTGCATCCGCCGGGAGCCGCACTTGCGGACCTCGGCGACGACGGTGACGTCCTCCCCCGCCGCCAGATCCGCGATCGGGGTGAGCTGGCCCTGGTCGGCGTACCGGCGTGGGTAGTGTCGCAACAGGTCACCGACGGTGTGCACGTCCAGCTGCCCGGCCAGCAGCGTCGCTGATCTCGCGTCGAGCACCCGGTCCAGCGCGTCATCCATCCCGGCCACGGCTTACCCCACCCTGCTTGAAGAGCCACCACCGAGGAAGGTTACCGATCCGCTGCTGTCCCCGGTGGGTAGCGCCGCGCACCGTGGGGTTACCCTTACCGGGCCGCCGCACTAGCGGGCGTGCCACCCTATGCGACGAACCCAGGGAGTGTGACATGGCTGCCGTGTGCGACGTCTGCGGCAAGGGACCGGGCTTCGGCATGTCGGTCTCGCACTCGCACCGGCGGACCCACCGCCGGTGGAACCCGAACATCCAGACCGTCCGAGCGAAGATCGGCGCTAGCCGGCGCCGCCGCCTGAACGTCTGCACCTCCTGCCTCAAAGCGGGCAAAGTCTCGCGAGGCTGACCGCCCTCGGAGCGCCATTCGGAGCCGAGTCGGCCTAAGTGAGTTGCAGGCAGAGGCTGATGTGGTCCGCTCCGAGCCCACAGCTGCGGCTTGGGAGCCGGTGGGCACCGAGTACGCCCGGCTGCCACGATGCCGTGGCCACGGGTGCTGAGTAGTCGCCCGAGCGCATGTGACCGCTCTGCGGGTCCCCGTTACCCGATCGGGGGTCAGCGGCTAGCCTGACGCCGGACTGATCTCGGTGAATGATAGTGGTGAACTCGTGAGCAATGGCGCGACTGTCGGCGGCTCAGGGCATCTGGGAGATCGCCTAGCGCGGCTGCGAAGGCTTGCTGACCTGAGTCAGGAGATCTTGGCGGAACGCTCCGGGATTTCCGTCGATGGGATCCGGAAGCTGGAGCAGCACCGGAAACATTCGGTGCGGCTGCCCATTCTGCACAAGCTGGCCACCGGCCTCGGGGTTGAGGTCACAGCGTTGTCAGGTGATCCTCCAGCGCTGTCGGCTGAGCAGGGCGAGTCCCCGGGACTGGTGGCCATTCGTCGGGCGATCATGTCGTCTCAGCTGGCGCCGACGCCAGAGCCTGACAGTGCTGAGCCGCTCTCCCTCGACCTGCTGAGGGAAGAGATCGCTGAGGGCTGGACACTCCACCACGCGGCCGCGTTCGGACAGTTAGTGCGGTCGCTGCCGGAGATTATCGACGACGCTAGGATTGCTGTGGCGGTAGGACAAGGAGACCAACGCGAAGCAGCACAGGTCGCCCTAGGCAAAGCGCTCCAGCTTGGCGGCCATCTGGCCATCAGGTTGGGCAAGACAGACCTAGCGCTGTCGAGTTCGGAGAGGGGACTGCGAGCAGCGGATTCGGGAGACGATCCGCTGCCGGCTCCGAGGGTCTCTAACTCGATCGCCTGAGCGTATCAACGACAGAACCGCTTGGCTGACGTACAGCGCCTCGCTGTTCACGCTGCGGATAGCGTCGAGCGCAACGGCCTTCGGATCGCGAATCAAATGCTAGCATGGGGTGGCTTGTTGATCTCCGCAGCGACCAGTACCGGACGAGAAGGCGATGACGAACAGGCTGGCGACATACTCAAGGTCGCCGAAACCGCAACAGGGCGTCTTGCGACGGTTAGCGGAGATCCTCGGGGTCACCGACTAGCGCAACGTCACCAGACTAGGACGTTCCGTCCCTGTGCCGCCTAGCTTTGCCACGCCACACTCTGCCCTGCCGACCTCCCGTCGTCTCTTGGCTGGTCGGCGGCCTGTCCGGCCCTGCCCTGGTCACGGCCGGACAGGCCCCCAAGAAGTCGAGCGTGGGAGGGCGGTTCTCGGTGGACACGGTAATGCAGCGGAAGAACGAGCGCGGCCGATCGGCCGTGGATGGGCGCCGTATTGATGATGCGCAGGCGTGCACTGTGGTGGTGCATGAGGTGGGCAGCGGGTGGACACTGTATCCCCATGGTGCCGGGCAGCTCGGTGTGAGCTTGGAGATGGCGGCGGCGGTTCGGGTAGCTGAGGCGATTCTGGCTGGTGTCCGGTGAGCGCGGCGCGGTTGTACTCGGTGGCGCGGTCGGATGTTGCGTGTGAGTCCTGGTGCGATCCGCGCTGGTATAGCCCGGGTATCCAGTGCCGTAGCGCTCCGGTGCAGGTCGATACCGCTGCGGCGCGCTACACGCTGAGTTTGCGGCGCTGGTGGGTCGATCGGAAAGACCCGGACGCGGATAGCAGGACATGTGGAGGAACTACTTTATCGGCGAGTGCGGGCACTGGGTGTACTTCACCGGACAGGCGTTACACGTCGGACCGTGGCGCGAGTGCGAGACCGAACCGGCTGCGAGAGGCCCGGGGTGACTGAGAGCCCGGACGTGCTCTAGCCGAATCGCGGTTCTGAGCTATGAGCTAGGGCAGAGCCCAGTCGACGGGGTCGGCTCCCAGGTCGGTGAGCATCTGGTTGGCACGGGTGAAGGGGCGGGAGCCGAAGAAGCCGCGATCGGCTGACATCGGCGATGGGTGCGCGGACTCGACGCACGGCACGTCGGAGAGCATCGGACGCAGCGTGCGAGCGTCCCGGCCCCACAGAATCGCGACCAGCGGGCGGGCTGGACGTGCCACCAGCGCACGGATGGCCTGCTCGGTGACCTCCTCCCAACCCTTGCCGCGGTGCGAGCCCGGACGCCCAGGCTCCACCGTGAGCACCCTGTTGAGCAGCAGTACGCCGCGCCCGGCCCACGGGCTGAGATCCCCGCTGGACGGGGTGGGCAGTCCGAGGTCGTCGCTGTACTCCCGGAAGATGTTGGCCAGGCTGCGCGGCAGCGGTCGCACCCCCGGCTCGACCGAGAATGACAGCCCCACCGCGTGACCTGGGGTCGGATAGGGGTCCTGGCCGACGATGAGTACCCGTACCTGGTCGAAAGGTTGGGTGAAGGCTCGCAGGATGTTGGCTCCGGAGGGCAGGTAGCGTCGCCCCGCGGCGAGCTCGGCCCGGAGGAACTCACCGGCGGCGGCAATCTGGCCGGCCACCGGCTCCAGCGCACCGGCCCAGCCGGTTTCGACGATCTCGTCCACAGCTGCTGGCATGGCCGGCAGCCTACGGCTAGCACGTGAGTGACGATACGAGGGATGACCCGCATCGCCACTCACGCGAAGTGCTCCCACCCCGCTGGGAACACGTCATAAGCGTCACCGTCGACAGTCACGCCACGGCCCTGGCGCACCACGCCGAGCTCCGTCCACCCGGCGGGCAGCGCGACACCAGCGGGAAAACACGCCAGCAAGGCGTGGTCATCCCCCCCGGTGAGCACCCAGTGCAGCGCGTCGGCGCCCAGCGCCGAGGCCACCTCGGCCACCGTGGCGGCTACCGGCACCGCCGCCGAGTCGATGTCGATGCCGACACCGGAGGCCTCGGCGAGGTGTCCAGCGTCGGCGAGCAGGCCATCCGAGACATCGATCATCGCCGTGGCGCCCGCCGCGGCGGCTCGAGTGCCGGCGCCGTAAGGAGGCTCCGGCACTCGATGGGCACCCACCACCGCCGGCGGAGATCGGAACCCCCGGCGAAGCACCGCAAGACCCGCGGCGGCCCAGCCCAGCCTGCCGCACAGCCCGAGCACGTCCCCGGGCCGGGCACCGGATCTGGTGACCGGTGGCCGGCCTCGCAGGTCGCCCAGCGCGGTCACCGACACCACGAGCTCCGCGCAGCTGACCACGTCGCCGCCGACGATGCCGGCACCGGCCTGCTCGGCCTCCTCCCACATCCCGGCGGCCAGCCCATCCACAGTAGACACCGGGGTGCGTCCGGGCACGGCCAGCCCGACGACCAGCGCGGTGGGCACCGCACCCATTGCCACCACGTCGGCCAGGTTGGCGGCCACCGCCTTGCGCCCGACCTGGTGCGGGGTGGACCAGTCCAGCCGGAAGTGCACCCCCTCGACGAGCACGTCGGTGCTCACCACCACCCGGCCGTCCGCGGCGACCAGCACCGCTGCGTCGTCCCCCGGGCCGAGCAAGGTGGCCACCGGTAGTCGCCGGCCCGAGGTGATCCGGGCGATGAGCCTGAACTCCCCCAGCTCGGCCACCGAGCCCGGGTCGGACGGCGGCGGGTCAGGTGGGGCACCTCCAGCAGCGCACACAGTCACATCCCTGGTCCAGGCGGTAGGTTTCGTTCTACTCCGACGGAGCCGACGAGACGAAGGGTCACGCCGTGGTTCAGGCATACATCCTCATCCAGACCGAGGTCGGCAAGGCCGCTGCGGTGGTCGCGGCGGTGTCGAGCCTGCCCGGCGTCGCGAGCGCGGAGGACGTCACCGGCCCCTACGACGTGATCGTGCGGGCGGAGGCCGCCGACGTGGACCAGTTGGGCCAGCTCGTGGTGGCCAGGGTGCAGACGGTGGAGGGCATCACCCGCACACTGACCTGCCCCGTCGTACACCTGTCCTGACGGCGCCCGGCGTGTTCTCCTCCATCGCCGCACGGCCGGCCGGCGCCCCGCGTTGGCCGCTCGGGATCGCCCTGGCCCTGGCGGTGGCCCTGGTGGTGGGAGTGCTCATCGCTGCCGCGATGGTACGCGGCCAGGCTCCAGGTCCGCTGAGGCTTGCCACCCTGCCCGCTCCGTCGGCCGGTTCCGTAGACTGCGTGCGGCTACTGGCAGCACTGCCCGAGAAGCTGGACGGGGGCGAGATGGGTGCCTTGGAACGACGGCAGCTCGCCGCGCCGGCCCCTGCGGGCACGGCCGGCTGGGGTGAGCCACCGGTGGTGCTGCGCTGCGGGCTCGACCGGCCTGCCGAGCTCACCGCGACCTCTCGACTGCTGGACGTCTCCGGAGTGCAGTTCCTCGAGATCGTCAACCCCGACACGAGCGCCTGGGTCGCGGTGGACCGAGGGGTCTATGTCTCGGTGGCCCTGCCACCCACGAGCGGCAGCGGACCGCTGCAGCAAGTCGCCGCGGTGATCGCGAGCACCCTGCCGCGGCGCGAGGTGGACGTCCCGCTCTGATCGCGCTACATCCGGTACAGTCCGGTCAGCACCCGCTCCATCATCGAGAGGTCCGGCGCGTTCCCCCAGCCCCTGGGGTTGCGGTGCACGCGCACCAAGCCGGTGTCGATCATGTCGGCGAGCAGCACCCGGGCCACTCCCAGCGGCAGCGTGAGCAGGGCGGCGACCTCGGCGACCGAGCGGATGTCGGCGCACAGCTCAGCGATCGCGGCATGCTCGGCGGAACAGATCGCCGCCACGTTTCGACCCTCGTCGCTAGTGGACACCAGCGTCTCGAGGGCGAGGTCGGTCACCGGCCGGGTACGCCCTCGGGTCCAGGTGTAGGGACGGACGGCGACCCGGAAGTCCTCCGGCTCATCCCGTTCCGCGACTGCCCACTCGTCCGCGACGTGATCGTCTGGTTGCGCGTGCCGGGCCCGATAACCGTCCCGGCTCGGACCGTTGCTTCCGAATGAGAGGAACAATCGCGATACCTCCACGCCGGACGTCAGAACCCCGGAGCACACCAGCGGACCGCACGGGCGGACCCCTCTGCTTAACTAGTAGTTCATGACTAGGTCGCTGGAGTTCACCCGATCGACTCAGCGCAGTCCGGTGCCGCGGGCGAGCGCGGTGTCGACCAAGATCGACAACAGGGTGGGATAGTCCACCCCGGTCACCGCCCACATCCGGGGGTACATCGAGATCGGCGTGAAGCCGGGCATCGTGTTGATCTCGTTGACAGTCAGCGCATCATCTGGTCCGACGAAGAAGTCCACCCGGGCGAGACCCTGGCAATCCAGCGAGCGGAACGCCGCAACCGCCATCGACTGCAGCTCGGCGGTGACGTCATCATTGAGCTTGGCGGGGATGTCGAACTCACACGCGTCATCCAGGTACTTGGCGTCGAAGTCATACCAACCCGCGCCGTCCCGCGCCACCACACGGATCTCCGCGGGCAGCGACGCCTCGACCCGGCCGTCGGGGAACTCCAGCACCCCGCACTCGACCTCGCGGCCGGTCACCGCCGCCTCGACGAGCACCTTGGGATCGAAGGCGCGAGCGGTGGCGATCGCCGAGGGCAGCTCGGACCAGTCCGCCACCTTGGTGATGCCCATCGATGAGCCCGCTCTAGCCGGTTTGACGAACACCGGCAGGCCCAGCCGCCGGCGCTGCGCCGCGGTGAGGACAGCGTCACCACCGCGCAGCACCACGGTGTCGGTGACCGGCAGACCCGCGACACCCAACAGCTTGCGGGCGAACTCCTTGTCCATTGCGACCGCGCTGGCCAGCACTCCCGAACCGATGTAGGGCAGGTCGGCCAGCTCTAGCAGCCCCTGGATCGTGCCGTCCTCACCGAAAGCCCCGTGCAGCACCGGGAACACCACATCCACACCGGAGAGCACCTCGCCGGGCGCCTCGCCCGCGATGCGCACCAGCTCGCGCCGGGTCGGGTCCCCGGGCAGGGCAAGCGCCGTGGCGGTGCCGTCCACGGCCGGCAGCATACGGTCCCGAATCGCCAGCTCGGCCGGCTCGCCGGTACCCAGCACCCAGGCACCGTCGGCGCTGATGCCGACCGGGATGACCTCGAACCGGGTCCGGTCCAGGTGCGTCAGCACACTTCCCGCCGACACGCAGGAGATCGCGTGCTCGCCGCTGCGGCCACCGAAGACGACCGCGACGCGCACCTTGCGACCCATCATGGCGGCACCCTACCCCCGCCCACCCGTCCCTGCCCCGACATGGAGACATACCGGGGCGATCAGTGCCGTCATAGCCCCGGTATGTCTCCATGTCGGGGCAGGGACGGGGTGTAGACGTGCACGCTGACCGCAGGGGTGGTGGCGGTGTTGGTCAGCTGGTGGACGTAGTGCGGGCCGAAGGCGCGGCAGCACCCGGCGGCCAGCTCGCGGGTGACCTCCACCGCAGGCCGGCCCGGCTGAGCGGCGACCACCCGCTCGGTCAGCATGCCGGCCGCGATCGCGAAGGCGCCTGACGCCGGGCCGTGGTCGTGCGGGTAGGTGCCCTGGCCGGGTAGCCACGACAGCAGCCACACCTCCTGCTGTTCGGTTCGTTCGAGCAGCCGGTACCAGCGGGTGTCGGTGCGGTAGTCCACCAAGCAGCGCCACCGCTCGGGGTGCGCGGCCAGGGTCATGGCGAGACTTGTCGGGCTACCGGGACGGGCCATGTCGGGATCCGGGACAGTGAGGTAGGGCACGGCGTGCATGGGAGGTTCCTCCGCGGGATCGGTGAACCGACCGCGCGGCGGCCACCACCGGGGCAGGGTGGGCCGTCGAGAAACGCGGTCAGCGGGACAGGGGGCTCACCGCGTGGGACAGAGCGCACTCGCCACCCGGCGTAGGTCCACCGGGGACCGCCGGACAAAGGCGACAGTACTGCTCACAACGGACTATCAAACCAGCATGGATCCTCGGGGTCAAGTCGTGTCGAGTGCCTGGCGCAGATCAGCGAGCAGCTCCTCGGGATCCTCCACGCCGACGGACAGCCGGACCTGACCCGGCGCGATCCCCGCCCCCGCGAGTGCTGAGCACCTCCGCGTAGTCGTGCGCGTTGTCGAAGGCAAAGGCTGAGGACCGCACCACGGGCAGCCCCAGAGGACGTGACATACCCAGAACGCCACCCACCGTCACTCCGCAGCGCGAGCACGATCGCCACTTGGGCTGACAGTGACAATGATTCGGTCAAATCCCCACACTGGGGCGCGTTCAGGCATAGAAGTTCAGATCCACCTCGGCGAAGGAAGTCACCCAAAACCATCGTGACCCGACCGGCGGCGGTGAAGACCTCGACAGCGTGGGAAAACCGCCCATCCTGCACGTCCACCCAGGAGTTTGCTATCGACTGGTCGGCGGCCCCCAGAAGGCGAAACATCATCCTGCTGCCCGACTTCGGGAGGAGACCGGGGTCTGCAGGTTGACGGAAAGCGTCCAGCTCAGGTGCGCCATGAGTGGCTACGGGGACGCAACGGATGACCGCACCGGCATCGCCGACCGGCTCTCCCGCCTCGAATGCCCACAACGCCCGAGCGATCTTCTCGACTACCCGAGACACCCCGGCCGCGTCCACACCGCTCACCATAAACTCGCCGGTAACCTGTAAGGAAGTTCTCAACTGGGCGGCCAGAGCCGGTTTGGTTCCTAGCGTTCGCGATCTTCCGCCGACGGACGTCCGTCGGATTTGCACTTCCACAGGCGGCGTACGCGCAGCGCCACCATGCCGGTCTCCGAAGTCCCGCACTGACGCGTCGGTTGGCGACGACGTCATTCCGGTCCGTGGGCTCGGCCGAGAAGCTCAGCGGCCATCTGCCTGGGGGACTGGCCCTCGTAACAGACTCGGCGCACACTGTCGGCGATGGGCACCTCAACGCCACAGCGGGCGGCCAGTCCCTGGATCGACGAGCAGGACTTGACGCCCTCGACCACCTGACCGTGGGTGGCCCGCTGCGCCTGCTCAAGGGTGTCACCCAGCCCGAGCCGGTAGCCGAAGGAACGGTTGCGGGACAGCGGTGAGAAGCAGGTGGCCACCAGGTCGCCGAGGCCGGCCAGCCCCGCGAAGGTCATCGGGTCGGCGCCCAGCGCCGCACCCAGCCGTGCCATCTCGGCCAGTCCCCGGGTGATCAGCGTCGCAAGGGTGTTGTCCCCGTATCCCAGTCCAGCAGCCACCCCGCAGGCCAGCGCGATCACGTTCTTGCATGCGCCGCCGAGCTCGCAGCCGATCACGTCGGTGTTGGTGTACGGCCGGAAGTAACCGGTCCCACAGGCGTGCTGCACCGCGACGGCACGGTCGTGGTCGATGCAGGCGACCACGCTCGCGGTGGGCTGCTCGGCGGCGATCTCGCGAGCCAGGTTGGGTCCGGACACCACCACCACCTGGTCGGGAGCGACGGCGGTGACATCCAACACGACCTCACTCATCCGCTTGAGGCTGTCCAGCTCAACGCCCTTGGCCAGGCTCACCAGGGTGGCCTCCGGGGGGATGGACTTGTGCCACTCGAGCAGGTTGTCACGCAGCGTCTGGCTGGGTAGGGCGAGTACTACCGCATTCACTCCGTCCAGCGCCGTCTTCGCGCGCGCGGTGGCCCGCAGGGAAGCCGGAAGCGTCACCCCCGGCAGATAGTCCGGGTTGGTGTGCCGGTGGGCGACCGCGTCGGCTACCTCAGTCCGACGGGCCCAGAGCATGACGTCCCGGCCGGCATCGGCGAGCACCTTGGCGAACGTGGTGCCCCAGGAACCCGCGCCCATCACCGCGATTCGCTGCACTACCCCGGTCATGACGCCTCCCATCTGGCGAAGTCTCCCCTGCCGCCGGATCGGCAGGTCCAGCGGCCGTCGGCGCGGGAGGATAGAGCCATGCAGGTGGACCTGCTCGTCCCGGTGAAACCGCTCGCCAGGGCCAAGAGCCGGCTACGTGGGGCGGCCGACGACGGGGCTGGTGCCCCCGAGGCGCACGCCCGGCTGGTCCTCGCGCTGGCCCGGGACACCCTCGCGGCCGCGGCTGGTGCGGCTGTGGTCCGCCGAGCGGTCGCGATCTGCTCCGACGAGGAGGTACGCACCGCGCTCGCGGGCGATGGGGTGCAGGTGATCCCCGACGAGCCGGCCGCCGGCCTCAACCCGGCCCTGCGCTACGGGGAAGCAGTGCTCCGCACGGCCGACCCCACCACGACGGTCGGGGTGCTGCAGGCCGACCTGCCGGCGCTGAGCCCGCTGGAGCTGGACCGCGCCGTCCGCCACGGGCTGGCCACCGGCGGCCGGGCGTTCTGCGCGGATCGAACGGGCACCGGGACGACCCTGTTGCTTGCCCCCCCGGGGCAGCTCTTGGAGCCTCGCTTCGGAGTCGGCTCGGCCGCGGCGCACCGGGCCACCGGTGCTCGGGAGCTCTCCGGTTTCTGGCCGGGACTGTGTTGCGACGTCGACACCGCGGCTGATCTGGCCGTCGCGCGCGGCCTGGGCCTCGGTCGGTTCACCCGCGCCGCACTGCGCCGGCCCGGGTTCGACGTTGTCACCCCGGAGTGAGGTGGTTGCTCCCTTGCGAGCCGTCGATATACGGAACAATGACGGGGTGAGCCAGCATGACGGGGGCACCGCTGTCACGCCAGCGGCCAGTACCAGCTCGGCCGGGACACTACCGCCCGCTCCCCCAGCGGCGACTCCGGTGCCGTCCGCGACCGACCTGCCTGATGACCGCTACCTCAACCGGGAGCTGTCCTGGCTGGACTTCAACGCCCGCGTGCTCGCGCTCGCCGAGGACACCAGCCAGCCGCTGCTGGAGCGGGCCAAGTTCCTGGCGATCTTCGCGTCGAACCAGGACGAGTTCTACATGGTGCGAGTCGCCGGACTCAAGCGCCGTGAGGAGGCCGGGCTACCCGTGCGCAGTGCGGACGGGCTGTCCCCCCGGGAGCAGCTGGCCCAGATCGCGATGCGCAGCCGGGAGCTCGCCGAGCGCCAAGCCCGGGTCTACCTCGACTCGGTCCGTCCGGAACTGGAGAAGCACGAGATCACCTTCGTCACCTGGTCCGACCTCGATGACCAGCAACGGCTGCGGTTGTCGGGTTACTTCTCCGACCAGATCTTCCCGGTGCTCACCCCGTTGGCGGTGGACCCCGCGCACCCGTTCCCCTACATCTCCAACCGGTCGTTGAACCTGGCCGTGATGGTGCGTGACCCGGACAGCCGCATCGAGCGCTTCGCCCGGGTCAAGGTGCCCAACAACGTGCCACGCCTGGTCCGGGTGGAGCGCGACCAGGACGATCGCGGGTCGCCACCCGCCACGTTCCTGCCGCTGGAGGAGCTGATAGGGGTCCATCTCCCTGAGCTGTTCGCCGGCATGGACGTGGTCGACTGGCACATCTTCCGGGTCACCCGCAACGCCGACTTCGAGGTCGAGGAGGACCGCGACGAGGACCTGCTGCAAGCAATGGAGCGAGAGCTGGCGCGACGCCGCTTCGGCCCACCGGTACGCCTGGAGGTGGCCGACAGGATGAGCGAGCGCGTGCTGGAGCTGCTGCTGCGCGAGCTCGACGTCGACCCGCACGACGTGGTCGAGGTGCCCGGCCTGCTGGACCTGTCCTGCCTGTGGCAGCTCCACGCGCTGCCCGTCCCGGAGCTGAAGGACAAGCCGTTCGTCCCGGCGACGCACCCGGCCTTCGGCGAGGGCGAGAGCCCCAAGGACGTGTTCGCCACCCTGCGCGAGGGTGACGTGTTGGTGCACCACCCTTACGACTCGTTCTCCACCAGCGTGCAGCGCTTCATCGAACAGGCTGCCGGGGACCCGCAGGTACTGGCGATCAAGCAGACACTCTACCGGACCTCCGGTGACTCCCCCATCGTCGACGCGCTGATCGACGCCGCCGAGACAGGCAAGCAGGTCGTCGCGCTGGTGGAGATCAAGGCGCGATTCGATGAGCAGGCCAACATCAAATGGGCCAGAGCGCTGGAACGCGCCGGGGTGCACGTGGTCTACGGGCTGATGGGACTCAAGACACACTGCAAGACCTCGCTGGTGGTGCGCCAGGAGGGCTCGACGATCCGCAGGTACTGCCATATCGGCACCGGCAACTACAACCCGAAGACCGCCCGGCTCTACGAGGACATCGGGTTGTTCACCGCTGAGCCGGTGATCGGCGCTGACCTCACCGACCTGTTCAACTCGCTGACCGGCTACGCGCGGCCGACTTCCTACCGCGGCCTGCTGGTGGCGCCCTACGGAATCCGGCGCGGCATCGTGGAGCGGATCGAGGGTGAGATCACCCACGTCCGGGCCGGTCGCCCAGCCGGGATCCGGATCAAGGTCAACGCGTTGGTCGACGAGCAGGTGATCGATGCGCTGTACCGGGCGGCGCTGGCCGGTGTCCGTGTCGACATCGTGGTCCGCGGCATCTGCGCGCTCATCCCTGGGCGCCCGGGCCTGTCGGAGTACATCCGGGTGCGCTCGATCCTGGGCCGCTTCCTCGAGCACTCGCGAGCCTTCCACTTCGTGGGCGCGGACGAGCACTGGATCGGCAGCGCCGACATGATGCACCGCAACCTGGACCGCCGGGTGGAGGCGCTGGTGCTGGTGGCCGACCCGGCCGCCACCGACGAGCTGGACGCGATGCTCACCTCCGCCCTGGACCCGGCGACGCGATGCTGGGTGTTGGAACCAGAGGGCTCATGGAGCCCTTCCCCCTCAGCGGGGTCCACCGTCCGTGACCATCAGACGCAGGAGATCCTTCGGCACCGCAGGAGTGACTGGCCAGGGGGTGAATGACCACGTGCCCGCCCTGACCGCCGCCGGCGCCGCCGTGTGGCGGACATCGCCGTCGGGCGACGTCGAGGTCGCGGTGGTGCATCGGCCCGGCCTGGACGACTGGTCCCTTCCCAAGGGCAAGCCGCGCTCCGGGGAGACGCTGCCGGCCACCGCGGTGCGCGAGGTGGCCGAGGAGACCGGCCACACCGTCACGCTCGGTGCCAGGTTGGGCAGCACCCGATATCGGGTGACCGAGGGTGAGAAGGTGGTGCACTACTGGGCGGCACGGACCACGGGCGGTAGCTTCCGCCCCACCGACGAGGTCGACGAGCTGCGCTGGCTGCCCAAGGCGGCGGCGTCCGAGCTGCTCAGCTACCAGCGCGACCGGACGCTGCTGGCCGGGCTCGACGGCGCCAGCGCCGTCACCGCTACCGTGCTGCTGGTCCGGCACGCCGAGGCGGGCAAGCGCGAGACCTGGCGCGGTGATGACGACCTGCGCCCGCTGACCGTCGAGGGCCATCGGCAGGCCGAGGTTCTGCGAGCGCTGCTGCCACTGTTCGGTGCACAGCGGGTGCACTCCGCGCCACCGTTGCGGTGCCGCCAGAGCGTCGAGGGTCTCGCCGCCGACCTCGGGGTGGCGATCATCCCGGAACCGCGGTTGTCCGAGGACGGGTACCTGGCCGACCCTGCCGCCGGCCTGGCGCGGCTGAGGGAGATCGCGGCCGAGCCGGGGGGTCCGGCCGTGGTGTGCAGCCAGGGCGAGGTGACTCCCGATCTGGTCCGCAACCTCACTGACTCCGCTGGGGTGGAGGCCACCGCCGGTGGGCCACCCGAGGTGCCCAGCCGGAAGGGCAGCTACTGGGGGCTGTTCTTCGGCGGCGGCTCATGTGCACCGTCCGTCCTCCTGACCGCCGACTACTACGACGACGCGGTGCGCTGATGGCTATCCCACCGTCGGCTCACTGACAACGGTGGTCGGCAGCCACGACGGGCGTTGGGCCTCGAATGCGTCGATCCGCTGGGCGTGGCGCAGGCTCAGCGAGATGTCGTCCAACCCTTCCAGCAGGCGCCAGCGGGTGTAGCCGTCGATCGCGAAGCCCACCGTGAGGTTCTTGGCCCGCACGGTCTGCGCCGACAGATCGACGGTGATCTCAGTGCCCGGCTCGGTCTCCAGCAGCCTCCAGATCGACTCGACATCGACCCGCTCGCACTGGGCCGCGAGCAGACCCTGCTTGCCGGCGTTGCCCCGGAAGATGTCACCGAACCGCGGCGAGATCACCACCCGGAACCCGTAGTCCAGCAACGCCCAGACCGCGTGCTCCCGTGACGACCCGGTGCCGAAGTCCGGCCCGGCGACCAGCACGCTGCCGTTGCGGTAGGCATCGAGGTTGAGCACGAAGTCCTCGTGGGCACGCCAGGCCGCGAACAGTCCATCCTCGAACCCGGTGCGGCTGACCCGTTTGAGGTAGGCCGCCGGAATGATCTGGTCAGTGTCCACATCAGACCGTCGCAGCGGAACCCCGACCCCCGTGTGTCCCCTGAACGCTTCCATCGAGCTCCCTTCAGCGCGGTTTCCCCCCGACATGGAGCCATATCGGGGCAGACCGACCGCCGATAGCCCCGATATGGCTCCAGGTCGGCGTCAGTTGTCGAGGTCGGTGGGGGAGGAGAGGGTGCCGCGGATCGCGGTGGCGGCCGCGACCAGCGGGGAGACCAGATGGGTGCGGCCGCCTTTGCCTTGCCGGCCCTCGAAGTTGCGGTTGGAGGTCGACGCGCAGCGCTCGCCGGCGACGAGCTGATCGGGGTTCATCCCCAGGCACATCGAGCAGCCCGCCGAGCGCCACTGGGCACCGGCTGCGGTGAACACCGCGTGCAGGCCCTCGGCCTCAGCCTGGGCGCGCACCCGCATCGAGCCGGGAACGACGAGCATTCGTACCCCGTCGCGCACCCGCCGGCCGGCGAGCACCGCCGCCGCCGCCCGCAGATCCTCGATCCGCCCATTGGTGCAGGACCCGAGGAACACCGTGTCCACCGCGATCTCGCGCAGCGGGGTGCCGGGTTGCAGACCCATGTAGGACAGTGCCTTGCGCATCGCGAGCCGCTCGCCCTCGTCGGTGACCTGCTCGGGGTCAGGCACTCGCTCGGACAACGGTAGACCCTGGCCGGGGTTGGTTCCCCAGGTCACGAACGGCGTCAGGGTGTCGGCGTCGATGTGCACCTGCGCGTCGAAGGTGGCGTCGTCATCGGTGCGCAGGCCGGCCCAGTGCCGCATCGCCGTGTCCCACCGAGCCCCGGCGGGCGCATGCGGCCGACCGGCCAGATAGTCGAAGGTGGTGGCATCCGGGGCGATCATCCCGGCCCGGGCTCCCGCCTCGATCGACATGTTGCAGATCGTCATGCGGGCTTCCATGGACAGCTGCTCGATCACGTTTCCCCGGTACTCCAGCACATATCCCGCTCCGCCACCGGTGCCGATCCGGGCGATCACCGCCAAGATGATGTCCTTGCTCGTGACGCCGGTGGGCAGCGTCCCCTCGCGGCTTTGCACGACCACCGCCATGGTCTTGAACGGGCGCAGCGGCAGGGTCTGGGTGGCCAGTACGTGCTCCACCTCCGAGGTGCCGATGCCGAACGCCAGCGCGCCGAAGGCACCATGCGTGGAGGTGTGCGAGTCACCGCAGACCACCGTCATCCCCGGTTGGGTGAGGCCGAGCTGGGGCCCCACGACGTGCACGATGCCCTGCTCGACGTCACCCATCGAGTGCAGCCGCACACCGAACTCCGCGCAGTTCCGGCGCAGTGTCTCCACCTGGATGCGGGACACCTCATCGGTGATCGGCAGCTCGATGTCGGTGGTGGGAACGTTGTGATCTTCGGTTGCGATGGTCAGATCGGGTCGGCGGACCGGTCGAGCAGCCAGCCGCAAGCCGTCGAAGGCCTGCGGGCTGGTGACCTCGTGCACCAGGTGCAGGTCGATGTAGAGCAGGTCGGGCGCCGCGCTCTCAGCGTCGTCATCCGGGTCACCCCCGCCCCGATGGACCACGTGTGCGTCCCAGACCTTCGCCGCGAGCGTGCGTCCCATCAGCGCTGCTCCCTCCACGCCTAGCGCTCCCACATGCTGGACATCTCACATAGCGGGAAGTTAATATCGACTTGTGGAACAGCATAGCGGCATCGGCGTGCTGGACAAAGCTGTCATGGTGCTGCGCACGGTCGCCGCGAGCCCCTGCGGGCTGGCCGACTTGTGCGCCCGTACCGGGCTGCCCCGGGCCACCGCCCACCGGCTGGCGGTGGGGCTGGAAGTGCACCGGCTGCTCAGCCGCGGTGGCGACGGACGATGGCGTCCCGGGCCCGCGCTGCGCGAGTTGGGTGAGGGTGCGCTGGACCCGTTGCTCGACGCCGCCGCGATGGTGCTACCCCGGCTGCGCGACGTCACCGGCGAGAGCGTCCAGCTCTACCGGCGGGACGGGATGGTCCGGGTCTGCGTGGCGGCCGCCGAGCCCCACAGCGGCCTGCGCGACACCGTCCCGGTGGGAGCCCGGCTACCGATGACGGCCGGGTCAGGCGCCAAGATCCTGGCGGCGTGGGCTGACCCGGCCACCCGACACGCCGTGCTCGGTGAGGCCGTATTCGGCGAGCGGACCCTCCTGGAGGTCCGCAGGCGGGGCTGGGCGCAGAGCGTGGCCGAACGCGAGTCCGGGGTGGCCAGTGTCTCCGCCCCGGTGCGCGACGGCGCCGGCACCGTGATTGCCGCAGTGTCGGTATCCGGCCCGGTGGAGCGGATCGGCCGGCGGCCGGGCGTCCGCTGGGCCGCCGACCTGCTGGCCGCCGCCGAGGCGCTGCACAACCGCCTCTGAGAGCGTCCGTGATGACGCGCCATTCTCACTTTCGGCCGGTCCGAGGAACCCACGGCGTCCTAGACCGGGCTCCGAGGTCCGGCTCACGCCCTCCCTCCGCTTCCGGATCGGCATGCACGGCGGCCTCTCGCCGCACCTGATGGGGCCGACCCGCTACCTAGAGGGTGGCTAATCAGCATGTCACATACGGTCATCGCTCCTCCGGACCAGAGTAAGAGATGGTGCAATTCTTGTATCTAAATAGTGTATCTAGGGAACAGTATTGTTACTAATAGTCATAAGATCTTGAATATCACTCGAACGAGTGTAACAGTCCGGCGGGCTTCTCGATAAGTACGTCAGAGGCCGACACCGACCATCGCGCGACGGGCACGGTCGGACGATGCACGTCGCGACCTCGACCCGGGGCCCCGTCCTCACAGGTACCCACAGCGCGGCTGGCCACAGGGGTGGACATCAACCCAGGGGCGACATCAACACAGGGGCCACATCAACCCAGGGCCACATCAACACAGGGGCGACATCAATGAAGATCGGGATCATCACGCAGTGGTACTCACCCGAACGAGCGCCTAACCCATCCGCTACCGCTGTCCAGCTAGCGGAGCGGGGTCACGAGGTCAAGGTTCTCACCGGCTTCCCCAACTACCCCACTGGCAGGGTCTATCCCGGTTACCGGCAGCGCTGGTCCCACCGCGAGGTCGACGGGTCCGTGCAGGTGCGCCGGGTCCCGCTGTATCCGAGCCACGACACCAACGGCATCAAGCGAGCCGCCAACTTCCTGAGCTTCGCGTCCAGCTCGACCGCCGCCGCGGGTTTCCTCAACGACTGCGACGTCGTCTACGTCTGGGCCACCCCCATGACGGCCGCCACCGCCGCTGCCGCGGGGCACGCGCTGCGCGGCTGTCCCTACGTCCTGCACATCCAGGACCTGTGGCCCGACTCGGTGCTGGAGTCCGGGATGGCGGGCGGCAACGTCGTGCATACGCTGCTGTCCAGCACGATCAGCGGCGCTCTCCGGTACCTCTACCAGCGAGCCGCCCACCTGGTCGCGGTCGCGCCGAGTATGAGGCAGACCCTGGTGGACCGGGGTGTCCCGGCGGAGAAGGTATCCGTTCTGTACAACTGGTGCGGGGACGAGAGCCCAGCGCCGCCGACCTTCGACCTGGCGGTTCGCGACCGGCTCGGCCGACCCGGTCGGACACTGGCGGTCTTCGCCGGAAACGTCGGCCAGATGCAGGACGTCGAGACCATCGTGCGGGCAGCGGCCCTGTGCCAGCACGACTCGCCGCTGGACGTGGCGATCGTCGGGTCGGGTACCGCCGACGCGGCGGTCCGGCGGCTCGCAGCGGCGCTGTGCACGACGAACATCCGCTTCTTCGACCGGGTCGACAGCGCCGAGATGCCGTCCATCTATGCGGCGTCGGACTACCAGCTCGTGACGCTCAAGGACCGGCCGGTGTCCCGGGGGACGATCCCCTCCAAGCTCGCGGCGGCCCTGTCCGCCGGCTGCCCGATCATCACCACGGTGCCAGGTGACGTCGCCAAGATGTGCGCCGAGGGCGGCTTCGGCTTCTCGTGCGAACCGGAGAGTCCGCGAGCACTCGCCGATACCTTCCGGATCGCCTGCGCGGAGGACGAGCCCGCTCGGCTGCGGAAGAGGGGCCGGGCGTGGGACTACTACTGGATGAACATGTCGATGGCCGCGGCCATCGAGAGCCTGGAAGCCATCCTCGCCGACGCGGTCCGCTCGAAGGTCCCGGCGGGGCAGTCATGATCAGCCTGTCCGAGGTGCCCGCCGAGCTGACCATCGCCGGTCGACGTCGGGGTGGGGTCGCCTGATGACGGCCTCCCTCGCGATCACCGGAGCCGGTGGCTTCCTCGGCTGGCACACCCGGGTGCGGGCGCGCGCGCAGGGAGCCGGCCAGGTCAGCGCGGTGCGGCTCGGTGCCGACGCCAGTATTGACGCCGTGGCCGAGGCCGTCTCCGGCGTCGGGCGGCTCCTTCACCTCGCCGGCGTGAACCGCGGAACTCCACACGAGATCAGGGACGGCAACACCGCGTTCGCCCGTCAGCTCGCGGCCGGGCTGCGGCGGGCCAGTACACCGCCGGCGACCCTCGTGTACGCGAACTCGACACAGGCGGGCGACACCACCGACTACGGTAGCGCCAAGATGGAGGCTGCGGAGATCCTCGGCGCCACCGCCGCCGATATGGGGGTGGAATTCGTCGACCTGCGCCTACCCAGCCTCTTCGGGGAGCACGGACGACCATTTTATCATTCCGTCGTCGCCACATTCGCCCATCAGCTGGCTCAGGGCGGACAACCGAGGGTCGACGTGGACCGTGAGCTGGCCCTGTTGCACGCCCAGGATGCCGCCGACCTGTTACTGACCGCCACACCCGGACGTGCCGCAGACACCGACGCCAGACACCGCACCGTAAGCTCGCTACTCGGCACGCTGTCGCACTTCGCCGCGCTCTACCGAGTCGGTGAGATCCCCGAGCTGCTGGATGCCTTCGACGTCGCCCTGTTCAACACCTACCGCTCGTTCACCTTCCCCACCCAGTGGCCGATCCCGCTCGTCCGGCGGACCGACCAACGGGGCTCCTTCGTCGAGACGGTGCGGGCGCACGGCAGTTCCGGCCAATTGTCCTACTCCACGACCATGCCGGGGGTCGTGCGAGGCCAGCACTTCCACCTCGCCAAGGTCGAGCGGTTCGTAGTGATCTCCGGGCAGGCCGAGATCGCGCTACGACGCGTCCTGACCGACGAGACCGTGCGGTTCCAGGTGTCCGGCGTGGAACCGGTCATCGTCGACATGCCCACGATGTGGGTGCACAACATCACCAACACCGGCGATAACCTGCTCTTCACCCTCTTCTGGACCAACGAGCTGTTCGATCCAGCTTCTCCCGACACCTACCCGGAGGACGTGTGAGCTCTCAGCGACCCATCACGGTGGTCACCGTCATGGGCACACGCCCGAGATGATCCGGCTGTCTCGGGTCGTCGCCCGCGCAGTACCGCGCACGTCGTGGTACACGCCGGTCCGAACTAAGCCAGAACTGTCACACCTCGGTGCCGATGGGCCGACGTTCCCGCAGGCGAGGCAGATCCATCCGGCGAGTAGGTGTTCGACGCCGTAGCGGCGGCTGATCCGCATGCTCGGTCAGCTCTAGGGGGAAACTGGTACGTTCTGCATGGTCAGGTTGTGGGAATCAGGCCAGAAGAGGTCGTGTAGGGTGATCGTAAGGTGGGTGGCCGATGGGGCTACGTCCCACACGACGGAGATGAGCCTGCTGGTCTGGTTCAGCGGCGGGTCTCCGTCGCCCCCTCCCTGGAACGGGACGGAGTCCAGCGCACTGTTGCTCGCGGCGTCGCTGAACCGATAAGACAGCTTGTTGTAGTCAGCGGACTCTGTACGGGTGACGCAGCTGGTGACGGTGATCGAAGGCTTGGTCGCGCCCACCCATTCGCTGGTCGTGCGGGTTACCGAGACAACCGTGTAGCGGATCCCGTAGCCCTCCACAGTCCATGGCGGCGGGCCGGTCGCCTCGTGCGCCGGGTCGGCGGAGGACGCCGCCTGTTTCGGGCATGGTGGCGCGGGCGTGAGTGGTGACGTCGGTTGCGTCGTGCTGTGGCCGGGGGGTGAGGTCGACTGCGCAGTGTCGAGGCCGGGACCGCTGGGTACGGATTTGTTGCCGTTGCTATTCGTGGCGAAGAGAACACCGATCATGGTGAGGATGCCGGCCACCACAAGCCCGGCGATGACCGGGTGGGCGGTGACTTTCCAGAGCCAGGCCAGGATCGATTCGGGGCTCTTGGGCGGGTGGGGGGTGGTCATCGGTGGTCCTGTCAGCGAGTGTGCAAGAGCGTTATCAGGTATCGACCCTTCCGGGCGTGTCTCGTCGCCACAGCGTTCTGTGAGTCGTCACGAGTGGACTCTAAGGGCTTAGCGGCGCTACTGACGTTCCTGTGGGTACTGTTCATGATCGGTAGGTGCACGCCGTGCCCTGTCCAGTCCGAACTGTGTGACTCTCCGTAGTATCACCTGTCTGAACCGGGAAACTCTGTCACGGCGGCCATTCTCGTGTACACGAAACTCGGTCCACCTCGTGATCGAGTTATCCTACGATAAAAACCGTTTCCGCTGGGGGCGATGTAGTCACGAAGAGACTCCTACCCGTAGCGTACGACCAGGCCAGCGGAGCGTCAGCACGGGAAGGCCCCGTGAGTTCGGTCTAGTGTCTCCGGCTTACCAGAGCAGGAAACGATCATGACGAGGACTGCGTGCGCACTACGAGGTATGGTGGCGGATGCTGGGGATCGATCACACGGGCAGATCGATGGCGATCCCCGGCCAAGTACCGGGCGACCGTCTCCCAGCAAACGCGTTGAGATCTCCATCAGCGCGTGCACCGCACACTCCAGATAGGCGCATGAGCGACGCTCGCCTCAACCCGCTCCTCGCCGATGGCCGCCAGAGCTAACCGTGATGCTGCATGATCATCTGACAAGATTCGGTACGGCTGACGATGGTCGGCTTTTTCGGGGTGAGCGCGTGGACGAACTGCCCCATCTCACCGATATGCGCACCTGGCGAGCGGCGCGCCGGGCGACCTTGACTGATGAGATCTACAGATCTACGCTTCACCTCCAGCGCGCACCCGTACGCTCTGCACCATGCGGGGCGTGCCCGCCACCCAGGTAGCGCAGTGAGCCGGCCACTCGGTGGAGGTGCTGCTCAGGGGCTACGCCAGATGCCTCGATGGCCAGGATGGGTAGCCCGCCGTCGGGTGCAGGAGGCGCTCGACCACCGCAGCCCCCCTACCTGAATCTCGTCACGTAGTCGGCACAGACACCCGGTGACGGTTCGATAGCGCCGGGTGCTACCGGACAGCCGAGGATCGGCCCCTGACCGGAACGTCCCAGGTCAGGGGCCGATCGTGGCTGATACCACCAGTGTAGCCCCGACGGGATTTGAACCCGCGCTACCGCCTTGAGAGGGCGGCGTCCTAGGCCGCTAGACGACGGGGCCGCGAGAACGCGATGATGACATTCGCTGGGGTACCAGGACTCGAACCTAGACTAACTGAACCAGAATCAGTCGTGCTGCCGATTACACCATACCCCACCGGGTGTCCGTCTCCGACCCTCCCGCGGACCTGAGCGAGCACCAGGCACGGATGTTAGTCGACCGCGCGCGCCGGGCTCCACCGGGTCGTCGTCCCTGGGCATCGTCCGTCACTGGGTCATCGTCCCTGGCTCGTCTTCTCGCTTGACCATCGGGTGCGACCAGGTGCACTATGAGGGATATTCAACATCTGTTGAAAGAGGTGCCACATGGAACGCACGACGTGCTGCGTGGTCGGCGGGGGTCCCGCCGGCATGATGCTCGGCCTGCTCCTGGCCAGAGCCGGTGTGCAGGTCACCGTGCTGGAGAAACATGGCGACTTCCTGCGCGATTTCCGCGGCGACACCGTCCATCCCTCCACGCTGACCATCCTGGACGAACTCGGCCTGGGGACCGAGTTCACGAAGATCCCGCACCGGCTGGTCGAGCAGCTCCACGTTCAGCTCGGCGATGACCTGCTCCCGGTCGCTGACTTCCGCCGGGTCCCGGGTCCGCACAAGCACCTGGCCCTCGTCCCCCAGTGGGACCTCCTCGAGCTGCTCGCCGATGCCGGGCGCGCTGAACGGGCGTTCACGCTGCGGATGCACAGCGAGGCGACCGGGCTGCTGACCGAGGGCGGCGCGGTGACCGGTGTGCGCTACCGGTCCGAGGACGGGAGCGGCGGGGAGCTGCGGGCGGACCTCACGGTGGCCTGCGACGGGCGGCGCTCCGTGCTCCGCGACGCCGCCGGGCTGCACGCCCGATCCTTCGGGGTGCCGTTGGACGTGTGGTGGTTCCGGCTCCCCCGCCACGAAGGGGACCCGGAAGGCATCGTCGGCGGAGTCCAGTCCGGACAGGGCATGGCCCTCCTCGACCGTGGGGACTACTTCCAGTGCGCCTACCTGATCCGTAAGGGATCCGACGCCGCGCTGCGGGCCGAGGGGATAGAGGCGTTGCGACGCCGGGTGGCGGCGATGCTCCCCTGGCTGGCCGGTCGGATGGGGGCGGTGCGCGACTGGGGCGACGTCGCCCTGCTGGACGTCCGACTGGACCGGCTACGCCGCTGGTCGGCCAGCGGGCTGCTGTGTCTGGGAGACGCCGCGCACGCGATGTCGCCGGTCGGTGGGGTCGGCATCAACCTCGCCATCCAGGACGCCGTGGCGGCGGCCCGACTGCTCGCCGGACCATTGCGCCGTGGCGCGCTCACCCGCAGCCACCTCGACCGGGTGCAGCTGCGCCGGTGGGCACCCACGGCGCTGACCCAGGCGGCGCAGCGCATTATCCACGCGCGGCTGCTCGGCCCCGTGCTGTCCGGGGACATCATGGTGGTCGGGGCGGGGTCGGGCCGGCCCTGGTCACCGATCCGGCTGCTGCGGCGTTTCCCCCTGCTCCGGGCCGTGCCGGCGACGGCGGTGGGCATCGGACTGCTCCCTGAGCACGCCCCCGCCTTCGCCCATGCTCCGGCGCCCGCTGAGTACGACAGCGCCGAACCCTTTGTGCGCACGAAGTCCGGCAGGTTCTCGACCGTCGTGGCACCGCCCGCCGCAGGGGCGCAGAACGAGCACCGGTAGCCGTGCGGATCCTGAGTCGCGTAGCCGAAGTCGTTGCTGGTGGCTAACCGGGGGTCCGGGCGGTCGGGCGATGAGGACGAGCGGCGTGGCATCGCGCCAGCGACCCATCATCTTGGCCGCGAGTAGCTCCTCGGCGTCGGCGGTGGGAAGATCCGGGAACAGCAGCGGCCTCTGCGTACCTGAACGGCGCGGTGAAGTTCAGGCTCAACGCCATTCCGACACCTCCCGCCGGCCGGCAGCGCTTCCATGATGATCGGTACCCTCACCTCCGGCACCGTCGCGTCCGGCCCTTATGTCAGCTTTTTTCGGTTGACCCACCATACCCGTAGCACTCGGTCCGGCCGCAGCAGACTCTCGGTTCGGTCGAGCAGTCCCATGACCCGGATGAACGCGGCGGCCAGGGACACGTCGGAGCTGGCCGCGGCGAGCAGTCGAGGCAGGTAGGCGTTGGTCATCCGGATCTTGCCGGTGCGGGTTCCGGGCACGCCGGGTAAGGCCAGGTCCGCGCCCACGGCGAAGTCCCATGGTGGATCGATCGTCTTCACGATCTCCTGGAAGTACCGGCCCGGCGCGGGACTCGCGGCGCGGGCGAGCAGCCGGCGCAGCACCAGGGCCTGGTTGGCGGCCACTGTCATGCCCTGACCGTAGACGGGGTTGAACGAGCAGATCGCATCGCCGAGGACCAGCAGACCCTCGGGGAACTCGGGCAGGTACTCGTAGCGGCGCCGCACACTGGCCGGGAACCGGAACGCGACCGGGTTGTCCAGGGGCTGTGCCCCGGCGATCGCCTCGGAGATGTCAGCGAAGGGCAGGCTGGCCGTGAATGCCTCGAAACCGGCCGGGTCGGTCGGCGGGTGGTCACCGAGGATGCCCCCCAAGGTGACCATGTGACGGCCGCCTTCCAGCGTGACCAGCCCACCCATCCTCGGGTTAGCCGGCGTGCCGCTGGTGAGGATCAGCATGTCCGCGCCTAGCGCCCCGGGACGCAGCCGGTAGGTGCGGGTGGCATAGCCCAGCCCGATCTCGATCCGGTCTTCGGTCGGCGGCTGGTAGCCCAGCTCCGCCAGCCAGACGGGGGTCCGCGAGCCGCGGCCGGTCGCGTCCACCACGAGCCCCGCCGGCACCTGCATGAGGTCCCCGTCCTGGTCACGCACCCGTACTCCGGTGACCCGGCGCCCGGCGGTGGTGGTCAGACCCACGATGTCGGCGCGCTCCAGGAACGTCACGCCGGGCAGCGCCCGTACCCCGGCCCGAACCCGGCCTTCCAGGAATGGTCGGCTGGCGATCAGGCCCGGCAAGCCGATGTCGACCTGCGCCAGCCGGTGCCCGGCCAACAACCAGCGACAGTGGCCCAGCACGTCGCCGGACCTGGCGCCGGCCCGCACGGCGTGCGCGGTGAAACCGGGGAACAGCTCCTCGAGTACCGCGCGGCCACGCGGGTGCAAGCTATGCTGGTGGCGTCCCTGCGGCGCACCACGGCGGTGAGCGCCGATCTCGGGCATGACATCCCGGTCGATCACCGTGACTTTCCGGTAGGCGTCGGTGAGCACCCGGGCGGCCAACAACCCGGCGACGCTCGCGCCCAAGACCACCGCGTGGTCGCCGAGCTCCTGTCGCATCGCGAACCTCCTGGCTGCGCGGGGTGCGGTGAGACGTCGGTGTCAGGGCTCGGCGCGCTCAGCTACTGGGGGCGCGGCGCGCGGCAACTCGACACCGGTCATGCGGGCGTTTCTCTCGGTCCCGACGCGCTCACCATCGGTCACCGGAATTGGAGCGGGATTGGAATTCAGGCGGTGCTGGTGACCCCGTCATGGCGAAGTGCGGCGTAGGTCATCGCGTCCAGCAGCGCCAGCCAGGAGGCTTCTACCACATTGTCGTGCACCCCCACCGTGGTCCAGGACCCCGTCCCGTCGCTGGTGTCCACCAGCACCCGGGTCACGGCGTCGGTGCCGTGCGTGCCGGGCAGGATCCGAACCTTATAGTCGGACAGCTCCACGGTCTCCAGCCACGGCAGGTAGGCACCCAAGGCCTGCCGCAATGCGCCATCCAGGGCGTTGACCGGCCCATTGCCCTCCGCGGTGGCGATCACCCGCTCCCCCGCCACGTGCACCTTGACCGTCGCCTGCGCGACCACCTCGCCGCCCGTGGTGTGGTCCACCACCACCCGGTAGGACTCCAGCTGGAACGGCGGCGCGGGGGGCACCTCGTCGACCTCGTGGCGCACCAGCAGCTCGAAGGAGGCGTCGGCGGCCTCGAACGACCAGCCCCGGGACTCGAGCTCCTTGACTCGGGCCGTGACCACGCCGACCTCGGCCGAGCGGCCGGCCAGGTCCAGCCCGAGCTCGGCTCCCTTGAGCTCGATGCTGGCCCGGCCGGCCATCTCGGTCACCAGCACGCGCTGCGAGTTACCGACCGCTGCGGGGTCCAGGTGGTTGTACAGCTCAGGAGCCACCTTGATCGCACTCGCGTGCAGCCCCGCCTTGTGAGCGAAGGCCGAGCGCCCGACGTAGGCCTGGTGGGTGTCGGGAGCGAGGTTAGCGATCTCAGCCAGCGTGTGCGACGTGCTGGTCAGCTCGGCCATCCCCTGTTTCGGGAGGACCGGCATTCCCAGCTTGGTGACGAGGTTGGCGGCGACGGCGAACAGGTCCGCGTTGCCGGTTCGCTCTCCGTAGCCGTTGGCGGTGCACTGCACATGAGAAGCTCCGGCCTGCACCGCCGCGACCGAGTTGGCCACCGCGCAGGCGGTGTCGTCCTGGCAGTGAATACCCAGCCGGAAACCCGTACGGGCCAGCACCTCGGCGACGGTCTCTGCGAGCCGCAGCGGCAGCTGCCCACCGTTGGTGTCGCAGAGCACCGCGACGTCGGCGCCCGCAGTGATGCCGGCCTCGAGCACCCGCAGTGCGCAGTCCGCGTCGAAGACGTAGCCGTCGAAGAAGTGCTCAGCGTCGAGAAACACCCGCCGACCCTCGCCGACCAGCAGCGCGACGGTATCCGCGACCATCGCGCAGGCCCGCGCGACGTCCACCCGCAGCACCCGCTCCATGTGCCGCCGGTCGGACTTGGCGACCAGGGTCACCACCGGAGCCCCCGATGCCAGCAACGCCCGCACCTGGGGGTCCCGCGCGGCACTGAGCTCAGCGCGGCAAGTTGAGCCGAAGGCCACCAAGGCGGCGTGCTTCAGTTCCAGCTCGCCGGCGCCGGCTCGGGTGAAGAACTCGGTGTCCTTGGGTAACGCGCCGGGCCAGCCGCCCTCGATGAAGCCCACGCCCAGCGCGTCCAGCAGCCGGGCGACGGCGAGCTTGTCGGCCACCGAGTAGGAGATCCCCTCGCGCTGGGCACCGTCGCGCAACGTGGTGTCGTAGAGGTGGAACTCATCACCGAGCGGGGTGCCGGCTGGGCTGGTGCGGGACATCGTCGAGGCTCCAAGAGGGTGCGCTGGCCAACAAAAAAGACCTCTCGCGGATGCGAGAGGTCTGCGCGCCGGGTGAGGGTACTTGTTACCCGACGCGCTCAGCGATAATGACCACGAAGTGGCATGCCACAGAGCGTAGTGTGGCATACCTTCCGAGGGAACGGAACCCACCCCCAGAGCACGCCCAGGAGCCCCGGTCCTCGTCCTCAACCCCTACCGGCGGCCCCTTCCCACTGGCGGCTGACCGCGTCCCGAGACCGGCTCGATACGGTGGGCCCTATGAGTGACATCGTCGATGACAAGAAGCACATCCGCGGCACGCTCGACCTGTCGAACGCCGTGTGGCAGCGCGCGGCGGGCTCGGAGGAGATCGAGGGACCGCACCTGGAGATCGCGTTCGTGCAGGACGGCTACGTGGCGATGCGCAGCTCCGAGCATCCCGTGGACGACCAGACATTGATCTTCACCCCGGCCGAGTGGGAGGCCTTCGTCCTCGGCGCCAAGGACGGCGAGTTCGACGTCATGTGACGGGCTGATCGCCAGCGTCGTCTCCTCCTTCACTTCGTTGTCGGTGCCGCGCGATAGGCTGCCCGGCATGGCCAGCCTGGAAGTCGCCCACCTCGTGCGCCGTGTCGACGAGCAGGACGAGACCGTTCGCGCGGTCGGCGACACCCTGCTCGACATCCAGGAGACGGTGGATCAGCACACCGAGACACTGGTGAGGATCCAGGAGACGGTGGATCAGCACACCGAGACACTGGTGACGATCCAGGAGACGCTGACAGGGCAGGGCGAAACGCTGACACAGCACACCGAACTCCTCGCCGAGATTCTTCGGCGGCTCAACACCAACGACGACCGGAACTCCAGCGACAACTGAGCAGCCCAGATGTGGGCACTGAAGATCGTCGCGACTCTTTTTCGGGCCGGCTGCATGGAGCGGTGCCTACGACGGGGACAATCGGATAGGCACCGACGAACAGCACGCTCAATGTGATGGGCCTATGCCCACCCGAGGAACCGTGTGCGGCTGGCTCACCGACGGGGGCTATGACGTCGACGAAGGCCAGGACGTCATCGACTCCCCGGGCGGCTGCTGGGCACATTTCAGCCGGCTGGCGATGACCGGTTACCGCGCCGTCACTCTGGGTGTCACCCACGTCACCGTGGCCACCGAGAATGGCGAGAAGATCACGCTGGCGCCCGAGCAGCTGGAGCCGTTGGTGCACCAGCTCGACTGCATCAGCTACGACCTGACCTTCCCCGCCGGCTGAGCCCAGTCAGTGGAGAGTGTCGAGGAGGTGCTGGAGGGTGGTGGCTAGGCGGTGCGGGTCGCCGGGGGTGATGGTCAGCGACCTGTCGTCGTGGCGGGGGCTGACGGTGATCTGGTATCGGCCGTCGGGGTTGTCGCACCAGCGCAGGACCGGCGAGCGGTGCACCCGGCCCGCGGAGTCCCGCACGTTGGCGGTGATCTGCCCGGCCCGCGCGTGTGGTTGGTCCAGGATCGCTGACACCGCAGCGCGCTCGCGCTCGGCACCGGTCCGGACGGGCGACGCCGAGACCAGCACACCACCGGGCCGCTCAGGGCTCGGCGCCAGCGCGATGGTCCCTCCGGGGCTGCGACCCGGAGGGTGCCGCGGGAGCCGGCCCACCACAGCCGCAGTCAACCCCACTGCGGGAATGATGTCCAGCACCGTCGCGCCAGGCCGGTCTGGGTGTTGCAGCGCGCAGACGCCCAGGGTGCCGCTTCGGGCCGCGAGCACTCGAACCGGCTGCCGCGCCACCGCGTCGGTAAGCCACACCGAGTCCACCCAACGCGCCGGTCGGTGCAGCAGACGCAGCGCGGCTTCCAGCTCGGCCTCGACCCGGCCCGCGCGCACCAGGCCGAGCCGGCGCAGCTCCTCGCCCACCTCACCCCGGACGCGACCGCGCTCACTATGGGTACGCCCGTGCGAGCGCACCTGAATCGGCGCGGGGTAACCCTCCAGCCGCAGCTCCTCGGTGAGCATGTCCCACTGCGCGGCGCTCAGCTGCCATCCCATCAGTGGCGGCACCGGTCAGTCGTCCTGCTCGGGCGGGTCCTGGCCGATCACCGCCGGGGCGACCTTGCGGCCGTCGGTGAAGATGTCGTCCATCTCGATCAGATAGGAGGGACGCCGATGCTCGGAGTCCTCACCGCCCCGACCGCGTCCGCCGCCCATCGGGGCCATCATCTCGCCGGGGTTGGCGCGCCCGAACCCCATGCCGGTGGCACCGCGACCCGGGCCGGCACCCGGCTGGCCCTCCTCGGCGACGGTCGAGGGACGGGGACCGAACTCAGCGGGATGACCCGCGCCGGCACGCCCGCCACCGCCTGAGGAGCCGCCAACCTCGCCACCGCCGAGCCGGACACCACCGGCCGCTCGAGCCCGCCGAACGCCACCCGCGA
Source organism: Pseudonocardiales bacterium (assembly GCA_019243635.1). Classification (GTDB taxonomy): domain Bacteria; phylum Actinomycetota; class Actinomycetes; order Mycobacteriales; family Pseudonocardiaceae. Next base: position 59,178 of record JAFAUB010000166.1, read on the forward strand.
TCTGTCCCATGACCGGGACACCGGCCGCTGCCGTCACGGCCGCCGCAGCGACCTGGCCGCCCACCTGTTGGTGTCGATGGGTGCCCTGATCGGACACCACCTGACCGCCACCGTGCGACACCGGAACCCCGCTGGTCACACTCTGCAACGCGACAGGGGACGGCTGTGTGCCGGCGGTGGGAGCCGACAGCGTGTGGGCAACACGCCCGCCCCCCTGTGTGCCGACCCCGCCACCGGGCGCCCCGGCACCGGTCATCCCACCACCGGGCGCCCCGGCACCGGGCGCTCCGGCACCGGGATAGGCGGATCTCGGTGCCGGGCCCGGCTTCGGCAGATGCTCAGGTGGTCGCAACGTCGGGTCGACCAGCTTCGCGTACATCGGTACCGCCGCGCGGTAGTCGTTGATCGGGGCGGAGTACACATCGGTCATGATCCGCACGGCGTCGGCGTGCAGCTGCGACTGCTCCCGTTCCTGCGCGACGGCGTCAACGACCGCGCCGGGTACACCACCGGCGGCGAGACTGGTCAGCGACTCACCCCAGTCGTAGAACTTCGGCGGCGGCACAGTGGTCTTGGCCTGCCCGGCGCAGAGGCCGGATGCGTCCATCAGCTCCGTGGTGCGCTCCGCGACGTCGGCCTGGCCGGCCGACCACTGGCTGATCGGGTCGAGAGCGGTGAGCGCCGCATCGGCCGATCCGCCCCGCCATCCACCGGCCACGATCCCCTTCAGGTCGTGGGTGAGCCCGGTGATGACATCCACCGTGTTCCGGCCCTGCTCGCGCCACGCGCTGGCGGCATCGCTGATGTCACCCGGATCGACCGAGGTGTCCAGCATCGAGCGGATCTCCGGATGCCCCCAGGCCGCCCAGTTGCTGGACCCATGGTCAGTACCGCTGGACCCGCCGAACCCGAGCACATCGGCCACCACATCCCCTGCTCCGGACATCTCAACTCCCCGCTTTCGGCAATCGAGGCTCGATCATCTGCGCGATCCGCAACGCCTCAGCGCACGAGTCGACCGACGGCCCACTGAGGCTGAACGCCGGCGCCACGCTCACCACCAGCGAGACCAGCCCACCATCCACCAACTGCGTGCAGTCGTCGCGCTCACGATCCACCGAGAGGTGTGCCCCGGCCCGGCCGTTGACCGTGTTGTCTGCGAAGCTGGTGAATGCAGGATCATGCTGGCGGGCTTTATACGAAGCGACGGTTTCCCTGTCCCGTTCCAGACCCAGCGTCAGGGACTTACCCTGCCATCCACAGCCGACCACGCCCACCTTGTCAAACGGCTTGCGGGTGTTCACGTCGAGACCCAGCGCGGTCAGCTGGGTGTCGGTCAGGATGGTGCACATGTCGACCCGGCTAGCGTCGGCCACCGCAGGTGATGGGCCGGATCCCGGTGATGGGGAACCGCATCCGGCCGCAAGCAGCGCCAGAATAACCACGAGAACGCGCCTCACTCGGATCGGTCCCGGAACATCTGTTCGTTTGCCGCATCAGCCTCGGTGACCGTGCGCCCGGCCGCCCGGTAGGTCGCCGCCATGTTCTTGAACACCCCTTGGGCGCTCCTCATCGCGTCGATGTAGTCCTGACCGGCCTGGGCGAACCGCTCCGCTGCGGCGTTGCCGTCCTCGTTGTCACCGAACTTGCGCTTCCGGGTGAGCACGCGCGCGTCTATCAGCAAGTCGTCGATCTCCCTGACCGCCTGGTCGCACCGGGCCGCCGCGCGCTCGGCGACACCGGCCTCCATCCACAGCTCACCTGCGGCGACCGCAGCCGCCAGAGAGGTCTGCTGCTGGGTGACACCCGATGGCTGCGCACCGGTCTGCTCACGATCCCGCCCTCCTCGTTGGACCGAGGGTGACCGTACTATCACCGCCCGCCAGCCCGTCAGCGGTCCCGGAACCCCTGAGGTCGGGAGCTAGCGGGCTGACCCCCCTACAGGCCTGCGCGCTCGACGCGCTGGCTTGAGGAGACCAGGGCAGCCAACCGATCACCGATGGCGTGAGTACCGCCGGGATGAGCGTGATCACGGGTGGCCAGGTCGAAGGCGACCGCGGCCTCCACCCGGCGGGACGGCTCGTCCAAACCCAGGTGGGCGAGCATCAGCCCGATCGAGAGCACCGCTGCGGTCGGGTCGGCTACACCCTGACCGGCGATGTCCGGCGCGGAGCCGTGCACCGGCTCGAACATGCTGGGGTTTCGGCGGGTGACGTCGAGGTTGCCGCTGGCGGCCAGGCCGATCCCGCCGGTGACGGCCGCCGCGAGATCGGTGAGGATGTCACCGAACAGGTTGTCAGTGACGATCACGTCGAACCGGCCGGGGTCGGTGACCAGGTGGATAGTGGCCGCGTCGACGTGCTGGTAGGCCACCGTCACGTCGGGATGCTGCAGCGACACCTCTTCCACGATGCGCGACCACAGCGACCCGGCGTGGGAGAGCACGTTCGTCTTGTGCACCAGCGTCAGGTGCCTGCGCGGGCGCGCTGCGGCCCGGGTGAACGCGTCGCGCACGACGCGCTCCACACCGAACGCGGTGTTGATGCTGACCTCGGTGGCGATCTCGTGCGGGGTGTCCTTGCGCAGCAGCCCGCCGTTGCCCGCATAAGGGCCCTCGGTGCCCTCTCGGACCACGATCATGTCGATGCTTCCGGGGTCCGCGATCGGGCTGCGCACACCGGGATACAGCCGCGCCGGCCGCAGGTTCACGTGGTGGTCCATCTCGAAACGCAGCCGCAGCAGCAGCCCGCGCTCCAGGATCCCGCTGGGCACAGAGGGATCCCCCACCGCGCCGAGCAGGATGGCGTCGTGCTGGCGGAGCTCACCCAGAACCGACTCGGGGAGTAGCTCCCCGGTGGCGTGCCAGCGCGCGGCACCGAGATCGTAGGGCGTGGTCTCGGCGTCAGGGGCGACCTCGTCCAGGATCTTGAGCGCCTCGCCGATCACCTCCGGACCGATCCCGTCGCCGGGGATCACCGCGAGCCGCATGCGCCACCTCCAGTGCCCGGGCCCCGCCCTGGGACCCTCCGCAGCGCGCAGGTTACTCGCAGCCACCGAAAGCCCCGCACCATGGGTTAAGTCGAACGAGGGACCCCGAACGGGTACTCCTGCTGCACATCATGGGCCAGTCAGATCGGTCCCGCTACCAGCACCATCGCCTGAACCGCGCCGGTCGTAAGGGTCCCTCGTCACAAGGTGACGGAGCGGATGGTGCGAGCGCCGACCGATGGTCCGAGTGCCGCCAGCACCTGGCCGGGAACCGGCCGGTCCACTCGCAACATCATGATCGCATCGGTGCGCGCGGTCGCCTGGCTGATCTGGGCCGCCTCGATGTTGACATCCGCCTCACCCAGCAGCGTGCCGACGATGCCCATCACGCCCGGACGGTCCGGGTACTCCATGAGGATCGCCTCACCCTGAGCTCGTAGGTCGAAGTGCCGGCCATCGACCTCGACCAGCTTCTGCGCCTGCGTCGGACCGGACAGCGTCCCCGAGACCGAGTGCACCGTGCCGTCGGAGCAGACCCCCCGCACGCTCACGACGCTCCGGTGGCTGGGACTCTCCGGGGCGCTGAGCACGGCGACGGCCACCCCGCGCTCCTGCGCCAGCCGCGGCGCGTTGACGAAGGTGACCTGCTCGTCCACGACACCGCTGAAAACGCCGCGCAGCGCCGCGAGCCGCAGGACGGAGACGTCCTCGGCGGCCAGCTCACCGCGCACATCGACGGTCACCGACGCGAGCGCGCCGCCGGTCAGCGCGGCCAGCACGATGCCCAGTTTCTGGGTCAGCGGAAGCCAGGGCCGCACCTCCTCGCCCACCGCCCCGCCACTGATCACGTTCACCGCGTCAGGAACGAACTCGCCGCGCAGCGCTCGCAGCACGCTGCGCGCGACGTCGGTACCCGCCCGGTCCTGCGCCTCGGCGGTGGAGGCACCCAGGTGCGGCGTGACGACCACCTGCGGGAGCTCGAACAACGGGCTGGCCGTGCACGGCTCGGTGGCGAAGACGTCAATGCCCGCGCCGCCGACCTGACCGCGCCGCACCGCGTCGGCCAGCGCCTGCTCATCCACCAGACCACCGCGGGCGGCGTTGACGATCAGCACCCCCGGCTTGGTCTTGGCCAGCTGGTCGGCGCCGATCAGCCCGAGCGTCTCGGGGGTCTTGGGCAGGTGTATCGAGATGGCATCAGCGCGGGAGAGCAGCTCGTCCAGGTCGACCAGCGCGATGCCCAGCTGCGCGGCCCGCGCCGGTGACACATAGGGGTCGTAGGCGATCAGGTCGGTGCCGAAGGCCGCCAGCCGCTGGGCGACCAACTGGCCGATCTTGCCCAGGCCCACCACACCGACGGTCTTGCCGGACAGCTCGACACCGCCGAACGAGCTGCGCTTCCATTGCCCGCTACGCAGGCTGGCATCGGCCGCCGGGATGCGCCGAGCCACCGCGAGCAGCAGCCCGACGGCGTGCTCCGCAGCCGAGACGATGTTGGAGGTGGGCGCGTTGACCACCATCACCCCGCGCTCGGTGGCCGCCGGCACGTCGACGTTGTCCAACCCGACACCGGCCCTGGCCACGACCTTGAGCCGGGGCGCGTGGCCGAGCGCCTCGGCGTCCACCCGGGTAGCCGAGCGCACCAGCAGCGCCTCGGCACCGGCCAAGGCCTCGAACAGGGCCGTACGGTCGGTGCCATCGACGTGCTGGACGTCGAGCTCGTCGCCGAAGACGTCGAGCACCGACGGCGCGAGCTTCTCAGCGATGAGGACGACAGGTCGGCTCAGTGTGGTCACGGCCGCCCAGTCTAGTTGAGGCGCGGCCCGGTGGTCTCTAGTGGTGAGCGCGACACCGGCCTTGACCTGGGACCCTCGCGAGGGCTCACATCGAGCTGATAGCGGGCAGGCTAGGGGCTGCCCGATGCGCGGGCCGGCTTACGAGCCCTCGCCCCAGGTCAAGGCCGGTGTCGCGCTCACCGTTTGAACTCAAGCCCCGGTCAGCCGCCGCACGACCCCCAGATCGTGGAGGGCGTTGGCCTCGTCAGCTGGTCACCGAGGTGCCGTGCCGCCGTGGCGGCGTGGGCATGCAGTGCCGTGCCGGGCCTGGGTCCAGGGACCGTCGCTGCTGATCAGATGACCCAGGGTCCAGGCCCGGTGTTTGCTGAACACGCCGGCCCGCAGCGCGATCGCCAACGGCAGATACCCACACCACTCCACCAGCTCCGCCACCGGTCACCTCGGTCGTTCGTGGCCGTCACACGGTGTCGATGAGCGGGCGGTCTATCCAGGACATCAGCCCGCGCAGCCGAGCGCCGACCTGCTCGATGGGGTGCCGCTCCCCCTCGGCGCGCAGCTTGGTGTAGTTCGGCCGCCCGTTGTCGTCCTCGGTCACCCACTCCTGAGCGAAGCTGCCGTCCTGGATCTCGGTGAGGATCCGGCGCATCCCGTCCTTGACCTCGGATGTGATGACCCGCGGCCCGCGGGTGAGATCCCCGTACTCGGCGGTGTCGGAGATCGAGTAGCGCATCCGGGAGATCCCGCCCTCGTACATCAGGTCGACGATGAGCTTGACCTCATGCAGGCATTCGAAGTAGGCCACCTCGGGCGCGTACCCGGCCTCGGTGAGCACCTCGAACCCAGCCTGAACCAGTGCGGTGATCCCACCGCAGAGCACCGTCTGCTCACCGAAGAGATCGGTCTCGGTCTCCTCGGTGAAGGTGGTCTTGATCACTCCAGCGCGGGTGCCGCCGATCGCCTTGGCGTACGACAGCGCCAGCGCCTGGGCCCCACCGGTGGGGTCCTGCTCGACCGCGATCAGGCAGGGCACTCCCCTGCCGTCGACGAACTGCCGGCGCACCAGGTGTCCGGGTCCCTTGGGCGCCACCATCGCCACGTCCACATCCGAGGGCGGGCGGATCAGGTCGTAACGGATATTGAAACCGTGCCCGAACAACAGCGCGTCACCCGAGCTCAGGTTGGGCGCGATGTCCTGGGCGTAGATGGCGCGCTGCTTGGTGTCCGGCGCGAGGATCATGATGACGTCCGCCTCGGCCGAGGCCCGCGCCGGCGTCATCACCGCCAAGCCCTCGTCGGCCGCCTTCGATCGCGACGTGGACCCCTCCGGCAGGCCGACGCGGACGTCAACCCCGGAATCGCGCAGGCTCAGCGCGTGCGCGTGTCCCTGGCTGCCGTAGCCGATCACCGCGACCTTCCGGCCCGCGATGATCGCCAGGTCGGCGTCGCCGTCATAGAAGACTTCTGCACTCATCCGTCACTCCTGGTCTGGCACCCCGGCTCTGGCACTCCGGGTCTTCCGGGCGCGGGCTCTAGCGGGTCAAACCGGTGGTGATGACGCGGGAGCCGCGGCCCATGGCGACCATGCCGGACTGCACCATCTCACGGATGCCGAAGGGCTCGACCATCCGCAACAGTGCCGCGAGCTTGTCCGAGGTGCCGGTCACCTCGATGGTCACCGCCTCCGGGGAGACATCGACGACCTTGGCCCGGAACAGTGCCACCGCCTCGAGCACCTGGGAGCGCACCGTGGTGTCGGCTCGGACCTTCACCAGCAGCAGCTCCCGCTGCACCGCCACCACGGGGTCGAGCTCAACGATCTTGAGGATATGGATCAGCTTGTTGAGCTGCTTGGTGACCTGCTCCAAGGGCAGCTCCGCGACGATGACCACGATGGTCATCCGGGCTATATCGGGGTTCTCGGTAGGCCCGACCGCCAGTGAGTGGATGTTGAACCCGCGGCGGCTGAACAGCCCGGCCACCCGGGCCAGCACGCCGGGCTTGTTCTCCACCAGCACCGACAGGGTGTGCTTGGTCATGACCCGTCCTCGTCGAACAGCGGGCGGATGTCGCGCGCCGACATGATGCGGTCGTTTCCGTGGCCAGCCGCGACCATCGGCCACACCTGGGCGTCCTTGCCCACCACGAAGTCGATCACGACCGGGCGGTTGTCGATCTCCATCGCCCGCTCGACGACCCTGTCGACGTCCGGCTCGGCCTCACAACGCAGGCCCACGCAACCCAATGCCTCGGCGAGCTTCACGAAGTCCGGAACGCGCAGATGGGTCCCGAGGTCGGTCTGCGAGTAGCGCTCGGAGTAGAACAGGTTCTGCCACTGGCGGACCATGCCCAGACTACCATTGTTGATCACCGCGACCTTGATCGGAATGTTCTCGATGGCGCAGGTCGCCAGCTCTTGGTTGGTCATCTGGAAGCTGCCGTCGCCGTCGATGGCCCACACGGCGACATCGGGCCGACCCAGCTTGGCGCCCATCGCCGCCGGCACGGCGAAACCCATCGTGCCCAGGCCACCGGAGTTGATCCAGCTGCCCGGCTTCTCATATCTGATGAACTGAGCCGCCCACATCTGGTGCTGGCCGACCCCCGCAGTGTAAATCGCATCCGGACCGACCAGAGCGCCGATCCGCTCGATCGCGAACTGCGGAGAAAGCATCCCGTCGCTCGGACGGTCATAGCCTAGGGGGAACGTCTGCCGCCAGTTGCACAGCTGCCGCCACCAGCCGGCCAGATCCGGACGGCCGGACTCGAACTCGACCCGCACCGCCGTGATCAGCTCACTGATCACCTCGGCACAGTCACCCACGATAGGCACGTCCGCCTGCCGGTTCTTGGAGATCTCGGCGGGGTCGATGTCGGCGTGCACCACCTTGGCGTCCGGCGCGAAGGAGGAGAGCTGCCCGGTGACCCGGTCGTCAAACCGGGCGCCCAACGTCACCAGCAGGTCGGAGCGCTGCATCGCCGCGACGGCGGCGACAGTGCCATGCATGCCTGGCATCCCCAGGTGCTGCGGGTGCGAGTCGGGGAAGGCACCACGAGCCATCAACGTGGTCACCACCGGTGCCCCGGTGAGCTCGGCGAACTCACGCAACGCCGTGGTGGCCCGTGCCTTGATCACGCCGCCGCCGACGTAGAGCACCGGCCGGCGAGCGTTAGTGATCAGTCGGGCGGCCTCCCGAATCTGCTTGCCGTGCGGCCGGGTGGTCGGCCGGTAACCGGGAATGTGCAGCTCGGGCGGCCAGACGAAAGACGTCAGCTCCTGAAGCACGTCCTTGGGGATGTCCACCAGCACGGGACCCGGACGACCGGTGGCGGCCAGGTGGAAGGCCTCCGCGATCGCCCTCGGGATCTCCGCTGGGTCTTTCACCAGCGTGTTGTGCTTGGTCACCGGCATCGTGATGCCGGTGATGTCCGCCTCCTGGAAGGCATCGCTTCCTATCGAGGAGCGCTGAACCTGGCCGGTGATGGCCACCACCGCCACCGAGTCCATATACGCATCGGCCAGCGGCGTGACCAGGTTCGTCGCCCCGGGACCCGACGTCGCCATGCACACCCCGACTCGACCGGTGGCCTGCGCGTACCCAGTCGCGGCGTGCCCTGCTCCCTGCTCATGGCGGACCAGCACGTGGCGGACCTTCGTGGAGTCCAGCAGCGGGTCGTACGCCGGCAGGATCGTGCCGCCAGGGATTCCGAACACCGCCTGGCACCCGAGCGCCTCCAACGAACGCACCAGGGCCTGCGCACCGGTGAGGCGCACCGGCGCTCCTCGGGGTGGGGCCGGTTTGGGCGGTGGCATGGGGCTCGGCATCTCTCGGGCCATTTCCCTGGGAGTCACGGTTGTCATGGTCCCGCCTTAGCTCATCGTGTGCTCGGCCTGAGCATCAACAAACCATCAAAAAACCCTCGCCGCCCGGGTGAGGGCTGGTGCGAGGGTCGGCGCGTCGATGTCCATGACTCTGCGACTCTTCAGACGACGCGCCTCTGAGGTACAAGGGCGGTGGCGATCAGCACTTAGCCGACGGTAACGGGCCCGCCCGGCAGCGTCAACCTCGCGGGAGCCCGTCCCGCATCCTGGGATAAGTAGGGAATCCGACTTTCTGGCCTGCGAGATCCGCCGGCTCATCAGCCGTGGTGGGCCACCGTGCCCTCGGCGAGCTCAGCCAGGTACCGGTCCGCCGCGACGGCCGTCACTATGCCGTCACCATGTCAGTCACTATGTCACTGTGACCGCCTCCGCCACGATGACCTTCCGGCTGCCGCTGACCACCCTGATCGGAGTGTTCGGGCTGATCGTGTGCATGACCCCGGTGGCCTTCGGCGCGCCGGGACTGCAGGTGCTGTACCTGGTGCCGCTGGCCCTTGCGGTCTGGCTGGTACGGACCCGAACGGTGGCCGGCCCGGAAACCATCGTGGCATGTCGAGTATGGGGCTCCCGGCAGATCGCCTGGTCCGGCCTGGCGGGCCTGCGGATCGACGATCGGTCACGGGTCTGGGCCGTGCCGCATGGTGGGGACGAGGTAAGGCTGCCCATGGTGCGGGCCCGCGATCTTCCGAGGCTGGCGGCGATGAGCGGGGGACGGCTGCCCGACCCGCTCGCCGAAGCCGGTGACTGACCGGCGTCGCAGGTGTAGCCGGACGCGGGCAGCGGTAGCATCGTGTGACCACTCACCAGCGACACACGGGCCAGCACATAGCCTGGCCGACCGTGCGACCCCCCGTGCCGAACCCAGCCGGCCGCCGCCGCGCGATCTCGGTACTGCTCGCGGCGGCGACGCTGCTGTGCGGGTGCTCGGTGACGCCGACCTTTCCGGACCGGGGCGCCGGACCGTTCCACGCCAAACTGGAGATCGGGTCGCAGGCCGAGCCGGGGCCCGAGATCCCGGGGCCCGCCAGGCCACCCGGCCCAGGCGCACCCGGCCGGCTACCGCCGGGCCCGCCGCGAGGCTGCACCGACCCCGATCCGCAGGTCGTCGCGACGTGTCTGGAACCGATCTCCGCGCTGGTCGTGCTGCCGGGCTCAGCGCCGGTGGGTCTGGCCGCAGAGCGCACCACCGGCCGGATCCTCCAGGTGCGACGGCAACGACCGAACCAGGAGATAGCCGCCCTGGCCGTGGACCCGGCGGGTGACGGCGGGCTCACCGGACTCGCGCTGTCGCCCAGCTATGCCGAGGATGAGCTGATCTACGCCTATATCACCACCTCCGTGGACAACCGGGTGGTCCGGATCGCCCCTGGCGACATACCCAAGCCGGTGCTGGTCGGCATCCCACGGGGTCCGACCGGCAACGCGGGTGCGCTCGCGGTCGACTCGCACGGGATGCTCCTGGTCGCCACCGGAGACGCCGGCAACCCCGCCGCGGCCGAGGACCCGCGGTCACTGGCCGGCAAGGTGTTGAGGATCGACACCTTCGGCCACCCCGCGCCGGGCAACCCCGGTGGGTCCCCAGTTCTGGTCAGCGGCTTACGCGCGCCGGGCGGACTGTGCATCGACCCGCTGACCAACGAGCTGTGGATCACCGACCGGGAGCCCGACCACGACCTGCTCCACCGGGTGCGGCCGGGACGCCCACTGGGTCGGGCCGCCTGGACCTGGCCCGGAGGCACCGGGGCCGCCGGGTGCGTGGTCATGCTGGGCCGCATCCAGGTCGCGTTCACCAGCGGGGCGCCGATGTTCGCGCTCGGGATCGGGCCGGGCGGTACGTTCATCGGCCCGCCGCTGCAGATCCCGCTGGAGCATTACGGCCATATCGCCGCAGCCGCGCTGAGCCCGGACGGACAGATGATGTGGCTGGGCACGGTCAACAAGACAGGTGGCAGACCGATCTCCAGCGACGAGCGGGTGTTCCTGCTACCCGACCCGGTGGGCCCCGGCGGCGGCCAGGACTGAGGGGAGAGGGGAGGGGAGGGTTGTCCACAGCCGGGGGCTGTGGACAACTCGTGAGTGGCATTCAGTGCTGGAGCACTGTTACGCACTCACGAGCGCGAGCACGAGCTCGCGCACCCGATGGGCGTCGGCCTGGCCGCCGGTGGCCTTCATCACCGCGCCCACGATCGCGCCCGCCGCCGCCACCTTGCCGCCGCGGATCTTCTCCGCGACGTCAGGCTGGGCGGCGAGGGCCTGTTCGACGGCGGCGGTCAGCTCGGCATCGCCGGACACCACGGCCAGGCCGCGGGCGGCGAGCACCTCATCGGGCTCACCCTCCCCGGCGAGGATCCCGTTGACGACCTGCCGGGCCAGGGTGTTGGTCAGCGCGCCCGCACCGACCAGAGCGATCACCCGCGCCACTTGTTCCGGGGTGATGGGCAGGTCAGCGAGCTCCACTCCCCGGGAGTTGGCCTGCTGGGACAGGTACGACACCCACCACGACCGAGCCTGTGCCGGCAGCGCCCCCGCGTCGACGGTGGCCGCGATGAGATCCAGCGCGCCGGCGTTGACCAGGTCGCGCAGCTCGAGGTCGGAAAGGCCCCACTCGGCCCGCACCCGAGCCCGGCGCTGCCAGGGCAGCTCGGGAAGCGTGGCGCGCAGCCGCGCCACCCACTCGTCGCTGGGGGTGATCGGCACCAGGTCGGGCTCCGGGAAATACCGGTAGTCCTCCGAGGTCTCCTTGCGCCGCCCGGGTGACGTGGTGCCGGTGGCCTCGTCGAAGTGCCGGGTCTCCTGCACGATCTCGCCACCGGAGGCCAGCACTGCGGCTTGCCGGCCCATCTCGTGACGCACCGCGCGCTCCACCGACCGCAGCGAGTTGACGTTCTTGGTCTCGGTTCGGGTGCCGAAGGTTGACGAGCCGCGCGGCATCAGCGAGACGTTGGCGTCACAGCGCAGCGACCCCTGGTCCATCCGCACGTCGGACACGCCCAGCGCCCGCAGCAGGTCACGCAGCGCAGTGACGTAAGCCCGGGCGACCTCAGGCGCTCGGCGCCCCGCGCCGACGATCGGCTTGGTGACGATCTCGATCAGTGGGACACCGGCGCGGTTGTAGTCCAGCAGCGAGTGGCTCGCGCCGTGGATACGGCCGGTCGCACCGCCGACGTGCAGTGACTTGCCGGTGTCCTCCTCCATGTGCGCGCGCTCGATGCCGACGGTGAACGTCGAGCCGTCCGCCGACTGCACCTCCCATGAGCCGTGCACCGCGATCGGCTCGTCATACTGGGAGGTCTGGAAGTTCTTGGGCATGTCGGGGTAGAAGTAGTTCTTCCGGGCGAACCGGCACCACGGGACGATCGAGCAGTTCAACGCCAGTCCGATCCGCATCGCCGACTCCACCGCGGCGCGGTTGAGCACCGGGAGCGATCCCGGCAGCCCCAGGCAGGTCGGGCAGACGTGGGTATTGGGTGGTGCCCCGAACACATTGGCACAACCACAGAACATCTTCGTCGAGGTGGACAGCTCGACGTGCACCTCAAGCCCGAGCACCGGTTCGAAGCGCTCCAGCACCTCGTCGTAGTCCATCAGCGCAGCGGTCACCGCACGACCACCTCCAGAGCAGGCACCCGGTATGCCAGCGGGCCACCATCGGCGGCGTCACGAGCCGCCTCGTAGGCCGCCGCCACCCGGTAGGCCCGGTCGTCGGCCAGCGAGGGCGCCATCACCTGCAGGCCCACCGGCAGGCCATCATCATCGGAGCACCCGGCCGGCACGGACAGGGCGGCGTTGCCGGCCAGGTTCGCCGGGATCGTGCACAGGTCCGACAGGTACATCGCCAACGGGTCGTCCACCCGCTCGCCGATTCCGAACGCGGTGGTCGGGCTGGTCGGCGAGACCAGCACGTCCACCCGCTCGAAGGCCGCGGCGAAGTCCCGGATGATCAGGGTGCGGACCTTCTGCGCCTGGCCGTAGTAGGCGTCGTAGTACCCGGCGGACAGCGCGTAGGTGCCGAGTATGACGCGGCGCTTGACCTCGGGCCCGAAACCGGCCGCACGGGTCAGCGACATGACCTCCTCAGCGCCGCGAGTGCCGTCGTCGCCGACCCGCAGCCCGTATCGCATGCCGTCGAAGCGGGCCAGGTTCGAGGAGCACTCGCTGGGCGCGATCAGGTAGTAGGCGGGCAGCGCATGGTCGAAGGACGGGCAGGACACCTCGACGACCCGCGCGCCCAGCTCACGCAGCCGGCTCACCGCGAGCTCGAACGCGCGTAGCACCCCGGGCTGGTAACCCTCCCCGCGGAACTGGCTGACCACCCCGACCCGGACACCGGTCAGGTCGCCGGCGGCACCCGTGCGGGCCGCCCGCACCACCGGCGGCACCGGTGCGTCGATCGAGGTGGAGTCCAGCGCGTCGTACCCGCCGATCACCTCGTGCAGCAGCGCGGCGTCGAGCACCGTGCGGGCCACCGGACCGCCCTGGTCCAGGCTTGAGGAGAAGGCCACCAGGCCATACCGTGAGACGCCGCCGTAGGTGGGCTTGACCCCGACGGTGCCGGTCACCGCGCTGGGCTGGCGGATCGAGCCGCCGGTGTCGGTACCGATCGCCAGCGGCACCTCGAAGGCGGCCACTGCGGCCGCCGACCCACCACCTGACCCGCCCGGCACGCGGTCGAGGTCCCATGGGTTGCGGGTGGGCCCGTAGGCGGAGTTCTCCGTCGAGGAACCCATCGCGAACTCGTCCATGTTGGTCTTGCCCAGAATCACCACGCCCGCTTCGCGCAGCCTACGGGTGACGGTGGCGTCATACGGCGGCCGCCAGCCCTGGAGCATCCGTGAGCCGCAGGTGGTGGGCATGTCGACGGTGGTGAACACGTCCTTGAGCGCCAGCGGCACGCCCGCCAGCGGCGAGGCCGGCGGGTTCCCCCGCCGTAGCCCCTCGTCCACCGCGGCCGCGGCGGACAGCGCGGCACGGGCGTCCAGGTGCAGGAAGGCGTGCACCGCGCGGTCCACGGCGGCGACCCGGTCCAGATGCGCCTGGGTCACCTCCACCGCGGTGGTGTCCCGCGCGTGAATCCGCCCGGCGAGCTCCGCGGCGGACAACCGGGTCAGCTCGGTCGTCACGACTCGTCCAGGATGCGCGGCACCCGGAACCGGCCGTCCTCCGTCGCGTAGGCGCCCGAGAGCGCCTGCTGCTGGGTCAACCCCGGACGCGGCACGTCCACCCGGAACACATCGGTCAGCCCGACGGCGTGCGAGGTGGGTGGGATGTTCACAGCCGCCACCTCACCGACCCGGGCAACCGAGGTCAGGATCACCTCGAGCTGACCGGCGAACAGGTCCAGCTCCTCCTCGGTGACGGCCAGCCGGGCGAGCCGGGCGAGATGCGCGACCTCGTCACGGGAGATGGTGGTCACAGGAGACTCCTGAAGCGCTGCTGGGACGGGTGACCCGGCGAGTCTAACGTCGCGCCTTTCCTGGGGGCTCGTCACGGGGCGGGTGACCAGCCCGCAGGCGGGGAGGCGCAACCTCCGGCTCGCTCTGTCACAATCGACGGCCCGACGGGCGCGCGGAGCATCCGTGGCTTGACGGGACTTGACAGGACTCGACGGAGACACCGAATGGAGAGGCCCGCATGAACAGGTGTGGCGGATGTCCTTTCTGATCCGGGTTCAGCTCCCGGACTGTCCTGGGGCGCTCGGCGCGGTGGCCACCGCGCTGGGCAAGGTGGGTGTCGACATCCTCAGCCTGGACGTCGTCGAGCGGAGATCCGGCATCGCCATCGACGACCTCGTCGTGGAGCTTCCCTCCGGCCGGCTGCCCGACGTGTTGATCACGGCGGCGGAGTCGGTCGAGGGCGTCGAGGTCGACGCCGTCCGCCCGTGGGCGGGTGTCCTGGACACGCACCGCGAGCTGGAGCTGGTGGAGGAGATCGCCGCCGATCCGGCGCACGGCCTGCAGGCCTTCACAGACGGGGTGCCGAAGATCATCCGAGCGGGCTGGGCCCTCGTGCTCAGCGTCTCAGGGGGACGACCGCACCGGGTCACCGCCTCCTTCGCCGCACCGGAGACCATCGTCGCGGACCTGCCATGGTGGCCGCTGCGCCGCGCGACGATCCTGGATGGTGAGGAACCCTGGGTGCCGCCACCCTGGCGGGAGCTGGGCACCGAGCTGGCGGCCACCCCGCTGGGCGGCGTGGAGCGGGCCCTGCTGGTCGGTCGGCCGGGCGGCCCGATGTTCCGTGCCGCGGAGGTTGCCCGTCTGGAGCACCTGGCTGGGATCGTCGCGGTGCTACTGCGCAGCTGAGCATCCACCACAGCTCGTGGACCTCGACGTTCTCCTCACAGTCCCCACGCCGCCGGGGTCGCGCCGAAGGCCAGCAGCCGGACTCCGGGCAGCGGGTACCAGTCGCGCTCGGGCAGCCGGATGAACCCTGACCGGGCGTAGAGCCGGTGCGCGGCGTGCATCGCCTCAGTGCTGCACAGCACGACCCGGTGCGCACCGATCCTCCTGGCCCGCGCCAGCACGGTTCTCACCAGCACCTCACCGATCCCGCGGCGGCGGGCGCCGGGTGCCACCGCGAGCATCCGCAGCTCCAGCTCACCCGGGCCGGACAGCTCCCGCAGCGGACTGCCCGGCGCGCACACCGTGACCGTCCCCACCACCGTGCCGTCAGGGTCCACCGCCACCAGCAGCTCAGCGTCGCGAGCCCGCCGGGACGCATCGGCCAGCTGCGCCGCGTAGGAACCAGCGGGGTTCACCATGCCGTCGGCGAGGTATGCCTCCAGAGTGAGCCGACCAACCTCCTCAAGCTCGTCGGGACGGACGGGACGCACGGTCAGGCGGTCTCCCACCCCAGCGTTGATACCACGTGTCGTCGCCGCCACGACGCCGGTCACCATCCGGGACGCGCGCGAACGGAGTCAGCTCACAGTCCATTCGTTGGCGTTCCAGGTGACGCCATCCGAAGCATGGCGGTAGACGCTGTCGATGTTGCTGGTGTAGGCCCACATGAGGGGGACCTGGAACAGCGGAAGTGACACCAGGTCATCGGCGAGGAGCCGATCGGCTTTCGCCAGGGCGTCAGTCCGGGTGGACTCGGAGTACTCCGTCTCCGCGATACCCAGCGCGGCGTCGACCTCAGGGTTGCTGTAGTGCTGGTGGTTGAGCTCGCCGTTGGTCCCGTAGCGGTCAGCCAGGGACCACACTCGGGAGGTACCCGCGCTCGTCGTCAGGGCGACATCGAACCGGCCACGGACCACGGCATCGCCCAGACCCCCGGAGGCGGCACCGTCAGCGATCTCCATTCCGGCCTGCCGGCACTGCGTCCTGATCAGTTCCACCTCCCGGGAGTGGGCCGGCGAGCCATCGTGGCTGATGGCGAAGGACAGTCGCCGGCCGGCACGGGAGTAGACGCCGTCGGTACCGAGCACCCAGCCGGCCCGCTCCAGCGTCACCTGCGCCTTCTGGGCGTCGGCGACCATCGTGCCGGAGTAGAGGTCGACGTAGGCCCTCTCGCCGGGGAGAAACGCGAGACTTCCCAGCGGCTGAGCGTCCGGGCGTACGCCGCGGACCAGGTCGTCGACCAGCTTGTTTCGATCGACGCATTGGGCGAAGGCGGTCCGCACGACCGGGTCCCGGAACAGCGGACCGGCCAGATCGAGGTCCAGATGCTCGACAGTGGGGCCGCCCCGCTCCTCGAATATCACGCCCCGGCCCGACAGTGCCCGCAACCGATCGGCCAGCAGCGGGTCAGCCGGCGGCTGCACGACGGTGAACTGCCGGTTCGCCAGACCCAGCACCGCGGCGGCGCCGTCCGCGACGGACGTGAGCACAATCATCGCCGGACCTCCCGGACTACCCACCCAGGCCTTGTTTTGGGTCAGCACGGTCCGTTCGCTCGACGTCGAGCTGTCGAACCGGTACGGGCCCGATGCCGGCATCGTCCCGGCGTTGAAACCGGTCCAGGCGCTGTTCCAGAAGTCACCGGCCTTCTTCAGGTCGGCCGGCGCGGACGTCGGGGTCAGGGTGGTGATGTCAGCGATTCCGGTCTCCCGCTCGAGGATATGGGCGGGAAGAACCGCTTGGTCGATGTAGTTCCGGCGCCAGTCCGCGTAGGGCGACCGGTAGGTCTCGACGAACGTATTCCCGTCGCGACACCCGGCGGTAACGCGATCCAACCCTCGCGTGGTCGCCGGTGTGAAGTACGGCGTCGCGCCACTGCCCGCGAGCCAGGCCAGGTAGAAGTCGCGGCAGCCCCATGGCTGCCCATCCGACCACCTGACGTTCGGCTTGATCCTGTATGTGACGACCTGAGGGTCCTTCGAGGTCAGCTCGGCTGACACCAGCACGTCGGAGTTGAGCAGGAACCTACCGTCTCCGTCGACGACGAACGGGTCCACGAGCACCTGGTCGAGCACCACGGCGTTGTCCGGGTTGTTGTTCGTCCGCGCCGTCTTGTTGTTGTACGCCGAGAACGGCGCATCGTGCGCGACGACGACCGCGGGCCCGGCCGGCACCTTCGGGGCGCGATATGACCCGTCCCCCTTGTCGCCACGCGCCAGGGTGTTCGCCGGCCCGCCGCCGGGGCGCCCGGCTCCGCCGGCCGGCCCACAACCGGTGACCGCGAGAACCAGGCAGGCAAGCTGGGCCAGAAAGCCCACCAAGAGCCGAACGCGCCTCGACTTTCCCCTCAAGGGAGACCTCCTGGTGTCACCGGCGAAGCCACCAGCCGGCGGCGCCGTCGAACGGACCCTCCACCGGCGTGCCCGGGACCACGTTAGACAGCAGGCTGGTGGTGATGAGCAGCGAAGCCGGCTGGTAGAGCGGGATCGCCACGGCCCGCGCCCACAGCGCCGCCTCGACGGTAGCGGGCAGGAGGCCCGCCGGGTCGTCCTGGGTGAGCGCCCGCTCGATCATCGGCTGCAGGTCCAGGTCGCAGAAGTCCGCCGGGTTGGGTGGAGCCGGGGCCAGCCTGGCGGGCACCACCAGCGGGCAGCCGAACCAGGAGTCCAGCTGGGTGGCGGGGTGACCGGCCGCGGGCTGCGGCAGCACAACGATGTCGACGCCTGGCGCGCCCCCCGCTTGGGACGACCCCTCAGGACCGGCCAGCCCCGGGTCGGCTGACGCTGGGTCGGCCACCGCCGCAGTGCTCACCTCGACGCTCCCGCCAGGAGAGGACACCGCGTCGGCGCTCGGGCCGAGCATGGTGCCGTAGAGCTCGTCCGGGTCGACCTCACGCAGCTCGGCATCGATCCCGGCGGTCCGAAGCTGATCAACCACCCGGGCGGCGAGCGTCCCGTACGGCTCGCGGTTCGCCGCCGCCGCGACCCCCAGCCGCAATGGCCGGCCGGCACGTTCCCAGCCCGCTGGAGCACGGGCGTACCCGGCGTCGGTGAGCAACCGGCGCGCCGTGTCCGGGTCCGGCGCCACCGGGACGCCGGTGGCCGGCGCGGTGGCACGGTAACCCGGCGCGGACGGGGCGAGCACCTCGGAGTCGGCTCGCAGCGCCGCGGCGGGGTCGCCGGCGACTCCGGTGGCGATCAGCGAGGGGCGGTCCAGCACCGCGGCCACCGCGGTGCGCACCCGCTGATCGCTCAACACCCGGCCGGCCGGGCGCAGCAGCACGGAGACGAGCACCGGCTGCGGTACGACCGTCGGGGTCACCCCCAGGTCGGCCGCGCGCAGCAGCGACTCGGTGATGGCGTTGGGACGGCTGAACAGGGCACCCTGCACGCCACCGGTGCGCAGCGCCTCGACCAGGGTCGCCTGACTGCCCTGGCGGAACCGGATCCGGTCCAGCCGCGCCGGGGTGTCCCAGTACCGGTCATTGCGTTCCAGCACCATCTCGCCGCGGGACCGATCAAACGACGTCATCAGGAAAGGACCACCGGACACCGGAAGGCCGGCGTCAAGCGCCGTGCTCCACCCGCCCGGCGCATCCTTGAGCAGATGCTCGGGGAGCAGGTGCTGGAACAGGGTGCGCCAGCCGGCGTAGGGCCGCAGAAAGACCACCTCGGCGGTCTTGCCGCCGTCCCGGGAGGCCACCTGGTCGATCAGCTGGTATCCGGCCGAGTCCACCACACCGGGCTGGGTGCGCATCTGCCTGGCGAGGTAACCGAAGTCCTCGGCGGAGATGGGGGTGATATCCGACCACTGCGCGTCGCGCCGGATCCGGTAGGTGACGGTGAACGGCTCGGTACTCGTGACCTCGGCGGCGCTCAGCAGCGTGTGGTCGAGCACCCACTGCCCGGTCGGTGCCTGGTGGAACGGCGAGGGCAGCAGCAGGCCGGCGACCGCCTCCGAGACCGGCGTCAGGTCGGCCACGGTGTGCGGGTTGAAACCGCCGCTCAGCCGGTCCACCCCGAAGACCACCTCCCGGTTGGCCTCCCGGGTGGCGGGCGAGGCCGCTGAGGAGCTCGTGGCGGGGTGGCGGGGTGGCGCCGGCGGGAACGGCTGCGCGGTGCACGCGACGAGCGCGGCCCCGGCGACCAGGGCCGTCATCATCCCGCACGCGCCGCCGGGCCTTCTCACGAGGCGACATGCTGCCGCACAGCGATCTCCCAGGGTGCGCGTGGGGTCTCCGCCGCCAGGCTGTCGGCTAGGACCGTGCCATCCGGTCCCGGGCCCGCTGCCGGCCGCGCTGGGTGGCGTCCAGGATGACCTTCCGTACCCGCACCACCTCCGGTGCCACCTCGACGCACTCATCGGAGGCGCAGAACTCCAGCGCCTCCTCCAACCCGAGAGTCCTCGGCCGGGCCAGCCGCTCGAGCTCCTCACCGGCGGAGGAGCGCACGTTGGTGAGCTTGCGCTCCCGGCACACGTTGAGGTCCAGGTCCTCGGCGCGCGGGTTCTCGCCGACCACCATCCCGGCGTAGACCGCTGCGCCGGGCTCCACGAAGAAGGTGCCCCGGTCAGCCAGCTGCGCCAACGCGTATCCGGTGACCACCCCGGACCGGTCGGCGACCAGCGACCCGGAGCGACGGGTGCGCAGCTCACCGACCCACGGGCGGTAGCCGTCGAAGACGTGGTGCGCGACACCGGTGCCTCGGGTGACGGTGAGGAACTCGGTGCGAAAGCCGATCAGCCCGCGGGAGGGCACCGTGAACTCCAGCCGCACCCAGCCGTCCCCGGATGTGGTGCCCAGCTGTTCCACCCGGCCCTTGCGGGCGGCCAGTAGCTGGGTCACCGCACCGACATGCTCCTCGGGTACGACCACGGTGAGGTGCTCAAACGGTTCGTGCCGGGCGCCGTCCACGGTGCGGGTGACGACCTGGGGCTTGCCGACGGTGAGCTCGAAACCCTCTCGTCGCATGGTCTCCACCAGGACGGCCAAGGCCAGCTCACCCCGACCCTGCACTTCCCAGGTGTCCGGCGACTCGGTCGGCGACACCCGGATGCTGACGTTGCCGACGAGCTCGGCGTCCAACCGGTTGCGAACCAGACGGGCGGTGAGCTTGCGACCGCCACCGCGACCCGCCAGCGGGCTGGTGTTGATCCCGATCGTCATCGCGATCACCGGCTCGTCCACGGTGATCCGCGGCAGCGGGCGTGGATCGTCGAGGTCGGCGAGGGTGTCCCCAATGGTGATCTCCGCGATACCCGCGATGGCGATCAGGTCACCGGCCCTCGCGCCGGCGGCCGGGACCCGCTCGAGCCCCTCGGTACGCAGCAGCTCGGTGATCCGGACCGGCCGGATCGACCCGTCCTGGCGGCACCACGCCACGGTCTGGCCCTTGTGCAGCCGCCCGGCACGGACCCGGCACAGCGCGATCCGGCCCAGGAAGGTCGACGCGTCGAGGTTGGTGACGTGTGCCTGCAACGGCGCCTGCGCATCACCCGCGGGCGGCGGCACATGCGTGAGGATGACGTCGAACAGCGGCGTGAGGTCCGCGGCGTCCGGCAGCTCGCCATCGCGCGGGCGGGTCAGGCTGGCGCGGCCGGCCCTGGCGCTGGCGTAGAGCACCGGCAGGTCCAGCACCGCCTCGGCGGTACCGGCTTCGAGGCCCTCCAGATCCGCGGCGAGATCCAGCAAAAGGTCATGCGTCGCGGCGACCACCGCCTCGATCCGGGCGTCCGGCCGGTCCACCTTGTTCACCACGAGCACTACCGGCAGGTGCGCGGCCAGCGCCTTGCGGAGCACGAAGCGGGTCTGCGGCAACGGTCCCTCGCTGGCGTCGACCAGCAGCAGCACACCGTCCACCATGGACAAGCCGCGCTCCACCTCGCCGCCGAAGTCGGCGTGCCCCGGTGTGTCCACCACGTTGATGGTGACGGCACCGGCCGGGGTGGAGCGGGTGACCGCGGTGTTCTTGGCCAGGATCGTGATGCCCTTCTCCCGCTCCAGATCACCGGAGTCCAGCACGCGGTCCACCTCGGTGCGCCCGGCGACGGCGCCGGACTGGCGCAGCATGGCGTCGACGAGCGTGGTCTTGCCGTGGTCGACATGCGCGACGATGGCGACATTGCGCAGGTCGGTGCGCGCGCGGGCGGGGGCGACGGTGGGCACGCGGAAGCTCCTCGATGGGTGCGGGGACCTCAACGTTACTCGGACGCACCGGCGCGGCCCGCCGCAGCACTTCTCTGGGCCGGGCGCCCGACCGGCCAGCGCACCTCGAAGCGGGCGCCGCCGTCCGGGGCTTGCCCGACCCGGGTAGCGCCACCGTAGCGGCGCACCGTCTCGGCGACCAGCGCCAGCCCGAGCCCGGTCCCGCCGGTACCGCGGTCCCGGCCGTCCTGCACCCGGTGGAAACGGTCGAACACCAACTCGCGGTGCTCGACGGGCACCCCGTCGCCGTCGTCGTCCACCAGCACGCGTACCTCACCTACGCCCGGCAGGACCATCACCCGCACGGTCCTCCGGGCGTGCCGCACAGCGTTGGCGAGCAGGTTGTCCAGCACCCGGGCGACATCGCTGGGTGCGGCGTGCGCCACCGCGGGCACGGCCGCGGTCACCCGGACCGTGACCTCACTCCGGGCGACGTGACGAGCCGCCGCCACCTCACCGTGGGCCACGCGGCGAGCCGCGTCGCGGGCCATCTCGGCGAGGTCGACCGGCTCGACGGGCAACCGCTCCCCAGCATCGGACCGGGCCAGCGCGAGCAGATCGTCGAGCAGCGCGGACAGCCGCTGGGCCTGCGCGGCGATGTCCTCCAGCGTCGCCCCGGCAAGGTCCGGGTCCGGGTGGCTCACCGCCACCTCGGCCTGCGCGCGGATCGCCGCCACCGGCGAGCGCAGCTCGTGCGCGGCATCCCCGGTGAACCGCCGCAGCTGCTCGGTCGCCGCGTCCCGGCGACCCAGCAGCTCGTTGAGCGTCTGCGCCAGTGCCCGCAGCTCGTCGCGCGCCACGGGCAGCGGCAGCCGCTCCCCCGCCGGCAGCTCCGTCGCCGCCGTCCGCAGCCCAGCCACCGGGCGCAACGCGAACCGGGCCGCCACCCAGCCAGCCGCTCCCATCGCCAGCGCGGCGAGCACCGCAGCCACCACCAGCGCCACGGCGGTTCGCCCGACCAGCATCACGTCGGCGACCGACTCGGCACCGGCCACCACCAGTCGCGGTGTGCCGTCGGGGGCGCTGAGCACCCGCCCCGCCCAGCGGGTGGGGTCATCCGACCGGCCAGGCTCGAAAGTCCAGACGGCCTGCCCGGCCAGCAGCCGACGGATGTCCGAGGCGGACAGCGGTGTCGGTCCACCGCCGTCGACCGGGGTTCCGGCCCGGTCCAGCACCCGGACCCGGGTCTCATCGCCCGGCGGGCGGGGCGGCGCGGGCCGCCCCGCTATCACGGCCGGCCCGACGGCGGTGACCGAGGCCACCAGATCGCTGTCCAGGGCGTGGGTCAGCGTCCGCGTCACCATCGCGGTCGAGGCCTTGGCCAGCAGCATGAACAGCACCAGCCCCACCACCGTGACCACCGCGGCGACGCGCAGCGGCAGCGGGCGCGCAGCCCATACCCGCCGTAGCGCGTTCACGGTCCGTCCCGCGCGCCGATCGCGTAGCCGTGCCCGCGCACCGTCTGCAGCACGGCACCGGCTCCCACCGCGTCCAGCTTGCGACGCAGGTAGCCGACGTAGACCTCCACCGCGTTGCGGCTGGCGGCCTGCTCGTCACCCCACGCGGCGCGCAGCAGCTCGTCCTTGCTCACCACACTGCCGGCCCGGCGGGCCAACGCCGTCAACACCGCGAGCTCCCGAGGCGACAGCCGCACCGGTCGGCCGGCCCAGCTCACTCGGCGCCGCGCCGGGTCGATCACCAGGTCCCCCAGGGTGAGCACAGCCTCCCCCCGCGCCTCGGTGTGCCGGCGCAGCACCGCGCGCAGCTGGGCCACCAGCACCACGAAGGAGAACGGCTTCACCAGGTAGCCATCGGCACCGAGGTCCAACCCGTCAGCCTGGTCGACCTCGCCGTCCTTGGCGGAGACGAGCAGTACCGGGGTGGCCACCCCGGCCGCCCGCAGCCGCTCCAGCACCCGGTACCCGGACAGGCCCGGCAGCATGATGTCCAGCAGCACCGCGTCGAAGGTGCCGGTCAGCGCCGCGCGCAGCCCGCTGGGTCCGTCAGAGGCGGTATGGACCTGCATCCCTTCGGCGCGCAGCCCCCGCTCCAGCGCGCGCCGGACGCCGGGCTCGTCGTCGACCACCAGCACTCGCGGGCTCACAGCACCCAGCATGCCCGTAGCCGGCGCGGTGGCCGCCACTCCTCGGCTACCCTGCCCGGATGACCGCTCAGAACGACCTGCTCACCGACGCCGAGACCGTCGCGGGAATGCTCACCACCGAGGGGCCCTTGGAGGGGGAGCACATCCGGTTCCTGCTCGATGCGCTGTCCTGCGCCCCCGATGACGCGCTGGGCTTGCTGACCGGCCGGGTCGAGTGCCACACAGCCCAGTACGACACGACACAGTACGACACGACACAGTACGGTGTGGTCGAGCCGCGGCTCGCGGCGCTGCGGTCGCAGGCTCGAAGCAGGGAGGAGAAGGCAGCGGTCGCGCTGGTCGCCGCCCGCGCCGCCGAAGGCGCCGGGGACTCCGCAACCGCCCGCGACCTGCTCGACGAGGCGCTGACACTGCGCCCCGGCCTCGAGCCGGCGTTGCGCGACGCCGCTCAGTACGCCGCCGCGCGCGGCGACTACGCCACGGCCGACAGATACCTGCGGCGCGCTGGACGTCCCAGCTCGTTGCGGCCGGGGCTGAGCGAGGCCATGGCCGCGACCGCGCAGGCCGGCGACGTGGGGCGCAACAGCCCGTGCCCGTGCGGGTCGGGCCGCAAGTTCAAGGCCTGCTGCCGGCTCACCGCGCTCCCGCCCCTGAGCGCGCGAGCCCAGCTCCTCTACGCCCTGTTGGGCACCTACGCCGAGCGCGCGCCCGGCCTGGAGATGATCGCGCCGCTGATCGAGCGCACCGAGGACCCGGATCGGTGCGCGATGTTCATGGTCGATCTCGCGCTGTTCCAGGGCGGCCTGGTGGAGAGGTTTCTCACCACCCGAGGCCACTGGCTGCGCCCCGAGGAACACCGGCTCATCGAGGACTGGCGGCGGATTCCGGTCACGCTCTACGAGACACTCGACGTTGCGCGCGATACCAGCGTCACGCTGCGCGCGCTGCCGGACGGCGAGCCGATCCACCTGGCCGACAAGCTGTTCTCGCAGTGCGCACAGCGGCTGGAGCTGTTCTGCGGTCGGGTGCTGCACGACGGCACCGAGCCTCGCCTGCTCGCGCTGCCCGTCCACGTCCCCCGCCACCGCCGCCGCGAGCTGGCCGGCCTGCTCGCCTCAGGCCCATCGATGGCACAGATCGTGGACTTCTTCGGCCCCGAGCCACCCGTCCAGCTGCGCAACAGCGATGGCGAGGACCTCTACGACTGCGGCGTCACCTACCGGGTACCGCGCGCGCAGCTGACCTTCGACGACCTCCTCCAGCGGCTGACCCGGACCGACGACGAGGTGCTCGCCTGGCACCGACAGCTGCCCGACGGGCGGGTGCTGAACCTCGGACAGATCGAGCGGGCCGGCGAGGACTTCACCGTCACCGCGAACTCTCCCACGCGGCTGGCCGACCTCGAGGCCCAGCTGCGCGACGTCGCCCCGGACGCCGTCGAACACGACCGGCATGCCGAGCGCCTGAGCCCGGACCCCGACGGCCGCCAAGCCCGGAGCCTCATCGTGGAGAGCTACTTCCTCGACAAGGGCTCTGAGGACGACCCGGCCGAGGCCGCCGACCGCGTGGCGCGCGACGCCGAGACAAGCTGGCCCGACACTCCCGGGGTGGTCGGCGAGCTGAGTCCGCGCGAAGCCGCCGCCTCCGGTGACCCCGCCACCCTCGCCGAACTGCGCTCCACAGTCGACGACATCGAAGCCACCCTGCTACAAGCCCAGCGCGCGGGCCGTCCCACAGCAGGCCTGATGAACCCGCACCGCCTCCGCGACGCCTTGGGCCTGGTGGTTTCCTGACGCGGCTACGATGACGCCCACCAGGCGCCCCGAGGAGTGAGTCCAGGTGTGGACAAGCCCGTAGCGGAGGCCGACTCGTTCCATCCACCCACAAAGGTCGTCAAGATGGCCTCGGGGCGGGCGCTCGATGACGCCGACCGGTATCCGTGGTTGACGGCCGTCGCTGACTGGATCAGTGCCTGAGGCTGCGCTCGGGCGGGCGGCGTGGTGTCCTGCTCCGCACTCGAGTACCGCTACCGGGACCTGCTGCGCCAGGCGTACCCCGAAGCGTGGTTTCGGCACCTGGAGGTTGATCGGGACCTCGTCAGCCGCCGGGTCGCCGGACGAAGCGACCAGGGGTCTCTCAGCGTCTCAGAGCTTTCTCAGCGTCTCAGAGCTTTCTCAGCCGACGTGGAGCAGCATCAGCTCCAATACTTCACAAGCAGGAGGAAGCGATGAAGCTAGCGACGGCGGCACTGGCTGTGACGGCGGCCGGCGCGATGGGTCTCGGTGTGCTGACCATGCCCGCCGGGGCCGGGGCGGACCCATCACTGCCCCCGGTGTCCGCCGAGGATCTGGTGACCTCGGTACTCACCGCGAAGGTCCCGGCGCTCGCCGGAACCGTCACGGTGCACAACGCGCTGGGCCTGCCCGCGCTGCCGGGGATGGCAGCCCCGCTGACCCAACCGGTGACTACCGTCCGGGTCTGGGCCGACGGGCGGGGTGACGGCCGGCTGGCGCTGCCCTCCCCCAGCGGTGAGCGGGACCTGATCGAGGACGGCACCACACTGTGGGCCTACGACTCCTCCTCACGCACCGCGACCGCGCTGGAGCACGGGCCCACCCCGGCGCACCAGCACCCCCCGGTGACCGACCCGGCCCAGGCGGCCCGGGATCTGGTCGGCACCCTGCGCGAGTACAGCACAGTGACCGTGGACGGTACCGGGACGGTCGCCGGGCGGTCGGTCTACGAGCTGGTGCTCACCCCCGCGTCGACCGAACGAACCCTGCTGCGTGAGGTGCGGGTGGCGGTCGACTCAGCCCAACGGGTGCCGCTGGAGCTCACCGTGCTGGCCAACGGGTCCCCCGACCCAGCCCTGCAGATCGGCTTCTCCGATCTCACCGTCGGCTCGCAGGATCCCTCGCTGTTCCACTTCACCCCGCCGGCGGGAGTCACCGTCGAGCGGCCGAAGGCCGGGTCGCCACCGAGCCGGCCCGAGAGTCCCATGATCCATACCGAGGGCGCCGGATGGGACACCGTGGTGCTCGGGCAGCTACCGCCCGCGCAACCGGGAGCGAGAACCGACCCGCTGGCGATGATCCAGCGATTCGGTCGCCCGGCGAGCGGGCCATGGGGTAACGGCTGGGTGCTCCAGACCGCGGTGGGCACCGTGCTGGTGACCTCCGACGGTCGCGTCGCCGCCGGGGCGGTGCCGCAACAGGTGCTCGACGAGGCCCTGACCCGGTGACGGCCGGGCAGGTCGCGCCGGCGATCCGGGTCCGGGGGCTGCGCAAGGTGTTCGGCGCCACCGTGGCGGTGTCGGGTGTGGACCTCGAGGTGCCGGCCGGTGCCGTGCTCGGTGTGCTCGGTCCCAACGGCTCGGGCAAGACCACGATGCTCCGCATGCTGCTGTCGCTGTCCCGACCCACCGCGGGCACCGTGGAGCTGCTCGGCGCGCCGGTGCCCGCGGCCGCCGGAGCGGTGCTGCCGCACGTCGGGGCGCTGGTGGAGGGCCCCGGCTTTCACCCGTTCCTGTCGGGGCGGGAGAACCTGCGGCGCTGCGCGGCAGCCGAGCCACTGCTGGCCTCCCGGGCGATCCCGGACGCGGTGGACCGCGCGCTGCAGCGGGTCGGCCTGGCGGATGCGGCGACGCGGCGATACCGCGCCTACTCGCTGGGCATGAAACAGCGCCTGGGCCTGGCCGCGGCGCTGCTGGTACCCCGGCGGCTGGTGGTCCTCGACGAACCGACCAACGGCCTGGACCCGGCGGGAACCCGCGAGGTCCGGCGGATCATCGCCGAGCTGCACGCCGACGGCGCCACCGTGCTGGTGTCCTCGCACCTGCTCACCGAGGTCGAGGCGACCTGCACGCACGTCGCGGTGCTCGACCACGGGTCGCTGATCGCCTCCGGCCCGCTAGCCGCCCTGCTCGACGGCGAGGCGCCCGCGTTGGACGTGCGCACCCCGGATCGCGCCGTCGCGATGCGGGCGCTGCGCGCAGCCGGGATCGGCGCCGCGACCGGCCCGGACGGTGTGCGCGTCGAGCTGGCCGGGACCGACTCACCCGCAGTGGTGGCGCTGCTGGTCGGCGCCGGGGTCGCGGTGCACGAGGCGCGACGCCGGCGGACTGGGTTGGACGAGCTGTTCGCGCGGCTGACCGAGGGGAACGGGCGATGACTGCTTCCAGGACCACCGCTTCCGGGACCACTTCCGGCCGCGAAGAACGGAGCACCCCCGCGTCCGGCCCGGTGCGCGCCCCGCTGGGCCGGCTGCTGCGCAGCGAGCTGCGCTGGGTGCTGCGCCGACCCCGGACCCAGATCGCGCTGGGCCTGCTCGCGCTGGTCCCGGTGCTGATCGGGATCGGCATCGCGGTGGCCGGCTCACCGGGCGGAGGACTGCTCACCCAGATCGCCGGTAACGGGCTGGTGCTGCCGGTCGCGGCGCTGTCGATCTCCTTGACGCTGCTGCTGCCGCTGGCCGTCACGATGGCCGCCGCTGACGCGCTGGCCGGCGAGTCCGCGCACGGCACCCTGCGCGGGTTGCTGCTGGCTCCGGTCAGCCGGACCCGGCTGGTCCTGGTCAAGGCGGTCGGCGTGCTGACCGTCGCGGTGTCCGCCGTCGCTGCGGTCACCGTGCTCGGCATCATCACCGGGCTGGCCCTCCTCGGCCCTTCCGGGAGCACCCACGGCCTGCTCACCCTGTCCGGCACCGAGATCGGGCCGGGGTCGGCGCTGGTGCGGGTCTCGTTGGCCGCAACCTGGACCGTGGGGCAGCTCGCCGCGGTCGGTGCAGTGGCCCTGGCGGTGTCCTCAGCCACCGAACACCCGCTGGTGGTGCTCGCGGCGGTACTGGGCGCGCTGATCGTGTTCGGGGTGCTCTCCGCGATCCCCGCCCTGGACTGGCTGCAACCGGTCCTGCTCACCACCGGCTGGTTTGCGATCGTCGACGTACTGCGCGACCCCCTACCGCTGGACGGGCTGGCCACCAGCAGCCTCCGAGCGGGGTGCTACCTGCTGATCGGTCTGGGGCTGACCCTCGCGCGGACGGCCACCCGCGAAGCCTGACCCGCACTCCGGCGTGTCCGTCTTCCGTAACACGCCGGAAAACAATCACACAGAGTCAGGCGAGGGACCCCCGGCACGAGGTCTTCACTCATAGGCCTTGACAATCGTCCCGGTCCGCGCCCCAGGTTACGCGGAGCGAGACGCGAGCGAGTGAACCAGCGCGACATACGGGTTACGAATAGCGGCAGCCCTCACCTCCGGTGACATTTTCCGGAGTAATGTCACTCACCGAAAAACGGCGCAAGCCCACTGTTGGACGGGCAAACCGGACGTGATCACCGGGTGGTCACACCGGCTAGCCTACGTACTCACCAACCGATTTCTTCCCGCCGGACGCACGCTGCTACGCCGACCCGGTCGTCAGAGGGCAACGCAAACCCCGGCACACGCCGCGCCGCGGGCCGCCCCCCCACCACCTACCCTCATCCCGAGCGGGGATGTCCACCAGCGAAGACATCGGCGGATGGGAGCTGGCCCAGCTTCGCGCGACCTCCGCGATGGGTAGTCGACATCGAGAGACCTACGTAACCGTTCATCGGCGACCAGGTAGCCCAAGGGCCGGCCTCACAGCTAGGTGGGTCGGCGCGAAATCTAGGTGGCCGAAGACGCATCCGTGGATGAGCCGAATCGGCAATGCTGTTCCCAGCCCAGTGAATCTGGACCAGAACGGCACTGGAACATCAGCCGAGACCGCCGGGTGCTCAGATGACCGTGTGGCGCCACCAACAAGGGAAAGAATGGGTTGGAGGACCATGTGATTCGCACCGAAGCGAGCGACGAAGAGCGACAGTACGATATCAACCGATGTCTTGAGCTGAGCGTTGTTCCGGAGTTGCCACGAGTCAACACCCCGGCGTTCGTCTATCTCGACGCCGCTCTCGAAGCCAACCTGGACGAGTATCTGGACTTCCTCACGCCTCTCGGCGTTGATCTGCTGTACTCAGTGAAGCCGTGCACTCTGGACTTCGTGGTGCGTGCGTGCGCCCCGCGCATCGCCGGCTTCGACGTGTCCTCACCGGGAGAAGCACGGCTCGTCAGAGAGATACTCGGCGGGACCGTGCCGCTCCACTTCACCAGCCCCGGCCTGTCGGCCCGTAACTGGGGCGTCGTGGCTGAGGTGGCCGACTATGTCAACGTCAACTCACTGTCGATGCTGACGTGGCTCCACGCCAACGCGTCCGGTCCGCGGCCTCGGCTTGGGCTGCGGGTGAACACGGGCCACTCGGTGGCCGCCGATACCCGTTACGACCCGGCGCGGCCCGGATCGAAGCTCGGTGTTCCACCGGAGTTATTCGAGAGATGGGTCAGCGAGGTCAGCGACCCTCCCATCTCGGGACTGCATTTCCACATCGGCTGTGAGTCGTCCACCTACGGGGCGACGATCGCAAGCCTGGAGTGGCTGATGCGGGTGGCGTCGCCGCTGCTCGCCGGCCTGGAGTACGTCAACATCGGTGGCGGGTGGTTGCGGCCGACCGGGATGGACGGTCTCCACGACTTCTGTGCGGTGATCGGAAAACTCCGCGCATGTGGGGTGCAGTCAGTCTTCACCGAGCCTGGCACCGGGCTCGTCCGCGACGCCGGCCTCCTCGCCACACGGGTGACCGATGTGATCGACTCAGGAGCCGGGATGGTCGCGGTGGTCGATTCGCACGTCGGACACGCCCCGGAGACCTTCGAGTACGACTGGGCCCCCGACCTGTACTCGCCTGGCAACGAGGTCGCGGCTGACGGAGAGTACGAGTACGAAGTCGTCGGCTGCACCCCACTCGCCGGTGACATCTTCGGACGTTACCGTTTCCCCCGTCCGCTGGAGATCGGGCAGCCGTTCTTTCTGCACCTACTCGGCGCTTACGCGCTCGCCCGTGCCGCTCCGTTCACGGGTGTCCTGTTGCCATCCCTGTACCGAGTCACCCGGGCCGGCGAACTCGTCGCGGTGAAAGACGCCGAGTTCTCCCTTTACCGCGATATGTGGAGGACACATGCCATCGATCGTGCATAGGGTCATCGACGTCCCGAAGCCCGCGCAGAGCCTCCGTTGGCCCGTCGTGGCGAAGCTCATATCCGCTCGCTGCGAACCGAACGACGTACCCATACGCCTCGCGCTCGTCGAACACTCCGCCGGCCGGCTCACCTTCGAGCTCTCCCTACTGCGCGGAACCGACCTCGGCCCGCAGAGGTGGGGCTCGCTGTGGCAGTTCCATCCTCGACGCCGGGAACGGACCGAACGCTTCGTCGCCCTGCATGTCGTGCCCACCGGAATCCGTGCTGAGATCGGCGGGTTCGCCGGGGACGCGACACCGGCCACCAACCTGCTGGCCTCGACGTGCGACTACCTCCTGACCCACCCGAACGTCGTCACCGCGTCCGACCTGTACTGGGCCCGCGACAACGTCCTGTACCTCGAGGGGAACCTGCTGAGCCGCTTCCTGATCGGACAGATCCACCTTCTGCCAGGACAGACGCGGCGACTCGGAGTGCTGATCGACAAACCTCCCACCACGGACCTCCTCAACAACGTTGTCAACGCCATCAACGCCTGCCGGACCGTGGGCGGACTGGCGATCGACCCGGTATGGGTGTCTGAAAAGCCGTTCCGCGCGGAGGTCTTCTACAGCGACTCCGGGCGAGCACTGGGTGATATCACCGGTCTCGACCGGGTATTCGACGTCGCGCGGGAGGCGGAGCAGTGCATCGACGCCCTGGCGATCACTAGTGAGATCGACGTCAGTCGAGAAGTGTGCATGGACTACTACTCCGGCAAGCCCGTGGCCAACCCCTGGGGCGGCGCCGAAGCTGTGCTCACCCACGCGGTGACCACGATGAGCGGGCTTCCCGTGGCCCACGCACCCATGCTCACCGCATGGGAGAACACCCGAGTCGAGGGAACCGTCGACCCACGTGACGGTGCCGAGGTCATCTCGATGACCTATTTCTGCTCGGTGCTGCGCGGGCTGTCCGCCGCCCCCCAACCCGTACGCGCTGACGGACCGACTGTTCCCGGCAGTGCCCGGTTGACCCTCGAAGACGTCGGCGCGGTCGTGCTCCCCGCGAGTGCGGTGGGCGGCATCCCCGCGTTCGCCGCGCTCGCTCAGCGAATTCCCCTCGTACTGGTGACAGAGAACTCGACCATCAGCACACTGTGCCTCGACGACATCCTGGAGAACCGAGACCCCCATCAGCCCGAGGTCTATGTGGTCGGCAACTACCTGGAGGCAGCCGGGGTGCTCACCTCGCTCAGGGAACGCCTGAACGTCGATGCCGCCCGTCGCCCTATCTTCCCCGCACAGCCCCGCTGGGTGTGACCCGCAGACCAAGGGCTGTGCACTGTGATGAGGAGAACACATGGCTAGGTGGAGTGAATTCGTCGCGGCGGAGCCCGAGCTCGCGCGGCAGGTACGCGCGTGCTTCGCGGTCAACACATCCGAGACGTTGGCGACATTGCGACGAGACGGGTCACCGCGGATCAGCGGGGCTACCGCGATGTTCTTGGACGGGGACTTGTTCATCGACATGTTCTTTTCGGGGGTGAAGGCCGCTGATCTGCGCAGGGACCCACGGCTCGCGCTGCACAGCCCTACTGTCACCGCTCTCAGCGATGACGCGAGCGACTGGCCCGGTGAGGCGAAGATCGCCGGATGCGGAGCCGAAGAAACCGTCATCGACCCCAGGGGCGTTCCAAGATCATATGAGATTGAGGATCTTGAAGGACCGTTCCATGACCCGGGTTGCCCATCTGGTGGTCTCGGTGATGTCTCGTCGTCCGATCAGGTGGATCGCGCCCACAGCGAGGTTGCGTAGCGCGGCCATGA
>JAFAUB010000173.1 GCA_019243635.1 Pseudonocardiales bacterium
GCCGAGGCCCGCCGGAGGCATTTGAATATTGCCCCCCAGCGCGCCGACGCGCCGTTCCGCCGAGCCTTCACCGCGCGTCCCCGACCCGCACCACACGAAGATCAACAAGAACACCCTTGACAACTTACAACCGTGGGATGTCTTGACGCCTGCCCCTGGCCTGCTATGCCTCCGGCGCCGACGCGACGGGATACCCGCGCCACCTGGCGACCACCAGCATCCTCGCTCCAGCGCGAGAACCATCCCGGAGCGGAGGCCCGCCGGAGGCAACCGCGCCTGAAAGGGGCTTGGTTAGTCGGCTGGCAGCGTCGTGAGTGCGTCGGGTAGCTCGGTGAGCGAGTCAACCGCGAGGTCCGCGGTGCCGCGCTCGTAGGTGATGTAGCCCCACGGGCCGCGCCTGACGAAGATGGTGCGCAGGCCGGCTGCGGCGGCGGGGCGGAGGTCGTTGTCGAGGCGGTCACCGACGTAGGCAATCTCGTGGGGCGCCTGGCCGCTGACCGCGATGAGTTTGCTGAAAAACGCGACGTCGGGTTTGGTGACGCCCCAGTCGTCGGAGGTGGCCAGAACGTCGCAGGGGAGGTTGAGCTCGCGGAGGAACCGACCGGCGCGGGTGGTCTGGTTGCCGGCGATGCCGATGAAGTACCCGGCGTCTTTCAGCGCGTGCAGGCAGGGGCGGACATCGGGGTAGAGATCGTTGCCGTTGAGGTACTCACCGAGACCGGCGTCAAGACGGGCTTGCCGCTCGGCGTCGAGGTCGAAGCCGGGACGGAAGTACTGGAACACCTGGCGGTAGTCCTCACCACGGGCGATGACAGCGCCGAACATCGCCGAGAAGGTGTGTCGCGGGATGCCGAGCCAGTCGGCCCAGGCGCCGTATTCGCGGGTCTCGTTGATGAGGACCTCTCCGACGTCGAACCAGACGGCGCGGATCGGCGACATAGGCGGCGTGTCCTTCCTGCGCGGTGTCAGTTCAGGGCGGCGAGCTGCTCGTCCAGGACCCGGACGGGGGTGGTGATCTTCCACGGTTGGAGAGCGGCGCGGAACTCGCGCAGCCGCCCGGCGCCGGTGGCGTACCCGGCCTGGTGGAGCTGATCGGCAGCGTCGGAGGCGATCTTGCAGGCGTGGTCGAGATTCCCGTCGTGCAGCTCGACGGTCGCGAGGTCGGCGAGGAACACGGCACGCTGTTTGACCGCCGAGCGTGCGAGCTTGCCCAGCGCGCTGCCCAGCTCGGTGCGAGCGTCCTCGTAATTGCCGGCGCGCAGAGTGGCGTACCCGGCAAACCCGCTAAGGCGGGTGGCGTCGTAGTAGTCGAACCATGGCAGCTCAGGAGTCAGCCCCGGGGCGGCGAGTGCGTCGCGGGCGCGGTCTAGAGCGCGCAGGGCGGCGGTGGGGTTGGCGGCGTTGGTGTGCATCTCTGACTCCACCGCAGCCAGCCAGGATGCGATCGGACCACAGGGTGTGGATCTGAGGTGTTCGTCGGCGCCGTGCAGGTAGTCCAGCGCGGCCGTGAACCCGTGCTCAGCGGCGGGAATAAAAGCGACGTGCGCGAGCGCGGCGGCAGCCTGCAAGTGGTCACCGGCCTCGCGGGCGGCTTCGAGCGCCAGGCTGTAGTACGCGCGGGCGGCCATCGGGTCTTGCAGGTCGAAGAACGACAACCGGCCCGCCAGGGTGCCGACCCGGGCGCGGTTGAGGAGCAGCTGGCGCCGCTGCGTCGGCGCGGGATCCTGGCGCAGCAGGTCGCCGAGCGTGGACAGGTGCGCCACCACGGGCGTCATGAGCGCGGTGGGGGCGGTGGAGTGGTACAGCGTCTGGTAACGGTCGGCCAGGTACTCCAGGTCACGGACGTTCTCCGGGGTGGGCTTACCAGAGCGGGACCGTCGCGCGGACTCGGCGACCGAGGGCAACGCCGTGACCGTGGGCATGATGCCTAGCAGCTTGAGCACGGCCCGGCGTTGCATCACATCGTCCTTCCACGCGTCGAACATCCGCGGCTGCAAGATGCCCCCTGCGGTGCCGAGCTGATCGAGGATCGCGGCGGCTCCACCGAGGGCATCCACCAGGCTCTGTTCGGTCACCGCAGGCGACGCGGCTACCGGCGACGCGCTGGTCTTGCTCCTCGTAAAACTGGCGATGCCGAGGTATTCGGGTGTTGCCCCGTACAGCAGGCACAGCAGCTCGCGGTAGCGGGGGCTCGGGCTCTTCTCCCCGCGCTCCCACTTCGCGATCATGTCGGCGGTCACCCCGGCCCGTTCGCCGCGGCGTACCCACGCCAGACGAGCGAGTTGGTCGGCGGCCTCCTCCTGCGTCCAGCCGCGGTCCTGGCGCGCTTCTCGCAGTCCCGACCGTCTCGGCTCATCCATCCGGCTGTGCTCCCCTCGTCGTTCCCTGCCCCGCTCACCATAACCAGGTGCACCGACATTTCCGCGAGACGGGACTAGCAACCGGACTAGTACCGGACTAGTCCGCAGACCCCCTCGAAACGACCATCTTGCCGTTCCATATGAGCGAGGGCCGAGGGGCCCCGCTCATTGAGGAGGAACAGCCAGATGCAGTTGGAGATCAGGACCGAGGGCGTGGACTTCGTGGTGTCGCGGGCACCGGCGCCCAAGAACGACAACGACGGCCGGCAGAAAGCGGACCGGGAGACCGGTAAGCCGTTGCACGTGACCGAGCTGGTGGCGATGGATCAGACGGGCGCGGAGGTCATCAAGGTCACCACCGCAGGGGACCCGAAGGTCGCCAAGCGGCAGCTGGTCACGGTGGTCAAGCTGGTGGCGACGCCGTGGAATATCGATGGTCGTGGTGGGGTGGCGTTCCGGGCTGATGCGATCACCCCCGTGCCGACCACTCCGACGGGCCCGGCGAAGGCCGGTGCTGCGGCGGCGGGTGCTTGATGAGCGCCCCGGTGATCAGTGACCTGAGGCGGCTCGAAGCGACGGTCGAGCGAGCCGAGCGGTCCCGGGCGGAGGCGGCTGAGGCTGAGCATGCCGCCTTCGTGCACTGGCAGGAGGCCTACGGCGCCTACGAGGTCGCCCACGACGAGGCTTCCGCTGCCCTGACGGCCTGGGTGCAGGCCGTCCTCCCGTAGGTGCGGCGCCCGGCTGGTCGGGCCTGGAAACCAAGGCCGGCCGGGCACCCCGCTCCACCCATCGACTGACGAAGGACAAGAGGAGCTGTGATGAGTCTAGGGCTGGGCGAGCACGCCCAGAACCGCCAGCGTGGTGACCGGTGCTGCGGCGGTGGGCGCTGATGGACGCGCGCATGATCGCCGTGCTGGTCGGGGGCGCTGGGGTGGTGGGTGTCGTGGTGTGGTTGCTGGCCAAGATCGGCCAGTTACTGGTCAAGGTTGCGGAGGCGCTGGCCGCGGCAGCGGTGGTGGCCTTCACGGTGTGGCTGGTGGTCAAGGCTGGGGGGTGGGCCATCCGGCAGGCTGTCACGCGCTGGCGGACCAGCCTGACCGTGCTGGCGGTGGCGGGGTGGTGGCACTGGTGGGGCGGGCTGTCTGTGGTCCTCACGGTGGGTGTGGTCGTCGTCGTGCTCACCGGGTGGCGTCTGATCGACCTGGTGTCCTTCGATGCCTGGACGGGTCGGCATCTGCGGTCCTGGTCGTTGCGCTGGACGGTGTACGCGCCCCAGCTGCCCGGCTGGCTGCAGGCCTGCGGGCTGGGTGTCAAGCGCGACGCCGTGCCCGTCGTCGTGGCTGTCACTCCGTTCGTTCGCCCCGTTGGTCGCGACCGTCAGCAGGCCACGGCGCAGCTGCCCACGGTGCTCGGGGTGCGTTCGGGGGCGTCGTGGGATGAGGTCCGCCTTCGACTGGTGCCCGGTCAGAAACCGGAGGACTTCGACGATGCCGCCCGAGCGTTGGCCTGCGCCCGCGCAGTAGCGCGCTGCCAGGTACGCGAACTGACACCCCATGTGGTCTGTCTCGATTTCCAGCGCCGCGACCTGCTCGCCACCCCGGTGGCCTGCCCCGACCTCACCACCCTGGCCGACGTGCCAGGTGCCGCGATTGACCTGCGGCGGGTGTTGGCCGGGCGCACCGAGTACGGCCAAGACTGGCACGTGGCGCTGACCGGCTCAGCCAGCCACACCCTGACCGCGGGCGCCAGTGGCGCGGGCAAGAACTCGGTCCTGTGGTGCCCGCTGGTCGCCATCGCCCCCGCGATCCGCGACGGACTGGTCCGGGTCTCCGGCATCGACCCCAAAGGCATGGAACTCGCCTATGGGCGGCGGATCTTCCACCGCTACGCCGTCACCGGCACCGAGGCACTCACCGTGCTCGATGAACTCATCGAGGAGATGCAGGCCCGCAAGACCGAGTTCGCCGGGCGGATGCGGTCGGTCCCGGTCAGCCCCGAACACCCGCTGGAGCTGCTGGAGTTCGACGAGATCGGGGCACTGACCCGCTACACCGACCGCAAGACCCGAGAGGCCATCACCGAGCGGGTCGCGCTGGTGACCACCCAGGGCCGGGCACTGGGGTTCACCCTGCGTGGCTATGTGCAGGAGCCCACCAAGGACACCGTGCCGGTCCGGGAGTTGTTCCCTCGGCGGATCTGTCTGCGCGTCACCGCGAAGTCCCACGTGGGCATGGTGCTCGGCGAGGGCGCCTACGAGCGGGGAGCCTGGGCCAACCGCATCACCGACAGCGAAGCCGGTGTCGGGTACGTCGTCGGGGAAGGCATCCGCGAACCCCTGCGGGTCCGCGCCGGATGGGTACCCGACCAGACGATCAAACACCTCGAAGGCTTCGTCACAGGCCCGGTCACCCCGAAAACGCCGGCGCTGGCCCACTCCACACCCGAGGATGGTCCCAGCCCGGGTGGTGCGGCATGAGCGGCACACCACCCATCGCAGTGACGCTCGTGCAGGCGACGCACCTGCTCGCCACGCACCTGAGCGAGCACGCACTCGCGCAACCGGCGTCTTTGGAGATGATCAGCGAGCCGCAACGATCGCGGGTAACAGCGCAAGTCCACTCGCTGACCGTGCCCAGCATCGCCGCTGAGCTGCTGGCCTGGGCCGACACCCTGCCCACGGTCACCGCTCAGGCATGGCGACCGCCCTGCGGGGACAGAGTGCACCTGTCCATGGCCAGCACCCTGAACGGCCCGGCCGGCACAGTGGAGCTGACCGTCTACGGCGGCGCCGATCACGACCCGGCCGTGGTCGGCGATCTGGCACCCGGCGAGTACCGAGCGGTGACCCTCGACGCGCTCCGTGCCTGGGCCGCCGACGCCCCACACCCCCTACCGATGGCGAGGA
Organism: Pseudonocardiales bacterium; assembly: GCA_019243635.1. Classification (GTDB taxonomy): domain Bacteria; phylum Actinomycetota; class Actinomycetes; order Mycobacteriales; family Pseudonocardiaceae. Next base: position 5,266 of record JAFAUB010000173.1, read on the forward strand.
GGTGACGAGATGACTCCGCTCATCGAGCCACCCCAGGTGGTCGAGGAGATCGTTCACCGGGCCGGCCGGCCGGACTTCCAACGCTGGTCCGAACAGCTCCACCACTGCGGCCACTGCTCCCGACCGGTGCGACTACGCGGCCGCGTCCTCCACCAGTCAACGAGCGGCCGACGCTCGGCTTACTCCACCGACGGCGAGCCAGATGGGGTGCTGATGATCCGGTGCGGCAACCGGCGGGCGGCGGTCTGCCCGTCCTGCTCGTGGGAGTACGCGGGCGACATGTGGCAGCTCCTCTACGCCGGTACCGCCGGTGGCCGCAAGGGCGTCCCCGACTCGATCCGCTCCCACCCACTGGTATTCACCACCCTCACCGCGCCCGGATTCGGTCCGGTGCACACCACCCGCGCCGACCGCTCCGGGCCCGCGCGGTGCCATCCGCCCCAGGACAAGCCGCAGCCCTGCCCGCACGGGCGGCCGACCTGGTGCACGGCTGTGCACACCGAAGGCGACCCGCGGCTGGGGCAGCCGATCTGCCCGGACTGCTACGACTACCCCGCGCATATCGCGTTCAACTGGCACGCCCCCGAACTGTGGCGCCGCTTCACGATCACGCTACGGCGGGTGCTCGCCCGGCGGGCCGGGCTGACCACGAAGGACTTCACCGGGCAGTGCCGGCTGTCGTTCGTCAAGGTCGCCGAGTTCCAGCGCCGCGCCGTCGTCCACTTTCACGCCCTGATCCGGCTCGACGGACCTGGCACCGATTTCGGTCCGCCGTGTGTCAATCTCGACGTTGACAACCTGGCGGACGCCATTCGCGAGGCGGTGGGCTTAGTCCGGCTCACCGTCGACATGCCCGACGGCACAGGGCTCGAGCTGCGGTTCGGTGAGCAGACCGACACACAGCCGATCAGCGGTGGTCCGGCCGGTGAGCTAACGGCCGAGCGGGCGGCTGCCTACATCGCCAAGTACGCGACCAAAAGCGCCGACGACTTCGGACTCGGCGACCGGCGCATCACCCTAGAGACGTTGCCGCTGCTCGGCGTCAGTGACCACGTGACGCGCATCATCCAGACCTGCTGGCAACTCGGCGAGCACAAGCCCTACGACGGGCTACATCGGTGGCTGCACATGCTCGGTTTTCGCGGTCATTTCGCTTCAAAAAGCCGCCGGTACTCCACCACCCTCGGCGCAATCCGGGGCGAACGCCGCGCCTACCGGCAACGCCAGACGGTCGAGCACGTGCGAGAACTGCTCGACGAAGACACCACCCTCGTTGTCTCGCACTGGGAGTTCACCGGGGTCGGCTATCTCACTACCGGAGATACCGCACTCGCCCTGTCCGAGGCCGCCCGGGCCCGCGAGCGGCGACAAGCCGCCCGCGATGCTGCATGAAACTCCAAGCGCAGAAAGGAAACCGCGCCCGATGGGCAACTTGATCACTCTGGTTCCCGGAGCCCATGAACAGGACTCGGCGCCGGGCAAGCAGCTCGCCGAGCGGGCCGTTTACACCGTAGCCGAGGTCGCGCAGCTTCTTTCGCTCTCGCGTGGTACGGCGTACGCGCTGGTCCGCGACGGCACCATTCCGGCACTTCGGCTCGGCGGTCGGTGGGTCGTTCCACGCGCTCGCCTCCATGCCTGGCTCGACAGCCTGGCGGGGGAGCAGAACGGAGGGCGGCACTGATGGGTCACATCGTGCCAACGCCAGCTGGCGGATACCGCGCGAATTGGCGCGATACCGCCGGCCGGCAGTGCGCCAAGACGTTTCGCACGAAGCGAGAGGCGACGGCGTACCTCGCCGAGGTTGAGACCGCGCTCAATCGCGGTGCCTACGTTGACCCGCACGCCGGACGCGTCCGCTTCGGGGACTATGCGACCCGGTGGCTCAACGCGAGGAACGACGAGATCACTACGGCAGCGCGCGATGCGTCGATCATGCGTAATCATGTGGTGCCGCGCTGGGGCACAACGCCGCTCACCAAGATTGATCATCTGGCGGTCCAGCAATGGGTGACCGAGTTGGGTGCTCGGCTGTCTCCGGCAACCGTGGCTGAGTGCTACCGGCTGGCGTCGGCCGTGCTGCGAACCGCGGTTCGTGACCGGCTCATCGGGCATAATCCGTGCGAGGGCGTGCGGCTCGCGCGTCGGCGTCGTAAAGACACTGACGATCAGGTCATCACTCAGCACGAGCTGGTCACTCAGCTGCTCCCCGCAGTACCAGACCGCTACCGGGCACTCGTCGGGCTGGCTGGCGGGACTGGTCTGCGGTGGGGCGAGTGTGCGGGACTGCGGTGGGATGCCGTCGACCTGGCGACGCGAACTCTACGTGTGGTCCGCGTCGCGGTCGAGGTGTCCGGGCACGTCACAGACAAGCCCTACCCGAAGTCCAGGGCTGGCCGTCGGGTGGTGCCTATCCCGGGGTTCGTCATCGAGCTGCTGACCGAACACCAGCGCCGCTACCCGCCCGGTGCCGCAGGGCTCGTGTTCACCTCACGCAGTGGCGCCGCAGTTCGCCGCACAACGTTCCGCGCAAAGGTCTGGCGGCCGTCACTGGTTCGCGCCGGTTTGCTGGGCAAGGTTGTCGAGGTTGGCGAGCACAAGTTCATGGCGCACTGGCAGGATGATGCAGCTTGCGAGTGGTCGAAGGAGTTCCCCACCGAGCGCGAGGCGATGGAGCACATTGTGAAGCACGAGCACGGCGGGCTCCGATTTCATGATCTTCGCCACTCGTACGCGACCTGGCTGGTTTCGGCTGGCGTGCCGATCAACGACGTGTCCGCGGTCATGGGACACGAGCAAACCTCGACGACGCTCGACCGCTACACCCACCCGTCGCGGGACCGGGACCAGCGAGTCAGGTCGGTATTTGCTGACTTTCTGCTGACTCCGGGCCCTGAACTAACGTCGAAAACAGGTCAGGAGGCCACAGATGAGGACTCCTGACCTGCGGTTTTGTGGTGTCGGGGTGGCGGGATTCGAACCCACGGCCTCTTCGTCCCGAAACAATCCCGGCGGACATGCCCTGATCTGGGCGAAGCCAAATCGGGGGTCTCTCTTCCTCACCTGCGCAAACGCTCTGAGTGGGTCGCGCTGAGTCGGCCGGGGCCTGAATACGTTGGCCCCCGATTTGGCCCCCATGGCCCTTCTGGCGAGGAGGGTTACCTATGACGCTTCGAGATCAACGAGCCTTCGCGATATGCCTCGGTCGGTTGCGACCCGGGCGCTCAGTCTTGCTGGCCGCGCAGCGCCCGTGATGATGGACTCACGGACCCCGGCAACGGGCCTGATGCGGTCCGTCATGCCAGGTCGCCTGCCCGATTACCGGGGGTGCGCAGCAGAGCGGCGATGCGGTCCCCCCAGGGGCGTTCCAAGATCATATGAGATTGAGGATCTTGAAGGACCGTTCCATGACCCGGGTTGCCCATCTGGTGGTCTCGGTGATGTCTCGTCGTCCGATCAGGTGGATCGCGCCCACAGCGAGGTTGCGTAGCGCGGCCATGA
>JAFAUB010000168.1 GCA_019243635.1 Pseudonocardiales bacterium
ACCTGGACGAGGTGTTCATCAAGGTCAACGGCCAGCGGCAGTACCTGTGGCGGGCCGTGGACCAGGACGGGAACGTGCTGGACATCCTGGTCCAGAGCAGGAGAAACACCAAAGCCGCGAAGCGGTTTTTGGCCAAGCTGATGAAAAGGCATCGTCAACTTGGGTGGCGGCCTGGTGGCTGGGATGATCGGCGGATCGTCTGTATGGAGGGCCGAGGGGGGCTGGGCTGGTGGGCACCGGTGCGCCGTCGTACAAGGGGTTCCGGTTTCCAGCGGAGATCATCAACCACTGCGTCTGGCTGTACTACCGTTTCCCGCTCAGCTTCCGCGAGGTCGAAGAGATGATGTTGCAGCGCGGGATCGTGGTCTCCCACGAGACCCTCCGGCAGTGGTGCGCGAAGTTCGGCCAAACTTACGCCAACGCGCTACGGCGCCGCCGGGCACGTCCCGGGGACAAGTGGCACCTCGACGAGGTGTTCATCAAGATCCAGGGGAAGACCCACTACCTGTGGCGGGCGGTGGACCAGCACGGCACCGTCCTGGACATCCTGGTCACCTCCCGCCGCGACACCAAGGCCGCCACCAGGTTCTTCCGCAAGCTGCTCACGGGGCTGAAGTATGTGCCTCGGGTGCTGGTCACCGACAAACTGGCCACCTACGGGGCGGCTCACCGCCGGTTGATGCGCGGTGTGGAGCACCGTCGATCGAAGTATCTGAACAACCGGGCGGAGAACTCTCACCAACCGACCCGGCAGCGCGAACGCGCGATGAAACGCTTCACCTCAGCGGGGCACGCGCAGCGGTTTCTCTCCGCGTTCAGCGGCATCTCACCACACTTCCGGCCCCGTCGTCACCTGCTCCACGCCAAAGAATACCGGCGCGAGATGGCCAACCGCTTCAGTATCTGGAACGACGTCACCGGGCTGACTACCGCAGCCTGAATCGCCCTAAAGGGACCCGACCGTCCCTCCTCAACCACGCACTGAATGATCTCCACCACTCGTCAGACCGAACAAGTTGACAATGCCGGCCGAACGTCGTACACCACTGCCGGATGGTCTCGTGGCTGACCACAGTCCCGCGTTGAAGCATCATCTCCTGCGCCTCGCGCAAGCTCAGCGGGAACCGGTAGTAGAGCCAGACGCAGTGGCTGATGATCTCCGCCGGGAAACGAAACCCCTTGTAGGACGGCGCACCGACGGTCACCAGACCTCCTCATCCCAGCAGTGCGCCGTCGATCATCCCAGCCATCCAGATCACGAAGTTGACAGCACCGTAGGACAGCCCGTAGCTCAGGTACCAACGCACCGCCAGCACGATGACCTCACGGGGAAAGCGGAACCCAGCGAAACCAGACCTTGGCGCTGGCACCCGAACAGGGCAACGACGCATCACCCCACCCTGCCCGAACACGTGATCCGCCAACGAACAGTCAGTCCCAGCCGCATCAGATGCGAACCGGGGGAAACTCGCAGGCCAACCAACCTTCCGGGCGACACAACCGGACGGACAACCAGCCGAATGCACCCGCTACCCTCCACCGCCGAGCCAGAGAACAACCGCTGCCAGAACAGCCAAACCCGGCGCCGGGTCAGCGTCATTCACAAACTGTCACCAATTCGCATCGGATGCAATTGGCGGCAGATGTACTGTAGCAAGCGCCGAATTTTCAACGAGTATCTACGTTCGCGCAGGTCACAGCGCTGGGTGACGCTCATCAGCGCAACACCCGCCAGAGACCCGCAGGTGGCCAGCATCCCGGTCTCGGTTCATGCCGCCGTGATGGTCACGCTTCTGCCCTGGTCGCGGTTAGCATTGGAGGGGATGTTTCCGGTGGAGGGGTGGTGGACGGTGTCCGGCACGCGATTCGGTGACGACCCGTTGGTGTCGGTCTCGGAGCGGTTCCCGTTGGCTCCGGCCGGGTTCACCGTCCCGGCGTCCAGTTCCTCGCCGTCCGGGCCGGCGACGCGCCCGTTCGGGTTGCGGTGGCTGACCGAGATGGGCCTGCCCACACAGCCGAGTTCCTACCGGTACTGCCCGCGGCGGCAGGTCGCGGTCGATGTGGTGAGCGAGGAGCCGGTGCCGGCGTGCAGCAAGCTGGAGTGGACCACCATCAGCCACAAGGACGGTGACGAGGGACCGTCGAAGGACTATGACTGGGAAATCATCCCGGATTTCACTGGCTGAGGGCCGTGTCGGTGCTGGTCCTGGCCCAGGAGCTCGATCGGAGTGCGGACGGGGTGATCACCGGTCTGGTCGAGGCCGGTCAGCACGTGATGCGGATCGACCTGTCGTGGTTTCCGCGGCAGTTGACGCTGGACGCGGAGTTTTGTGACGGGCGGTGGCAGGGCTGTTTGCGCACGGAGCACCACATGCTGGAGCTGGCCTCGATCACGGCGGTTTGGGTGCGTTCGCCGGGGTTGTTCCGGTTGCCGGAGGGGATGTCGGCGGTCGAGGCCGACTACGCGCGGCGCGAGGCGAAGATCGGTCTGGCTGGCACGTTGCTTGCCCTGTCCGATGTCTTGTGGGTGAACCGGCCGGACCTGGCCGCCACCGCCGCCTACCGACCGCTGCAGTACGTGGTCGGTGCCCGCGTCGGGCTGCGGGTGCCCAGAACCCTCATCAGCAACAGCTCCTCGGCCGTATCCCGCTTCGTTTGTTCCTCGCCGACCGGCGTGGTGGCCAAGCCGTTGACGACGAACCTCATCTTCGAGGACGGCACCTACAAGATGGGCTATACCCACCGCCTGACCGAGCAGGACTTGGCCGAGCTGCGTGGGGTCGAGGTCACCGCCACGCATGTGCAGGACTGGGCGCCCAAGACGCGGGAGTGCCGGGCCGTGGTCGTGGGCGAGGACATT
>JAFAUB010000048.1 GCA_019243635.1 Pseudonocardiales bacterium
GCTAGTACCCGTCTGAAACCCGTAGCGCCTGCAACCGTCACAGGTTCGCCACGTCACCCGCACCCGAGCTCTGCGCCTGCGCCGCAGCGCGGCCCACCACCCGCGTAACCCCATTCATCCCCACCTCCCCTCCCTGATCGTCTCCCGCGTCAGGCAGCGGCCCGGCTCACTATCGTGGCCGCCACCCCGCCCAGGTCACCCCAGCCACTGCGTCAGTACGAAAAGCAGCGTCCTGGCGCTCTCCTCATCAAGAGCCATCACGCAGGCGCCCGTGACATGGGGATCGAGCACGATCGACCCCTCCTGCATGCTCACCAGAAGGTTGACGAAACCCACCGGACCCCGATGCAGCTGACACGACGCCGATATCGCCTTACGACGACGCTTATCCGGGCCGTTGGCATGATAACTGTGCCAGTTCATCACGACTCCCTTCCTTGATTGTGTGACACGCGCATTCCATCCTTGAGGCTTGTTCAGCGATCTTGATCGACGACTGATCGTTGCAGCTCAGGATGGGTCTCGCAAGATTGATAGCGCTGCCCTGAATAAGCCTCCTTGTGTCACTGTCCGGAGCGGACCGGGCTCAGCTCACGCCGCAGCCGACTTCGCCGCCGTGCCAGACGTCGCCGCCGACCTGCCGGGTACTGCCCCGCTCGCGCCGGCGGTGGCTCTCGGAGCCGTTATGCCGATGGCACGGACGACCCAGGTGAGCCACTTGGCTTGGCCGGAGGCCTCCGCGCGTGGTTGCACGGTCATGCCCTCCAGCACCACCGGCCGGAACGGCAGCCCCGGCACGGTCTCCGGGGGGACCGGCTGGTGCGCGCACGCGAACTCCACCGTGACCGACTTCTCCCGGTCCTTCTCCGCCGAGGGGTCCGCGAAGGTCCCCCGGAACAGCCGGTGCCCCGTCACCTCATCCAGCCGAGGCCGCACCGGCCGGTTACGGGCCTTGTCCTCCTGGGACTGGTACTCCGTCACCGCCTGGATCGCACCGACCAGGTACAACCCCTGCGGGAACCACTCCTCGAAGTCCACCGAGAACCGCGCATACCGTGGCGCTCCCATACTCACCCCTCCTGTTCGTGATCTTCCGTCTCGTCAGCCCGCGCCGAGGTGAGCTCGGCTCCACTGCTGAGTGGTGATGTCACAACCGCTGGCCGCTTCAGATACGCCTGGATGGCTGCGGCGGGGACGCGTAGCAACTTGCCGACCCTGTACGCGTCTAGCTCGCCGGACTGGATAGCCCGGTAGATCGTGGAAACGTCGACGTCGACCATGGCGGCGACGTCCTTCACCCGGTAGACCGGGGTACCCTTGATCTGCATCGCGATGCCTCCACTGTCTCGATGCGCGCCCCGGCGGGTGCTGTGACACCGGCCGGGGCTTCTTCTTGTCCTCGTCCGGCACTCCTCGCTCTCGTGACATCTTGTCCGTACTAACTTGTCTGTACAAGAGGTCAAGGTAGACCCGCGTACCCTTGTCTGTCAAGGAGGCGCCTGACAGCATGAGCCAGCCAGAGCCACGAACGCAGCAGATCGCCGCTGAGCTGCGACAACAGATCACGACGGGGGCTCTCGGCCCCGGTGCCCTCCTCCCGTCTGAACCCGAGCTGGCCCGGGACCACGGCGTCAGCCGGCAGACGGCGCGAGCCGCGCTGCAAGCCCTCGAGCGAGAGGGCCTCGTCACCGTACGTCCCCGACGTGGGCGCATCGTGCGCAGTCACCAACGGCTACGTTGGCGTCTGTCGGAGTTCGAGCTTCCGGAGAGCACCACCATGACAACAGCGGATGCCTGGGAAGCGGACATCGAGCGGCAAGGTCACGACCCCACGCGGCAAGACCTCGTGGTGACCACTATCACCCCACCCACCGACATAGCCGCACGACTCAACCTCAGCCCAACCAATGACCTATGCGTCGTCAGGCAGAGGGTCCGGTACATCGACGGAAAACCCACGGTCATCTCGGATGACTATTTCGACGAACGAGTCGTGCGAGGAACGGAACTGGCCGAACCGCGCGACACAACCCGTGAGGACATTCTCGCCGAAGCCGGCTACCCGCAAACCTACGATATCGACGAGATCATCACGCGCATGCCTACTCCCACCGAAACGCAGCGGCTACAGATACCCGCGGGGACTCCCGTGGCGGAGCACACCCGCACCGGTTATACAGCGCAGGACATGGCGGTGCGAGTAATGGTCTCAATCGTCCCAGGCGACACCCTGATACTACAGTACAAAGTACCCACCTGACGCGGTAAACAACCACCAGGCCCGGCGACCCAGCGTTCACCATGGGCAGCCATACGCGCCCGGCCCGCCCCCACCCAAGGCCACCCGCAGTCCGTCCTCGACTACGCCGACACCGGTACCAACGCCGCACCCCACGCGTCCGTCGCCGTTCAACTCACCGCCCAGTCCGCCAAAGCCCACGAACGCACAAACACGGTCCGTGCGTTGCCGAATTAACCTCTATGGGATCAAGCACGCCGCCTGTGGCGGCGTCGCTCTAACGGGGTTGCTCGCCTGCCCGCGCGGGCCGACTCCGCTTGCTGCGCGCGGCCTTCGGCCGTGCTCGCGCGGATCGTCCCGCGCGGGCAACCGGTCACTGCCGTCATCGCACCTCTTCAGGCCCTCAGCAGCAGTGTGTCAATTGGCTCCAACGTCGCCGGTGTCGGCGGCTCGCCGGTACCAGGTTTCGGCCTCACCCAGCTCACCGTTGTCCTTGAGCAGGTTCCCGAGGCGGGTCATGGCGTAGTCGTTGCCGGTGTCGGCGGCTCGCCGGTACCAGGTTTCGGCCTCACCCAGCTCACCGTTGTCCTTGAGCAGGTCCCCGAGGAAGGCCATGGCGTACACGTTGCCGTTGTCGGCGCCGAGCCGGTAAGCGCGCTCAGCAACATCGTGATGTCCATAAGTGACCTCGGCCTGATACCCAATCGCGTCTAGCTCGCCCACCTCGGCATTGTCAACGACGAGCTGCCAGGTCTCCGCCGGGGGCGCTTCATCAGTCGTGGTGAGTCGATCGAGCGCAAAGTCATACACGGTGTAGTTGCCGTCGCCTGGTTCGAGAAGGGCTACCGTAGGGTTGATCTCTCGGGTCGCCCACGCTAATGCGTCCGTGTACTTTTCCTTGTCAGCCAGAGCGATGCGCTGTCGCGGAGTCAGGTACGGGGCGGCAAGGTCCGGCAACAGATCGGCAGGAACTGGCCGGGTGATGCCCGTTCGTCACCAGTCGGCAGCGCCATGCACAAGAGCGTATCCGAGCGGGTGGGACTGGGCTCCCAGGGCTAGCTGATCGGCGATGTGCTGGCCAGCGCCGACGTACTCGCCGATGCCCACCCGATTGATGCGCTCACGGACCTCGGGGTCAGGCACGGCCTGCGCCAAGTCTTCGTCGCTGGGTCGATCACGGTCGCGATCCAACGTGACCTTTTCAAAGACGCTCAGAACATCCCATTCTGGTGGTCGCAACCGATCGGTGGGCTGGATCCGGTCCCACTCCCGGGTCCGCAAGGTAGCCACGACGGCGTTGCGCTCGGTGAGGCGCTCGATCAGGCCAGCTGTCAGACGATCTCCACTCAGGTACCGATCCAGGTCATCGAGCCAGATCACGTGATCACAGGGCAGCATGTCAGCTTCGTCCAACCCGGCTAGGGCGGCTGTGCTGTCGGGAATGAGTATGGGGCGATTAGGGTACAGATCGCGGGCCACGGCAGCGGCTAAGCGGGTCTTACCGACCATCGAAGATCCGATTAGGAGCACCGGCCGACCCGCGTGCAACTGCTCACGCACCTCTTGTTCCTTGGCGGTTCGGTGCAGGTAGGGCATGTGGATGACGGCTGGGTGAATCCGCAACGTGCGTAGATCCACTTCGGCGACCGTGGGCAGGTGATCACCAGCGGACCCTCGGCCACCCCGCACACTACGCCGCACCTTGATCGCGGCATCCATCCGATGCTTGCGCGAGTTCTGCCACAATGGACCGGTTCCAGCCACTACCACGGCAAGGCCAGCAGTGACGACTGACGTCCACCACGGGGCGCCGATCCACTTCTGCGCGACCGTTAGTCCACTCGCGACCAAGAGCAACACCACTGACACCATCAGCGTCAGGCGCTGCCCTTTCGGGCGCAACGACCGCTTATTGATCATCGTCTCGACTCTGCCACAGATCTGTAATCTCAGTCAGTGATCGCCCAGTTACGTGGCGCGGGAGAATCCATCACACCGGTGTCGGAGACAATTTAACCAAACCAGGCCCTCGCCGGGCGGGCAGGCCTCCAGGATGGCCGCCACCAGCACGGGGGAGGCGGGACAGGGTGGGCAGGGTGTGGCATCCCGTCGACCTCCCCCCAGGGCTACCACACGGCGCCCCGAGGGCAGAGCTACCGAAGGCCGTCATCGGTCATGTCGAGGGCTGCCCCCGGGGCGCCGTGTGGTCGGGCTCCGCCAGGTCGACGGGATGCCACACGGCTCCCCGCGTGCAAGATCTGTGAGTGTCGTTGCGGTGCTCCTGGGTGGAGGACCACCAGGCTGGGTGCCGGTGACCGCGACGTGAACCATGCAAGATCTGGCCGCTTCGGTGTGCGTTTCTGATGACTTGTCCGTCGTGGTTGCCGGCACCGGTCTGGCCCACCAGTTGGCTTGATCAGAAGCATGTCCGCGCGAGCGTGACCCGTCACAGATGTGCCACTCCGGTGACCCTTGCCCAGGCCGGTGCCGACGTTGACCGTGCCCTTCAGAAAGGATCATCGGCCAGTGCCCATGTTGGCAGAACTCATCGACGCCGTCATCGGTGTCGATACCCATCGCGACACCCACCACGCGGAGCTCGCCTTGCCGACCGGCGCCCCGGTCGGCACCTGTTCGATCAGCAACGACAGTGCCGGCTACGCGCAGCTGTTGGCCTGGGTCGCAGACCACGCTCCCGGCCCGCGGCTGGTGATCTGCATCGAAGGCACCCGCAGCTACGGTGCCGGGCTGGCCCGCGCCGCTACCGCGGCCGGGCTGACGGTGATCGAGTGCGAACAACCCACTCGCACCACGCGCCGGGGCAAGGGCAAGTCCGACCCGATCGACGCGCACCTGGCCGTGCTGAGCGCGCTGCAACTCCACGCCGATCGGCTGCCCACTCCCCGTGCCGACGGCGACCGTGAAGCCCTGCGGATCCTGCTGTGCGCGCGGGAGGAGCTGACCACCACGGCCACCGGGCAGACCAACCGGCTCCGCGCGCTGCTGCGCGACGGGGAGGACACCGACCGCCGCCTGGCCCGTGCCCGCCTCAGCGACGCCGTCCTGGCTGGGTTGGCTCGGCGCCGCCAGCCCCGCGAGGCCAGCCGCCAGCAGGCCGTGCGCCACGGCGAGATCCGCCGGCTCGCCCTGGCGCTGCGCGAGGCAGCCCGTGCGCTCAAGGTCAACCGCGCCCAGCTGGCCGCGATCGTCAACGACCTGGCCCCGGGGCTGACTGACCGGCCCGGGATCGGCCCGGTCAGCGCCGCCCAGGCCATCGTGTCGTTCTCCCACCCTGGTCGCTGCCGCAACGATGCCGCCTTCGCTAAACTCGCCGGGGCCAGCCCGATCGAGGCCTCCAGCGGGCGTACCGTGCGCCACCGGCTCAACCGCGGCGGAGACCGGGCACTGAACAAGGCCATCCACATCATCGCCACCACCCGGATGCGCAGCGACCTCAAAACCCAGGCCTACACGCTCCGCCGCCGTGCTGAAGGAAAAACCGGTCGCGAGATCCGACGCTGCCTCAAGCGGTACATCGCCCGCCAGCTCTACCGCAGCCTCACCATCGCGATGATCCCCACCGCCCAAACCTGACCTGCGGATATGACCAAGAATTCTCGCTTCTACCCAAACACCAGCGGGGGTTAGCTCCAACAAAGCCTCGGCCCCCAGTACCTCCCACCTGCGATGGTTGTCTGTTCCACCAGCTCCGCCTGGGCGGTGATCTCCTCACGGCGCGGGTCTTCCCTGCCAGACCGGGGGTCCGGAGCGCAAGCCGGGAAAGAATGGCTTGCGCTCCGGACCCCCGGTCTGGCAGCCCTCGGGCGCGCCGCGAGGAGATCACCGCCGATCCTCACCCTCATCTCCGACGCGGTGCCGGGTCTGGGCGGAGCCCGGGGATCCCCGGCCCGTGCCCCGGCGACAGGACGCTCACTCCAAACCCGCCAAGGGACCGCAGAGGCCCGCAGGTCCAGGGCGCCCCCGACCTGACAGGGACAGCCCACAAACCGCCACGACATCCCCACAGACCCCCACGAACAGACAAAAGAGACAAAAACCCATCGGCTACTTGACAACACATAGAAGCGTCATCAGTGGTCGTCGGGTATCGGGAGCCTCACGATGGTGAACAGATCAAGATCAGGCCGTCTCCAGGCCGTGAGACGTCGAGTTACGGCAAGAACCGGTGAGAACCAGTGAGACATGTTTCACCTGCTCAACCTCTGTTTTCCCGGTAGATCGCCAAGTCGGCCCCGGTCAGGTGAGAGATCACCCAGATATACGAGACCGTCAAACGGAATGTTTCACCCAGCTCACGCTACGTGACAGTCCAGGCCTTGCGCGTCGGGGGCCGGACCCGGCGCGTTGTGCCACTCGCGTGCCACAAGAGGGGGTCAGCAACGGTCAGCTGGGGTCACACCTGACCACGGACGACCGCAGGTCATGACCTGGACCAGGGCAGCACTATAGGGTTCCCAAGCTCTAGACGCGGGTTCGATTCCCGTCACCCGCTCCACGATGAAGGCCCAGGCCAGAGAACGTTCTCTGTAGGCCTGGGCCTTTGTGGTCAGTGGTCTCCATTCCCCGGCGTGCTGTCTGCGTGCTGTTCAGCCAGAGCCCATCACCCCCACCTCCCCTCCCCGTGCCGTCATCACTGCCGTGGCCGCTACCCCGTCCAGGTCAGCCCAGCCACTCCGTCAATATGTAGAGCAGCGTCCTGGCGCTCTCCTCATCAAGAGCCATCACACAGGCGCCCGTGACATGGGGATCGAGCACGATCGACCCCTCCTGCATGCTCACCAGGAGATTGGCGAAACCCACCGGACCCCGATGCAACCCACACGACGCCGATATCGCCTTACGACGACGTTTGTTCGGGCCGTCGGCATAATAACTGTGCCAGTTCACCATGACTCCCTTCCTCGATTGTGTGAAACACGCCTTCCACCACTACCTCGACTTCCTCCGTCCTCCGGTTGGGTCATGACTCGCCACCGGTGGTGATGGCCCGGCCTGGGTCCAGGTCGGCCGCGATGCGGGAGGCCTCACGAGCCAACTCACGGCAGAACCGAGCCAGCACCACTGCTCCCCCACTGACCGACGGCACGTCGATCACGACTCGGCCCGGGTCCATGGACAGCACGAGCGAGGCCCAGCCGGGTCCGATCCGCCGTATCCCAGCCGCTGCGTCCCGGCCGGGTGAGCAGGTCACCGTGAACGTCATGACCCCACCCGACCCTTATGCCGCAGCGGGTCGGACATCAACGGAACCGGCAACGCCGGGCCTCGCGTCGGTGCCCTTGGCGCTTGTCTCGTTGACAGCGTGCCTGCCGGTCGCCCGGACCACCCAGGTGAACCACTTCGCCTGCCCGGATGTCTCCGCCCGTGGTTGTCCGGTGATCCCTTCAGCACCACCGGCCGGAACGGCAGACCGTTGACGGCGGCCGGCGGTACCGGCGGCACCCGCGCGGCGATCTCCACGGTGACCGACCTGTCCCAGTCCTTCTCGGCCGAGGGATCAGCGATCGTGACCTTGACGATCGGTGGTCCGCCGGTCTCATCGGTCCGTGGGCGAACCGGCCGGTTCCGCGCCTTCTCCTCCCGGGACTGGCACTCCGTCGGGACCTCTCCGACGACGTACGCGCCTTGGGGTGACAGCTCGTCGAACTTCATCGGGAACCGCTTGCCGTCGGGAACGGCCATCCTCGCCTCCTGTCTCCAGTCATCGACCACTGGCTCAAGCCAGATCTGGCTTGAGCCAGTGAAGCACAGGCGGTCGAACCCGTCAAGCAGCTGGCTTAAACCAGTTGTAGAGTGAGTGGCATGAACCTGGACACGGCCGCGGGCCAACTGCCGAGCCGCCGGATCGCCGACGCGGTGCGCGCCCTGATCACCGCAGGGGAGCTGGCACCCGGGGACAAGCTGCCCTCCGAGCGCGAGCTCGCCCGGCGCTTCGGCACCGCCCGCAACACCGCCCGCGAGGCCATCCGGCTGCTCACCGAGGAGGCCCTGGTCACCGCGCGGCACGGGCGTGGGGTGTTCGTCCGCGAGAAACAGCGCGTGGTCCGCTGGGGCAGTGAGCGCTACTCACGGCGCACCTACCGCGAAACCGGACTGACACCGTTCCGGCTGGAAATGGCGCGCCAGGGCATGACCCCCCGCGTGGAGGTGACCTCGATCGAGCAGGTCACGCCACCCTTCGACGTGGCGGAGCGGTTGAAGGCATCGCCCGAAGAGCCTTCGGTGCTGCGTCGGTGCAACATCTACTACGCCGACGACGAGCCGCTGCAGGTGGTCACCACCTACCTCCGCTGGGCTGATGCCGAGGGCACCCTGTTATTGCAGGCCGAGACCGGACCCGGCGGCATCTACGGCCGGCTCGAAGAACGTGGCCACACCATGACCACCGGCCAGGACGAGATCACCGCCCGGATGGCCAGCCAAACCGAAGCACAGGAACTCGACCTGCCCCCTGGGGTGCCCGTCCTCGACGTCCTGCACACCAGCCTCGACCAGGACGGCGAACCCTTCGAGGTCTCCCGGTTCGTCCACCGCGCCGATCGCGCCGGCCTCGTCTACAACTTCCCCATCGAGGGCTAGTTCCCCGCGCGCGGCCCTGCGTCGGGACTGACCCTGGTCGTCGCGCTCACGACGCGACACCCAACACGAAGGCGAAGCGATCCCGGAACTCCACCCACTCGCCCGGATAACGGCGCCGAATCTCCCCCACCCCAGCGGCCAGTTCCTCATCGTCGAACATCGACAGCAACGACAGGTAACGGTCGCGCACCATGGCCACATACCGCTCAGTCGGGAACACCAGAGGGAAATCATCATAGGACAGGTCCACCGCCAGCCCCGCATCACCCATCACCGCAGCAACCACCTCGGGAGAGGGCTGCAACTCACGGAACCGGTCGTGCGCAGCCTGGAACAGCGGATACTCAATGCTGGTCGGCAACATCACGATGAGGAGCCGACCACCGGGAGCCAGCAGCTTCGCCAACCCACCGATGACCGTTCCACGGTCGGCGACGTGATGGATCGCCTCCTTAACCAGGATCGCCTCGAACTGCCCCCTCGGTAGCACCGTCGATCCTGAAGCCAGATCCTCCGCCGACGCCCGCACAACCACCAGCCGCGGATCGTCCGGAACCCGCTCCAGCATGCGCGCCGAAGGATCAACACACACCACAGACCCCGTGTGTTCCGCCAGCCGACGCGCGTACAGCCCCGTGCCACACCCCACATCCACGACCCGATCACCGTACTTCACCCGCAGACGGGCGAGGATGCAACCACTCATCCACTCCAGAAAGTCCGGGCTATAGGCCCAGTTCTGGTCATACACCGGCGCCAGATGGTCATAGTGGGCCCGCGTCTCATCACCCACCGAACGACGCCTCCACTCGCTTCGCTCAGCCACGCCCGATACCCCACCGTATTACGAGGCCGTGGCGCCGGCCGAACCGTCGTCGCCATCATCATCGTCGTCGTCCGCATCGACCGTCTGAGTGGTCGTTTCGTCGGACCCCGCGCGGTGCGCATCGACCAGACCGCTCAGCTGGCCCGCGATCGCCCGATCCTCCACAGTGGTGGCGTGCTCGTAGATCATCACTCCTCGGGGGACGTCATGACCCATGCGTGCCATCAGGGCACGCAGGCTCGCACCCGGGGCGTGCGCGCCACCCGAGACCGTGCCGGCCATACGCGACGACAGGTAATCGTCGCCCACCTACCCCATGGCGCGATCCGCTCAGCACGGCCCACGCCGGGCGCCCGCGCGCGGATAGCGACATGAGAGTGCTTTGCTGATTCGTCTGCGCATCGGCGGCGGATCATGCCACTACCGAAACAGAAACCAGTCACGCCACCGACCCTTCACGTGGTGTGAATACTGACGTTCAGGCTCGACGACATGCCTTGGGCCGACGCGCCACCAGGCCACCGACACCTGTTCTATTCAGGCCAGTGCATCGACATGCAGGACCGTCAACGCCCGCCACTCGGCATGATCGTGTATCCGGCAGCGTCGGCGCCACCCGTCGTGTCCGGGTGAGTAGTACGGCAGCCGCACGATGTGATCTCGATCCGCAGCCGACAGGACATGATCACGGTTTGGGTGCGTGGAGCGACACGTGGTGTCGCTCCACGCACCCAAACCGTGATCATCGTGTCCGGGGTGCGGCCCGCGGCTGCGCCGGCGATGTCACCCCAGCGTGCCGCCGAGCATGCCAGAACCACCGACGACACCTCGAAAATCACAGGATGCGGCTGTCGTAGTAGGTGGAGTTGCCCTCCATCGATCTCTGCGGTCATCCAGCCGCAGGTCGGTTGGCGGCGCTGGTCGGGGAGCCCGGGTTCAGTAGCTCGACGCATACCCAGTCCCCGGCGTGCACCACGACGTCGGCCTCGGCGACGGCCCGCCACAGCTGCTCGGGCAGATCACGGGCGCGGTGCGGGACGTGCGTGTCAGCCATCAGCAGCAGTGTCACGCGTCCATCGTGCCGTGGGAACAGGGCACCGCTGACGGTCGCTGTCCGATCCCGGTGGCGATCTCCCCGGCTCTCCTGCCGGGAACGTGGGGCGACAGCGGCGGTGTCGGCACCCTGGCGCCGCGTCGCGGGTCCTGCAAGAACTGGTGATGTCCTCGCGTGAATGGTGGCGAGCTGACCAGCCATCCGACTTCGACCCTCAAGCCTACAAGGACCGCAACGTCGTCGAGCGCTGCATCAACAAGCTCAGACTGTTCCGCGCGGTGGCCACCCGCTACGACAAACGCGAGACATCTTCCACGGCACCGTCGACATCGCCTCGATCAGAATCTGGCTCCGCGACCCCGTCCCATGATCTACAGGACACGGCCTGGTTCCTCGTCGCAGGCGACCAGTACACCGGATCCTGCCCCGTACCTCGGCCAGGTGCGCGAAAGTCGCCGGTACCCGGGGTCGTAGCCTGCGCCGATGGTGGATCAGGAGCCCCGTTGTGGTTTCAGGCCGGACATCGAGGGTCTTCGTGCGGTCGCGGTGTCGGCCGTTGTTTTGTATCACGCTGCGGTTCCTGGCCTGCCCGGTGGTTTCGTCGGCGTCGACGTCTTCTTCGTGGTGTCGGGGTTTCTGATCACCGGTCTGTTGTGGCGGGAGGTCGTGATGACCGGTGCGGTCCGGTTGGCCCGCTTTTACGGTGCCCGGGCGCGGCGGTTGCTCCCGGCTGGGATCACCGTGCTGGTGGCCGTGGCGGTGGCCTCGGCCTGGTGGTTGCCTCCAGTTGCCTGCGGCCCCTGCGGCAGCGGAGACACTCACCAAGACGACCTGTCCCCTACTGCTCGACCTGCCCCTCCGCAGCCCCTATCCGGGACGGGAATACACCGAGTGCGACCAGTGGCGGATCCAGACCTCGCCCGAATCCAGGCCGAGCGGCCCGCCGTGGTCATCCTCGGCATGACCCGCCGCTACGCCCAGGATTTTCACTTCACCGTGTCCGGAGCACAGTGGCTCACCAGCCTGACCCACATGGTGACCGCGATCCGGGCAACTGGCGCCCTCGTCCTGGTGCTGGGCCCGATTCCCGATCCGCTGGTGACCGTTCCCACCTGCCTGTCGGCGCACCTGGACTCCGCGACCGCCTGCACCCCCGACCGCACGAGGGCGCTCAACGCCGCCGGCATCGCCGCCGAGCAGGTCGCGACGGCGGCCGGCGGCGGCTACTACGCCGACCTGACCTCACTGTTCTGCACCGCCACCCGGTGCCCGGTCATTGTCGGCAACAACCTCGTCTTCCGCGATGACAACCACCTGACCATCAGCTACGCTCAGTGGCTAGCCCCGGTGATCTCCGCCGAGATCAGCAGCGTGATGGCAGGCAGCTCAGCGGAGCGGACCAGCATCCACCCCGGGTGAGTTCACGGTCGGCGCGGTCGCCGGTCCACCAGGGCCCGGTAGAGGAGGACCGGAACAGCACCGCCCACCCGGCGCGACGCACCTTCCGCCAGACAGACGCCGTAGTGTCGACGCCGCGATCGACATGATCGCTGTCGGTCGGTTTATCCGGCGGAGGCCGGTGTCGGTCATTCACCGAGCACCATGATCCGGCCGACCGCAGGTCGAAACCCCTGACCATGCGGCAGGCGCAGTCTTCCCAGCCGGCCATACGGGCTCGATCCCGGTCGTCCGCTCCGTGCATTCTTTCCTAGTAGGTGGCTTGTTCTCCGTCGGGACGTGGTGGGGAATGCGGCGAGTGTGGCGGCGGTGGCGGCCCCGATCAGTGGCACCGATGTTGTGCTGCCACCCCCGCTCGACGACGCCCACCAGCACGAAGGTTGCCAGCACGTAACTCCAGCCCGCGAGCACGTCAATGAGGTAGTGCTCGGCGCAGTAGAGCACGGTGAGCATCATCGCCAGCGGGTAGGCGAACAACAGGGGTCTCCATCGCCGGGGCACCCTCGGTAGGAAGAACACTGCGAGGAACATGGAGAACGCGGCGTGCAGCGAGGGCATCGCGGCGACCGGGTTGGCCAGCGCCTGACCCTGGTCGAACAGGGGGCCAGTGCTGTCCAGGCCCAGGGCGGCCCACCCTCGGGCGGAGAGCCGCTCGACGTGCGCACCGAGATAGCCGTGCACCGAGGCCCACCAGGGTGGTGCCGCGGGGTAGGCGAGGTAGGTGGCTACGCCGGCGATGGTCAGAAATAGCCAGCGCCGCACAAACGCCGACCACAGCTCCCGTCTGCACAGCCACAACACGCCCGCGACCGCCGGCACCGCAACGAAGTGGGACAAGTAGACCACCGACGCGAGGACGTCCCACCAGTGCACTCGCAGGGGGTCATAGAGATGCCACTGCAACCACAGCGTCGGCAGCCGACCGCCCGTGAGGAGCTCGTCGGCCCTGATCATCCCCGTGACGTGCGGCGCCAGCCCATGCGCGGCGATCCCCCGGCTGTAGTCGTAGCCCACCAGCAGACCCAGGACAGGGCCCCAGTCACGCACCCACCGCAGCGCCCCACACCACGGCTGGCCGGCGTTCCAGCACAGCGCCCCGGCGCTGAGCCACCCGAAGACGAGCAGCGTGTCGGTCGGCCACCCCCACCAGAGACACTGCACCGCGACACCCACCAGGCAGCCCACCACCGCGAGCACCCGGATCGCCGGCCACGTCCTCAGATGACGTGGCGAGATCGCGACAGCTCCGTCGAGAGCACGCATTCCAGACCGCCAACCAGCGCAGCTGGACATACCGAGGCCCTCGCCCAGGAAGTGCTGACCCACCTACCCGCCCGTCCCTCTCTGTCACCCGAGGCCGACCTGCGTCCTCATTGGCCTACTCGATCCACCACACCTTCTGGGGCCGCGACCACGATCACCGAAGCCCGCAACGTCCTCAACCTGTCTCCTCAGGAGGTCGAGGAACTCGGGCTCGAAGTCCGACGAACGATCGGGACGCATAGACCGACACCGAGCTCGACAAGATCGCCCGCCGGCGTTCTCGCCGCCGGCGGGCATGACCTGTGTGACGCCGGAGGTGGTCAACCGGCCATGCTCACCTGGCCACAGCGGCCCGGCCTGGTTGCCGCGCTACCGTAGCCAGGCGGTCAGGCGTTCTCTCGCCGGGGCCGCAGTGTTGTCGAACAAGCCGCTGCCAGGAACCATTTGATGACATTTCCGCTGTTCAGCACCTCGATAACTGATCATCACGTGAGGTGGGGAATCGTTCGCGGACTCGCTCAACTCAGCCTTGCCGGCCAGCAGAACAGCGCCCTCGGCACCTCATGGCGGCTTCCTTGACGACGCCCCCGTTCGGGAGCACTGGACCGTCACCACAGCCGAGGTAGGCCGGGCCTGGCCCGCGGAACCTGCACGAACCCGCGGGCCAGGCCATCCGGTGAGGGATTATCCGACGCTCGTGGCGAAGATGCTCACCGACGGTTCCACTGACGGCCATCCCAACGGTCGTGGTTCCAGCGGTGGCCATCCCACGTCCACCGGTCCCCACGACAGTGCCCGTCGCCACGGTGGTTCCAGTCATCGCAATACTGGGACCAGAAGTCTCCCCGACGGTTCCACCGGTGGCCATCCCAACGGTCGTGAACCCAGCAGTGATGGGCCGGGTCCCAGGTCCAGTGGTCCCCGCGACAACCGTCCTCGCCACGGTGGTTCCAGTCATCGCAGTAGTCCCAGTCCATGCGGTACCCCGGGTGGCTGGAGCTGATCACAGCCACCCGCGGAGCCGGGGTGAGCGTGTCGGCCGACGCCGAGCCCACTCCGAGCGCCAGCGCGCCAGCGGTACAGAGCGCTAGGGCGCTGCCTCGAAGTGCTGTCCGGCCTAGATGCATGGTGAACCCTCCTCGATCGAGTACGTACGGACCTCAGAAGGGACGTTGCGGCACAAAATACGGTTGCGTGAAGTAACTGAGAGTTCACTGGGAGTGCCTGAAAGTTCGCTGGGAACATCCGGTCACCGCCACGCCGAGCGGAGACACCGACCCCGCAGCGAACGCGCCGGCTCGCAGCGTGTCCCATGCTTGCCAGCACCCGGGGGCGGCCAGCGTGTGCCCGGTACGGTGCAGATCATGGAACCGCAGCCCGGGTGCACCGACACCCGCTACGTCCTTACCCCACTTCACCAGCGGGCTGACGTTTCCCGTCCCATCGGGCCACCGCGAAGCGTGGTGAACACCAACGCGTCCGCTCGCGACGCGACGAAATCCCGTAGGTGCGCCACCAGCTCATACCCTATGTGGCGCCCGGACCGACCCACGGAAACAGCAGTAGAGCCGGATTCGTCCAGGCTTCCGGTATCCTGTCCAACATCGCTCTCGGGCCGCGCGGAGGCTGCGTTGATTCAGCTTACGTACCTATCCCATCCCACAGCCTTGCGGCTGGGGTCGTGCCGAGGTGACCGCTGACCATGACAACCGTCTTCATGAGCTATCGGACGAGCCATGTGACATGGCAAGTATGTGCCGCATACAACCAACTCTTCGTCTATTTGACCGACCGAGCATGTTCAAGAGATCACGTCGATCAGTTTCGCCGACAATTTTCCGTCAGTCATCCGGGAACATCCACGGCAGGCGCGAAGGTCCCGACGACTGGAGTCGCCGGAGAGACCACAGAAGCCATCGAAACCAAAGGGGTTATCCCGACGCCCGTCGATAATGCAACCTTACCCGGCAACGAAGACCCCGGGGCCGCAGCTTCCTGTCAACCTCCAGCTTTTTTGCCGATCAACACCGAGTACCCAGAGATGACGGCGTCGGATGCTTGAGGAAAACTTGGGGCCATCGACAGGAAGCCGACAGAAGGCGTCTTTATCTGACAGCGGCGGGCGGCTCGACTCGCTGCTCGCCGCCTGACTGAGGCACTGCGCTGCGACTGGAACCACGAGATGGCGGTACGGGGGCTTCGCGGCGCACCTCCGCTAACAGTCCGTTGGGCGGCCGCAGAGTTGACTAATGCGGTCCATCCATGGGCAGATCCGTACGATGACAACTCACCCGGGCGAACGATGCCGATATCCACGCGGGGCACCGTCGGTGAAATGGCTGCCGCATTCAGGATGCTGCAGAGCCGGCAGCTGGTGGTGCTCGGCGAGGCGGGCTCCGGCAAGACGATCGCGGCAATGATGCTCGCGCTCGGCTTACTGGAGGACACGCAGTCAACCGAACCGGTACCATTCCCGGCGCTGATGGCCTCTTGGCATCCAGATGGTCAACGTCTCGACGACTGGCTGGCCGACGAACTCACACGAGACTTCCCGTTCCTCGCTTCGGATTACGGCAGCAACGCGGCATCTGGACTGATCGCTACGGGCCGAGTCGTGCCGATCTTGGATGGGCTGGACGAGATACCGGATGCGCTGCGCCCAACCGCGATCGAGGCAGTGGACCAGGCGACGGGTGACCGACCGTTGGTACTGACCTGCCGCACGAGCGAGTACCAGGACGCCGTGACAGCAAGCGGTCAGGTATTGACCAGCGCGGTTGTGGTGGAGCTCGAGCCCGTCGGTCTCGATGATGCCGTCACCTTCCTGACTGCCACCGAGCCCGCAGCCGCTCGCTGGCAGCCTGTGCTCGCCGGGCTGCCAGCGGACCCCGACGCGCCATTGGCCCAAGCGCTGGCGAGCCCGCTGATGGTCAGCCTGGCCCGCGCCGTGTACCTGGCACCTGACACCACCCCTTCCGAGCTGCTTGATGCCAGTCGCTTCCCTGACCGGGAGGCTGTCGAGCGTCGCCTTTGTGACGGGCTCGTTCCCACCGCCTATGAGAAGAAACCTTGGCCCAGCGAAGTCCGACAGAGACCTACCTATGAGCTGACCCCCGACCAGGCTCGGCGTTGGCTGACATTTCTTGCGCGTCATCTTGACAGTCACCGCACCTTCGACCTGGCCTGGTGGCAACTGACATACGCACTGTCATCACGGCAGGCAGGAGCCCTGGCGGGTATGCTCACCACTCTCACGATAGGGCTCACCATCGCCGCATCGCTCACCATTGCTGGCACACCCCTCAATGGACTTGTTTTCGAGGTGACCTTTGGTGTGTCCGCCGGGATCGCGGCGGGCATCTCCACAAGGCCCGCTATCGAGTCACCGGCCGGACGGCCGAATAGGTTGCCAAGGCTCCGACTACGCATGTCCGGTCCCGTGGCCAGGCTTGGGCTGCTCGTAGGACTCGTCGGCGCCTTGGTGTTCAGCGCCACGCTCTACAACTCGAGCGTGACGTTAGCGTTGTCAGTAGGCATGACCGTATTATTCCTGGCCATTCTGCTGTTCTTTTTTCCGTTCGGGATAGAACCTGTGGAGCTGGACCGCGAGGTGGGCCCGGCCAGGGTGCTGCGATTAGACCGCAATGCAAGGTTGGTGATCGGGTTGCTGACATCGCTCATTATCGGTATTCCGTTCTGGTTCGGGATCAGCCACGCCCTCGGCATGGGCGGTGGCCTGGCCGTGGGAATCACATACGTCAGCAGTGGGCCTTACGGACGGTTCAGCCAAGCTCGGATCTGGCTGGCCTGTCAGCGGCGGCTGCCACTGCGGTTGATGATGTTCTTAGCGGACGCGCACGACCGCCAGGTGCTTCGTCGAGTAGGCTCAGTGTACCAGTTCCGTCACCGTCGACTCCAGGAGCGACTCGCCTTACAGGCCGGCGCCGACCACGATTGACCGCGCGGTGTCATATCATCGATTCGGGCATGACACGAAAACACTGCTTGGTGTCAAGTAGTGAACGCACCACCAGCTTCAACCAGCCTCGACCAGGAATGTGTTGAGGACTTCGGTCGGTTTCTTCCAGTTGAGTGTCTGCCGTGGACGGTTGTTGAGTTCGTCGGCGACGGCGTCGAGTTCGGCC
>JAFAUB010000119.1 GCA_019243635.1 Pseudonocardiales bacterium
CTGCGCCCGCGCCGAGACCGACCCGTCATAACCCTCACGACGAAGCAACGACTCAAGACCGACGCGATCCTCATCCGTTAGGTTCATGACGGATACCATGCCACTAAGTCGAACCGAGGTAAAGCACATTCATTCACGACACACTAGCCTGGCTTCTCTAGGGGACACCGGCTCCGGCAGCACCGCGATACGTGGGGTCAGCACCTGGATATCGCAGCGGGGGTCCAGGCCGAGCTCAGCGGCGAACAGGCTCGCGACTGTTGGCTGCGTGGGCCACCGCGCTCGTCCCTCGTCACACAGGGCGCTCAGGGCTACGGTCGTGGGGTGCGATTGATCGACCGCCGTGCGGAGAAGCAGGCGATCCACCACGTGCTCGACAGTGTGCGGGCGGGGATGAGCGGCGCGCTGGTCCTGCGCGGGGAGCCCGGGGTGGGGAAGTCGGCGTTGCTCGACTACGCGGTCGAGCGTGCCGCGGACCTGCAGATCGTCCGAACGGTGGCGGTCGAGTCGGAGCTGGCCATGGGCTTTGCCGCCGTCCACCAACTGCTCGTGCCGCTCCTGCCCGCCGTGGACCGGTTGCCCGAGCCGCAGCGGCGGGCGCTGGGTGTGGCCTTTGGGCTGGTGAGCGGGCCGCCGGCGGATCCGTTCTTGGTCGGCTTGGCCGTGCTGACGCTGTTAGCAAACGCTGCCGAGATCCGGCCGGTCATGTGCGTGATCGATGACGCGCAATGGCTGGACGACGAGTCCGCCGACACCCTCAGTTTCGTGGCACGCCGGCTGCTGGCCGACCGTGTCGGGATGCTGTTCGCGATCCGGGAAACGATGGAACCGCACCCGCGCCTGCAGTCCCTGCCGGGTCTTGGAATCGCCGGCTTGCCGGAGCAGGACGCCTACGAACTCCTCGAGACTTCGATCAGCCGACCGGTCGACGCGGGAGTGGCGGCGCGAATTATCACCGAGACCGGTGGCAATCCGCTGGCCATCGTGGAAGCCGCCCGTGAGCTGAGCCCGAAGCAACTGGGCGGGCGAGCGCCGCTGCCTGAGCCGCTGCCCGTCGGCCACCAGCTCAATGTCCTGTTCGTGCGGCGCGTGCGGGACCTGCCCCCGGACACGCAGACGCTGGTGTTGCTGGCGGCGGCGGATCAGCCGGGCCCGGGTGATCGCCTGTGGCAGGCGGCCAGCGCGCTGGGCATCCCGGAGTCCGCCGCAGTGGCAGCGGAGGCCGCCGGACTGGTGGTCTTCTGGCCGGAGGTGCGGTTTTCCCACCCTCTGGTCCGGTCGGCGGTCTACCACGCCGCGACCGCGGTCCAGCGGCGGCGGGCCCACCGGGCCCTGGCGGCGGCATGCGATCCGGAGCTTGACGCGGTTTCCCGAGCCTGGCATCTGGCCGCAGCCGCCGCTCGGCCCGGCGAAGGGGTCGCGGCCCAGCTGGAGGCGGCAGCGGAGCGGGCCCGGAGCCGTGGTGGCTACGCCGCCGCGGCTACGTTGCTGGAACGCGCGGCGCTGCTGACTCCCGACGGGGAGCGGCGGGCCGAGCGGCGGCTGTCGGCAGCGGATGCCCACCTGCTTGCGGGGGCGGTCGACCGAGCGGGTGCCCTGCTGACCGAGGCGGCACCCGGCCTTCGCGATCCGCGGTCGACCGCGCAGGCCATTGGGCTGAAGGGCAAGATCGACTTTGCCTGCGGGCAGGTGGCCGACGCCGCCTCCGCCCTGGTCTGTGCGGCAGTGCGATTGCGACCGCTGGAGCCGTCCGCCGCGAGGGACGCGCTGCTTTCTGCTCTGGAGGCCGTCGTGTTCGCCGGATGGGCCTCCAGCACCGCTTTGCTCCAGGAGATCGCCCGGACAGCGCGTGACCTGCCGCCCATACGGGACCCTCGGGACTCGGTCCCCGATTTGCTGCTGCAGGGCTACACCGCGCGGGTGACGGGTGGTTATGCGGCGGCCGTGCCGACGTTGCGCCGCGCGGTGCAGGCCTTCCTCGTGAATGAGGTGGACCCCGACGTCGCCCTCCGGCGGCTGCTCCTGGTCGCCATTGCGGCCGTCGATCTGTTGGACGACGCATCGGTGGAGCGGCTGACCACTGACTGGATCGATCGGGCCCGCGACAGCGGCGCGTTGACCAAGCTGGCCGGCGCACTGGCCTTCCGGAGCGCCTTCGTCGACGGGCCCGGCGGCCGGCTCGCCACGGCACGGGCGGCCGAGTCGGAGGCCCACGAACTGGCGGAGGTGACCGGCAATCCCCGCATCGTGCCTCCCTCGGGCGCCCACACGGTGCTGACTCTCGCCCTGAGCTGCCGAGAGGCGCAGGCGCGGGCGATCTCAGCGGCCGTCGCACGGGAGGCCCCGGGCAGGGGCGCCGCAGGTGAGATGGCCATGGCGGCGTACTTCCTCGGGGTGCTGGAGATCAGTCTCGGCAACTACGGCTCCGCCGTGGGGTGCCTGCACTCGGCGTACACCGATGACACGCCGCTCGTCGGGACCCAGGCACTGCCCGACCTGGTGGAGGCCGCCGTCCGCGCCGGTCGGCGAGACCTGGCAGAACGCGCGCTGCAGCGCTTGGAGGACCGTGCCACCGCGACCGGCACTCCTCTTGCTCTGGGCCTGCTCGCCCGTTCTCGGGCTCTCCTGGCCGCCCCAGCCGAGGCCGGGCAGGACTACGAGGACGCGCTGCCCCTGCTCGGCCGGACCCGAGCCGCTCCTCAACTCGCCCGTACCCACCTGCTCTACGGCGAGTGGCTGCGCCGCCGGCGCTGGCGGCGGGAGGCACGCGATCAGCTGCGTGCAGCTTTCGACATGTTCGACGGCATGGGCCTCCACGGCTTCGCCGAGCGGACGCGCGTGGAGCTGCGGGCCACGGGTGAGCACGCCCGGAAGCGGGTGCTGGGGACCCCCGCGGAGCTCACCCCCCAGGAGGCGCAGATCGCCGCCCTGGTAAGCCGAGGACAAGCGAACCGGGAGATCGCTGCCCAGCTGTTCGTCACCCCGAGCACCGTGGAGTACCACCTGCGCAAGGTGTTCCAGAAGCTTGGGGTGACGTCCCGCACCCAGCTCGCCCACCGCGTCATCAACCAGGGCTTCGGCGTCCTGCACCCGATCCCCGCCTCCGAGCAGCGTCCACTGCTGGACGGACACCGCTGACCCCGCGCCTGCCTTCGAGCGTCATCGGAGCCGAGAACGCTACCCGGGCGCGGCCCGCGGTCGTGCGGTATGGATATTCACTGGGACCAGTGGACTAAGGATTTCGGGGATTCGACGTCGGCTGCCGCGCCCTAGCGTCGTTGGCACCGGGCCGTGCCGAGCGGCTGCTGAGGTCCAGGCCGCTGAAGTCGTGGGCTGGGCGTAGGGGGCCTGCGCCGAGGCTGCCGGCAAGGTCTGGGGCGATTGGTGCCGTCGCTGCGTACTTCGACGTCCTACCCGGCCACAACGACGAGCTGCGTTTGGTCTGACCTGACAACTTCTTAGAGCACGTCATCACTGCTGAGGAAGTCATCACCATTGTGAATCGACTCACTGCTCATCAGTGATGATGATCATTGGGCACCTTGTGTAAGGAGGACCTCAGATGAACGAGCAGCAGGACCCCCACAGCGGCCTGCACAGCGAGCAGGGTGCAGTGGCGGGTGAGCATCCGGGACGAGCCCGCAACCCGATCGTCAAGGTGCACGATCTGGCGTGGCTGGTCTTCGAGAAGCCCGACCTCGACCGGGCCGGGCAGTTTGCCCGGGACTTCGGGTTCACGACCGCGCTGCGCGCAGGCGACGAGCTTTACCTGCGGGGCACCGACGCCGGCTCGCCGTGTGTCGTGATCCGGCAGGGGACACGGTCGAGGTTCGTCGGCCCAGCCTTCCGGGCGGGCGACGCGCGGGACGTGCGCCGGCTGGCAGAGGCCACCGGGCGCACGGTCACCAGGCTGCCGGAGACCCTGGGCGGGGTGGCCGTCGACCTGGTCGATCCGAGCGGGACCCCGGTGTGGGTCGTGGCCGATCCCCAGGATCTCGCCGGCCTGCCGACCCAGGAGCCGCTTCCCCTCAACATCGGCCACGACGTCCGGCGAGCCAACGCCACCCAGCGGCCGCCCAGACAGCCGGCCACGATCCAGCGGCTGGGACACGTCGTGATGCAGAGCACGACGTATCTCGAGACGTTGAACTGGTATCTGCAGCATCTGGGCCTGATCGTCAGCGACTTCCTCCACTCCCCCGGGCAGCGGGAGCGGGGCCCGGTGATGAGCTTCATCCGCTGCGACCGGGGGACGACGCCGACCGACCACCACACGCTGGCTTTGACCCTGGGGGCGGCCAACGGCTATGTGCACTCGGCGTATCAGGTCGCCGACCTCGACGCCCTGGCCGCCGGCGGCGAGTACCTGCTCGACCACGGCTACCAGCGCGCATGGGGCATCGGGCGGCACATCGAGGGCAGTCAGATCTTCGACTACTGGCGCGATCCCGACGGCTTCATGGTCGAGCATTTCACCGACGGCGACCTGTTCGACGCCACGATGGAGCCGGGATGGGCGCCGATGACCGTGTCGGGCTTGGCCCAGTGGGGGCCGCGGGCCACCAGCGAGTTCCTCGGCACCAAACCTGGTCCCCACGTGCTGCGCGACCTGTGGGGCGTCGTCAGCGCTCTCCAAGCCGACAACGAGTTCGACGTCGATCGCCTGCGCGGCTTTATCAAGGGAGCCACGTCATGACCACCTCCGTCCTGCGTACCGCCGACGCCTGGTGGGTATGCACCCCCACCGGCGCGGCCAAGCTCACCACCACGGCCACCACCACCGCCGAGCTGCTCGCCGACCGGGCAGCCATCACCGCCGCCGGCGCGGCCACCGATACCGTGCCCGTCGACAGCCTCGCCCTGGTCTCGCCGGTCACCACGCCGTGTCGCGTGGTGGCCCTGGCGACGAACTACCTCTCGCATATCCGGGATACGGGCCTGGACCCGGACACCGTGGCGTGTACGTTCTTCCGCAAGGCGTCGGGCTCGATCAGCGGGCCGTACGACGACGTGATCAAGCCCTCCCACGTCCGGCTGCTGGACTACGAGCTGGAGATCGGGCTGGTCTTCGACCGCCCGATGCCCGTCGGCACCACCGTCACCGCCGACACCCTGGCCGACTACGTCGCGGGCCTGGTCGTCACCAACGACATCTCGGCCCGGGACATTCAGCTGCCCAAGGGACAGTACTTCGAATCCAAGTCGTACCCGACCTTCACCCCCGTCGGCCCAGCCCTGGTGCTTGTTGACACCGACGAGCTGCGGCGGTTCACCGACCTGAGGCTGCGGCTGTGGGTCAACGGCGAGCTGCGTCAGAACATGACGGCCGCGGACATGCTCTACCGGCCCGTCGAGGCCCTGCAGACACTGACCGGGTTCCAGCGGCTCGACCCCGGGGATCTGCTGCTGACCGGCACACCGGTGGGAACCGCCATCAGCGCGCCCACCAAACCAGTCCAAGTCATCGCCTCGGTGCTGCCCCCGGCGGTCAAGTGGAAGTCGTTTCTCGACAGCCAAGCGCGCAACCCCAAATACCTCCACGACGGCGATGTGGTCCAGGCCACCGTGGCCACCGACGACGGCGCCATCGACCTGGGCACCCAACGCACCGTCGTCAGATACGCCGATGAGCAACCACCCGCGGCGGCCCGACACACCGTTGCCGCCAGCGGCAGCGCACCGAGCTGACGTGATGGCAGATCCCGGCCGACAGCCCACCACGACGCCGACGCCGTTTGCGGCGGTGTCGCGGGACAGCGGAGGGGTCTTAGCGGGAGCGCCTGGCGTGCTGTCCGGCCGGCCGGGCCGGGGGGGTGGCGTGATCGTCGCGACCATGCAGGGCATCGAGGTCGGGGAGGGGCAGCCGGATGATCCGCTGGACCTGCCGGGTGGGAACGCCGAGCAATCGGAGGAGGTCTTCGGTGACCTGATCGGTGGCCTCGGCGTCGTCGCGTTCCGGGTGGTCGTGGAGGAATTGGCCGAGGCAGAGGGCAGCGCCCGCGATGATGGTCATGGCGAGTTCGGGGTCGCCGACGGTGAACCGTCCGGCGCGAACGCCCGCTTGGATGTCGCGCAGCGCCCGGGGGGCGAGGCCCCGGCCCGAGCCGGCCATGGTCAGCCCGTTGTTGAGGAAGACCCTGCTCATGTCGGGGTTGCGGCGGTGGAAGCGGCCGAAGAGTCGGAAGCTCTGGGCGAAGGCCTCGGCCGGGTCGTCGATGTCGGCGGTCAGCTCGTCGAGGAGGCCGCCGAGCAGTTCGAGAACGTCCTCGACGGCGGCCTCGAACAGTTCCTCCTTGCTCTGGAAGTGGTTATAGAAGGAGCCCAGTCCGACGTCGGCGGCCTGGGTGATCTCCAGGATCGGGACGTTGAGGTTCCCGGCGGCGATGAAGCTCTGGGCCGCGCTGATGAGGGCCGCCCGCGTGCGGGCCTTGCGCCGTTCGAGGCGGTTGGTGGTGACGGTCGGCTCGGCCATCTGTTCGTGGATCTCCCTGGGCTGTGGATACCAACATTGTAGCGGTTTTCGTCATCGATGAGGAAACATACTTGACAGATGATCACATCATGAGTGATGATATCATCAGTTACGAAGGAGGGCTTCGGATGAATACGCAGACGGACCCCCACAGCGGCCTCCACAACGAGCACGGCGCAGTGGCGGGCGAGCATCCGGGACGCGCCCGCAACCCCCTCGTCAAGGTCCACGACCTGGCGTGGCTCGACTGGGACCTGGAGCACCTGGGGTTGATCGTCAGCGACTTCCTCCACCACCCGGGCCGGCGGAAGCGGGGCCGGTGATGAGCTTCAACCGCTGCGACCGGGGCAGCACGCCGGCCGACCACCACACGCTGGTCCTGGCGTTGGGCCCGGCCAACCGGTACCTCCACTCGGCCTACCAGGTGGCCGACCTCGACACGCTAGCCGCCGGGGGAGAGTACCTGCTCGACCGGGGCTACCACCGGTCGTGGGGCATCGGCCGCCACGTCGAGGGCAGCCAGATCTTCGACTACTGGCGTGACCCCGACGGGTTTTTCGTCGAGCACTTCACCGACGGCGACATGTTCGACAACACCCTCGAGCCCGGGTGGGCGCCGTTCAGCCGCTCCGGGCCGGCCCAGTGGGGGCCACCGGCCACCAGCGACTTCCTCGGCACCCAACCCGGCCCCGGCGCTTTGCAGGAGCTGCGGACCGTGGTCAGAGCCCTGCGGGGCGACAACGAGTTCGACCTGCAGCGCCTGCGCGGTCTGCTGAAAGGAGCCCGGTCATGAGCACCTCCGTCCTTCGTAGCGCCGACGCCTGGTGGGTGCCGACACCCGCGGGTGCGACCCGGATCGCCACCGAGGCCCAGACCACGGCCGAGCTGCTGGCTGACCGGGCGGCCATCGCCGCCGCCGGGGCCAGCGGCGAGACCGTGCCGCTCGAGAGCCTGGCGCTCGTCTCGCCGGTCACCGCACCGTGCCGGGTGGTGGCCCAGGCGACGAATTTCGCCTCCCACGTCAAAGACGTCGGCATGAACCCCGAGCAGATCCCGTTGACGTTCTTCCGCAAGGCATCGGGGTCGATCGCCGGCCCGTACGACGACGTCATCCGGCCCGCCCACGTCCGGCTGCTGGACTACGAGGTGGAGATCGGCCTCGTCATCGGCCGGGAAATGCCGGTCGGTACGATGATCACCGGGCTCGCCGACGCGCTCAACCGGTCGCGCACCGTCACCTTGTTCTGCGGCGCGGGTGTCGCCGGCGCCCACGACAAGGTGATGGCGCTCGCGGCCAGGGTGCACAGTCCCATCGGCCACACCCTGCGCGGCAAGGAGTGGATCCAGTACGACAACCCCTACGACGTCGGGATGAGCGGCCTGCTGGGCTACGGAGCCTGCTACGAGGCATGCCACGAAGCTGACCTGCTGCTCATGCTCGGCACCGACTTCCCCTACGAGGTGTTTCTGCCGCAGTCCCACACCATCCAGGTCGATCGCGACGCCACCCGGCTGGGCCGGCGAACGTCGCTGGAGCTGGCGGTGCACGGCGACGTCGGCGCGACCTTGCGCGCGGTGCTTCCCCTGGTGGAGCAAAAATCCGATTGCGCTTTCCTCGACCGCATGCTGGGCCATCACGCCAGCAAGCTGGAGCACGTCGTCAACGCCTACACCCAAGACACCGAGGATCACGTGCCGATCCATCCCGAGCACGCCGCAAGGGTCCTCGACGAGCTCGCGGCCGACGACGCCATCTTCACCGTCGACACCGGGATGTGCAACGTCTGGGCGGCGCGCTACCTCACCCCCAACGGCAGACGCCGGGTGATCGGCTCGTTTAGC
>JAFAUB010000073.1 GCA_019243635.1 Pseudonocardiales bacterium
GCGGCGTAGAGGCGGTTGAGGTCGGCCACGGCCCGCTGCACGCCCCGATGCGGCGGGAAGTCGACCAGATGCCAGTCGAGGCTCTGGCGGAAGTTCCACTCGGCGCGCTGGCCGAACTCCTGGCCCATGAACAGCAGCTTCTTGCCCGGATAGCCCCACATGAAGCCGTAGTAGGCGCGGGCGCCGGCGAATTTCCGCCAGTCGTCGCCCGGCATGCGGCCGAGGATCGAGCCCTTCCCGTGCACCACCTCGTCATGCGAGAGCGGCAGCACGAAGTTCTCACTCCAGGCGTACATCAGCGAAAAGGTCATCTCGTTGTGGTGGTAGCCGCGATGCACCGGCTCGTGGCCGGCGTAGTCCAGGGTGTCGTGCATCCAGCCCATGTTCCATTTGAAGCCGAAGCCCAGGCCGCCCACATGCGTCGGGTGGGTGACGCCGGGCCAGGCGGTGGACTCCTCGGCGATCGTCACCACGCCGGGGTGACGCTTGTAGACGGTGGCGTTCATCTCCTGCAGGAAGGCCACCGCCTCCAGGTTCTCCCGCCCGCCGTGCTGGTTGGGTGACCACTCGCCCGGCCGGCGGGAGTAGTCGAGGTAGAGCATCGAGGCCACGGCGTCCACCCGGAGCCCGTCGAGGTGGAACTCCTCCAGCCAGTACAGCGCGTTGGCGACCAGGAAGTTGCGGACCTCGTTGCGCCCGTAGTCGAAGATCAGGGTGCCCCACTCCGGGTGCGCGGCGCGGCGGGGGTCGGGGTGCTCGTAGCAGGGCGCGCCGTCGAAGCGAGCCAGCGCCCACTCGTCGCGCGGGAAGTGCGCGGGCACCCAGTCCATGAGCACCCCGATCCCGGCCGCGTGCAGCGTGTCGACGAAGTATCGGAAGTCGTCCGGACAGCCGTACCGTGACGTCGGCGCGTAGTAGGAGGTGATCTGGTAGCCCCAGGAACCGCCGAAGGGATGCTCGGCCACCGGCAGCAGCTCGACGTGGGTGAACCCGGTCGCCTGCAGGTGCTCGACCAGCTGGTGAGCCAGCTCCCGGTATCCCAGGCCCTGTCTCCAGGAGCCCAGGTGCACCTCGTAGACGCTCATCGGCTTGCTCGTCAGCCGGCCCTGCGCCCGGTCGGCGAGCCACCGAGCGTCGCTCCACTCGTGGGCCGACGGGCCGGCGACCACCGAGGCCGTGGCCGGTGGGCCCTCGGTGGCGCGGGCCATCGGGTCGGCCCTCTCATGCCAGTTCCCGTCCGGACCCAGCAGGCGGAACTTGTAGCGGGTGCCGGCGCCGACGCCGGGCAGGAAGACCTCCCACACTCCAGCCGAGCCCAGCGAGCGCAGCGGGGTGGCCACCCCGGACCAGTTGTCGAAGTCACCGCACACCCGCACTCCCCGAGCGTGCGGCGCCCACACCGCGAACGAGGTTCCCTCGACCACCCCACCCGGCGTGGGGTAGGTCCTCGGGTGCGCGCCGAGCACCTCCCACAGCCGCTCGTGGCGGCCCTCCCTGATCAGGTGCAGGTCGACCTCGCCCAGCGTGGGCAGCCAGCGGTACGGGTCATCGGTGACCTCGGTGTGCTCGCCGTAGCGCACCCGCAGCCGGTAGTCGCCAGGGCCTGGCCCCACGCCGTGGAAAAGCCCCCCGGCGCAGTACTCCAGCGGGTACTCCGCGCCGTCGGCGAGCACCGTCACCTCATCGGCATGCGGGCGCAGCACCCGGATCACTGTGCCCTCGGGGTACGGGTGCGTCCCGAGCACCGAATGCGGGTCGTGGTGCTCGCCGTCCAGGAGCCGGCGCAGCTCGTCGGCCGGTGGCGCTGAGATGGCCCGGTCTGCTGCGTGCACGTCACGTCCTCCTCGGGTTCGTCTCGCTCCAGTGTGTCGGCTCCCGGTCGGATCCGCTGAATGGGTCGAGGTGCGTCGCCCCGACGGAGGAGAGGGCAGCCACATCACGCGGTCGGCGAGCACGCGGGGGGCAGGCGGGGACGAGGACGTCGCCTGGCTCGGCGTGGTGTGACTTGGGGCCGGTACCGTGGCCGACGCGAAACGGTCGCGGGTTTCACGGCGATGTAGTGCACGTCGTATCCCGGAGCCGGGAACAACTCGCGTAGAGAAGAGTCGGCATGTCGAAGCCCCTCCGGGTGCTCATCAGCTACAGCCACGATTCTACGGCGCACTCGGCCCGCGTACTCGATCTCGCCCAGCGGCTGCGGCGGGACGGTATCGATTGCGTCATTGACCAGTTCTTTCCCTTTCCTCCCGAGGGCTGGATTCGCTGGATGGGCGGCCAGATCCAGGAGTCTGATTTTGTGCTGTGCGTGTGTACCGCCCGCTATCGCACGTATTTCGAGGGGCGGCAGGAGAACTATAACGGAAAGGGGAGCAACTGGGAAGGACAGATGGTCAGCCAGCGCATCTACAACGACATGGGGAAGAACTCGCGGTTCGTTCCCGTGGTGTTCGACGACCACGACGTGCAGGAGGTCGTGCCCTCCGCGCTGCAACCCTACACCCATTTCGTCCTCGATCGTCAGTACGAGCAGCTGTACGGCCTGGTCACTGACCAGAGCGCGGTGCGTGCCCTCCCGGTCGGCGAGGTTCGCCAGTTGGAAGTGATCTCCCCCGGCATGCCGGACACCGGGGTCTCGCTTGGCGCGGCGAACCTCATCGACCACTCGTTGCGCGAGATCGCTGCGGGGCCGAGTGACTCCGCCGCTGAAGCGCTTGACGAACTGGAGCGTTGGGTCGGCTACTCCAGCGACGGGCAACTACGCGATGCCGTGGTCCACCACCTGGTCAGCTATATCCGCGCGCTGGACACGTCCAAGACCTATCCCCGTGGCGAGCGGCTCTTCCGCGCGGACGTCGTGCGAACCCTGGTTCGGCTGACCGACGGCCGGCTGGGCGACTTCCTGACCGTGGGTGGGTTACCGGGTATCGACCTCGCGATGTTCGACTTCCGCGGTGCCGACCTGACAGGCACCGACTTCTCCGGTTCCTTCGCTATCGAATGCGACTTCCGTGGCACGACCCTTGACCGCGTGAGTTTCGTGGACTGCTTGATCAGGAACGCGAGATTTGACGGTGCGTCGCTGATGGACGTCGATTTCACCGATGCGGACTGGTTCAACGCGCTGGGCCTCGACGCCGCCCAGCTAGCCATCTGCCGGACCGACACGCTGCTCGACTGCCCGGCGACCGAGGATGAGTTCATGGCGTACCTGGGGGCTCACTACAACTTCTCATTCAGGTCATGGGGCCGCAGGGTGCAAGGCGAGCTACGTGACGCGTGGGCCGGTTACACCCGACCGAGTGGACTCGCCGAGGACGTCCGTCGCTGGCAGCACCGGGGGCGGTACACGTCTCCAGCTTCTTGCCCGGCCCCATGATCGCCGAATCTGAGGCGTGGCCGTTCAGGGTTGCACGGCCACGCCTCAGATTCGGCGATCACGCGAGGAATTGTCCAGCAGCGGACCGCCTCGACACCAACGACTCGGTAGCCGGAGTCACAATGGATCGCCGGTGGTGTCAGACAGTGAGCAGGTGGACCGGGTAGTCGGCAGCGCTGGCAAGCTTGGCGAGGTCTTTGGGGTCGGAGGTGAGCACGGCAGCGTTGTGCTCGATGGCCGCTACGATCACGGCAGCGTCAACGACATCGGATGTGCCGCTGCGGGCGAGCAAACGGCCCACGTCATCAGCGGTCTTCGTGGGGAAGTGGATGG
This sequence comes from Pseudonocardiales bacterium, assembly GCA_019243635.1. Taxonomy (GTDB): domain Bacteria; phylum Actinomycetota; class Actinomycetes; order Mycobacteriales; family Pseudonocardiaceae. Next base: position 3,710 of record JAFAUB010000073.1, read on the forward strand.
CCCGGCACATCTGGCGGATCCTGGACAACACGTGCTACCGGGGGCTCGCTCGCCAGACCTGCGCGAAGACGACTGTCGGCAGCAGAGCTGGACGTCGCGCGAGGATACTGTCGAGCTGCGTGAGCTGCTCTCGGTCCTGCGCCGGCTCACAGATCTCGCTCCCGCGCAGGCGCAGTTGCTGGATCAGGAATGCGCGGAGCCGCTGATCACCGTCGATGAGCTGACGTCGGCCAGGGTACCGCCGGTCCCGGACTCGCGGCGTGTGCTGATCTCAGGCGCGCGAGCGGCCGGACAAGACCAGCTGCACTAGAGATCGTAGTCGCCGTCTTTGACGCCGGCGATGAACACGGCCCACTCGGTGTGGTCGAAGACGGCGGTTCCCGCCTCCGGGTGTCGATTGTTGCGTACGTAAACTGCGTCTTTGGTGAATTTGGTCTGCACGCAGGTGGCGGTATTGTCCGACCGTCACGGCAGGAACCACTCGCGACGATGCGGGGCATGGCGCTAGCTTTCCTCCTGTTCAGTGAGGATGGCCTGGATGAACTCGGTGCTCTCCTCGTGGCCCAAGGGCTTGGCTCGAAGCAGATCCATTGTATGCGCGGCCCCTGACACCTCGTTTTCCGGTCCTGCACAGCGCCGCGCCCGTAGGTATCGAATGCAGCATCCTCGGCGCAGGCGGCGGAAAGTCGTAGAGCGTCACGCTCAGGCCCATGAGGGCGTGCACCCCGGAGCCAAGCGGCAGCACCTGGACCACCACGTTCTCCTGCAGTGTTGCCATGGTGGTCAGGTGTTCGAGCTGCTCGCGCATCACGGCCGGTCGGTGCGGCTCAACACGGCACTGCATGCCATTCGCAGTTTCAGGACCCGGTCCAGCACCTCCGGCGGCTGCAGGTTGTTCCAGCGCGGCACCGCTTGAGCGTAACTCTCGGTCTGGAGCATGCCGTGGATGACCTCGCCGGAGTAGAAGACGCCCGAGGTGGCCTGGCGCTCCAGGTCGAGAAACCGGCGGTGACTGCCGGGAATCGTGGCCCAGCCATCGCCCCGGGGCCGGTGAGTCTAGGACGTGCGGGTGAACTCGATCAGGTTGTCACGCTCGTCGCTGGTTATGCCATAGCGGTCCAGCAGCGCACACGCTGGGTGGTCATGAGGAGCTGGCGATGCAGACGACCGAGACCGGCCTGCGCCACTGCGTCGCGGCGTTCACCAGCGCGCTCGACGCCTTCGCCGCCGCAGCAGTACAGCCGGACGCGACCCAGCTGATCTCGTGCCGTCAGCGGACCCGCCGACCGACCGCAGAGTGACAAGGAATCGCTGAGCGTGACTACTCAACCTGTCACCGGTGCTCGAGGGGTCATCCCGTTGTGGGTAACCGCGGCTCGATCATCTCCGCGATCCGCAGCGCCTCGGCGCAGGCGTCGATCGGCTGGGGATCGAGGCTGAAGGACGCCGCCACGCCCACCGTCAGTGACACCGTTCCGCCGTCCATCGACTGGTCGCACTGGTCGCCGGATCTCCGGAGCTGGATCTGGACGCCGGCCCGGCCGTGCACCGTGTTCTGCGCGAAGGCGACGAACGACGGGTCATTCCGGCGCGCCACGTACGAGGCGACGGTCTCCTTGTCCCGCTCCAGGCGCAGGGTGAACGGCTTACCCAGCCATCCACAGCCCACCACGCCGAGCACCTTCTCCGGTTTGCGGGTGTTCCCTTGGATGCCCAGCCCGGTCAGCTCCTGGTCGGTCAGGATGGTGCACATGTCGACTCGGGACGCGTCGGCCACCGCGGGCGGCGCCGGCGCCGGCGGCACCCGCGAGCCGCATGCGGCGGCCAGCAGCCCCACCATGGCTACCATCGCAATGGGCGCACGCCTCATTCGGACCGTCCCCGGAACATCTCCTCGTTCGCCGCATCGGCCTCGGCGACCGTGCGCCCGGCCGCCCGGTAGGTCGCCGCCATGTTCGCGAACACCCGTTGAGCGTGTCTCATCGAGTCGATGTACTCGTAGCCGGCCTGGGCGAACCGCTCGGCGGCCGCGTTGCCGTCCTCGTTGTCGCCGAACTTACGTTTCTTGGTGAGCACGTCCGCGCCGCGCAACAATTCGTCGATGTCCCTGACGGCCTGGTCGCAGCGGGCTGCGGCGCGCTCGGCGACACCGGCCTCCAGCCACAGCTCACCCGCGTCGACCGCGGCCCGCAGGGAGGTCTCCCGCTGGACGACACCCGTCAGCTGCGCATCAGCCCGCTCGACGCTGCCCGGCATTGCTCGCCCTCCTTGGTCGACCGGGGGTGACCGTACTAGCACCGCGCGCCGGCCGGCGCGCCGCTCCATGGTCGAACTCGGAGAACGGTCAGGGTGGGGGAGTGGTGAGGCGGGTGATGGCGGTGAGGGGGATCGGGAGCCAGAGGGGGCGGTTGCTGTGCTCGTAGCCGACCTCGTAGACGGCCTTGTCCAGCTCGAAGGCGCGCAGCAGGGTGGCCCGCTTGCGAGGGTCGGGTGCGGCCTGCGCGTAACCCTCGCAGAACGCGTCCTGGTTACGGGTGGCCCAGGCCAGCGCCACTGCGGCGCGATGCTCGGGGTCGGCGTCGCCCAGCGGCAGGTAGTTGGCGGCGTAGTCGAAGGAGCGCAGCATCCCGGCGACGTCGCGCAGCGCGGACGCGGGAGCGACGCGGGCGGCCAGGGGCATCATCGGCTCGCCCTCGAAGTCGATCAGCACCCAGCCGGTGACACTGCGCAGTACCTGACCGAGGTGCAGGTCGCCGTGCACCCGTTGCACCGGCACCGGACCGTCGAGATCGCGCACCGCCTCGAAGGCCGCCCGCAGCGCGTCCACGTGGGGCGCGAGCTCGGGCACCCGCGCGAGGACGCCGTCCAGCCTGTGGTGCATGCCCTCGGCCACCGTGTCGAGGTATCCGGCTGGGGCCGGGGAGCTACCCAGGGCGGTGGCCAGGTCGGCGTGCACGGTGGCCACCGCGTGACCGAGCCGGTGCGCCTCGGAGGCGAAGTCGCCACCGGCGTCCTCGGGGTGGGTGCGCTCTACCGTGCCGGATGCGCTGTCGGTGAGCAGGCTCTCCGCCAGCAGGTCCCGTACGCTCGCGGTCGCCATCGCCCAGCCATCGGCGCTGCCCCGCAGGTACTCGGTGAGCATCCCGTAGGTGACCGGAACGGCCTGGAGCTCACCCTCGATGCCGCCCAGCGGCGCCGCGATGTGCGGGCAGCCCACGGCGGCCAACGCGCGGTGCAGCTCCAGGTCGGGGTTGCGGCCTTCGGTCAGCTTGCGGAACAGCTTGAGGATGGAGGTCTGCCCGTAGACCAGCGAGGTGTTGGACTGCTCCGCCCCGACCGGGCGGGAGCGCTGGTCGGTGTCCAGGGTGACGCCCGGCTCGGTGGTGAAGCGCAGCCCGTCCACCTCGGCGCCGTGGGCCATCAGCTCGAGCAGCACGGCGGTGAGCTCCGGATCCTGTAGCGCCTGGTAAACCGCCTGGTCTCCGCATGCGGCCACCCAGGCGTGCCCGAGGTTCTCGGGTAGGTCGCTGCTCACCCCGAGCAGGATCTGGTAGCGGTCCCGGGGCTGCTCACCCTGGTCGACCTCGATGACGGCGTGCACCAGCCGGGGATCGGCCCCGGCGAGATCGGTGGCGCGCACGAGGATGACCGCGTGCACCGGACGGCCCTTGCCGGCGAACCAGCGCTGCTCGGGCAGCACCGCCGCCAGCGAGTCGGCGATGTCCGTGACCAGGTCAACGGCACTGATCACGGTTCACCGCCGGGGTCCGGGGGGACGATCTGAAACCAGTAGAAGCCGTGGCCGGGCAGCGTGAGCAGGTAGGGCGGCTCACCGATCGGCGGGAAATGCACGCCACCGGTCAGCTCGACCGGGATGCCGCCCGCGTGCTCGGACAAGTCGAGTTCCACCGGCTGCGGGAAGCGGGACATGTTGTTCACACAGATGACGAGGTCATCATCGGCGTCGTGGTCCCGGCGATAGGCCAGCACGGAGGGGTTGGAGGAACCGAGCTCGGTGAAGTCGCCCAGCCCGAAGGCCGGGTGCGCGCGGCGCACCTGGATCATCCGCCGGGTCCAGTTCAGCAGCGACTGCGACGACGTCGACTGCGCCTCGACGTTGACCGCCTGGTACCCGTACACCGGGTCCATGATCACCGGTAGATGGATGCGGCCCGGGTCACAGCTGGAGAACCCCGCGTTGCGGTCCGGGGTCCACTGCATCGGCGTGCGCACCGAGTCCCGGTCACCCAGCCAGATGTTGTCCCCCATCCCGATCTCGTCACCGTAGTAGAGCACAGGGGAGCCGGGTAGTGACAGCAGCAGCGCCGCGAACAGCTCCAGCTGGTGGCGGTCGTTGTCCAGCAGCGGCGCCAGCCGCCGGCGGATACCGATATTCGCCCGCATCCGAGGGTCCTTGACGTACTCGCTGTACATGTAGTCGCGCTCCTCGTCGGTGACCATCTCCAGGGTCAGCTCGTCGTGGTTGCGCAGAAAGATCGCCCACTGGGCGCTGGAAGGGATGGGTGGAGTCTGGGCCAGGATCTCCGAGATCGGGAACCGGGACTCCCGGCGCACCGCCATGAAGATGCGCGGCATCAGCGGGAAGTGAAACGCCATATGGCATTCGTCACCGCCCACCGCAGGGTCGCCGAAGTACTCGACCACGTCGGCGGGCCACTGGTTGGCCTCGGCCAGCAGCACCCGTTCAGGGTACTCGTCGATCACCTCGCGGCAGCGCTTGAGGAACGCGTGGGTGCGCGGCAGGTTCTCGCAGTTGGTCCCCTCCTCCTCGAACAGGTAGGGCACCGCGTCCAGCCGGAAGCCGTCGATTCCCAGATCCAGCCAGAACCGCAGCACGTCGAGCATCGCCTCGGCGACCTCGGGGTTGTCGTAGTTGAGGTCGGGCTGGTGGGAGAAGAACCGGTGCCAATAGAACTGCCCGCGGAGCGGGTCATAGGTCCAGTTCGACGTCTCCGTGTCGACGAAGATGATCCGCGCGTCCGGGTAGGAGGTGTTCTTGTCGCTCCAGACGTAGAAGTCACCGTAGGGCCCTTGCGGATCGCGGCGGGACTCCTGGAACCAGTAGTGCTGGTCGGAGGTGTGGTTCATGACCAGGTCGGTGATCACCCGGATGCCCCGCTGGTGCGCCTCGTCGAGCAGCACCACGAAATCCTCGACGGTGCCGAACTCGGGCAACACCGCCCGGAAGTCGGAGATGTCGTAACCGCCGTCGCGCAGCGGCGAGGCGTAGAACGGCGGCAGCCACAGGCAGTCGATGCCCAGCCACTCCAGGTAGCCCAGCTTGTGGGTGAGACCGCTCAGGTCACCGGCGCCGTTGCCGTCGTGGTCGTGGAACGCCCGAACCAGCACCTCGTAGAAGACCGCTCGCTTGTACCAGTGCGGGTCGGTCGGGGCGGCTTTGGCGTGCTCGAAGTCCTCGGCCTGCGGTTCCACGAGATAGCCGTCAGCCAGCACCGCGTCGCCGGCGTGGGGGGCCCCTTCCCTCGGCCCGAACTCCATCGTTCCAGTCGTACCGGTCCAGGGCCGGCAGCGCAAAAGATAGAGGATTCGCTACCGTGCTTGGTGAGGCGTCGCGAAGGGGTGCGGAGCAATGGGCGAACGGGAGGTGCCGCTGCGGCGGTTGCCGGCCTGGACCTGGGCCGGGCAGCGGCCGACCTGGCGCGACGCCCGGCCCGGCCTGATCGAGGCGGCGCTCAAACGGGCGCAGGCCCGGCCCTCAGGAAACTGGTACGTGCTCGCCGCGAGCCGGGAGGTCCGCGACGACCGGGCTTTCGGGCGCACCCTGGCGGGTGTCGAGGTGGTGGCCTGGCGCACCCCTGACGGCGCGTTGCACGCCGGCCCCGGCGAGTGCCCGCACCTCGGCGCGCCACTGTGCCGGGCGGCGGTGACGGCCGGGAAGCTGGTGTGCCGCTGGCACGGTCTGGCGATCGGGGCCCGAGGGGTGCCGGGGTGGGACCCGTTCCCCGCTCACGACGACGGGGTGCTGGCCTGGGTGCGGCTGGACTCGGTGGGCGGGGAGGACCCGCTGCCCGCGCCGGTGCTGCCGCGCCGGCCTGACCCGGAGACCAGCATCGACGCGGTCTATACCGGGATCGGGCGTTGTGAACCGGAGGATGTGGTCGCCAACCGGCTCGATCCGTGGCACGGCAGCTGGTTTCACCCGTACTCCTTCGTCGGGCTGCGGGTGGTGGAGGAGCCGAGCGATGACACCGCGCAGGGCGACCGGTTCGTGGTCGAGGTCGCCTTCCGGATCACCCGACGGGTCGGGGTTCCGGTGCGCGCCGCGTTCAGCTGTCCCGAGCCGAGGACGGTGGTGATGGACATCCTGGAGGGGGAGGGCGCCGGGAGTGTCGTCGAGACGCACGCCGTTCCGCTGGGCGTCGACGACGCCGGCCGGCCGAGGACCGCGGTGATCGAGGCGACCATCGCCAGCTCACCTCGACCGGGGTTCGCCGCCGCCCACCGCGCGGCGCTGCTGATGCGCCCGGCGATGCGCTGGGCGGCCGCCCGGCTGTGGCGTGATGACCTCGCCTACGCCCAGCGTCGCTACGAGCTCCGGACCAGCGGGCGCTGGCCGGGCATGGGGTAGCGGCTCCGGCTCAGCCGAGGCTCCGGCTCAGCCGAACCGGGACGCGGCGGCGCGCAGCGGGGCCAGCCGGCCCCGGACCGGCACCGTCCACAGCGGGTGCCCACGCAGCCCCCACCCGCCCAGCAGCGCGTCCGCGGCGAGGAACCCGCTGGTCGTCGCGCGTTCCATCAGCGCGACGGGCAGGTCGACCCGGGTCAGGTCCCCGGCGAGCACCACGGCCGGATCTCCGGTGGTGACGCCTGGCCGGTCACCGAAGGTCCCCGGCGCGAACAGGGGGCAGTCGGCGTGTAGCTCGTGGCGCTCGTCGAGGATCGTGGCGGTGGCGGTCTCCGGGTAGACCCGCCGCAGCTCCTCGACCAGCCGGCGCTTGCCCCGCTCCGGGTCTGTGGTCATCTCGGGGGTCAGCGCGTAGGCGTGCAGTTCCACCACCGAACCGCCGGTGCGACGCGCCCAGCGGGCCGCCTCGCCCTCGAAGCGTTCCCACACGCTGACGTTGTCCAGCGGCCCGAACCCGCTGGTGCCGAGGAACCCGGGCCGGTCCGGGCGCACCGGGCTCTCCAGCCACAACCGGGACACCAGGAACGGCGGGGCGGTGCGCAACCGCGCGATCTGCGCCCGCCAGGGCGCCGCACCGAGCTCGGGTGAGGCGGCGAGCAGCGCCTGCAACCCCGTGATGTCGGCGGCGAGTACCACGGCGTCGACCTCCTCGCCGCCGTACCCGTCGCCGCCGGTTCGGACGGCGAAGCGACGCTCCCGCCCGGGTACCACCTGCTCGACGGCCACGCCGGCACGCACCGTCACGCCGATCTCGGCCAGGTAGTCGCCCATCGGCTCCCACAGCGCCCGGGGGAACGGTTCGGTGGGCACGTCGAACACCAGGCCCTCGGCCGAGCCCAGGAAGTAGATGTGGAACATCGTGGCCAGCTCGGCCGCCGACAGCCGGCGCGGATCGGCGAAGAAGCTGCGGGAGAACACCGAGAACGCCAGGTGCCGGGCCGCATCCGGGAAGCGCACCCGCTCCAGGAACGTCATCGCGTCCTGGTCGTCCAGCCGCCGGTAGATCTCCGGCACCGACACGTCGACCAGCGGCAGCGCGGCCACCGGGTCGATCCGGGTGGCCAGGTCCCACCACCGGAAGGTGGGGCTGAACAGCGCGAAGGCCAACGCGTTCCACGGTGGTGTGCGCGGCAGGCCCTGGAAGGTGTCCCGATGCCCCTCGGCGTCGATCAGCGGGTAGTCTGGCATCGGCGCCAGCGCCCGGCCCAGCGGGTCGGCCCGGCGCAGCAGCGCCCGCAGGTTGTAGTACTGCCGGAAGAAGGCATGGAACCCGCGGCTCATGGTGACCGGGGACCCATCGGCCAGCGTGGTCGGCCAGCCCCGCAGCCGGCCGCCGAGCTGCCGCTCCCGTTCCAGCAGCTGCACCCGCACGCCGCGTTCGGCCAGCGCCACGGCGGCCGCGACGCCGGCGATCCCACCGCCCACCACGGCCACCCGAGGAGGCTGCCCCTCGGGTCGTGGCCGGCCGGCCCTCGGCGGGTGCAGCACGGCGCGGCGGTCCCGGCCCGGTCGCTGCCCGTTGCCGGCCCTGCTCGCGCCTGGCGGCGTCACGCCGGTGCCGTTTCTCGGCGTCACGCCGGTCGCCTGGCCACGACGGTGTGCACGATGCCGCGTTCCCAGCCGGGCATGGTGGCTGTGCGCACGTCGACCAGCCCGTGCCCGCGCAGCCGCGCGGCCAGCGCGTCCACGGTGTCGAAACGCAGCGCGCTGCGCCACAGGTAGCGGTACAGCCCGGCCCGACCGGTGACCACCTTCCCCGCTGGGATGATCACGCTCCAGCACACCGCGGTCCAGATCGCCCTGCTCCGCCGGCGACCGTCCAGCGCGTAGTCGTGCACCGCCAGCGGCGCTCCCGGCGCCAGCGCCTCGCGCAGCCCGGCCAGCACCGGGTCCGGGTCCGGCAGGTTGCGCACCAGATACGCGGCGAAGATCCCGTCGAATGGTCCCCGCACCCCGGCGGCGGCGAGCTCCTCGGCTCGGGCGTGCACGAACGACACCCGCGCTGGCCAGTCGGCCTGCCGGGCCTTGGCGAGCATGCCGGCCGATGCGTCCACCGCGGTGACCCTGGCCTGAGGCGCCGCCGCCAGCAGCGCCGAGGTCGACGCCCCGGTCCCGCACCCCAGGTCCAGCAGGTGCAACCCGGCGCCCTCGCCGGGCAGCCGCATCCGGTGGGCGGAGCGGGACAGGTTGCGGTGGTAGCCCGGACTCGCCCCCACCAGCCGGTCGTAACTGGCGGCGGCAGCATCGAACTCGCTCGTCACATCGATCGTCACGGAAGCAGCCTAACTGTGGACAACCCGTGAGTGGCGTTACGAGCCAGGGCTCGTAACGCCACTCACGGGCGGCGCAGCCGCAAAATATGCGCCACCGCCCGCCAGGGCTGAAGCTCCACGAAGTTGACCTGCCCCCAGTCATAGCTCTCGCCACTGACCTCGTCATGGGCGAGGAAGCGGTCCCCCGGGTCCATGCCCAGCGCCGGCAGGTCCAGCAGGACCGTTGCGCTCACGGTGCTGAACGGCTCCAGGGTGACCACGCAGATCACGGTGTCACCGCCGGCCGGATCGGTTTTGGAGTACGCCAGTAGTGAGCCGTGGTCGGTGCGGTGAAACCGCAAGGTGCGCAGCTGCTGCAGGGCGGGGTGCGCCCGGCGGATCGCGTTGAGCCGGGTGATCCACGGTTGCAGGGACCGCCCCTGCGCCAGCGCGGCGGCGAAGTCCCGGGGGCGCAGCTGGTACTTCTCACTGTCCAGGTACTCCTCGCTACCCGGCGCGACCGGGGTGTTCTCGAAGAGCTCGAAGCCGGCGTAGACGCCCCACGAGGGGGACAGCGTGGCGGCCAGCGCGGCCCGGATGGCGAACATGCCGGGCCCGCCCCGCTGCAGCGACTCATGCAGGATGTCCGGGGTGTTGACGAAGAAGTTCGGCCGCACCTCGTCCACCTTGGCGGCCAGCTCCGTCGCGTACTCGGCGAGCTCCTGCTTGCCGGTGCGCCAGGTGAAGTAGGTGTAGGACTGGGTGAAGCCCAGCCGGGCCAGGCCGTAGAGCCGAGCCGGGCGGGTGAACGCCTCGGCCAGGAACAGCACGTCCGGGTACCGGTCTTTGACCTGCCAGATCAGCCACTGCCAGAAGTCCGGTGGCTTGGTGTGCGGGTTGTCCACCCGGAAGATCCGCACCCCGCGCTGGACCCAGAACAGCATCACCCGAAGCATCTCGGCGTAGATGCCGCGGGGGTCGGAGTCGAAGTTGAGCGGGTAGATGTCCTGGTAGCGCTTGGGCGGGTTCTCCGCGTAGGCGATCGTCCCGTCCGGACGGGTGGTGAACCACTCCGGGTGCTCCTTGACCCACGGGTGGTCAGGGGCGCAGTTCAGCGCGAAGTCCAGCGCGACCTCCATGCCGAGCTCGCCGGCCCTGGCGACGAAGGCCCCGAAGTCGTCGAGGGTGCCCAGCTGAGGGTGCACCGCGTCGTGCCCGCCTTCGACCGAACCGATCGCCCACGGCGAGCCGACGTCGTCGGGCGCGGCGTAGGGGGTGTTGTTGGGGCCCCTGCGGTTCACCTCTCCGATGGGGTGGATCGGCGGCAGGTACACCACGTCGAAACCCATCCCGGCGATCCGGTCCAGCTCACCGGTGGCGGTCGCGAAGGTTCCGTGCACCGGGTCGCCCTGGGCGTTCCGGCCGCCGGTGGATCGTGGGAAGAGCTCGTACCAGGAGCTGAACAGCGCCCGGGGGCGATCCACCCACACCTTGTAGGTAGTACCTCGGGTGATCTGGTCCCGGAGTGGGTCGGTGGTCAGGATCTGGGTGACCGGTGCCGCGAGCGCCGGCCCGACCCGCTCGTCGAGGGGGCGCCCGGCGTCCCGCAACGCCGCCGCGGCGGTGGTCAGCGCCATCCGGTCGGCTCCCTGGGTGGGCCGGCGAGCCGCTCGCTCCAGCAGTCGGGCACCGACGATCAGGTCGTTCTCCAGCTCGGGCGCGGCCTGACCGGCGTCGATCTTCACCTCGACCGCGTGTCGCCAGGTCTCCCAGGGATCGGCCCAGCCGTCCACCCGGAAGCTCCACCAGCCCCCCTGGTCGGCCACCACGGTCGCGACGAACTGGTCGGTGCCCGGTGGTCCGGGTCGCATCCGAACCTGGCTCGCCGGCGCCTTGCCGGGCCCGCGCCAGACCAACGTGGCGCCCACCGCGTCGTGCCCCTCGCGCCACACCGTGGCGCGGACCGGAACCTGCTCCCCGACCACCGCCTTGCTGGGATACCTCCCGCAGGAGACCACGGGCGTCACATCATCGATGGCGATCCGACCACTCACCGCATGCCTCTTCCCCATCGGCTCCCGGGCCACTGCTCAGTCTGCCGGTAGCGGCCCTCCGGCGCGCGCCGGACGTCACCTTCGCGACGGTAAAGTCCGCCCATGAGAGCATTGCGTCGGTTCACCGTCCGTGCCCAGCTACCGGGACCGCTGGCACCGCTGGAGACGCTGGTCACCAACCTGCGGTGGACCTGGCACCCGCCGACTCAGGACCTGTTCGCCTCGCTGGATGAGGGCACCTGGGCCGCCGTCAACGGGGACCCGGTGCGGCTGCTCGGGGAGATCCCTACCCAGCGGCTCACCGCGCTGGCCGCCGACGAGACGGTGGTGGCTCGCACCCGAGCGCTCGCCCAGGATCTGCGCCACTACCTCGACGAGCCCCGGTGGTACCAGCAGCGCCCGGAGACGCTGCCTGCGGCGATCGGGTATTTCTCCATGGAGTTCGGCGTCTCCGAGGTGTTGCCGTTCTACTCCGGCGGGCTGGGCGTGTTGGCGGGTGATCACCTCAAGGCCGCCTCGGACCTGGGCGTGCCGCTGATCGGGGTCGGGCTGCTCTACCACTCGGGCTACTTCCGCCAGTCGCTGTCGCTGGATGGCTGGCAGCTGGAGCACTACCCGGCGCTGGACCCGCAGGGCCTGCCGCTGCACCTGGTGGCCGACGCCACCGGCGCGCCGATCCTGGTGCACGTCGGCATGCCCGGCGGGCGCGTCCTGCGGGCGCGGATCTGGCGGGCCGACGTCGGGCGGGTGCCGCTGCTGCTGCTGGACAGTGATATCGAGGACAATCCGGAGGATCTGCGCGGGGTCACCGACCGGCTCTACGGCGGCGACCAGGACCACCGGATCACCCAGGAGATCCTCGCCGGGATCGGTGGCGTCCGTGCCATCCGACTGTTCTGCCGGCTCACCGGGCATCCCGAACCCGAGGTGTTCCACACCAACGAGGGCCACGCCGGGTTCCTCGGCCTGGAACGGATCCGTGAGCTGATCAGCGGCGACGGGCTGAGCTTCGACGAGGCACTGGCCGCGGTGCGGGCCGGCACCGTGTTCACCACGCACACCCCGGTGGCCGCCGGGATCGACCGCTTCCCGGTGGACCTGGTGCGGCACCACTTCGCTGGGTCACCGGGGCTGCTGCCCGGCGTCGATATCGACCGGGTACTGGCGCTGGGCGCCGAGGACAGCTCGGGGATGTTCAACATGGCGCATATGGGTCTGCGGCTGGCCCAGCGGGCCAACGGTGTCTCGCGGTTGAACGGCGCCGTGGCCCGGACGATCTTCCGCGGCCTGTGGCCGCGGTTCGACGTCGACGAGGTGCCCATCGGCTCAGTCACCAACGGGGTGCACGGGCCGACCTGGGCGGCGCGGGAGATCGCCAGCCTGCTCGGCGAGTCCGACAACGGCAGCGCGGTCGCGTCGGCTTCCGAACCCCTGCTGTGGGAGCTGCGTGGTGTGTTGCGCGCCAAGCTGGTGGACGAGGTGCGGCGGCGGGTCCGGGCCGCCTGGCTGGAGCGCGGGGCCTCCGCGCCGGAGCTGGGCTGGACGTCGCGGGTCTTCGACCCCGAGGTGCTCACGATGGGTTTCGCCCGCCGGGTGCCCACCTACAAGCGGCTCACCCTGATGCTGCGCGACCCCGACCGGCTCCGGGCGCTGCTGCTGGACTCCGAGCGCCCGGTACAGCTGATCATCGCCGGCAAGTCCCACCCCGCTGATGACGGGGGCAAGGCGCTGATCCAGCAGGTCGTGCGGTTCGCCGACGCGCCGGACGTGCGGCACCGGATGGTGTTCCTGCCCGACTACGACATGTCGATGGCCCGCTTCCTGTACTGGGGCTGCGACGTGTGGCTGAACAACCCGCTGCGGCCGTTGGAGGCGTGCGGCACCTCGGGGATGAAGTCCGCGCTCAACGGTGGGCTGAACCTGTCCATCCGGGACGGCTGGTGGGATGAGCTCTACGACGGCGAGAGCGGCTGGGCGATCCCGACCGCAGACGGCGTCGAGGACCCGCAGCGGCGCGACACCCTCGAGGCGTACGCGCTCTACGAGCTGATCGCCACGCAGGTCGCCCCCCGGTTCTACGATCGTGGTCCCGACGGCGTGCCGAGGCGCTGGGTGTCCATGGTGCATCACACCCTGGCCTCGGTGCGCCCGCGGGTCCAGGCCTGCCGGATGGTGCAGGAGTACGTGGAGCGCCTCTACTCGCCGGCCGCCGGCTCAGCCGCGGCGGTGCGCGCCGACTCCTTCGCCGGGGCACGGGCGCTGGCCGAGTACCGGTCGCGGCTCCGCGCCGCCTGGTCCCGGGTTCGGGTCGCGCAGGTGGACATCTCGGGCCTGCCCGCCACGCCGGAGCTGGGCTCGGAGATGACCGTCCGCGCGGCGGTCGCGCTGGCCGGGCTGCAGCCCCGCGACGTGGGCGTCCAGACCATCGTCGGTCGGGTCGACGACCGTGACGAGCTGCGGGACGCGCTCGTGGTGGCCATGCGGCCGGTCTGCGCTGGATACTGTCCCGATGGGGACTGTCCTGGAGAGGACTGTCCTGGTGGGGGCTGTCCTGAAGATGACTGTCCTGGGGGTGACTCCCCTGGGGGTGACTGTCCTGAAGGCGGCGGTGAGGAAACCCGGTTCGAGGCGACCTTGCGGCTTCCGCACGCCGGCCTGCTCGGCTACACCGTGCGCGTCCTGCCGAGGCACCCGCTGATGGCCACCCCCGCCGAGTTCGGCCTGGTGCACCTGGCTTGATCATTGTTTGGGTGCCGAAAACGACGTGTCGTGTCGTTTTCGGCACCCAAACAGTGATCACCCCGCCCAACGGAGTTGTCCACAGCGGGGCTGTTGTCCACAGAGCTAATGCCCCGAGCTACCCGAGCGGGCGTCTACTCGGCGACGCTGGAGTACGTGCTGATCGAAGAGCTTGCGGAGTCCCGGGACGGGGTGATCACCCGGGATGAGGCGGTGCGCGGCGGGCTGACTCTCCGGCAGGTGCGACACCGGGTTCGCGATGGGCAGTGGACCAGTCTGCATCCGGGGGTTTACCTGGTCGGCCGACGCGAGCCCGACCAACGGACCAGTACTCGGGCGGCGGTGGCGTGGGCGGGTCCCGGAGCCCTGGCGAGCGGGTTGACGGCGGTATGGTGGTGGGGGCTGCGGGACTGGGCGCCGGCCGCCGCCGAGGTGACCGTGCCCCGGGCGCGATCCCGTCGTGTCCACGCGGGTGTGGTGTTACGCCGCCGAGACCTCGACCCGGTGGACTTCGTCGTGCTGCGCGGGTTGCCGGTGACCGCGCTGCCGCTCACGGTGCTCGACGCTGCGGCGGCGCTGGGCAACGACTCCGGGCGACCGCTGGTGGATCGAGCGTTGCAGCGCCGAGTGTCGTTCAGGGAGCTGCATGCCGCATATTGCCGAGCGTTCGGCAGGCAGGGGTCGCCGTGGCTGGGTCGGGTGCTGCGGCAGGCGGCGGATGGGGCGTGCTCGCAAGCCGAACGGATCCTGCACGGGCTGCTTCGGCAGGACGGGATCGATGGCTGGGTGGCCAACCACCGGGTGGTGCTCTCGGGGAGCGAGTACTGGATCGACGTCGCCTTCCTGGCACACCGGGTGGCGGTCGAGGTCGATGGCTGGGCGTGGCATTCCGATGTCGACCGTTTCGCCCGTGACCGGCGCCGGCAGAACGCACTGGTCCTCGCGGGGTGGACCGTGCTGCGCTTCACCTGGTACGACCTGATGTCCCGACCCGAGGGGGTGGTGGCGCAGGTCAGAGCGGCCGTGCGGGCATGATCACGGTTTAGGTGCCGCGGGTGACACCAGGTGTCGCGCAACGCACCCAGATCGTGATCACCGCCGCACCGCACGGAAGACCACCACAGTTCTGGCCGGAACTGTCATCCGGGTGCTGGGGCGCCTGCTTCGGGGATGGGCGGGGCAGCCGTCCGGGAAGCCGGTGTCCAGTACCGGCTCGTACCGTTCGCCGTACTCCGGGCCGGGCAGCGTCACCATGATCGGCGCTGCGCCGGCGTGGAGCATCAGCAGCCACGAGTCGGCGGTCGGTGGCGGCGGGTGGGACCGCACGTCGGCGCCGTCGATCCACATGCTCAGCGTCTGCCGATGGCTGTCTCGCCAGTCGTCGAGCTGCATGACTCGGCCGTCGGGACGAAACCAGACCAGGTCGGGGGTGTCGGTGGGGGTGGCACGGCCTTCGGGGAACTCCGGTTGGCGCAGCGCGGGCGTCGTGGCGCGCAGCGCGAGCAGCCGGCGGGTGAACGCGGTCATCAGCTCGGTGTCCGGAGCCGCGGACCAGTCCAGCCACGAGGTCTCGTCGTCGAGCCGGTAGGGGTTGTTGTTGCCGCGCTGGGTGCGCCAGCGCTCGTCACCGGCCAGCAGCATGGGGGTGCCGGTGGACAGCGCCAGGGTGGCCAGCAGGTTGCGGGCCTGGCGGCCACGCAGGCTGCGCACCGCCGGGTCCTCGGTCTCCCCCTCGACACCGCAGTTCCAGGACCGGTTGTCGTCGGTGCCGTCGGCACCGCCCTCACCGTTGGCGTCGTTGTGCTTGCGGTGGTAGGAGACCAGGTCGCGCAGCGTGAACCCGTCGTGCGCGGTGACGAAGTTGATCGACGCCCACGGCCGGCGCCCGCCGGCCGCGTAGAGGTCCGAGCTTCCCGCCAGCCGGGAGGCGAGCTGGCTGACGCCGGGGACGCCGCGCCAGAAGTCGCGCACCACGTCTCGGTAGTGCCCGTTCCACTCGCTGAAGTGCACGCCGAACCCGCCGACCCGGTAGCCGTCGCGGGTGGCGTCCCACGGCTCGGCGATGAGCTTGCGGGTGCGCAGCAGCGGGTCGGTGACGATCGCCGCGAGCAGCGGGGCGACCGGGTCGAACGGCCCACCCCGGGGCCGGCCCAGCGCGCTGGCCAGGTCGAGGCGGAACCCGTCGACGCCCAGCTCGCCGGCCCAGTACCGCAGCGCGTCGGTGACCAGCGCGATCACCGTGGGGGAGCCGCTGTCCAGGGTGTTGCCGCAGCCGGTGAGGTCATGTTCGAGGTAGTAGGCGGGCGCGTCCAACCCCCGGTAGGCCAGGGTGGGGCCATCCACGTCACCCTCGCAGGTGTGGTTGGCCACCACGTCGATGATGACCTCCAGTCCCGCGACGTGCAGCGCGGCCACCATCGTGCGGAACTCCTCCACCTCGGCGCCGGGCACCGCGGCGTATCCCGGATGCACCGCGAGCAGAGCCAGCGGCGAGTAGCCCCAGTAGTTGGGTAGCCCGGCACGCAGCAGGGGCGGCTCGGGGCAGAACGCGGACACCGGCAGCAGCTCCACGGCTGTGACACCCAGACCGGTGAGGTAGGAGGTCACCGCGGGGTGCGCGAGCCCCAGATAGGTGCCGCGGTGCTCGGGCGGCACCTCGGGATGAGTGCGGGTGAAGCCGCGCACGTGCAGCTCGTAGAGCACCGTCTGCTCCCACGGCACGTCCGGCCGGGGGCCGGTGTCCGGGCCGCCCGGAGCGGTGACCACCGACACCGGGACGCTGCCTCGCGAGTCGACCTCGCAGCGTGGCCCGGCCGGGTCGTCCCGGTAGCCCAGTGCGGCCCGCAGGTCGGTCACGGTGCCCTCGAGTCGCGGTGTGTATGGGTCGACCAGCAGCTTGGCCGGGTTGCACCGCAGGCCACGCACGGGGTCCCAGGGCCCGTGTACCCGGTAGCCGTAGCGCTGTCCAGGGCCCACGCCGGTGAGCAGCCCGTGCCACACGCCGAAGGTGCGTTCGGTCAGCGGCACCCGGTGCTCCTCGCCCTCCGCCGACAGCAGGCACACCTCGACGGCCTCAGCGACCGAGGATGCCACCGCGAAGCGCACCCCGCCGCCTTCGGCGTGCGCGCCGAGCGGGAATGGTCGACCAACGTGCGGGCGGCTCATGGACAGTCATCCTGCCTGCCGGTCCGACATCCAGCTCGGCCGCGCCGATCAGCACAATGGCCGGGTGACCGTCGACCTGACCGATCTTGTGGTGCGGATGGATGGCGTGGGCGTCCGGCGCGGTGCCGGCATGCTGCTCGAGGGGGTGGACTGGCGGGTGGAGCTGGACGAGAAGTGGGTTGTGCTGGGCCCCAACGGCGCCGGCAAGACCACCCTGCTGCGGCTGGCCGCGACCGAGCTGCACCCGAGCGTCGGGACGGTGCACGTGCTCGGAGAGCGGCTTGGCCGCACCGACGTGTTCGAGCTCCGGCCGAGGATCGGGTTCTCCTCGGCGTCGCTGGCCAGCCGGCTCCGGGACGATGAGATGGTGTCCGACCTGGTGGTCAGTGCCGGCTACGCGGTGCTCGGGCGGTGGCGGGAACGCTACGAGGACCTCGACCGCGCGCGAGCCGCCGGGCTGTTGGCCGCGTGCGGCATCGAGGGGATGGCGCGGCGGCGCTTCGGCACCCTGTCCGAGGGAGAGCGCAAGCGGGTGCTGATCGCCAGGGCGCTGATGACCGATCCGGAGCTGCTCCTGCTGGACGAGCCCGCAGCTGGGCTGGACCTGGGCGGTCGGGAGGATCTGGTGGGCCGGCTGGCCACGCTGGCCGTCGATCCGGACGCCCCCGCGACCGTGCTGGTGACCCACCATGTCGAGGAGATCCCGCCGGGCTTCACCCACGCCCTGCTGATGCGAGACGGAGCGGTGGTCGCTCAGGGCCTGCTCGAGGCGGTGCTGACCGAGGACAACCTGTCGAAGACCTTCGGCCTCGATCTCGTGCTGCGGCGTCTCGGGCAGCGCTTCTTCGCTCACCGCCGCTGAGCGGCGAACGGGCTGCCGCCGCTGAGCGGCGAACGGGCTGCCGCCACGGCAGCGGCGGTCACCGGGTGAGCACCTCGTCGATCTCGGCGGCGGTCGGCAGGGACGGTTGGGCGCCGGGCCGGGTGGCGGCCAGCGCGCCCGCCGCGCAGGAACGGGTGAGCAGCTCGGCGTCGGGCAGCCCGCGCAGCAGACCGGCCACCGCAGCGCCGATGAACGCGTCACCGGCGGCGGTGCCGTCCACGGCGTTGACCCTCGGTGGGGCCGCGGTCGCGACCTGCTGACCGTCGCGGAGCAGCACCGCGCCGCGCGGCCCGTCGGTGACGGCTACGGCTCGGGCGGCGCGCAGACCGGGCAGCGCGGCGTACTCGGCACGGTTGACCACCACCAGGTCGGCGCGCCGCAGCACCTCGGGTGACACCGGACGGGCCGGCGCCGCGTTGAGCACGAACAGCCCGGTGGCGTGGTGAGCGGCGGCGGCGACGGCCCGGTCGGGGACCTCCAGCACGGTGAGCACCGCATCGGCGCCGGCCACATCCCGCGCGTCCACCCGCAGTGCCGCGTTCGCGCCGGGCACCACGACGATGGTGGTCTCGCCCTCGGTGTCGACGGTGACCAGCGCCAGCCCGGTCGGCTCGGTGACCCGTTGCAGCCGGTCCAGCCCGACTCCCTCGCGGCGCAGCAGCTCCAGCGCGGTGTCGGCCTCGGGGTCGGTGCCCACCGCCGCGACCAACCGCACCGGGAGCCCCAGCCGGTGGACGGCCAGCGCCTGGTTGGCCCCCTTCCCTCCGGGGACGCGGGTCAAGCCGGTGGCGATGACGGTCTCGCCGGGGTCCGGCAGCCGTGGCAGCGTGGCCACCAGGTCGAGGTTGACGCTGCCCACCACCGTCACGCCCACGGGGCCCATCACACCACGCGGCGCGCCGGGGCTCACCGGCTTAGCCGAGCTAAGATCTCGCCGTGGCCGGCACCGTCGTTCCGCGCGATCAGCGCCTTGCCGTGCCGGTGCCGGGGCAGCTGGTCACGGTGCGTCACCGGCAGTGGGTGGTGGCCGACGTGTCGCGCGGTGAGGTGGCCAGCAGCGACCCGCACGTGCTCACCGGCCGGGCGCCGCACCCCTCCCCGGAGTGCTCCGCCCCGGGGGCATCGGTGAGGGTCCCTTACTCCGGTGGATGAAGTGGTGCTCTGTGGATGTTGAGGAGGCGCAGGCGATCGGTGCCCGCGCTCGGATGATCCGTCGTCGTCGCGGGCTGAGCCTTGAGGTGGTGGGCGGGCTGGCCGGCATCACCAAGACCTACTTGTCGATGTTGGAGCTGGGCCAGCGTGGGTTCAACCGGCGGGGCCTGATCGAGGATCTCGCCGAGGCGCTGGGCTGCTCGGTGGCTGACCTGACCGGTCAGCCGTACTCGGCACCGGACCGGGCGACCCTGGAGGGTCGGGCCGCGCTGCCCGGCATCAGCCTGGCGCTCAACGACGTCGGACCCGACGAGGTTCCGGATGTCACACCGCGACCTCTCGATGAGCTGGTGGCCTGGGCCGAGCGCGCGAACGAGCATCGTGACCAGGGCCGGTTCTCGCAGGCGGGGCAGGACCTGGGCACGCTGCTGACCGAGCTGCAGGCGCACGGGCTCACGGCCGCAGGGGCCGATCGCGACCGCGCGTTCACGGCGCTTGTCAAGTCATGCATCGTGGCGGGTGACGTCGCGTTCCGGCTTGCCGGCAATGGTGACCTGTCGATTTCGGCGTCCAGACGTGGGTACGACATGGCCGCTCGCCATGGTGACCCCGGGCTGATCGGCTGCGCACGGTGGATATGGGCGATAAGGCTGGTGGAGTTCGGCGCGCGTGGCCGCGCATCACGGGTGCTCACTGCCGGGATTGACGAGTTGGGGCGGTCAGCTCGCCTGCGCGCTGAGGACACGTTTCCTGCGGAGATGCTCGGATTTGCGCATCTCGTGCAGGCGCAGCGTGCGGCGCGGGACAAGCAGAATGACGACGCGCACGCGCATCTGGCCGAGGCCGGGGAGATCGCCGCGCGGGTCGGGGAGTGCAACGGAAATCTTCAGCACTTCGGCCCGACCAATGTCGCCGTGTGGCGGTTGGGAGTGGGTATCGAGATGGGTGAGGGCGGACGGGCCTATGAGTCGGCTACCCGGACACCACTCGACGTGGCCGCGCTCAATAGCAAAGAGAGGGCATCGGCGCTCTATTTTGATCTGGCTCGGGCGCTGGTGCAGGACGGACCGAACCGTGACGCGGAGGCGATCCGTCATCTGGACACCGCGGATCGCCTCGCGCCGACCCGAATCCGTAACGACCCGATCGCCCGGGACCTCGTCGTCACGCTGGACCACCGTGCCCCGCGTCGGGTGTGGGAGCTGGACAGTCTGCGTCACCGTTTCGGGGTCGGTGGTCAGGGTCCACGGCGTGTGGACGGCTAGCCGTCGACTCACGGCATTGTATGGCCGGTGACCAACGGCACCAATGACGTGGCGCAGTGGTGGGAATGAGCGCTTGGGGTCATAGGGTGAACGCACCACCAGGAATGATACCCTATTGCTCGCCCATTCGGCAACCAGAAGGAGCCATCGTCAGTGCAGGGTACGGAACTCGTTGCTGAGGAACGGGAAAACATCTCTCGGGAGCTCGCCGCCGGTCG
>JAFAUB010000124.1 GCA_019243635.1 Pseudonocardiales bacterium
GAGCGCGACACCGGCCTTGACCTGGGACCCTCGCGAGGGCTCACATCGAGCTATGACGGGCAGGCTAGGGGCTGCCCGATGCGCGGGCCGGCTTACGAGCCCTCGCCCAGGTCAAGGCCGGTGTCGCGCTCACCGTTTGAACTCAAGCTCCCCGGACCGGCGCTGCGCCAGAGTCGCCGAGTTCGTGCCCTCCAGCCCCAAGGCCACCTATGACGTGCGGAAGGTACTCCGCGAGGTACTCGACACCGACTCATGGTTCGAGTGCTCGCAGCGGTTCGCCCGCAACGTGGTGACCGGGTTCGGCCGCCTCGATGGCGAGGTGGTGGGAGTGGTGGCCAACCAGCCTCAGAAAAGGCCGGGGTGCTCGACATCTCCGCGTCGGAGAAGGCCGCCCGGTTCGTGCGCACCTGCGACTCGTTCAACATCCCGCTGGTCACCTTCGTCGATGTCCCCGGTTTCCTGCCCGGCTCCAGGCAGGAGCACGACGGGATCATCCGACATGGCGCCAAGCTGCTGTTCGCCTACTGCGAAGCCACCGTGCCCCGGGTGCAGGTGATCCTGCGCAAGGCCTACGGCGGCGCCTACATCGTCATGGACTCCCGATCGGTGGGCTTCGACGTCGCCTTCGCCTGGCCGCTCAACGAGATCGCGGTCATGGGTACCGCCGGCGCGGTGGACCTGCTACACCGCCACGAGCTTCGCACCGCCGAAGACCCCGCCGGTAGGCGCGCTGAGCTGATCGCGGACTACCGCGGCACCGTCATGCACCATCTCGCCGCAGCGGAGCAAGGCCACGTCGATGACGTCATCGACCCCGCCGACACCCGCCCGCTCCTGATCCGCGCACTGGACATGCTGCGCGGCAAGCGGCGCCCTCAGCCCAGCCGCAAGCACGGCAACATCCCCCTCTAGACCGCCCACCTCAAGCCGACTGAGTGATCGTCACCGTCGACAACGATCCACTACACTGACGGAGCGTGGATGACGACCGGTTATCCGGCGGATGCTCAGTGAGGAGCGGTATGAGCACGGGGCATGGCCGCGAGACCGAAGCGCTGGGGTGCGCGCCTGCTCATCCTCTGAGCTCCATCGGGTTCCTCCTGAACAAGGCCGCGCAGATCCTGCTCGATGACTTCGAACGCGAGCTGCGTCCCTACGACCTGACCGCTCGCGAGTTCGGTGTGCTGCGCCACATCGAACTCAACGGAGGGCAGTCACAGCAGTCCATCGGCGCGAACCTGCGGATCGACCGCACCACCATGGTCACCGTCGTCGATGTCCTCGAGCGCCGGGGCTTGGTCGACCGGGTGCGTGACGCCGGCGACCGTCGACGCTACGCGATCACGTTGACGGAGCGGGGTCGGGAGCATCTCCACCGCGACCTGGTCCGCATCGAGCAGCGGGTGACCGACCAGTTCCTCGCCGGCCTCGACGTGAGCGACCGTCGACGTATCGTCGACATTCTCGGACAGCTGGTCGGCCACCAGAGGAACGCGACCAGGACACTGGACCGGTCCCGAGGCAAGCTCACCACACCGGGCACGGAAGCCGCTGCTCCACCGGTTGGTACACAGCCGCGCAGGGACACAGTATCCTCGTGACCTCGCCGATCCTGTCATCGGTCCAGGTCACCATCACCGGCTCATGGCCGAACCTGCGGGTCGCCACGTCCACCCAGTCGCCGGACCACGACTCGATCCCACCGGCTCGGTCCTCCCCCTCGGTCGCATGCCGGTCGAGCATCGCTAGGTGGTCCGGGCCCTGGCGCCACGACGTCAGCAGGCGAGCAGCCGTCGCGCCGGTCGGATGCCCCGGATAACCCGGCCAGTACAGCGCGACCCTCGTGTGCAGGCTCCGGCACAGCGCCTCCAGGGCCGCCGCAGCCGGAGTCGCCGCCGCGGCCACCCCGTAGGTCGCGCCGTGCCGGCCAGGCCACGTCACCGCGATCAGCACGATCTGGACGCCCTGCTCCAGCCAGCGGTATCCCTCCAGGTGCAGCGCCGCCGCATCAAGCGATCGGACCACATCGGTGGGGAGCAGCTCGCCTAGCCGCGGCGTCAGCTTGAGCACCCCACGATGCGGGCGCTTCCACCACCGGCTCACGACATCGCGCGAGAATGTCCGCGATCCCTTGTGACACGGACTCCGACCCGCCGCCCTGGTGCGATCGCGCACCTAGAGCCGCAGGCTCCGCCATTATCCGCCGGGGCCCCCGCCATCCGGGCAGCAGCGCTACGTCGGCGGGCACCTCCTAGCACAGCTCGGACACCAGGCCCTGAGCAGCCACGCGGAACGTGTCTTCGTGATCGGAGGCACCGGGGACGAAGTCGGAGGGCTCCAGGCGAAGATGCGCCTCGGCGGCCTGGAAAGCCGAGGGAGGCAGCTGACCCAGCGAGAGCACCCGCATCTGCTCCCGCGCGGCTGTCTCAGCCGCAAGCTCGGTGAAACCACATCCAACGGCTCGGATCTCACTCCCGTCGATCACGCACAGTAAGTACTTCATGCTCAATACCCGATCGTGTGAACTGGGGCGGCGCGGCCAGCTCAGCCGGAGAGATGGCGCCAGAGAAACTCATACGCCAAGGCGGACATGAAGGCCGCCTGCTCGTTGTCCGCCGCGCCGCCGTGGCCGCCCTCGATGTTCTCGTAATAGGAGACCGGGAGGCCGTACTCGCGCATCCGGGCCACCAGCTTGCGGGCATGGCCGGGGTGCACGCGGTCGTCGCGGGTGGAGGTGGTGAGCAGGGTCGGCGGGTAGCGGCGGCCGGCGCGCAGCTGATGGTACGGGGAGAAACGCAGCAGGTCCTCGCGTTCGGTCGGGTCGTCGGGGTCACCGTACTCGGCCATCCAGGAGGCGCCGGCCAGCAGCGTGTGGTAGCGCAGCATGTCCAGCAGCGGGACCGCGGCGACGATGGCGCCGAACAGTTCCGGGTACCGGGTGAGCATCACGCCCATGAGAAGTCCGCCGTTGCTGCCGCCCTCGGCACCCAGGCGGGGCGGCGTGGTGAGGCCGCGGGCGACCAGGTCCCGGGCCACGGCGGCGAAGTCCTCGTAGACCCGGTGGCGGTGGCCCTTGAGCGCGGCGGCGTGCCAGCGCGGGCCGTACTCACCGCCGCCGCGGATGTTGGCGAGGACGTAGCAGCCGCCGCGGGCCAGCCAGGCCCGACCCAGACCACCGCTGTAGCCGGGTTGCAGGGAGACCTCGAAGCCGCCGTAGCCGTACAGCAGGGTGGGCCGGCCGCCGGGCGGCACGGCCGGCTCAGCGGGCGCCACCACGAAGTACGGGATCCGGGTGCCGTCGTCGGAGACCGCGAAGTGCTGGCGCACGGCGAGACCGGCACCGTCGAAGAAGGACGGTGCCCGCTTGAGCACGACGGCCGGACCGGCGCCGATGGTCCCGATGGCCAGTGTGGACGGCGTCAGGAAACCGTCGAGGTCGAGCAGGTACTCGTCGTCGGTGTCCCGGTCGGTACCCCACGCGCCGGCGGTGCACAGCGGCGGCGTGTCGGTCAGCGGCATGGCACGCCAGTCCCGCGCCGGTGTCAGCACCGAGAGGTGGCTGACCACGTCGTGCATCACGTCGAGGATCAGGTGGTGACGGGTCCAGCTGTAGCCGGCCAGCGAGGTGCGCTCGTCGGGGGTGAACAGCACCCGCAGGGTCCGGCCGGCGGTACCAGGGCCGGCAGCCATGAACTCGTCGAAGTCGGCCACCAGCAGGCAGCCCGCCGGGTACGTCTCGGCGACCGTCCACTCGCTGCGCAGCTCGACCAGCAGCCATCGCCGGTACACGCCGACGATCGCGTCGTCGGGCACCTCGACGCGGCGTAGCCGGTCACCGGACCGCTGGTACAGCTCGGAGCGGTAGAAGTCCAGCACCCGCCCGACGAAGTCACGCTCGAAACCCTCGGTGTCGTCGTGGTCGGCGTACACCTCGATGTCGTCGGGCTTGCCCTCGTACACCAGCTCGGCCTGCTCCAGTGGCGTGCCGCGCCGCCATTGCCGGACGGTGCGCGGGTACCCGCAGGTGGTGAGCGTTCCCGGCCCGAAGTCGGTGGCGACGTAGATGCGGTCGGCATCGATCCAGCGCACAATCGACTTCGCCTCGGGCAGCTGGAAGCCGTCGCTGACGAACTCGCGGCGCTCGATGTCGAACTCCCGCACCACCGACGCGTCCGCGCCGCCCCGCGACAGACGGACCAGTGCCCGCCGGTAGTCCGGCCGCAGGCACTGCGCGCCGCCGTACACCCAGTTCTCGCCCTCGTCGCGACCCAGCGCGTCCACGTCGAGCAGGATCTCCCAGTCCGGCCGGTCCTTGCGGTACTCGGCGAGCGTGGTGCGCCGCCACAGCCCGCGCGGATGCTCGCGGTCCCGCCAGAAGTTGTACCGGTAGCCGCCGCGCCGGGTGATGTACGGGATGCGGTCCGTCGAGTCGAGCACCTCCCGGATCTCGGCGCGCAGCGCCTCGAACCGGGAGGTTCCGGTCAGCTCCGCGATGGTCTCGGCGTTGCGCTCCCGCACCCAGGACAGCGCCCGCTCGCCGGTCACATCCTCCAACCACCGGTACGGATCATCCACGCTCATGCCGCCAGTCAACCCGTGAGTGGGAAACAGTGCTATAGCACTGTTTCCCACTCACGGGTTGACCACAGCGGCCTGGTAGAGGTCGCGTTGGGGGACACCGTGCGCTTTTGCGACGGCGGCGACGGCCTCCTTGAGCCGCTCTCCCGCGGTGACCCGCTCGGCCACCTCCTCGACAAGCTCGGCCACATCCGGCGGAGCGGCAAGCGGCGCGCCCGACAGCACGACGGTGACCTCGCCGCGCACTCCGCCTGCGGCCCACTGGGCGAGCGCGCCCAGCCCACCTCGGCGAACCTCCTCATAGGGCTTGGTGAGCTCACGGCACACCGCCGCCACCCGGTCCGCGCCGATGATCTCCGCAGCCTCGGCGAGTGTGGCGGCCAGCCGATGCGGTGACTCGAAGAACACGCAGGTGCGCACTTCACCGGCGAGGCCGGTCAGCCACCGCCGGCGGGGGCCGGCCCGACGCGGCGGGAACCCCTCGAAGCAGAACCGATCGCAGGGCAGCCCGGACACGGCCAGCGCCGTGGTCACCGCCGAGGGACCGGGCAGGCAGGTCACCCGGAGCCCCTCCCGCACGCAGGCGGCCACCAGCCGGAACCCGGGGTCGGACACGGCGGGCATCCCGGCGTCGGTCACCACCAGCACCGTCGCGCCCCCGCGGACCGCCTCCAGCAACAGGGGGATCCGGGCTGTCTCCACCGCGTCGTAGTGCGAGACGATCCGGCCGGTCACAGTCACGTCAAGGGCCGCGACCAGCGCCCGCAGCCGACGAGTGTCCTCGGCGGCCACCACATCCGCCCGGCCGAGTGCCGCGACCAAGCGCGGCGAGGCATCCCGGGAGTCACCGAGCGGGGTGGCCGCCAGCACCAGCGCCCCCCCACCGCCTGAGGTCAAGGAGCCCGACATGCCTCGCACGACGCCGAGCCTACGATCGGGCCCGTGACGGCGGTCCGCCAGGCATGCCCCGATACGCCGGTGATCGGCGTCGGGTCGCCGCCTCCGATACCGACCAGGCCGGCCGGCCCGCTACAGCGGCTGGTGGGCCGCCCGCTCACCGACCGGTGGCGGAGCTGGGTGGTGACGCTGAGCCTGACCATGGTCGCCGCCGCAGTACGGCTGTGGAACCTGGGCCTGCCCACTGACCGTGGCACCCCGGTGTTCGATGAGAAGCATTACGCGCCGCAGGCCTGGCAGATGCTGCGCAACGGCGGGGTGGAGGACAACGCGGGCTACGAGCTCGTCGTGCATCCCCCGCTGGGCAAGCAGCTCATCGCGCTGGGCGAGCTGATGATGGGCTACAACGGCTGGGGGTGGCGGCTGTCCGCCGCGCTGACCGGCACGCTCTGTGTGCTGCTCATCGTGCGGATCGTGCGTCGGATGACCAGGTCGACGCTGCTGGGCGGCATCGCCGGGGTGCTGCTCATCGCCGACGGCGTCAGCCACGTGCAGGCGCGCATCGGGATGCTCGACGTCTTCCTCGCGATGTTCGTCCTCGCGGCTTTCGGCTGCCTGGTCATCGACCGCGAGCAGGTGCACGAGCGGCTGGCCGCGGTGGTCCGTGAAGGTCGCGTCGCCGAGACCGGCTTCGGTCCTCGGCTGGGGGTGCGCTGGTGGCGCTTCGGGGCCGGGGTGCTGCTCGGGCTGTCCTGCGGCGTGAAGTGGTCCGGGGTGTACTATCTCGTCGCGTTCGCCGCGATGAGCCTGGCGTGGGACGCCTGCGCGCGCCGCGCTGCGGGCGTCCGCAGGCCCTGGGCCGGCACGCCGGCCCGGGATCTCGGGCCGGCGTCGTGGGCGATGGCGGTGGTGCCGGTCGGGGCCTACCTGGCAACCTGGTGGGCTTGGTTCAGCAGCGAGACCGCCATCGACCGGCACGCGGTGGGCGACCAGACCGGTGCGGGTGGCCCGTGGCGCTTCGTCCCGGGAGCGCTGCGGTCGCTGTGGCATTACAGCGCCGTCGTGTTGCGCTTCCACGAGGGGCTGGTCACGCCCGCCCACCCGCACCCGTGGGAGTCCAAGCCGTGGAGCTGGCCGATGGGGCTTCGGCCGATGCTCTACTACTACCAATCCGGTGCCGCCGCTCCGGGCTGCGGGCGCCAGGACTGCGTGGCCGCCGTGATGCTCATCGGCACGCCGGCGCTGTGGTGGCTCACGCTGCCCGTACTGGGTTGGGCGCTGTGGCGGGCGGCCAGCGGGCCGGACTGGCGCCACGCGGCGGCGCTGACCGGCTACGCCGCTGGCTGGCTGCCCTGGTTCAGCAACATCCACCGCCAGATGTACTTCTTCTACATGACCCCGGTGGCGCCGTTTCTGGTCATCGCCGTGACGTTGGCGCTGGGCACGATTCTCGGCCGGGCTGCCGACGGAGTCGAGCGGCGCGGTACGGGGCTGCTGGCGGTCTCGCTGTACCTCGGACTGGTGGTGGCTGACTTCATCTGGCTCTGGCCGGTCCTCACCGGTGGCTCGATCACCCCGGAGCGCTGGAATGCCGAGCTCTGGCTGCCCTCCTGGCGCTGAGCTGTACGGCTGGTCACTCCAGCAGGAGCGCGTCGCCCGAGACCGTGACCTGCCGCTCCGGGAGCGGCCTTGACGCGGGACCGTGCACGACCGAGCCGTCCGCGATGGCGAAGCGGCTCCCGTGGCAGGGGCAGTCGATCGTCCCACTGGCGACCTTGTTCACCGTGCAGCCCGCGTGGGTGCAGACGGCCGAGAACGCTTTGAACGTTCCCGGCGCTGGTTGGGTCACCACGACCTTCCTGCCGGGGAACACCGTGCCACCGCCGACGGGGACGTCGCCGGTACTCGCCAGGCGCTCACCGGCGGCGGCCGGTTCAGAGGGAGCTGCCGGTGTCGGCGGGGCTTGCGAGCCGCCGCACGCGGCGAGCGTGACGGAGCCAGCCAGCACACCGGTACCGGCCACGACGCAGCGCCGGGTCACCTCGGATCCGTGTTGAGCGGGGTGGGACATCGTCACTCCTCGGTTCGCCTGGCCCGAGATGTGCGAACCGCTCCCGGCCCTTCAGACGAACATCCTGGCATAGGGAGGTATCTATGATTAACAGTGCCGACCACGCCTCCGCTCGGGCCCGCGGAGCTCAGTCGCAACACCGGTCCCACGATCTCGCCACCAAACACCTCCACTGGGCCGACTCCGATCGCACCAAGCCCGTCCGGCGCAGTGTCGACCTGTCCCCCACCTATCATCTCAAGCTCACCCAGTGGTGCGCCGAGACCGCTGACATGATCGGCACCGCCCGCGTCACCGGTCAGGACGTCATCCGGGCACTGGTCGCCCGGCTGCTCATGGACGAGTCTCTCGCTCGCCGGATCCGAGACGACCTCAGCATGGACATCTGAGGCTCGGACTCATCGAAGCGCTGGACATCGCGCCCAAGTGGGACGTCGTGACTCACGCCTGACCCGCGCCGCTATGGTGCACCGTCGACGACGGGAAGGTGCGGGATGAACGACGGGTTCCTGGTGGACGTGCCCGGCCTGGGGCAGCTCATCGCCTCGCTGTCCGAGGTGGCGGACCGGATGCACGCCGCCGACGGCCGGCTGCGCGCGGCGTCGGCAGCCGAGCTGGGCAGCGACGACCTGGACCGGGCGGGTGGAGACTTCCAGGAGAGGTGGGAGTACGGCATCGGCAAGATCAGCGACGCGGCGGAGAAGATGGCCGACTCGCTGCGGCAGGCCCAGCAGCTGTACGAGCAGACCGATCAGGCGGTCGCGAGGCTGTTCCCCGATCCTGGTCTCCCCCTCGCCACAGCCGGCTCGGGCCCCCCCGGACCGGGTGGGTCCTCCCCGATCAGCCGGGCCCTCGACGGGCCGTCGGTCCGATGAACGTCGAGACGATGCCGGGTTCTCCCGCGCCGGGTTATCCGGCGCGGGGCTATCCGGCGCTGGGCTTCGACCCCGCCCCCGGCGCGACGGAGCGGATCGTCTCGCTGGCGGCGGACCTCAGGTCGGTGGCGGCCGAGCTGGATGCCGCTCACCAGGCACTCCTCAGCATCGGCCGCGGCGGTGGAGTCTGGCAGGGTGAGGCCGCCGAGGCTTTCCGCGACAGGCTCGGCGAGCTCCCGGACTATCTGGACAAGGCCAATCGATCACTCGGTGACGCTGCGGGGACCCTGAACCAGTGGTCCGCCGACCTGGCGTCGATGCAGACGACGGCCGCCCGGTACGAGGCCGAGGCGGAGCGGGCTCTGCACCGGCTCCGAGCCGCCGAGTCCAACCCCGACCTCGGGTTACGCGGCCAGGTCTTCCCGGACGACACGGCCCTGGCGCAGGCCCAGGCCCGCTATGACGTGGCGATCTCTCAGCTGGACGGCACAGCCAGGGAGCTGGGAGCGATCCGGGGACTCGCCCGGCGCCTGCTCGCCCAGCATGAGGAACTGGTGAGCGAGGTCGCGAACGCGCTGCGCCGGGCCAAGGACGAGGCGCCGGCGGAGCCGGGCCTGCTCGACCGGATCGCCGGAGCGTTCATCGACGGGGTGAAGAACCTCGCAGCCGCGGCGTGGAAGTGGGTTCAGGACCACGCCGGCCTGATCGCCCGGTTCGGTGACCTGATGAACACGATCAGCACCGTGCTCGGCGTGATCGCCATCATCACCGCTCCCCTCGAGCCGGTCGGCGTGGTGTTCGCGGCCGCGGCGGCCGGGACGAGCCTGATGGCGTTGGGGGCGCACGGGCTGGCGAAGGCGGCGGGCGCCCACGTCGGATGGGGCTCGATGGCCGGCGACGCGCTCGGGGCACTGCCGTTCATCGGCGGGGTGGGCCGGGGCGCGAAGGTCGCGACCGGGGCCGAGCGGGCGCTCAGCGCCACCCGCGGCGAGGTGCTCGGCTACGCCTCCTCCCGCGCGGCCAAGCTGGGAGCGGAGGCGGTCGAGGTCACCGGCCGGCACGCCGCGCAGACCGTCGCCGTGATCAAGGGTGAAGGTGTGGTCGGGCGCCTGCGGACCGGGGTTGAGGCGGCCTACCAGGATGCCCGGGAGGGCGAGCTGATCGGGACCAAGAGCTTGAACCCGATCATCCACAAGCTGGGCGGCACCGGTATCGACCCGCTGTCGGTGGGTGGCCGAGCGTTGGATGCCGGCATCAAGGGCGGCAGGCTCGTCGCCACGGAGGTCTACCACCAGCTCACCGGGCCGGACGGCTCGCCGCCCCCGGCGTCGGCGACCTTCCGCTGCCGGCTAGCGGCTCGGAGCGCGGCGTGAACGGGTTCACCATCGAGCTGCCTGCGGGCTTCGTCGCGTTGCCCGCAGCCGCGGCGACCGCTGAGATCGGGCGGGCGCTGGAGCAGCTGTTCGTCCTGCCGGCAGACGACATCAGCGCCGCGAAGGTCGCCGAGTCACTGTCCGCGCTGGGCCTGCTCGCCGCCGCCAGCGGGGCTGAGTACACCTCGATCGGCTTCTTCCGCTCCCCCGACGACCCGCAGCGTCCGGTCAGCGTGCTGCTCACGGCGGCCCGGATGCCCTCAGACCACGACGACCCCGGCGTCGTGGTCGCCGCGCTGCGTGAGGTGTACGCCCCCGATCAGGGAACTGATACCGAGGTTCTGCGACTCCCCGCCGGGCCCGCGCTGGCCACCATCCGCGAGGAACCGGCGATGATCGAGATCGAGGGCGCCGAGCACCTGCCGCTGCTGCAACGTCAGGTGCTCGCCTGGGTCCCGGACCCAGCCGGTTCCGCGGTGGCCGTGGTCGGCCTGGCGTCGAGCTCCTGGCAGGACTGGCCACACGTCTGCGACCTCGCGCTGGACGTCTTCGAGTCACTGTCCTGGGACGACTCCGCGCAGGGTCAGACCGTGGCCGACGGTCAGACCGTGGCCGATAGTCTCTGACGCTCCGGAATGTCGAGCAGGAAGGACACGCTGGATCCATCCGGCCACCGCAACGTCTTGGCGGCCCGATCCA
The DNA here is from genome assembly GCA_019243635.1 of Pseudonocardiales bacterium. Classification (GTDB taxonomy): domain Bacteria; phylum Actinomycetota; class Actinomycetes; order Mycobacteriales; family Pseudonocardiaceae. The sequence goes on from JAFAUB010000124.1 coordinate 10,494, forward strand.
GCTGTGGCCGGACCGAGCCGATCCCCGACCACAGCACGATCACCGGCGGAGACGACCCGGTCTTCACGGCGGCCAGCCGTGACGCGCAGGTCACCAGCCAGAACTCGCCGCCGCGAACCGCCGCGGCGAACTGGACCGCAGCCGAGCCCTCGGAACCTCGTACCTGCCCGCTGAACGTGGTGAACGACGGGCCCCCGGGACCCGTCGTGTTGCTGAGCAGCTCCGCGGCGAGCACAACGACCACATGCAGGGTCTTGCCGATGAGCCCGACACAGCGGCGCACCCGGTCTCGCGAGCGGGGCGAGCCGTCAGGCCGACGCCCGGGAACCCGGAAACACGGGGCGAACCGGCTGATGTGGACGGCGACCGTGAGCTCGCCCCACTCCCGACCGAGCGTCTGTTGCACCAGCTCACGGTCAGCTTCCTGGGCGTTGGACACTCCAGCTGTCTCCTTCGGCGGAGTCGGTGAGCCTACCGGGGTCATAACGCGGCGTGGGGTCACCGAGCCGCACCGTCGGCCCGGCGGGAATACCTCCGGGCGTCGCACCGTACGCGGTCTGCAGCTCACGCTGCAGGCGGCGTAGCCGGACATGGCGCCGGGGATCTCGCGACGCCCGCTCGCCGCACACCATGGTGGCGGCGACCAGCCAGGCCAGGACCGGCCCCAGCAACGCCCGATCCGCCACGGTCAGCTGCCCGGTCGCGAAGAAGGCACCGAGCAACAGCGTCGGGCCTGACGACAGAACCAGCATCGCGGTCCAGCCCAGGAAGGACCCGGTGCGCATGCCACCCGCCTGGTCGAAGGCCAACTCAGCTCGCACTAGCCACAGCCGCCGCAGTACCGCGTCCGGCGGCACATCACCCATCGGGGTGGGAGGGCGCACCCCGAGCCGTGGCCGGCTCGGCAGGACGTCGGGAAGCTCCGCCCATGCCTGCGGCGGCAGCCATCCCTCGCCGGCTTCTGGTTCCCACCCCAGGGTCGGCCGACGTCGGGTGCCACGCCGGCGCAACAGCCGCCACGCGCCACCGAGACAGCCCAGCGTGACCACGGCGAGTATGGCTGTCACGACGAGGCCTGTCAGGCGATCCGCGTCGGTCACCGCCAGGACGACAGCCAGCCCGGTCAGGCCCGACCCGAGAGCCCCCACGACCGCCAGAACCCATCCGACCAGCCTGCTAACCACGTCGTTGCTCCTCGCTAGTCGTGTCGGGGCGCCGCCAGGTGCTCGCGCAGGAACCGCAGTGTGGCCTCCCATGCCTTGGCGGCCTGCTCCGGGTCGTAGGTGCCGAGCAGGTTCTCATCATTGAAGAAGGCGTGCCCGGCCGGGTAGAAGCGGAAGTCAGGCACGTGTCCAGACTGCTGCTCGATGGTGGCCGCCAGCTGCCGGACCTGGTCTGCGGAGACGAACTCGTCCCGGTCAGCGAAGTGGCCCAGCAACGGGGCGGAGAGGTTCTCGAAACTCGGGTACCGCTCGGGGAGGGCCCCGTAGAACGGTACCGCAGCGCCGATCTTGTCGCCCTGCTGGGCGGCGAGCACCAGCACGAAGCCGCCGCCCATGCAGAACCCCACCGCGCCGACCCGCGAGCCGGTGACCGCGTCGTGGCCGAGCAGGTAGTCCACCGCGCCGCCCAGATCGCGGGCCGCCCGGTCCACCGGGAGGTCCCGCATGAGCTTACCGGCCTCGCCGGCGTCGTGGGTGGTGGCTCCGCCGTACAGGTCGGGGGCCAAGGCGACGAAGCCCGCGGCGGCCAGCCGGTTCGCCACGTCCGCGATGTGGCTGGTCAGCCCCCACCACTCCTGGATCACGACGACGCCAGGCCCACGACCGGACTCAGGCAGCACAAGATACCCATGCGCAGTGGAACCGTTAGATTCGAAGGTCACGTTCTGCAAGGAGCTCTCCATACCCAAGATCCCACCACAGCCGGTGGCGGCACCGCCGAACGGCTCCGAACGGTGCCTGTGGTCGCCGCAGACCACCGAAGGGTTCCGAACGGAGAGCGGCTAGCGCACCCGGCGGCCGGTTTCGGCACTGGAGTAGCCGCCCAGCGCCTCGATCGAGGCGCGGAAGCTCTCCTCAGCCAGCAGGGCCCAGAGGGGGGCCAGCACATCGGAGTCGTAGGCCTGCTGGGTGAGCACCAGGTCGTAGGGCTCCTGCGCGACGGGCACGAAGTCCAGCCCGAACGGCCAGGTGGCCGCGAGGACACCCAGCCCGGCGTCCGCGCGCCCCGCGGCCACCGCCGCCGCGACGGCCAGATGAGTGTGCTCCTCGCGCCGGTAGCCGAGGACATCACCGGGCTCGATGCCTCGACGGCGCAGCTCGTGGTCGAGCAGCACCCGGGTTCCCGCTCCGCGCTGCCGGTTGACGTAACGCAGTCCCGGACGGCTCAGGTCCTCGATACCGGTGATCTCCAGCGGGTTACCCGCGGCGACGATCAGCCCCTGCTCACGGTGCACCAACCGGATCACCGTGACATCACCGACGGCACCGCCCCGACCGAGCACCCTCGGCAGGTAGGGCAGGGTGTACTCGCCGGTCTCCGGGTCGAGCAGATGCGAGCCGGCGAGGTGACACAGCCCGTCGCGCAACGCCACCAGCCCGCCCAGCGAACCGACGTTGGACGACGCGAGCGTCACGCCCGGGTCGATGCCGCGCAGCGCCACGGCGGCCAGGTCGAGCACCGGGTCGTGCGAGCCGATCGCCACAATGGTGCGGTCGATGTCCACCAGCCCACGCAGCAGGTGCACCTCGACGTCAGTGCCCGCGTGGTGGCCCTCCAGCCCGGCGGGCACGACCAGCAGCCCGTCGGCCCGCACCAGCGAGGTCAGCACCCCGGCGCCGCGGGGTAGCGGGGTGGCCACGATCCGCCCGCCGACCCGGCCCAGCCGTACCCGCACCCAGTCGTCCATCCCGAGCGGGGAGGCGAGCTTGCGGGCCACCCGGGCACGCGCCACCGGGCGGGTCACCACTGTGGTGCCTTGCAGGGCAGCCAACAACGGCGCGGCGAAGATCTCGAAGGTCAGCGCCGCCGAGACTGGGTACCCGGGCGCGCCGAGCACCGGGGTGGTGCCCACGGTGCCGAGCACCACAGGGTGCCCTGGACGCACCGCTACCCCGTGCACCACCAGCGTGCCCACCCGGGCCACCACCGACGCGGTGTGGTCACCCCGGCCGGCGCTCGATCCGGCGATGATCACTACCAGGTCGGCGCGCTCGGCCGCGGTGAGCACCGCGGCCGCGATCCGCTCGGGGTCGTCCTGCTCGATGGGCAGCGACAGCACCTCGCAGCCATGCTCACCGGCCTGGCCGGTGAGCATCAGCGAGTTGGTGTCGAGAATCTCCCCGATACCGGGCTCGGAGCCCAACGGCCGGATCTCGTCACCGGTGGGCAGCACCGCGACCACCGGCCGCCGGCGCACGAGGATCTCCGTGACACCCGCCGCGGCGACGGCGGCGACATCGACCGCGCGCAACCGGTGCCCCGGCGCCAGCAGCAGCTCCCCGACCGCGACGTCTTCGCCGATGGACCGGACGTGCTGGTAAGGCGTCGCCGCCGCGACCAGCTCGACGGCTCGGGCACCCTTCGGGCCGACGAGGTGAGCGTGCTCGCGCATCACCACCGCATCGCGGCCCTCGGGCATCGGGTCACCGGTGTCGATGACGTCGAAGTCGGTCAGCGTGACCGGGGCGGTCTGGCTGGCGCCCACGGTGTCCGCCGAGCGCACCGCCACGCCGTCCATCCCGGCGGAGTCGTACGCCGGGGAGGACCGCCGCGCCCACACCGGGTCGGCCGTGACCCGGCCGATCGCCTCCGCCAGTCCCAGCCGCTCGGTGCCCACCCGCTCCGGGCACCCGGCGGCGGCGCAGGCTTTCCGCCACGCGTCCAGCGCCTGGGCCGCCGGGACGTCATGGATGAACGGGCTGCGTGGCACAGCTGGGACGCTACCCGGAGCTCAGCACGTCAGGATGGTCACGGCGAGGCGGTGGCCCAACCCCCAGTGGCGGCGGGGCCACCGCCGATGATCTACAGACTACAGCTTTCCCAGTCTGCGGTCACGTCCGTAGTAAGTGTACCCGCCGTAGTTGTAGCCATTGTAGTAACCGTAGTCGTACCCGTAGCCGTAGCGATCCCCGAGATAGGGGCCCTCGTAGCTACCATAGCAGCCACAATAGGGGTAGGTCCCCTCTTGGCCGTGCCCACCCATCGCGAAGACTTGCGAGACTCTCATATCGCTCCTTATTTACGGTCGATGGAGCTTTACGGTCGACGGAGCCATACAAGCCAGAAGACCCGGATCCGGCCTGAAGAATTTTTGCATGACTGATCGCCGGCGGCTTCTCGACCCGCCGCACTCCACAGTCTCAAGATCCGCAGGCTTCGAGTGATCCGAGCCGGCTCCCCCTTACTCCCCGTGGTCACGCAACTCCCCGCTGTCACGCACCTCAGAAACTAAGCCATCCGAGTGGCGAATGCAACAACAACTTTCCGTACACCGATGACCACGTTCAGTACTCGTCACCGTACGTACAGGAGACCGTGAGATCCGTCACTGACGGTAGCGGCTGAGCCGGGAGTCCACGTGGCGTGCCGTCCGCGCCCTACGGCCGCACCACCTCCACCACCGCGGCGGTGGCCGTCATCCCCCTGACGGGAATGGAGGCCACCGCCGGACGACCCGCGGGGTGACGGGCTACGCCAGGACCCCTAGCAGCCCATGACTGCGGGAGTAACCGTAGCCGTACCCGTAGCCGCCGTAGTAGCCGTAGTCCTTGTAGTAGTGGTAGCTCCAGCGGCCGTAATCCGGGTAGTAGCCGTCGTAGTAACCGTAGTCGCAACCATGGCCACAGCCATTCCCACAACCGCCACCCGTCGCGAAGACCTCCGATACCCTCATCTCGCTCCTTTCCAGTCGATGGAGGGAGCCATGCGGACGGAAAAGACCCAGACCAGCCCGCGCAGTGTGTACGCGGCCATCCCCTCAGCAGCCCCCAAGATGGTCCGAGCCGGCTCCCCCTTACTCGCCGTGGTCACGCAACTCCGAAAGTAAGCCATGCGAGTGGTGTACGCAACAACAACTTCGCGTGCAGGAATGGCAACGCTCAGTGAGTAGTGTTCGGCGGTCGGCTAGCGGTAGAGCGTGACGGACACGTGCGCACCGGCGTCCAGACCGGTGGCCGGCTCGGGCACCACGAGGTAGCCGTCAGCGCGGGTGAGCACGGAGAGCAGCGCGGACGCGCCGAACAACGGCTCGGCCCGCCCGCCGACCAGCCGTACCTGCACGACGTCCCGGCGACCGGCCTCGGAGGGCACCTCACGGGTCAGCGTCGCGGTCACTGACGGTTCGGGGGGCGGCGTGGCGCAGCCCGCGAGCCGCCACACCAATGGGGCACCGACCAGACGGAACACCACCAGGGCCGACAGCGGGTTACCCGGCAGGCCGATCACCGGCACGCCGTCGCACTCCGCGAGCAGGGTGGGCTTGCCGGGCTTGACCGCGAGCCCGTGGCAGAGGATACCCGGCTTCCCGAGAGTCGCGACGGCCTCAGCGGTGGAGTCGCGCGCTCCCACCGAGGAGCCGGCAGAGATCACCACCAGGTCCGCCTGGGCCCGCGCGGCCTGGAGCGCGCAGCGCAGAGCGGGGGGGTCATCAGGCACGATTCCGCACGGCACCGGTGACCCACCCGCATCGAGTACCAGGCCGGCCAGTGCCGAGGCGATGGCGTCGCGGACCTGGCCGGGATGCAACGCGACGGTGGCCGGCGGCACTACCTCATCCCCTGTGGACAGGATCGCCACCCGCGGCCGGGCGTGCACGACGACCTCGATGACTCCCGCCGCGGCGAGCAGTCCCAGGTCCGCGGCGCGCAGCGGTCGCCCGGCGGGGACGAGGACAGCTCCCGCCGTGACATCGTCGTCGGCCGCGACGACCCCACCGCCGGGCGCGACGGGGCGCAGCACCTCGACCGTGCCGGGCATCGTCTCGTTGGTGTACTCCACCATCACCACCGCGTCGGCGCCGACGGGCAGCACCCCGCCGGTGGGCATCTCCACCGCAGTGCCCGCCGCCACGGTCACGTCCGGCTGCGCTCCCATCCGCACCGCGCCGACGACGTCCAGGTAGGACGGCAGCCCCTCGGAGGCGCCGTAGGTGTCGGCGGCTCGCACCGCGTAACCGTCCACGGTTGACCGGGCGAAGCCAGGCAGCGGCGCCGAGGCCACGACGTCGCGGGCCGGCACCCGGCCCAGCGCCTGGGCCAGCGGCACAGTCTGCGCTGGGGTGCACAGGGCGGGGTTGAAGCCGACCAGCGCCTCGGCGACAGTGCGGGTAGCGAAGAACTCCCGGCTCACGGCATCTGATCACCGGCCGGGAGCGTGACCCACCACCGCGCGCCACGCTGGACGATCACCGGGACGTCGGCGAAGGTCTCCACCGAGTTCATCAGCGCGGGCCGGCCGTGCAGCCCGTACACGCCGGGGAACGGCGGCTTGTTCCTCGGCTCGCCGCGGTGGCCCTCCATGCACTCGATCAACGCGGACTCCTCGCCCAGGATGTACCCCCCGGGTGAGGTGACGATGTCCACCCGCAGGGTGCGTCCGCTGCCCAGCACGTCCACCCCCAGCAGGCCCTCAGCGCGCAGTGCCTCGATCTCGGCACGCAGCACCTGTTCCTCGGGACCGTACTCGTGCCGGATGAACATCCAGCCCTGCTCCGCGCCGACGCAGAGCATGCCGACCAGCAGCCCCTCCAGCACCAGGTGCGGCTGGTCGGCGATGATCTGCCGGTCCTTGAAGGTGCCGGGCTCAGACTCGTCGGCGTTGCAGATCGCGTACTTCACCGCGCCCGGCTGGGCCACCACCAGCTCCCACTTCCTGCCAGTGGGAAAGCCCGCACCGCCCATCCCCCGCAGCCCAGACTCGACCAGCGTGGAGATCACCCCGGTTGGCTGTGATGACCCGGTGAGCAGCGCGCGCAGCACCCGGTAGCGCGCCTCGCCGGGGGCGTAGGGGTCATTGGGCCAGGGCGGGTGACGACCCGACGGGGTGGACCGCGCCGCGCCCAGTGTGCCATCGAGGGCGGCGGCGACCAGCGCGTCGGCGTCCGCGGCCCGTGCCGGGTAATCGTTCACGATGAGGGCGGGCGCGATGTCACAGCGGCCCAGACACGACACCTCCCGGAGCTCCGCATCCGGCCCGTAGCGGTCTTCCCACCCCGGCGCGGGCCCGGCGAGCCAGCAGGACAGGTCGCGGCAGGCATGCACCGCCACCGCCGGTGGCGCCTCGGTGCGAGAGTGCGGGTAGAACGAGACCAGACCCTTGACCTCATACAGCGGCCGGCGCATCCGCCGCGCCAGCGTCACCAGCTCCTCGCGGGGTAACCAGCCCAGTCGGGACTGGATGGCATGCAGTTCGGGATCAAGCTCGGCCCGGGAAAGCGCCCGGTCCGAGCTTCCCCACCCGGCACCGGTGGGTCACCGCCAACAACCTCATGGCGCCCTAGGCCGCTGTCACGAGCCACAGTCACGAGGTTAACGCAGCGGCATGGACGCCTGGATGCTCCACTTGCTCGAACGCTTCGACCTGGTAGAGACCGACCGTTCGCTCCACCGGGAGGCGGGACTGCTCCCAGGCCGTCGCCTGCACAACCTCGACGCGCTGCACCTCGCGACCGCGCTGCGCGTCGGCGCCGACGTCATGGTGACCTACGGCCGTGTCAGTACCCCGCGCGTGCTGGCCGCCATTCCGATTGCACTTATCGGCGTCCGGGCTGAGCATCGGACGTTGGGGCGGGCACCCCGGAGAGTGCACCGACTGGAACGGAGCCTGGCGCATGCGCGGACTGGCACACGGTGCTGATGGCTGTCGTAGCCAGCGCTGCCCGAGCAGCCGGATCCCGGCGAGGTCTGTCCGCCCACAGGGAGGTCCACCTGTCCCTTGACACGCCGGATGGCCGGCCCGCAGGTCCGGGGCGGGCACGTCCCGGAGCAACGCGCGGTTCGGGGGCTCGGCGCCCGCCGGTCACGTAGGCCCGCGCTGAAGGGACGGGGAGCACGCAAGACCAACCGGCGAGGGCGCCAACCATGCGCTGGGGTAGCCCGTACATCCCGGCCCTGGGGCCAGGTGCACAAGTCAAGACGGTTGTCGCGGCGGGGGCCACAGCATCGGCGCGGCACGCCGCCCCGTGCCCGCCGCCGCACCAACGACGCACGATGGATCACTCACGAGCGGCAACGCCGCTCGGTGTCAGCAGGCCACTACGCTCGACATTTCACCGCAGGAGGGGCCGCTACCGCCATGACAGCGAAACGCCGCGCGTTAGCTCAGCGCCGCAAAGCAGTCAGCCACACGCAGGAAGAGCTCGCCGCGCTGCTCGGAGTCGAGCGCTCCACGGTGGTGCGCTGGGAAACGGGCGAGACAGAGCCGCAGCCGTGGTGCCGGCCCAAGCTGGCCAAGATCCTGGCCGTGTCGCTGGACACGCTCCACGAGCTGCTGACTGCTCCCGACGAGCTCCCATCTCAGCCCAGTGATAAGCTGCTACTGTCGATGGGAGATTTCTCGTCCGTGCAGATCGGCACACTCATGGAACGGTTCGCGGCAATGGATATCGGCAGCCGCCGCAAAGTACTGCAAGAACTCACCATCATATCAGGCACCATCCTGTTGCAGCCGGTTCGCCGCTGGTTGGCACAGTCCTTGGCCGCTGTCCCCCTGGTCTCCCCGAAGTCCGTGAGCAGTGATGCCCTCGATGCCCTGGAACGCGCGGTCACACTCTTTCGCCGGTGGGATAGCTCAGGCGTGGGCGGGCTGCGCCGAAAAGCGGTGGTCGGGCAGCTCAATGCCGTGGCGGAGACCCTGCACGAGCCGCATAGCCCGGCTGTGAGCCAGCGTCTGTTCCAGATTACGGCCGAGCTGGCCGATATGGCCGGCTGGATGGCCTTCGACCAAGGCTTGCCTGGCGTTGCACAGCGCTATTACCTGCTGGGCCTCAGCGCGTGCCGAGAAGCCCGGTCGCCGGTGCTTGGCGCCGGCATTCTCGGCCGTATGGCCCGGTTGTCAATGAAATATGGTCACTACGAGGACGGCCTCGACCTCGTTCATACGGCACTGTACATCCTGCCCCACCATGACAGCGCGCTGGCGCGCACCGAACTGCTAGGCGTGGAGTCCCGAGCGCACGCACATCTCGGGAGTCACGCGCAGGCCACTCGCGCCGCTGATACCTGCGTCGAAGTCTGGCGAGACGCGCAGGCTGAAGCCGCTCCGGGCTGGCTGCACTACATGAGCCAGGCCGAGGTTGATAGCTTAGCCGCCCAAGCCTACATCGAGCTGGCATTCCGCACGGAAGATAGTGACCGTGCCATTGCTCATGCCGAGCGAGCCGAGCGACACGCCCTCAGCGCCCGGGAGAGCCGGGCGCCCGGCTACGACCGCAGCCGCATTCTTGACGAGATCCGGCTCGCTAACGTCAGGCTGGCGCAGCATGACGTCGCTGAGTCAGTCACCGTCGCGCAGGCGGCGCTTGAGCTGGCCGCACCGACATCCTCGGCCTTGGTCTGTGATCGTCTAGTCCAGTTCCATGGCGAGCTCACCGCTCGATACCCTGACACCGTGCACGTCATCCCGTTCAGAGAACAGCTCCATGAATACGCGAAACAAGCAGCTCCGAACAAAGAGCGGGACGTTGTCGCCACGTCTCGGCGTCGATGCCGCTGATCTGGGCGGCGCCCCGGTCCGCCCTGGGGTCGATGTAGATGATCGTCGTGCCGCGTCGGCGGGCCTGCTTGAAAAACGAGCCGGCCACCGGGTGGTTGGCGGTCGCGTCGCTGCCGGTGATGATCGCGACGTCGGCGTTGAGCACGTCGCCGTAGGTGGTGGACACCGCGCCGGAGCCGATGCCCTCGAACAGCGCAGCCACTGACGAGGCGTGGCACAGCCGGGTGCAGTGGTCGACGTTGTTGGTTCCGAACCCGGTGCGGATCAGCCGCGTAGTCCCAGCCGTAGCGGCCCTTGACACACAGCCGACCCCGCGATCCGGGTTGGTCACGGCCCTCGGCGTAGGTGGTGGCCCCGCACTCGCGGTCGACCCGGTAGGTCAGCGCGCACCCGACCCCGCAGTACGGGCAGACGCTGTCCACGGCCTCGAGCTCGGAACGGGGGCGGATCGGGACGTTGTGGATGGGCTTGTTGGTCAGTGCCCCGGTGGGGCAGGCGGCGACGCACTCGCCGCAGGTCACGCAGGACGAGGCGCCCATCGGGTCGTTCAGGTCGAAGGCGATGCGGGCGCGGTAGCCCTTGCCGGAGCGGCCGATCACGTCGTTGCCCTGGATGTCGTCGCAGGCCCGGGTGCAGCGGTCACACAGGATGCAGGCGTCGTGGTCGACGGCGATCACCGGGTGCGAGGTGTCGAGACCGCGCCCGGACCCGCGGGGCAGCGCGGTGGCCTCCCGGGACACACCGTACCGGTCCGCCGGCTCGAGCAGCATGTTGTCGCCGGTGGTGGTCTGCTTCGGGTCCGCCTCGCGCGGGGGCTGGTCGGTGATCAGCGGCTCGGTGAGGGTGGCGCGGCAGCGCCGCAGCTCCTCGCTGGTGGTGCGCACGGCCATGCCGTCCTCGCAGGGCCGCACGCAAGCGGCGGTGAAGACCCGGGCCCCGGTGTCCACCACGCACATCCGGCACACTCCGACCGGGTCGTAGCGGTCGTCGTGGCAGAGCACCGGGATGTCGATGCCAAGCCGCCGCGCCGCGTGTAGATCGTGGTGCCCCCCAGCACGGTGATCTCCCGCCCATCAATGGTGACGGTGACGACCGTGAGTGTGTGACAGTGTTCTGACACTGTCACACTGTCACGCACTCACGAGCAGGTCGGCGAGCGCCGGCCCATCCGGCCTGCCCTCCCGATCCAGCCCGCGGATCGCGTAGTAACCGTCGATCATCTCGCGCAGCCGGGCGGGGGTGAGACTGGCCTCGCGCCCGGAGCGCAGCCGCACCGGCTCGCGCAGCAGCCGGGCGGGCAACCAGTCCTCAGCCGGGGTCCACCCCTCGCGCAGGTTGAACATCCGCTTGGCCAGCACGATCCGCCGCGCGGTGGCACGCAGCTCGGCGGCGTCGACGTCCCATCCGGTGACGACCCGCAGCAGCTCGGCCCACTCCTGGTAGGGCTCGTCGAACACCCCGCGCAGGAACTTGCACAGGATCATCGAGTCCATCACGGCGGCCCGGTCCTCGGTGGCCACCGCGGCGGCCACCTGGGTGTCCCCGCCGGCCAGCCGGTCATAGGCACCGGACAGGTCGGCCTCATAGGCGCCGGAGCGGTTGTGGTCGGCGCCCCGGGCGTTGACGGCCAAGCCCAGCGCCATGCCCTGCAGCGTGCGGGGCTCATATCCGGGCAGCTCCATGCCCTTGACGTGCGGCGCGAACTCCTCCGACCCACCACCGACGATGGCCGCCGCACGCCGGGAGCCCTGGGCGAGCAGGGCGCCCAGCCCGTCACCGCTGACGATCTCCTCCAGCGCCCGCAGCAGTGCGGCACCGTCACCGAAACGCAGCCACGGCGCGTCGAGCAACCCGCGCTGCGCGCACTCCATCGCCCAGGCGATGGTGCCACCGGCGGAGATGGTGTCCAGACCCAGCTCGTCGCAGCGCGCTGAGGCGGCCAGCACGTCGTCGGGGTCGGACACCCCGCACATCGGCCCCAGCGCGAAGACGTTCTCGTACTCCACCCTGGCGCCGCGGCCGTCGCGCCTGCGGTAGATGTGCTCGCAGCCGATGCTGCAGGAGGCGCAGCCACCGCGGGTCGCGCTGCTCAGCTCGGGCAGCTCCTCGGCGGCCAGCTTGGGCGCGTCGGCGAAGGCGGCGCCGGTGAAGTTGCGGGTGGGCAGTGTGGAGATCGCGTTGAAGGCCAGCAGGTTGGCCAGCGTGCCCAGCTCGCGGTACTTCGCGGTGGCTGGGCCGAAGGAGCGCGCACGCAGATCCCGGGCGGCGGCCAGCACACCGTCCGGGTCCGCCGGGCCGATCTTCGTGGTGGCCCGCACCGCGACCGCTTTGATGTTCTTCGCGCCGAGCACCGCACCGAGCCCACCCCGGCCGGCGTGCCGCCCGGCGTGCGAGATCGTCGCGTAGCGCACCCCACGTTCCCCCGCCGGTCCGATCGCGGCGATCCGCCAGCCACGGCCGAGCCTGCGTCGCAACGCCTCCTCGGCCACCGCGGCGGGCCGGCCCCAGGTGTCCCCCGCCGGAACCAGGCGCGGGGTGGGGCCATCGACGAGGAGCACCGACGGGGTGGGCGCCCGGCCGGTGATCACGATCGCGTCGTGCCCGGTGAGCTTGCCCGAGATGGCGAACTGGCTGGAGGCCAGCGCGTCGTTGAGCATCCCCGTCAGCGGTGACTTGGCGACGACGGCGAACTTGGCGCTGGTGGTCAGCGGCGTGCCGACCAGTGGGGAGAACACGAACGCCAGCGGCGCCCGCGCGCTGCACGCCTCGACGCGCGGCGGGGCGAGCCGGTGCAGCAGCCAGGCGCCCAGTCCCGCGCCACCCAGGTAGGCGCGCAACACCGTCTCCTCGAGCGGCAGGACGGTGGCGGCGCCACTCGCGGTCACGTCCACGATCAGCGCCTTACCGGCGTACCCTCCAGGCGGTCTGGCGGACCCGACCACCGGGCTCACCCGCCCGCGTCCGCGGCGATGAAGGCGATGGTGTCCCCGCTGGTCAGCGGGAGGGCGCCGTCGCGGCTGATCTGGTCGCCGTTGAGCGCGGCGATGACGTGGCGGTCCAGGGCGAGGCCCACGGCGGCGGCGGCGCCGGACAACGTGGCGGCGCGAACGGTGCGCGGGCCGAGGTGGCCGTCGCCGGCCAGCGCGCCGTAGCGCTGCACGGTGACCGTCGGCGCGGGGTGGCATCGCGCCGCGCGGTAGTCCTCCGGGGAGTTGACGTTGACCACTGAGTCCAGCGCCGGGTCAGCCGAGGCCAGCTCCGGGTCGGCGAGTAATGCGGCGTCGTCCAGCCTGAGCGTGCGGCAGCGGTGGTGACGGAACAGAGAGGCCGGGCGCCGCTCGCCGGCCGCCACCAGCTCGGCGACCAGTGGCGCGAGGGTGACCCGGTAGGCGGCGGCGAGCGGCTGCGGGTGGCCGCGGGCGACCGGGAGCACCACGTCGAGGTCATCGGTGAGCGTCGCCAGTACCCGGCGGACGAACGCGGGGTGCAGGAACGGCAGGTCGGTGGAGCAGACGAACGCGGCGTGCGCCCGATCCGCCAGCGCGGCCAGGCCGGCGGCGATGCCCTGCAGCGGCCCCAGGCCCTCCTCGGGATCCGCTACGACATCCACCCGCAGCGGAACCTCGGGTAATGGCTGGTCTGGGGCGCGGACCACCACCAGCGGCCCGTCGACCGAGCGGGCCAGCACGCCCAGGGTGCGGCGGAGCAGGGTGGAACCGTGCCATTCCAACGCGGCCTTCGGGGTGCCCATCCGCGACGAGCGGCCACCCGCCAGCACCACGCCAGCCGCCCCGTGCCCCATGCATCCGATCGTAACCCCATCCGCCGGGGTGTCTGCCCCGCTGCCGGGCACCGGCGCGACGCGGCACGTCCGCCATCCGCTGCTCGTCGGCGGTCACGGTGCCCATGGTGCCGTGACCTCGGGTGCCGTTCGTCCCCACCGTGGATGATCCTCGGTGCCCCGGTGATCGAGGGCCCGCCGGAACGGAGTTCGCGCGCGCAGGAACGACTGGAGGTGCTTGTCCCGCCAGAGCTGCTCGCACGCGGCGTAACCGGCGGGCGTACCGCTGAACGGCGGTCCGGTCCAACCACACCCACAGCGGGGCACGTACGCCACGTAGCGACCGTCCCGGCGCGCTCGCGCGTCGTCCCAGACGTCCATGAGCGCGCCATCGGCCCGCAGACCGGCGACGACACACTGGTGTTCGTCAGTGCCTTCGCCGATGTCGCCAACCCGGTGCAGCAGCACCGTATCAGAATCCTACGCTTAGCTGAACGGAAGATGAACACGGCGTGCTCGAACGGGTGGACTTGACGGCGAGCACGCGGCGTCAGACACCGTCGCCGGGCTGTGCGGCCCCGGTACCGTTCTGCCCCGATCCCGAGCGACCTGCTGTCCCGCTGGATGCTCGGCCCGAGCTAGCACCGCAACGGCGCTTCGACACATCGTCCGGTTTGCCCTTCCGGCGCCCACCGGTGATCGTCGAAAGTGAGCTGTGGCCGTGCGGCGCCGCACGGCCACAGCTCACTTTCGACGATCAAGCTACGGCTACAACGCACCGGTCGCAGCTATTGTCGACTTTCCGTGACGGGCACGACTCAGCCTGTCACTCGGCGCGCCCACCGACGAACAATATCCGATACCCGTGGATGAAGATTTTTAAGAGCGGCGCCGTTTCCGTCAGCGGGTTGGCCACAGTCATCCCACAGATGTAGGAAACCTCCCGGATACATCGCCCAGGGTACCTGGAAGATGATCCGCCCGGATGATGACCGGCCCCTTGCGCGTACGGCATCCTGGGTAAGTGGGGGGATCATCTCTCGGGCAACCGCAGGGATGACCTTGACAGCGTAGCGCCGATATTCGGAGCGCCGTCGGTCGTGTTGTCGTTGTCGACGACCTGAGCGATGAGCCCAGCGACCCGCGCGCCCATCCGAATCGGAAGGAGCGAGTTCGACATGAGCAGAGTACGCTGGAACGGCTCGAACTCCCGGAAAGCCGGACCGCTGGAGGAGACATGGGTCGAACGCCACCGGAAACAAGCCGACTGCAAATGTGACGTCATCGAGAAAAAGGGCTTCGTGACATACGTATGCGTGAACTGCGGTAAAGAGATCTGAGACCGCGCGGCAGGTCGGTCTACGGTGTGTGCCGCTGCGCTGGATCATCGATCTGATACGGTACGTGCCCAACCGATCGCGCTCAGGTACGCGGGACAGCAGAATGAGAAGTGCCGGCCATGTAAGGAACAACCGACCGCGAGTGCCCGCGTCCCTCCAGTAGGTCGCCCGAACATAGTGTGAACCTCAGGAGGCGAACATCATGAAGACGACACGACGCACGGTCGCGGTGGGGATCCTGTTCAGCACCGGAGCCCTGACCGCCGTCCTCATGACCGGCTGTCAGGGCGCTTTGGGCGCCGGCGGTCCCGCACCGTCGGCAACGGGGGCCGGTTCGTCGGCAACGGGGGCCGGTTCGTCGGCACCGCCGACGGACGCGCCGACAACCAGCTCCCCCGGCGCGGTCGGCCGGACCATGATCCTGGGAAGCCAGACCACGACGCCCTCGCCGACCGCACCGCGTTGCAAGGCCGAGGGCCTCCAGCTCAGCCTCGGCCCACCCGAGGGCGCCGCTGGGCATATCTACCAGGCACTTGAGTTCATCAACCGGGGCAGCACCCGGTGCACCATCGCCGGTTTCCCCGGTGTGTCATATGTGACCGGCGACAACGGCCGGCAGATCGGCGCGCCGGGTGTTCGAGACGGCCAGATCGGCGCTCCGGTCACCTTGGCGCCAGGCCAACTCGCGCATTCGACGCTCGACCTCGTCGACGTCGGCGTGTTCGACCAGAGCACCTGCCGGCCGACCCCGGTCAGCGGCTTGCGGGTCTACGTTCCCGACGACACCGTGCCGGTGTACATCGCTCGGGCCGGCACCGGCTGCGCTGGCAGGCCACCCAGCGCACAACTACGGGTACAGACCGTCACGGCAGGAGTCGGCGGCGGATGATGGCCTCCAGACCCGCAGACCAGCCCGGCACTGGGTCCGGGAGTGACGCGGCGTCCAGTACCGGCCAGACGCGCTCGTCGAGGTCATGCCCCCTGGAGACCGCCTCGCGATCGTAGGAACCCCGGCAAAACCTCACCGAAGCGTAGGCGCTCCAGGCCGCGTTGACTCGACTGGGCGAAAGCGGGGCAGGGCGACGAGGACCCGGCGCACATCGGAGCCCAAACCCCGAGGAAAGGCATAAGAAGCTATTCCGTCAGGGCAAGCTGGGGAGGATGTGCTGACCGGGTACATCTCGTCGCCAGAACCAGCGCCGTGCCAGTCGGCCGGCGCGACCCTGCGCCTGAAGTACCGGGCTTACGGCGAAGAACCGGCGGGTAGAACCAGGCTGCTGTGACGCACATCGTCCGCATCCCCCTCTCGGACTGGTGGCTTTCTCCGGATGTCGCTGAAGCATGCCAGACGCCGGGGGCCGGTCATCGTCTTCCCGGGTCGTCTTCCACGTACCCTTGATTATGCAGTCCGCTCAGCGAGATGATGTAGTTCGCGAGGTCTTCTCCATCTGTGGTATGACTGCGTGCAGCCAGCTACTTCCTACGACGCCCAGGCGAGTGGGAGCAGGGGTCAGAGTCCGATCAGTGGTCACGCTACGGGATGCCGCTCACGGGGGAGTCGCAGCGCCGCCGGGCTGACCGATCCGCCCGTCGTTGAGCACCGTCCAGCCGTCGGGGAGGAACACTTCGGAGGTGGTGTTCACCGTCATCCTGCCGGTACCGGGGCGAACAGGACAAGGCAGCCGGCAACGGAGGTCGAGGTCGCCGCGGAACACAGTGCGCCGCAAGTCCACGGACTTGTCGAATATGCTGTCCGCCAGGGTCACCGGCCCGTGGAAGTAGCTATTCAGCAGGCTCGGGGCGGAAGTGATCGCTGAGCTGTCTGGGATGGCTGCGGAGTGTCGACTTGATCGTGAGTGGATGATGCGGATCATGTAGTGGCGTGTCTGGCGGTCCGGCTGCGAGCCTTCCCACCTCGGTGGAG
>JAFAUB010000044.1 GCA_019243635.1 Pseudonocardiales bacterium
GTCGTCGGCCACCAACTCCCGCCACAAAATCGCGGCCTCCGTCAGCGCGACCAAGCACTCATCGACGCGGCGACTCTCGCCCCGATGCACGCGCCGGTACTCGGCCAGGCCGGCTCTGGTGAGCAGGATCACGGCGACATCGGCGGGCACCACGGTGACCAGGTGTTCCGGGGGCGGCAGGGTCACGGCTGCCCCGACCGGTGCTCAGCGGGGCCCATGGTGCCGGTCACCACCGGCGAACCGGGGGCCGGCGCTTGCCGATCAGCTGATCAGATTGGCATTGCACCTCGGCCGGGTCCGGTGGGTCCTGCTCGTTGATCTTCGGCATGCCGGCGGCCGGGTCTCTGAGTGGTCTCGGCCTCTCGTCGGTCACCGAGTTCTTGTCACTCACGGTGATACCACACGAATCAAGATCGTCCCAGACTGTTCGCGGCGGGGCTGGGAAGAAACCTGCAAACCGTCAAACCTGCGGCCGTCATGAGAATATGTGCCGGTTTCGTTCGTTTCGTGAGGAAATCGAGGCGAGTCCGTGCAGGTATGCAGGTTTCGCAGGTTTTTTCGCTCCGCTAGGCAACGCGCCTCCGGGACGATCTTGCCAGCGGGGTAGTCACTCAGTGTGAACCATCCTCGGGTCGTTGATAGGGTTGGATGCTCCAGCGGATCATCGCGCCGCGCTCTGTACCGGCGCGGCGCACGGTCAGGTCACCGGCCCAGCGGCCTTCCCGGTTGGCCAGCCACCTGCCGAGACTGCGGCCGATCAGCTCGGGTCCGCGGTTGGCCCGGGCCGCTTTCTCGGCCAGCTCGGTGGGCAGCGCGTCGAGCTGGAGCGGGCCTGGCACCTCGGTGCGGCACCCGTGCTCGTTGGCCTCGATGCGGGGCTGGAACTTCCCCAGCAGTTCCTTGACGGTCCAGCTGGTCTCGCCGAACTCACCGTGGATCGCCACCAGGAACTCTTGCCACTCGTCGTCATCGTGGCCTACCGATTGCCGGGCCGAGTCGGTGTGGTCGAACACTCCGGGGTGACCAGCGGTAGTGAGGATCCCGGCCACAGCCTCGATCCAGGTCGCGTAGGAGTCGCTGCCCCGCCGCTGGGTGGGCCGACCACGGCATACCCAGTGCCGGACCAACACGAGCAGGGCGTGTAGCAGCTCCCCGCGGTGGCTGGCCGCGTAGGCGCGGGGGTCGATGTCGAACCCGGTGCGCAGGTGCGGGTTCGGGCAGGCCGGGTCGATCGTGCACCACACGGTGCGGCGCACCAGGTCACCACCGACGGTGAGATTGTTCCCGGTGATCATCCACAGGCGGTCGTTACGGCAGCGCAGGTGCGAGGTGGACCCGAGCCGGCGGTCCTCCCACACATCGGAGGTCAGCAGCCCGGAGAGCACTGATGAGCGCAGCACCCCGGACACGTTGTCCAGCTGCACCACGGGGCCGGTGGTGATGTCCAGAATGCTGGTAATCGACTTGCGCATCTCGGCCTCGTCGGAGGGCACCTCGGAGCGGAACACGCCACCGTGGAGGGTGCGGGGGATCGCGGCCAGCAGAGACTTCCCGGACCCGGGTTGCGGGGCGCCGATCGCGACCAGCTTGTAAGGCGGTGGGGTGATCTCCCGTAGCAGCGGGGTTAACAGCGCCCCGTGGAAATTCGCCTCATCATGCGCGGTAAGAAAATTGAAGTCCTTGACCAGCCAGCGCAGGCCCTTGAGCGCCTCGGCGACCTGCGTGTCAGTGGGTTCCACGGGGACGGGCTCGACGGCCAGACCCGGCGCGGGCAGGTACAGCAGCCGGGTGGCCGGGTCATAACCGGGACTATCGAGAATGGTGCCATCCGCCTGCGGGATCGGGGTATGGGTGACACCCCGCAGCCGGCGTAAGTGGCCCATCTTGTCCGGATGGTCAAACGCGGGCCGGGCGGCACCTGACGGGAACATCGCCGCGACCGGGAACGTGTTGCCGTCCTCGTCTTTAACGATCTTGTAGCACCAGTACGCCAGTTGCACGTACGAGGCGATCCGGGAGATGCTCATGGGCCGCACCTGGGCCGGGCCGTCCTCGTCACGCTCAACGGTGGTCAGCTTCACGTACCCGTCATCGCCGATCCGGGGACAGAACACGACGTCATCGCCCCGGGCGAACATGCCAGCCATCCGGCCGGTACCGATCTCGGCGCGGAGCCACTCCACCATCTCGGCGGTGCTCTGGATACGCAGCGGAGGGCGACCAGCCACATCCGCAGGGTGGCCAGAAATGTCACCAGGGCTTCGCTCGTCCGCGCAGTCACCACGTCCGCAGTCGCCGCGGCATTCCATCCGGTGCACCGTGCCGTCGTCGCGTTCCCAGACATTCACCGTTGGCCCTCGGCCCATTCCGCGTGCCGGCGGCGCAGGACCAACACAGCTTCGGTGACTGCCCGCGCGTCGGTGCCAACGATTTCGATTCGGCTGGCACCGCAGGTCATCGCCGCGATCGCGGTCCAGTTTGGGCCGTAGGCACCGAAGTCGTCCGGGAGACGGACTCTGATCGACGCTCCCTCGGGCACCGTTCCGTAGTAGACGTCGGAGAGGCCACACTCGATCACTCCGACCACCGCGGGGGCGGGTCGGAGGGGTGGGCGTCGGGCACCCGGTGTGTCGAGCAGCGCGTCCGGATCCAGGTCCTCGGGGGGCGGCCAGCCGCGGGGCTTGCGGGTCGCGGCGGTTTCGGTGAGTACCCGTTGGGTCAGCTCCGACAACACGGGCGGTGTCGGAGGCGTCGGCGGCGGTGTCGGGGTCACGATGACCACCGACCGTTGCCGCCATGGTTTTCCCGATGCGGATGAAGAAAGAGGCATTTCGGGCATGACGGCACGATGGTCGCGTCGATGGTGCGGCGTCCTGCCGGCGGAGCGTAGAACCCGCGGGCGACGACCTCGGCTTGCCCGCCCTGGGTGCTACGGTGCGCTTGGTCGGGCTGCTTGGTGGCGGTGCCGATCACGGTGGTGGTGGGGGCTTCGGGGTGGTAGCCGGGGCCTCCGCCCCGTTCTCTAGGGGGGTTCACGCCGCTCCGTTCCCCGGCTGTCCCGGCTGGGTTTCGGCAGCGGCCAGCTCACGGTCAGCGGCCAGCGTGGCGGCTTGAGGGTCCTTGGCCTCACGTCTCGCGGCGGCTGGCCTTCGGGCCGGGTTCCTGTGGTGGGGGTCCGGTCCGCCGCCATGTCGGGGGCGGTCTCGCGGGGCGGGTTCCTCTCCGACCTCAGTCCCGGAGCCGGTGATCCGTTTCTGTGCGGCGAGCCACCTCTCGACGTCGGCTCGGTCGTATACCACGGCCCGGCCCACCTTGAATGATCTTGGGCCCTCGCCGCGCCACCGCCAGTACCTCAGCGTCTCCGCGGGCCGCCGAATCAGCGCGGCAACCTCGGCGGTGGTCATCAGGTCAGCCATCCCGCGTTCCTTCCGGTGGTTTCGCCCGGTCCGGCGGATTCCGGGTTGGGCACCGTTGACAGGATGACACCCCTACGGCACGCTGCACAGTGCCACGACGGCAGGTGTAATGGCACGCTTCCAGCTCGGCGAGAGAGGGGCAGAAGGTCCGATGATCTGGCAGGGGATCGTCAGCATTCACGGGCATGAGGGTGGGCGCTACGGCGCGCCGGTCATCCTGGGTCGAACCGTGGTGCCGCGGGTGGCGACGTTCGAGATGCGGGGGGTCGACGGGGCGCCGGACGCCACGGTGCGTTTCGAGGTGCGGGACGGCCGCCCGGAATGTATGGAGATCAGCGTCAAGGCGAACCCC
The DNA here is from genome assembly GCA_019243635.1 of Pseudonocardiales bacterium. GTDB lineage: Bacteria > Actinomycetota > Actinomycetes > Mycobacteriales > Pseudonocardiaceae. Next base: position 3,769 of record JAFAUB010000044.1, read on the forward strand.
AGCGGGCGCGGCATCCGCAGTGTGGACATGACCTCTTTCAACATCGACAGCTTGATCGAAATCGTGTTCACGGAACTCGGTGCGGAGATCAAGCCGAACCCGCACAACCCAGCCGAGTCGATCGCCCTCTGGCGACCAGCGGAGGAGTCCGCTCGAGCCCGCTGGGCGCGGCGCAACGACGTGCATATCGCCCGAGCGAACCGCGGGCCGACGAAAGAGGAGCTGGAGCGGGTGGCTTCCATCTACCGCGACCACCACGGCGGCGCCCCGCTACAAGCCGTGGCGAAGCTGCTGTCGATCAGTCGGCGCACGGCGGCGCGGCGCGTCGCACAAGCCCGAGAAGCCGGCCTGCTGACGCCTTCCGAGACCGGGACGAGTGCGTGATGGCCAGCATCCAGAAACGCGGTAACCGCTGGTTCGCCCGCTACCGCGACGACACCGGCCGCGAACACGGCCAGCGCTTCGACCGGAAGGGCGACGCGCAGCGCTGGCTCGACGAGCAGACCGCGGCGATGATCACCGGCCAGTACTGCGACCCCAAGGCGGGGCGCGTGACCTTCCGCCCCTACGCCGAACAGTGGCGGATCACCATGGTCCATGGTCCGAGCACCCGGAATTTGGTGGAGCGGACCCTGCGGCGGCACGTCTACCCCGCGCTCGGTGGCCTTCCGATGGGCAGCATCCGCACTACCACCGTGCAGGTGTTGGTCACCGAGCTGTCCGGGCGGCTCGCGGCGTCGACGCTCAAACTGGCCTACGGCTACATGGTCGCGGTGTTCCGGGCTGCGGTGCGTGACAAGGTGCTCGCCACCTCGCCGTGCGAGGCGTGCGACTGCCGCCACCGCGCCGCAAGCAGGTCGAGATCCCACCGCTTGAGGTGCTCAACGTCCCAGCCGCGAACCTGCCGCCGCGCTTCCGGGTGGTGCCCGCGCTCGTCGCTGGCTCCGGGCTGCGCCAGGGTGAACTCTTCGGGCTGGAGGTCGGCCAGGTCGACTTCCTGCGCGGCCGGGCGGTCGATGTCGCGCGGCAACTCGTCACGCTATCGCCGAACCCCCCCTACCTCGGCCCGGTCAAGACCGCAGAGTCGGCGCGGGTGGTGCCCCTGGCGCAGGTGACACTCGACGCGGTAGCCGCGCACCTCGCGGCATTCCCCGCTACCGAGATCACGATCGAGGACCGGACCGACCCGCGCACGCTGGTCACCCGGGTCGCTCGGCTGCTGTTCACGATGCCCGACGGGCAGCCGGTGACCCGGCACCGGTGGTCGGCGGTGTGGATGCCAGCGGCCAGGGCGGTGGGACTGGCGCCGCAGACCGGGTTGCACACGCTGCGACACCTCTACGCTTCGTTGTTGATCCGGCACTGCGAGTCCGTCAAGACCGTGCAAAAGCGGCTGGGGCACTCATCGGCCGCGATCACCCTGGACACCTACGCGCATCTGTGGCCGGACGCCGACGACCGGACCCGGGAAGCGATCGAGCAGGCGTTCACGGCGGCGGAGATCGACGGTGCCGCGGACACGGTGCGGACAAAGAGAAGATCTTCATGATGTCCATGCGGCTCAGAGTAGGTGCGCATGTACCCAGCGGCGCTACATCGGCAAGCGCGGGCTGTACGGCGGCACGCGCTCTGGCCGGCATTGACAGTGTCATCGTGGTAGGACGTCGGTGAGCGGATCCCGCTGGGAGCGGCATGACACACCACATCCGATGGCCGACGCCGCCGCCGGGGCCCACGCGCTGGTCGCGTCGGCCCCGGTGGCAAGGCAGGCCTTGCGCTGGTGCTCGTGGGAGGCGGGTACCGCGACAGCCGTAACCACCGGCGCGCAGCCGCGCCGCACTCACCCGGACGCGACTCTGGTGATCGGTCACGTGCCCACCGGGCAGCCCTCGCAGGCGAACACCGCGAGCCGGTCTCCGACCGGCCGACCGCTTGCAATCACCTGGATTCGTGCGGCACGCTCGCCGATGAAGAAGTATGTCCGTCGGTCTGGCTGGAGCGAGGGAGTGCCATGCGCGCGACCGTTGGTGACCGGGTCCACATCAAGGGCCGCAACGTCGGCATGCAGGAACACGTCGGTGAAGTCCTGGAGGTGCGCGGTCCGGAAGGAGAGCCGCCGTACCTGGTGCGGTTCGTGGATGGACACGAGTCGCTCGTGTACCCAGGACCCGACTGCATTGTCGAACAACGGCGTCCCATAGACTGACATTCACCATCCACCGCACGCGCGAGATCCTCAACAGCCAGCATCCACGACCACCGGTCTCATGGATGCTTGTGCACCTTTCAGGATCTGCGTGCACGGTCTTATGGATGCTTGCGCACGGCGCCTGAGACAGCAACAGGACGCCATGCGCAAACCCGGCGCTTCAGTCCGGCGCGGCACGGCCACCGTGCCGAACGCGGAGCGGTGCTTCCTTGAACGGGCGGTGAACGGCGCGAGCTGGTCGGTCCGGAGTCGCCGTTTCGCCCGACGGGGTGGTCGCGCGGCTTTACGCGACGGTGGGCGCTCTCGATGATCTCGCGGCCGAGCGGGACGCGGGCGCGGCGGCGCGCTGCGACATCGTTGTCGGCATCTCGGTTGGCATCTCGCGCGATGGGCGCAGGATCGGGCTACGGCTCGCGCCCAGGCGCGCCGATCGGGCGCCCCAGCGCTACGCCGGAGGAGTGAGGGGGCTGGGCTTGTGCCCGGGAGCCTGTATCCTTCCACCGTTCCACTACCCTGAGGAGACCTCTGGTGACGCACGATGACCGCGCGGCGTCGTAGGAAGTCGGGCTCTGGGCCCGCTGCCACTGCCCTGATCGCCTGGGTCGGCGGTGAGCAGGTGACCGCCCGCGAGTCCGCCGGCGCAGCGGTCTCCGTGATCGACACCAGGTCTTTCGGCCGGGTCCCCGGTGGCCGCGCGATCCTCCTCGGGCGGGCCTGCGGCCTGGCGGCGGGAACCCTGCTGGCCTGTGGGTCCGTGCTGGCCGGTGCCATGCACGTCGGTGACGGCTCATCCGCTGGGGAGAGTGCACCCCTGCTCAACTCCACGCCTCCGACGCCGGGCGCCGCCGCCGGCGCTCCCGACGAACTTCGCGACAACGTGCTCGCCGGGCGCACGTCCGCCGCTCCGGAGATGGTCAGCGTCCAGGCGGTCACCGAGACGCGCCCGGCACCTCAACCGCGGCTTGGGCGGGTGCGCCGGAACAACCCGGTGTCCGTGGACGTGCCCGCTGAACCCAGCGGGAGCTCAGGTACCGCGCGCCAACCGTGGGGCTCACCTCCGCCGTCGACCGGTCCCGCTCCGATTGGCCCGATCGCACCGGTCAACCCGGTGCTGGGTCCCGCCGCGAAGGGGATAGGGCGGGTCGCTCCACTGGGTAGGGTGCTGGCCCCGACCAACCCGCGTAAGGAGCGTAAGGAGCACGCCAGAAGCCCACGTGATGAGCGGGTCAGCCCATACCCGGCGATGGCGATGCTCACCTCGTTGCTGCCGACAGGCTGACCCGGCACCTGTGTGAGCCTGGGCGCAGCACGAGCGCACCAGTGGTGGTGATCACTGGTGGTGATCACTGGTGGTGATCACTGTGGGGGCCGTCACAGAGCAGGCCTCATCCCTCGATGGCTCTGGACAGCCCATCGATAGTATCGACAACCGAACCGCCGTCGCTGTACCGCCGAGGAGCTCTCGTGGCCGCGTCGTTCCCGCCCGCCCAGCCCGCCCCCCGGGTGATGGTGCGGGCCGGGATGACCGCCGCTGGGCGGGCCGAGGTACCTCCCTCTCGCGGCGGCGTCGTCGTGACCGCGGTGGCGGCATGACTGCTGAGGCTCAGGACGGGGTCGGAGCGCCGGACGCGTTGCAGCGGCTGTGGACGCCGCACCGGATGGCCTACATCAAGGGCGAGGGCAAGTCCGGACCTGAGGCCGGTGGGGGACGGTGCCCGTTCTGCCGGATCATCACCATGAACGACGCCGAGGGTCTGGTGATCGCCCGTGGCGGCGCCGTCTATGCGGTGCTCAACCTCTATCCTTACAACCCCGGTCACCTGATGGTGGTGCCCTACCGGCATGTCGCCGACTACCCGGACCTGACTACCCAGGAGACCACTGAACTGGCCACCTTCACCCAGCGGGCCATGCTCGCCAGCCGTCGCGCGGCCGCCCCGCACGGCTTCAACATCGGGATCAACCAGGGCTCCATCGCCGGTGCCGGCATCGCTGCGCACCTGCACCAGCACGTGGTGCCCCGGTGGGGTGGGGACGCGAACTTCATGCCGGTCGTCGCCGGCACCAAGGTGCTGCCGCAGCTGCTGTCCGAGACTCACACGCTGCTGGTGGACGCATGGAAAGAGCTGTCCTGAACGCCGCCCGGAACGTTCCCCTCAGCGCTCCCACCGCTGATGACCCCCATCCTGTTCCCCGATAGCCGCGCTCGCGCGATGCTCAACATCTTCGCCCGCGCGTCGATCTGCCGGTTCGTGGATCCGGTGGGTAGCCGGCTGCTCCGCGCCGGTATCGGGCCCGATGCCGTCACATTGACCGGCGCGATCGGGACGGTGGCTTCGGCGCTGTGGTTCTTCCCTCGCGGCCAGCTGGTGCTCGGCACGGTCGCAGTGACGGTCTTCGTGGTGTTCGACCTGCTCGACGGGGCGGTCGCCAGGGCGCGTGGAGCCGGCACCCCGTGGGGAACCGTGCTGGACGCCACCTGCGACCGGATCGCTGACGGTGCGCTGTTCGCCGGGCTGACCTGGTGGTGCTTCGTGGTCGCGGGGGACCGGCGCCTGGCAGTGGCGGCGCTGTTCTGCCTGGTGAGCGCCCAGGTCATCTCTTACATCAAGGCCCGCGCGGCGGCCAGCGGCCTGTCGGTGGACGGTGGGATGGCCGAGCGCGCCGAGCGCTACATCATCACTCTGGTGGGAGCCGGCTTGACCGGCCTCGGCGTGCCCTTCGCGCTTGATGTCGCGCTGTGGTTGCTTGCTGGGTTACAGCTGGTGACTGTGACCCAACGGATGCTCGCCGTGCGGCGCAGCGCCCGGGATCGTGAGGGGGGGTGAGCAGGCTCGCTGACTTCGGGTACGCGGCCGGATGGCGGCTGCTCCGCCTCGCCCCCGGGGAGTTGGCCGTCCGGGCGTTCCACGCCGGCGCCGAGCTGGCCGCGCGTCGCGACGGCCCGGGTGCTCGCCAGCTACGCCGAAACTTGGCCCGGGTGGTGCCCACCGCCACCCCGGCGGAGCTCGACGCGCTGGTTCGCGACGGGCTGCGCTCCTACGCCCGGTACTGGCGGGAGGTCTTCCTGCTGCCGTGGGCCGACCACGCCGCGCTGGTGGGTCGGCTGGACGACACGCTGGAGGGGGTCGAGCACCTGAACGACGCGCTGGCCGCCGGCCGCGGGGTGGTGGTGGCGCTGCCGCACAGTGGCAACTGGGATATGGCCGGCTTGTGGTTCGTCTGGCATCACGGGGCGTTCAGCACCGTTGTCGAGCGCCTGGCCCCTGAGGCGCTCTACCAGCGGTTCGTCGCCTATCGCGGCTCGCTGGGTTTCGACATCGTCCCGCTGACCGGGGCGGGAAGTCCGACCCCTCGGCTGCTCCGCCGGCTGCGTGCCGGTGGAGTGGTGTGCCTGCTCACCGACCGTGACCTCACCGGTGCCGGGACGGCCGTGGAGTTCTTCGGTGGCGCCGCCCGGATGCCGCTCGGGCCGGCTCGGCTGGCCGCCGCCACCGGTGCCACTCTGCTGGTGGTCGGCTGCTGGTTCACCCCGGACGGTTGGGGCATTCGTTTTCACCCTCCGGTGCCCGTGCCGGATCGCTCGGCGGTGCTGCGGGCCACCCAGACAGTGGCGGACCGCTTCGCCATCGACATCGCGGCGCACCCGAGGGACTGGCACATGCTGCAGCCGTTGTGGATCGAGGACCTGCCTGTCACACCACCGCGCGACACGAGGTAGGAGTCTTGTTGCGGATTGGGATGGTCTGCCCGTATTCCCTCGCCACCCCGGGCGGGGTGCAGGCGCACGTGCTGGGTCTGGCCAAGGGCCTGCGCGGCCTCGGCCACCAGGTGGAGGTGCTCGCCCCGGCGACGACGGGTAGCTCCTTGCCGGAGTTCGTCACCCCGGCGGGTCGGGCGGTAGGGGTGCCCTACAATGGATCGGTCGCCCCGCTGGCATTCGGCCCGGTCGCGGTCAACCGGGCCCGACGTTGGCTACGCGACCACGACTTCGACGTGCTGCACCTGCACGAGCCCGACTCGCCGAGCCTGTCGTTGATCGCCCTGGCGCTTGCCGACCGGCCCGTCGTGGCCACTTTCCACTTCGCCACCGTGCGGTCCTGGGCGCTGGCGGCGGCGCACGGGCTGCTGCAGCCCACGATGGAGAAGATCACCGCTCGGATCGCGGTGTCCCCGCTGGCTCGACGGGTGCAGGTGGAGTGCCTCGGCGGGGATGCCGTGGAGATCCCCAATGGGGTCGACGTGTCGTACTTCGCCCGGGCGCAACCACTGCCTGGTTACCCGAGAGCCGGCGGCACGGTCGGCTTCGTGGGCCGCTTCGGCGAGCCCCGCAAGGGCATGCCGGTGCTGCTGGCGGCACTGCGCAGGTTAGCCCGGACCCGGCCGGACCTGCGCCTGCTGGTGGTCGGCCACGGGGACGGCACGGCACTGCGACGTGCCGCCGGTCCGGCGCTGGCATCCCGGCTCCGGGTGCTGGGCGCGGTGGGCGATGAGGGTAAGGCCGCGGTGCTGGCCAGCGTGGACGTGCTGTGCGTGCCCGCGATCGGAGGGGAAAGCTTCGGCATCGTGCTCAGCGAGGCGATGGCCGCCGGTACCCCCGTGGTGGCCAGCGACCTCGATGCCTTCCGCCTCGTGCTCGACGGCGGGCGGGCTGGCGTGCTGGTCTCCACCGGGTCACCGGCCGCGCTGTCGGCTGCCCTCGACGACCTGCTCGGTGATCCCGAACGGCGCGTCGCACTGGCCGCTGCCGGCCGCCGGCGGGCGGCAACCTGGGACTGGCCGGTAGTAGCGCGGCGGGTGGTGCAAGTCTACGAGACAGCGGTGGCCGCCGACCCGCGCCGCCTGGCGGCCGGGGTCGCGCCTTTCGTCGCGGCGGGCGCTGGGTCGCGCCGGTACCGGCCTGGCTAGGGTCACGCGGTGCGAGTTGCCCGAGTGGCGGTGACCGTCGGGCTGCTGGTGCTCGGCGCGGGTGCGGTGGGCGCGATGCGCGCGGCGACCCGGTTGGACCGGTTGCACGTGCGGACCGACGCGGCGTGGGCCGCGTTGGACGCCGCGCTGTGTCGCCGAGCGCGCGTGGTCAGGGGAGCCGAGGGAAGTGCCGCGTTGCGCCGCGCCGTCGACGCGGCCCTGCTGGCCGGCTCGGATGCGGCCCTTCGGACCGGGGCAGCGGGCCGTGAGGAGGTCGAGAACGAGCTGGGCCGGGTGCTCGCGATACTGGACCGCCGTGGGCTCGAACCCGCCCGCGCGGGCCGGTTAGCCGACGCGGAGCAGCGGGTGGTGATCGCCCGACGGGTGTACAACGACGCGGTGCGGGACACCCTGGCGTTGCGCTCGCACCGCATGGTGCGCTGGCTGCGGCTGGCCGGTACCGCCGCAGCGCCGCGCTATTTCGAGATCGCCGAACCCGAGTCGTCTCATGACGGACTCGAGCTGGACGGCGCCGGGGCATAGCGGGAGAAACGTCGGGTGAACACGGCGGTCCCCGAGGTCAACCCGCGCAGGTCGACGGCGTAGCGGAGCAGCTCGGCCGCCGGCACCTCGGCGCGGACCAGCATCCGGCCGGCCTGGTCGCTCTCGGTGCCCAGCACCCGGGCGCGCCGGCTGGACAGGTCGCCCAGCACGGTGCCCAGGTACTCCTCGGGCATCCGCACCTCTACGTCCTCCAACGGCTCCAGCGTGACCACGATGCCCTTCTCCGCGGCGTCCTTGAGCGCCAGCGACCCCGCGGTCTGGAAGGCCGCGTCGGAGGAGTCCACGCTGTGCGCTTTGCCGTCGAGGAGCGTGACCCGCACGTCCACCAGCGGGAAACCGTTGCCGAGACCGCGCTCCATCTGCGCCCGGACACCCTTCTCCACACTCGGGATGAACTGGTGCGGGACAGCTCCACCGACCACCTTGTCCACGAACTCGAACCCGGCTCCCCGGGGCAGCGGCTCCACCTCGATGTCGCATACCGCGTACTGGCCGTGCCCGCCGGACTGCTTGACGTGCCGCCCGTGTCCCTTGGAGGGGCCGGCGAAGGTCTCCCGTAACGGCACCACGACCGGCTCGACGTCCACGTCGGCGCCCACCGCGCGCAGCCTGGACAGCACGACGTCGGCGTGCGCCTCGCCCGTGCACCACAGCACCATCTGATGGGTCTCGGCGTTGCGTTCCAACCGCAGTGTCGGGTCCGCGGCCACCAACCGGCCCAGCCCGCGGGCCAGCGCGTCCTCATCGCTGCGGCTACGGCCCACCACCGCCACCGGCAGTAGGGGTTCCGGCATCGTCCACGGCGCCACCAGCATGGGGTCGTTGGGCGCGGACAGGGTGTCACCGGTCTCGGCGGAGCCCACCTTGGTCACCGCGCACAGGTCACCGGCCACACAGTGCGGTACCTCGCTCAGCGTGCCGCCGAGGGGGGTGTAGACATGCGCCACCCGCTCGTCGACGTCGTGGTCGGCGTGCCCGCGCTCGGCCAGGCCGTGCCCTGAGACATGCACGGGACGATCCGGGTGCAACGTCCCGGAGAACACCCGCACCAGTGACACCCGGCCCTGGTAGGGGTCGACGGTGGTGCGCACCACCGCCGCCATCAGGGGCGCGGCGGGGTCGACGTCCACTGCGGGGTGAGCTGAGCCGTCGGGACGGGTCACCGGGGGAGGAGCGTGCTTGCTCGGTGCCGGGAAGGCGCCGGTGAGCACCTCGAGGAGTTCGGCGAGCCCCAGTCCGGTGCCGGCGCACGCAGGGATCACCGGGTGGAACGAGCCGCAGCTGACTGCGGTCTCCAGGTCGTCGATCAGCACGCCGACGTCGAGGTCCTCCCCGCCGAGGTAGCGGTCCATCAGGGACTCGTCCTCACTCTCGGCGATGATTCCCTCGATGAGCTCGTTGCGGGCCGCGGCGAACTCGTCGGGGTCTAGGGCGCTGCCCATCTCGCGGGGCTCGCCTTCGCGCGGCGGGTACCCGCCGCGGTAGTCGAACAGTCGCTGCGATAGCAGGCCCACCAGGCCGGTCACCGTGCCGGCCCCCTCGCGTACCGGCAGGTACAGCGGCAGCACCCCGGCGCCGAAAGCCTCCTGACAGGCGGAGATCAACCCGTCGAGGTCGGCTCGTGGGTGGTCCAGCCGGCTCGCCACCACCACCCGGGGCATCCCGACCTCGGCGCACTCCTGCCACAGCGCGACGGTGGCGGGGTCGACGCCCTCCCCGGCGGAGACCACGAACAGCGCCGCGTCGGCCGCCCGCAGCCCGGCCCGCAGCTCGCCCACGAAATCGGCGTAGCCGGGGGTGTCCACGAGGTTGATTTTGATGTCGGCGTGCCGCAGCGGCGCGATAGCCAGCGTCACCGACCGTTGCTGGCGCACTGCGGCGGGGTCGTGGTCGCACACCGTGGTGCCGTCCGCGATCGCGCCCGCGCGGCTGATCGCGCCAGTGGCCACCAGCAGCGCCTCCGCCAGTGTCGTCTTCCCCGCCCCGGAGGGCCCGACCAGGGCCACATTGCGGATCCGGGACGGGTCATGCGCCGCCACGGCCGAATCAGCACGCTCTGCGTTGGCTCTTGTGCTCATGGAACCCCACCCTCAGCTGTGCGGCTTGTGTGGTCGATCTCACACCGGTGCGGCGGTCCAAGCAATCCCCTAGGTGGTCTTCACCCGCGACGTTCTCCGTGACCACGACGTACGATCGAGTGCTGGTATCCGCCGCCTAGTCGGTGCCAGCCCTTGCCCGCCCGTGCTTACCGCCGTGAGGAGCGAACCAGCCGTGCCCGCCGAGAACAGCAGCGTCGAGCACCAGATGGGCACCGCGCTGGTCAAGCGGGGGATGGCTGAGATGCTGAAGGGCGGTGTGATCATGGATGTGGTCACGCCGGAGCAGGCCCGAATCGCCGAGGACGCGGGCGCGGTGGCTGTCATGGCGCTGGAGCGCGTCCCGGCCGATATCCGCGCGCAGGGCGGCGTGGCGCGGATGAGTGACCCGGACATGATCACCAGGATCATGGGCGCGGTGTCCATTCCGGTGATGGCCAAGGCCCGCATCGGCCATTTCGTCGAGGCGCGGGTGTTGCAGGCGATCGGCGTGGACTACGTCGACGAGTCCGAGGTGCTGACCCCGGCCGATGAGGCCCACCACATCGACAAGCTCGCCTTCACCGTGCCGTTCGTGTGCGGTGCCACCAACCTCGGGGAGGCGCTGCGCCGGATCTCCGAGGGCGCCGCCATGATCCGGTCTAAAGGCGAGGCCGGGACCGGCAACGTCGTCGAGGCGATCCGGCACATACGCTCGATCCGCGCCGGCATCCGTTCCCTGGCCGCGATGCACCCCGAGGAGCTGCCTGCGGCGGCCAAGGAGCTGGCCGCCCCGCTGGAGCTGGTCCGCGAGGTCGCCGCGGCGGGCTCGTTGCCGGTGGTGCTGTTCACCGCGGGTGGTATCGCCACCCCCGCCGACGCGGCGATGATGATGCAGCTAGGCGCCGAGGGGGTGTTCGTCGGCTCGGGCATCTTCAAGTCGGGTGATCCCGCCAAGCGAGCAGAGGCGATCGTCAAGGCGACCACGTTCCACGACGATCCGGAGACGGTGGCGAAGGTGTCCCGGGGGTTGGGTGAGGCGATGGTGGGGATCAACCTCGGCGAGCTGCCTGACGCGGCGCGGCTGGCCCAGCGCGGCTGGTGAACACCGGGGAAGGCATGGTCGACGCGCAGGCGCTGCTGCTGTCCGCGACCGCGGGCGCGCTGCTGCGCACCCCGGGGCCTGAGAGCGGTGCTGCCCGGAGCTCCCGGATCAGCCGCGGCACCATGCTGGTGCATGCCGATATGCACAACCACACGTTGCTCTCCGACGGAGTCGGCGCTCCGGAGGCGGCCTTTCCCTCGATGCGCGACGCCGGCCTGGACGTCGCGGCCCTCACCGACCATGCGGTCCGCGGTGCTGCGGTGGAGGGCACCGGCATGGGTGGCACGCCGTGGATCGGGTTGGACCGGGCTGGCTGGCGGCGCACCGGGGAGTTCGCCGAGGCCTACGACCGGCCCGGGGAGTTCACCGCGATCCGCGGCTTCGAGTGGTCTCATCCGTGGTGGGGGCACGTCAACGCATGGTTCACCGATGAGTTCACCGACGTCGCGACCCACGGGGCGATGGATGAGCTGTACGCCTGGTTGACCACGGTCGGCCGGCGCAACGGTGTTCCCACCGCTGGGCTTGCCGGCTTCAACCACCCGGGCCGGGAGGATGGCCGGTTCGCCGGCTTCCGCTACGCGGCCGCGGCCGCCGAGCAGATGGTCAGCCTGGAGATGTTCAACCGCACCGACGACTACCTGTTCCAGGGTGTCGCGGCGGGTGCCACTGCTCCGCTGGTGGCCTGCCTGAATGCCGGCTGGCGGCCTGGGCTACTGGGCGTCAGCGACGAGCACAGCGCCAACTGGGGCTTGCAGCCCGGCACGGGACGTGCCGGGCTGTGGGTGGCTGAGCACAGCAGGGCTGGGGTGGCCGAGGCGTTGCGAGCCCGACGGTTCTTCGCCACCCGGGTCGCCGGGTTACGGGTGGACGCCACCGCCGGTGGGGTGCGAATGGGCTCGGTGCTGCGGCATCGCCAGGGACCCGTCGAGTTCGTCCTCGACGTCGCCGGCGGGGCGTCCTGGATCGGCCGCGCGCTGCAGGTGCAGGTGCTGCGCCCGGATACGCCGGTGCCCTCGGTGGCCGACGTGGTCGAGATGCGCTGTGGTGACCTCGCCCGCTTCACCGTGCCGATGAGCATCGAGGACGGCCACTGGACGGTGCTCCGCCTGGCGGACCCGGACACCCGCGACGCCACCCAAGGGCCGCCCAACCACCCCGCGAACAACTACGCGGTGGCCTACACCAGCCCCTGGTTCCTGCAGCCCTGACAGCGCCGCGGCCGGCCTCGCCCGTGGTGACGCGTACTGCGGCTGTCCGCACGGCCAAGGCCGGTCGCCACGATCAGCAGGGCCCGTGGCCCGCGAGGTCCCCGACGCGGATTGTCGGGCCGCCGCCGGGGATCATGTTGGTGTAGGCATTGTTGTAGCCGGGGGGCACGTTGTAGGTCTGGACGTAGGAGTTGTAGCAGCCCTGAACGTAGAACCAGGTGCCCGCGCGGGAGTTGGTGATCCGCGCCCAGGACGCATTGCAGGTCCTGCTGTAGCGGTGCTCCAGGGTCCCGACCGAAGTGCCGAGCGTGTACTGGGTGACAGCGTCGCCGCTACATCCTGCCTGAATGGGATCTCGCCCGTTGCAGTTGTTGCCGTTGCAACTGGCGGCGGTCGTTGTGGCGTGGGCGGTCGAGACGGTCGGTGGGGTGCTGGTGTCGGCGAAGGCGGTCCCACCGCCGGTGAGCAGCACCGCCGTGGCCGCCAGGCCAGGGATCCACCGCTTTGTGTGCATCATGATGTGTTCCTCCGTGATCTGACATTCCCGCTACCTGTTGTCCGGCCTGGGATAAGACTCGTCCTGGTCTGTGTTTCGTTGGGGTCATAATTGATACTGTCGGCAGATGTAGCTTGACCGGAAGTCGATCCACCCGGAAGGCCCTGGTGAGCTGCGTGGACAATGGTGGACAATCGGCCAGGGTCGGTTACCGCTGATCAGAAGGTTGTGTCGGTGGGCAGGAAGCAAAGACCGTTAAAAGTGACCAACGAGGTGGAACATCTCGCCATGCGGCTGCGTGCGGTGCGGGCCGCTGCGCGCCTGACGGTGCGGAAGCTGGCGGAAAAGACGGGCTATGCGCACAGCACCGTGTCAAAGGCCGAGAGCGGCCGTCACCTGCCCTCGTGGGAGGTCGTCGAGGCGATCGTTCAGGCATGCGGCGACAATCCCGCCGATTGGCACTCGGCATGGCAGGCTGCGCAGCATCCAGTCCGACCTGCCGTGGCTGGGGGCCTCGCCGAGGAAACGACTCCGGCGCATATACCGGCGTCGGAAGAGCGGCTCGCGGGAACCCCTGACGGCCACCCCCGTCCGGTGCGGCGGCGCCGGGCACCGGCGACGGCGGGAAGCGGCGTCCTTGTCGTCGCCGTGATTCTCGTTCTGATCGGGCTGATCACTATCGGGATCATCTCACTAAATGGTGACAAACGGGAGCAGGCGCACACTCCACTCTCGAGTGGATCTGCGGCCGTGTCACCGGTCAGCGGCGCGCCTCATTCCACTCTGTCACTGGCTGATGATACCGATCCGAGCTATGTGCCTGGATGCGCCTCACGCGCGATAGTCATGGAACACGATTCCGTGACTGCCTCGGTCAACGGTACGGTGGACAGGCCAGTCGGGGAAGTGGAACTTCGTAAGGGCGGATCTGGATGCCTCGGTGGCTGGGCACGGTTTGTGCCGAACCCCGACCTGCCCAACGGTTCGGCAACCACCCGCTGCCTCAGCGGTCCCACCGGATGACGCGATTTCGGCGCCGAGCGGTTGGACTGGTGGCCCGCTCGGGCCGGGCGGTGTCGTGGGCGCAGGGGCCTCCACACGGCGGCCTACCCTGGGTCTGTGACCGGGAACGGCCCGATTGTGGGGGTGCTCGCGCTGCAGGGTGATGCGCGGGAGCACCGGCGAGCACTGGCCTGCTGCGGGATGCGGAGCACCCTGGTGCGCCGGCCCGAGGAGCTCGCCGAGGTGGACGCGCTCATCCTGCCTGGTGGCGAGTCCACCACGATGAGCCGGTTGCTGGTCGCCTTCGACCTGATGGAACCACTGCGAGCCCGGCTGGCCGAGGGCATGCCGGCCTACGGTTCGTGCGCGGGGATGATCCTGCTCGGTCGAGAGGTCATCGACGGCAGGCCCGACCAGCGGCAGCTCGCGGCGCTGGACGTGGTGGTGCGCCGCAACGCGTTCGGTCGCCAGGTTGACTCCTTCGAGACCGATCTCGACTTCGCCGGTGTACCCGGCGCCCCGGTCCGGGCGGTGTTCATCCGCGCCCCCTGGGTGGAGCGGGCCGGTTCCGGCGTCGAGGTGCTGGCCAGGGTGCCCGACGTACCGGCCGCTGGCAGCGCCGCCGGTAGGATCGTGGCTGTTCGTCAACGCTGCGTGCTGGCCACCGCGTTCCATCCGGAGCTGACCGGCGACTGGCGGGTGCACAGGCTCTTCGGCGAGATGGTCCGCCAGTGCAGTGGCGACCGAGTGCAGTGGCGCCCGGGTGAACGCACTCGGGTGAGCGTGGCAAGCGAGAAAGAGCAGGTATGAGCGGCCATTCGAAATGGGCGACCACCAAGCACAAGAAGGCCGTGGTCGATGCCAAGCGCGGCAAGCTCTTCGCGAAGTTGATCAAGAATATCGAGGTGGCGGCGCGCACCGGTGGTGGTGACCCGGACGGCAACCCGACGCTGTACGACGCGATTCAGAAGGCTCGCAGGACCTCGGTGCCCACCGACAACATCGACCGGGCGGTCAAGCGTGGCTCTGGTGCCGATGCCGGCGGCGCCGACTACCAGACGATCATGTACGAGGGGTACGGGCCTGGCGGGGTGGCCTTGCTCATCGAGTGCCTCACCGACAACCGCAACCGGGCGGCCTCCGAGGTCCGCACCGCGATGACCCGCAACGGCGCCGCGATGGCCGATCCCGGGTCCGTGTCGTTCCTGTTCAGCCGCAAGGGCCTGGTGACCGTGCCCCAGCAGCGCGGTATCTCCGAGGACGACGTGCTGGCTGCGGTGCTCGACGCCGGTGCCGAGGAGGTCAACGACCTGGGTGACTCTTTCGAGGTGATCTCCGAGGCGACCGACCTCATCGCGGTGCGCACCGCGTTGCAGCGTGCCGGCATCGACTACGACTCCGCCGAGGCGAGCTTCCTGCCCTCGGCGAGTACTCCGCTGGACGCCGACACCGCCCGCAGAGTCTTCAAGCTGATCGACGCCCTAGAGGACTGCGACGACGTCCACAACGTCTACGCCAACTTCGACGTCCCCGACGACGTGCTCGCCGGGTTGGGCTGATCTTCCGCATTCAGCGGGCTGAGCGGGGTGAACGGCGCCCGGATAACCACGTTGAGCCCGCTCAAGGTGGGGATGGGGCAGAGGGTAGGGTTCGAACGAGTGTTCGTTCGTGGTGGGAGGTGTGGTGCGGGTACTGGGGGTGGATCCGGGGTTGACCCGGTGCGGGCTGGGAGTGGTTGAGGGGGGGGGTGGGCGCGCGGTCAGCTGTGTGGCCGTCGATGTCGTGCGTACCTCGCCCGAGGTTGACCTCGGTGCGCGGCTGGTCGCGGTGGCCGATGTCGTGGAGCGTTGGCTGGCCGAGCACCGTCCCGACGTGGTCGCGGTGGAGCGGGTGTTCAGCCAGCACAATGTGCGCACCGCGATGGGCACTGCGCAGGTCGGCGGGGTCGTGGCACTGATCGCGGCCCGCCGAGGGCTGACGGTCGTCTTCCACACCCCCAGCGAGGTCAAAGCCGCCGTCACCGGGTCCGGCCGGGCCGGTAAGGAACAGGTCACCACTATGATCACCCGACTGCTCGCGCTGCCCGCCAAGCCGCGGCCGGCGGACGCCGCCGACGCGCTGGCGCTGGCTGTCTGCCACTTGTGGCGAGCCCCGATGACACAGCGGCTCGCCCAGGCGCGGGCCCAGTCGGCGCGGCTCGCCGCGGCCCACCGGGCGAGGGTGGTCGCCGCGGCCCGTCAGGCGGGAGCGGTGCGGTGATCTCCTCGGTGCGTGGACCGGTGCTCGCCGTCGAGTTGGATCACGCCGTGGTCGAGGTCGGCGGAGTCGGGTTGGCGGTGCACGCCGTTCCGGCCACCCTGGCCACCCTGCGGCGTGGCGAACAGGCCCGGCTCGCCACGTCGCTGGTGGTGCGCGAGGACTCGCTGACGCTGTACGGCTTCACCGACGTCGCGGCTCGGGAGTTGTTCGTGCTGCTGCAGACCGTCTCCGGGGTGGGACCGCGGCTCGCCCTGGCGATGCTCGCCGTTCTCGAACCGGACACGCTGCGGACGGCGCTCGCCGAGGGCGACCTCACTGTGCTCACCCGGGTGCCGGGCATCGGACGCAAGGGCGCCGAGCGGCTGGTCGTGGAGCTGCGGGACAAGGTCGGGGTGCTCGCCCCTGCCGCATCGGGGCCGGTTGCTCGCGGTGGTGGCACGATGCGGACCCGGGTGACCGAGGCGCTGGTCGGGCTCGGGTTCGCGGCCCGGCAGGCCGAGCAGGCCGTGGATGCTGTGCTGACCGAGGCCGATCCCGAGGCGGCGCATACCTCGGATACCTCGGCGGTGCTGCGCAGCGCGCTGACTCGGCTGGGCCGAAACCGGTGAGCACCCAGCGACCGGTCTCGGCCGTGGTGGACCCGGCGGACGTCGAGCTGGAGAGCACCCTGCGGCCACGCCGGCTGCCTGAGTTCATCGGCCAGGCCCGGGTGCGCGAGCAGCTGGAACTGGTGTTGGAGGGCGCTCGGCGGCGCGGCACCGCGCCGGACCACGTGCTGCTGTCCGGTCCTCCGGGGTTGGGCAAGACAAGCCTCGCGATGATCATCGCCGCGGAGCTGGGCAGCGCGATCCGGGTGACGTCGGGACCGGCGTTGGAGCGTGCCGGAGACCTCGCCGCGATGCTGTCCAACCTCGTCGAGGGTGACGTGTTGTTCATCGACGAGATCCACCGGGTGGCTCGGCCCGCTGAGGAGATGCTCTACCTCGCGATGGAGGACTTCCGGGTCGACGTGGTGGTCGGCAAGGGTCCCGGGGCCACCTCCATCCCCCTGGAGATCGCCCCGTTCACGCTGGTCGGGGCTACCACGCGGTCCGGTGCGCTGACCAGCCCGCTGCGGGACCGGTTCGGGTTCACCGCGCATATGGAGTTCTACGAGCCCCACGAGCTCGAGCTGGTGCTGCACCGCTCGGCCGGCATCCTCGGGGTAGACCTGCGCCCCGATGGCGGCCCCGAGATCGCCGCCCGTTCCCGGGGCACGCCCCGGATCGCCAACCGCCTGCTGCGCCGGGTTCGTGACTACGCCGAGGTCCGAGCCGACGGCGCCATCACCCTCGAGGTGGCCCGCGCCGGCCTGGCCGTCTATGACGTCGACGAACTCGGTCTGGACCGGCTGGACCGCGCCGTGCTCACCGCGCTGGTGCGGACCTTCGGCGGTGGGCCGGTCGGGGTGTCCACCATCGCCGTCGCCGTCGGCGAGGAGCCGGCTACCGTGGAGGAGGTGTGCGAGCCTTTCCTGGTCCGCGCCGGCATGCTCGCCCGCACCCCGCGCGGCCGGGTAGCCACCGCCGCCGCGTGGCGACACCTGCGGCTGGAGCCGCCCGCCGATGCTCTCGTGGACCCCGCACCCACGCTGTTCGAGGCGTGAGACCTGCTTGCGGGGTCGAACGACTGACATCGGGACTCAGAGCCCGCCCAACCACAGTCCGACCCCGACGATGAGGGCTCCTCCGAAAACGACCTGGATGAGGGAGCGGCGAAGGGCGACCTCCAGGTAACGCTTGCGGACGAAGGCGATCACCGTGAGCTCGATGGCGACCACGACCGCCGCGACCGCCAGCGCGACGGCCCGGTCGGAGACCAGGAACGGCAAGGCGTGAAAGACGCCACCCACGGTAGTCATCCCCCCGGTGACCGAGCCTCGGGTGATGGCCGACCCCCGGCCGGTCTGGCCGCCGTCGTCGGAGAGCGCTTCGGACAGTCCCATGCTGATGCCGGCTCCCAGCGCGGTAGCCAGCCCGACCAGCAGCGCGGCGTGTGAGCTCGACAGCAAGGCCACGGCGAAGATGGGCGCGAGCGTCGACAGCGTTCCGTCGATGAGCCCTACCAGACCCGGCTGGACGTACTGGAGGACGAAGGCTCGCTCGTCCGCCTTGATGCGGCGGCGCAGGGTGGTCGCGAAGCCGGCGCCCAGCTGCGCCGCTGGGTCGGCGGCAGTCATCACGGGGACCATCGTGGCCGTTGCCCCGGTGGAGGTGAACCTCATACCGGTAGTGGCGGCGCCGCCGGGGACCAGCGCATGAGGGCCCAAGGCGCGGGTGTTCAGGGCATGGGCGCTCGGGGTACAGCGAGGCCTGGAGTAACGGTGCGACGGCATGGCGGAACCCTAGGGAATCGACTGTTACCGCTTCGAAACCTGAGAGCCGTGGTTTCACCGCAGCGCCCACAGGTCCGCGGCGGGCGACGAGGGACGCCCTGGTTGCTCCGATCGGCGGTGGTGGCTGCGCCGTTCGGACGGCGCCGTGTTCAGGGTGCCGGTCGGCGGCGCCCACCGCGCGAGGCATCGCCACCGGGAATCCCCGGGATCCATCGACGCCGAGAGACCCGTGTGCGGCGCGACCTGGCACACTCGGTGGCGCAACGCTGATGGTGATCGGAGAACCATGAATCCCCAGTTCCTGTCGCTGCTGCTCATCGCCATGCTCGCGCTGCTGTTGATGATGAACTCCCGCCGGCAGAAGCGGGCGGTGGCTGACGCGCGACAGCTGCAGAGCTCGCTGACCAACGGCGACCGAGTGGTGACCACCTCCGGCCTGCACGGAACCGTCGTAGGCAGCGCGGAGGAGACCACGGTCGACCTGGAGATCGCTCCGGGAGTGCGTACCAGGTGGTTGCGGGCCGCGATCCGAGAAAAGATCACTGAGGACGAGGAGAGCGCTGAGGACAATGCCGATCCGGCCGCGGCCGGCGCGCCACTGCCAGCCCCCCTCGACGGTAGCGCTCGCGCCGACAAGTCCTGACCGACGTGGTGCGGGGCGGTACGCTCGCGCATCCGATCCACCGTGTCTGCGTCGATCACGGCGCTGGCACAGTGGAGCCCGCGGCCGGTCGCCGGTGCTGGTGCCCGGCGCAGTGAGCTGTTAACGAGGAGAACCACCCACCGTGGCACCACCGGCCGGGCGCTTCCGCCCCTGGCGCAACCTGGCGGTCTTCGCTGGGATCGTCGTCGTCCTGTACTCGCTCGTCTTGTTCACCGGCGGCGGGGGTCCTACCCCGAAGCTGGGCATCGACCTGAAGGGCGGCACCCGAGTGACCCTCACCGCCCGGACCGTCGACGGCCGGCCACCGTCGCGGGAGTCCCTCGACCAGGCCCGGCAGATCATCGAGCAACGGGTCAACGGCATCGGCGTGAGCGGCGCCGAGGTCGTGCTCGACGGGACCAACCTGGTCATCACGGTGCCGGGTGCGAACGGCGACCAGGCTCGCACCCTGGGACAGACCGCCAAGCTGTACTTCCGGACGGTCATCTCCGAGGAGCCGGCGGGGGCGCCCACACCGCCGACGCCGACGCCCACCGCACCTCCGACGCCGGCGGCACCTCACACCAGCGTGCCGCCGCCGGTCGGCGGCGCCCCGGCGGAGTCGGCCGACCCCCAGGTCGCCGCGCAGATCCGGCAGGCCCGGGCGCGGCTGCAGAGCAAGGACCCAGCGGTGCAGCAGCAGGCGTTGGCCGCACTGAACTGCGCGGCTCCCAACCCCTTGCGCGGCAACGACGACCCGAGCCTGCCGCTGGTCACCTGCGACCAGCGGCACACCGCCAAGTACCTGCTCGGGCCCGCGTTCCTGTCCGGCGAGCAGATCTCCAGCGCATCGGCCGGCCCGAACCCGCAGAGCACCGGTTATGAGGTGGACCTGAGGTTCAAACCCCAGGGCGAGGACATCTGGGCCAAGTACACCGCGAGCAACATCGGCAAGCAGGCCGCATTCGCGCTGGATGGCGACGTGGTGTCGGCACCGCAGATCCAGGCGGCGATCCTGCCTGGCCAGCAGACCAGCATCACCGGCAGCTTCACCCAGACCGAGGCCCAGAACCTGGCCAACGTGCTCAAGTACGGCTCGTTGCCGCTGTCCTTCCAGTCCTCGGAGTCCCAGACGGTGTCGGCCACCCTGGGCCTGGCCTCGTTGCGCGCGGGACTGCTCGCCGGGGCGCTCGGGTTGGCCGTGGTGTTCGTCTACTGCCTGTTCTACTACCGGGCACTCGGGGTGCTGACGATCTTGTCTCTGGCGTTGTCCGGGCTGGTCGTCTACGCCGTGCTGGTGCTGCTCGGGCGGTGGATCGGCTTCACCCTCGACCTGGCCGGTGTCGCCGGCTTCATCGTCGCTATCGGCATCACCGCAGACTCCTTCGTGATCTTCTTCGAGCGTCTCAAGGACGAGGTGCGGGACGGCCGGACCTTCCGCTCCGCGGTACCCAGGGCCTGGGTCCGGGCCCGCCGCACCATCCTGTCGGCGGATGCGGTGAGCTTCCTGGCCGCTGCGGTGCTCTACGTTCTGGCGGTAGGGCAGGTGAAGGGTTTCGCCTTCACCCTCGGCATGTCCACGGTGCTGGACCTGGTGGTGGTCTTCCTGGCCACGCACCCACTGGTGGCGATGGCCTCGCGGTCCCGGCTGTTCTCCCAGCCGGGGCTGTCCGGGCTCGGGGCCGCGCAGCGAGCCGGAGTCGCAAGCCGATCGGCGCTGGCCGCCGTGGGGAAGGGGGCCTGAGATGGCGGGCACGCTGGGGCGCCTCTACAGCGGGACCGGTGTTTTCGACGTCGTCGGCAGGCGGCGGGTCTGGTACTCGTTGTCCGGCCTGCTCGTCGTGGTCTGCCTCGCGTCGATCCTGCTGCGCGGGTTCAACCTCGGCATCGACTTCGAGGGCGGCACCCAGGTACAGCTCCCGGCGCAGGGCGCCGGCGGCCGGATCACCACCCAGCAGGCCGAGCGGGTCTTCACCGACACGGTGGGCAGGCCTCCCGCGTCGGTGCAGACCGTGGGAACCGGTGCCGCGGCGAGCATCCTGATCAGCTCCTCGGCGCTGGACACCCGCACGTCGTTCGTCCTGAAACACGCGCTGTACGAGCGGCTGCGCCTGCTCGGCACAGCCGGGCGACCCAGTGAGCAGGCGATCAGCGACAGCGCGGTGAGCGCGACGTGGGGCGGTGAGATCAGCCGGCAGGCGCTGATCGCGCTGCTGGTGTTCCTCGGCCTGGTGAGCGCGTTCCTCGCGGTGTATTTCGAGCCTCGGATGGCGCTCGCGGCGCTGATCGCGCTGGTGCACGACGTGCTGGTGACCGCGGGGATCTACTCGCTGGTCGGTTTCGAGGTGACGCCGGCGTCAGTGATCGGCTTGCTCACCATCCTCGGGTTCTCGCTGTACGACACCGTGGTCGTGTTCGACAAGGTCCAGGAGAACACCCGCGGGCTGCTCGGGCTGACCCGACGGACCTATGCCGAGGCCGCCAATCTCGCGGTCAACCAGACTCTGATGCGTTCGATCAACACCTCCTTGATCGCGGTGCTGCCGGTGCTCAGCCTGCTGGTGGTCGGCGTCGGTCTGCTCGGCGTCGGGACTCTCAAGGACCTCGCCTTGGTGCAGATGATCGGTATCATGGCCGGGGCGATGTCCTCGATCTTCCTGGCGACCCCCTTGATGGTCGACCTCACGATGCGCCGGCCGGCCTACCGGCAGCAAGCCGAGCGGGTGGCCGCACGCCGGGAGAAGTCGGCTCGCCGAACCGCCTCGGAGTCTGGACGCTCTGCGCAGGAGGGCGAGACCCCGTCGACGGCGACCGGCCCCACAGCCCCAGCCGAGGACGCACTGGCGCCGGCCGCGACGACCGCCAAGGTCGGCAAAACCGCGTCTGGGGGTCGGCGGCGCGGCCACCCCGCAGGCAAGAGCGGCAGACCATCCGGCAAGGCCGGCAGGTCCTCGGGCCGCTGACAGCGGCTGGGTACCTCGACTACACTCAGTTATGATAATTGCACAGAGTAATAATTCCCTGATAAACGGCCAGTGTTTTTGACTCCCATCACCTATGTGGTGTGTTGTCGCTCCATGTCCTTGCCTCCACGCCCGTTTGAGAGAACGCTCTGTAGTCAGGCGCCGGATATCGCTCCGGGGAGTGAGGGGTACGGGGCGGCACCGTGCGGGCGACCAGGGAGGACCGGGGATGGTGGGGTGGACCGTTGCGGGGGTGGTGCATCTCCGGGAGCGTGAGGACCCGGTGGGTCGGCGGGTGGTCGGCCGCCGCCGCGTCACCCGGAAGTCCCTCGGGATCACGTACCTGTCGCCCGAGCTACTTGCCGACAGGGAGTTCCGCACCCGGTTCGCACGGGACTTCGCGCGCCTGGCGCGGGTTCGGGATGCCCGAGTCGCCCGCGTCCATCGGTACCTCGAGTACCACCATGGTGCCGCCGTCATCGGCGACCACGTCAGCGGGACTTCGCTGCGCGCCCTGCTCCTGGCGCAGGGCGCCGTCGGCACCGAGGCCGCGTTGGTCGTGCTCCAGGACTCGCTGCGCGCACTGGCCGCGTGTCATGAGGCAGGCCTGGCGCACGGCGACATCACGCCGACGAGTGTGATCCTCACCTCTGGCGGTCGGGTCCGGCTCGTCGACTTCGGGCTCTGGACATCCGACGGGCGGCGGCTGCTCGCTCGGTCGACACCTTTCTACCTGGCGCCCGAACAGTGGAGCGCTCCGGCTACCGCAGCGGGGGACGTGTATGCCGCCGCCGTCACGTTCTTCGAGTGCGTGGCCGGCGCGCCGCCGTTCTATGCCGACCGTGAGGCCGAGCTCCGGGCCAAGCACGAACAGAGCACACTCCCGCTCGATGTGCTCCCCGAACCGGTTCGGGAGCTGGTGGCGCGCGGTCTTGCCAAGGATCCGCGCGACCGACCCGAGGCGCGGAGCCTGCTCGCTCATGTCGGTCGGGTGGCGGCCCGTGCCATCGGTTCTGACTGGGAACGGCGCGGACGACGCGAGCTGAGCGCGCTGCTCGCGGGCCGCCCAGCGCTGCCCGAGGTGTCCGCGCCGGTTCGCCGTCGTGATGGCGCTGGTTGGCGGCATCGCAGGCCAGTCCGGCTGGCGGCTGTCATGGGTGGCGCACTGGCGCTGGCCGCAGGCATGGCCAGCCCGCCACTAGCGGTCATCCTGCCCGGCGGCAGCATCTTCGGCTCAGGTGGGAGGTCGCCGGTGCTGGCCTTCCCTGAGCCTGATCGCGACGCTGTGCCGATGCGGGCAGTCACCAAAGGTCAGCTGGCGGACCGCGCTCTGACACCCGCCGCGAGGACCGGGGCTGCTGGGCTGGTCACCAGGGCACATCCGCCGGCACCGTCGATCACGATGCCGAGAGTTCAGACCGCCCCGTATGAGCACACCACTTCCGATGCGCCCGCTCAGGGCTCCACCCACTCGGGCGGCGCTGCTCAAGCCCAGTCTCCACCGGGCCGGCCCACATCGGCCCGGCCCACATCGGCCCAGCCCACATCGGCCCAGCCCACATCGACCCAGCCCACGGTCGCACCACCGGCGTGCACCCAGGAGCTGATGTCAGCGTACGAGCCGTGCACTGCGGTGAGTCCGGAGCAGCCGGCTCCGGGCTCGGCCGGCTCGGCATCGGGCCCGTCGCGGGTGTCGGTTCCGGTCGAGCTGCCGGCGCCGGTGGAGGTGCCGGTCCAGCTCCCCGTGCGGGTGGGGCTCCCCGTGCGGGTGGAGCTTCCGGTACCGGTGGAGGTGCCGGTCCAGGAGCTTGAGTCGATCTCGGTCAGGAGGACCCAGCCTCGTCAGGGCACCCACATCGCGAAGGACACTCGAAGCCAGACAGTGGACCATGACTCTGGAGGTACGGGGCTGAGCCTCGGGCATTCTGGCGACGCCGGTCCGTAGAGTGTCCGGGTGCGACCCAGTCCCGACATGGACGACCTGGCGACGCTACTCCTCCCACTGGTCCGCGAGGTCCCGGACTTCCCGCAGCCCGGTGTGCTCTTCCAGGACCTCGCGCCGGTATTCGCGGATGCGACCGCGTTCCGGGCGGTGGTGGACGCACTGATCGCTTCCACCCCGAAGGTCGACGTGGTGGTCGGGGTGGAGGCCCGCGGGTTCCTGCTCGGTGCCGCGGCCGCTTACGCCCTGGGTGCTGGTGTGGTCGGGGTCCGCAAACCCGGCAAGCTGCCTGTGGTCTGCGACCGTGAGGGGTATGCCCTGGAGTACGGCGTCGCCTCACTGGAACTGGCCCACGGCGTCCTGCGGCCCGCGCAGCGGGCCTTGGTGGTCGACGACGTCCTCGCCACCGGGGGCACAGCGGCCGCAACCTGCGCGCTGGTCGAGCGGGCCGGGGTGATGGTCAGTGGCATCGCGGTGCTGCTGGAGATCGGGTCGCTGCGCGGCCGAGACCGACTCGCCGGCCGCGTCGTGCACGCCCTGCTCACGCTCTGACCCGGACCAGGGCGATCTTGACTGCGCTCAGTGGGAGCAGTACGCGGCGGTAGGCTGAAAGCCGTTCGTCTCTACGTGGCGGGAGAGTGCAGTGTGAGCCAGAACCTGCAGCTTGCCGATGCGGCGCCGAGAGACCTGGACGTAGCCACCGTCCCCCCTCGGCTGCCCTCGGCGACCCGACGCGTCCGGGCGCGGTTCGCGCGGCGGATCACCGCCCAGCGGCCCGGCCCGGTCCGGCAGGTACTCGAGCCGCTTGCCACGGTGCACCGGGAGCTGCATCCCAAGGCCGACCTCGCGCTGTTGCAGCGCGCCTATGACGTCGCCGAGGCCAAGCACGTCCATCAGAAGCGCAAGTCCGGTGATCCCTACATCACCCATCCGTTGGCGGTCTCGACGATCCTCGCCGAGCTGGGTATGGACACCACCACTCTGGTAGCCGCGCTGCTCCACGACACCGTGGAGGACACCGACTACTCGCTGAGCTGCCTGTCCGAGGACTTCGGTGAGGTGGTCGCGCACCTCGTCGACGGCGTCACCAAGCTGCAGAAGGTCGAGTTCGGTGACGCCGCCGAGGCCGAGACCATCCGCAAGATGGTCATCGCGATGGCCCGCGACCCCCGCGTGCTGGTGATCAAACTGGCGGACCGGCTGCACAACATGCGCACCATGCGCTTCCTGCCACCGGAGAGCCAGGCTCGCAAGGCCAAGGAGACCCTCGAGGTTTTCGCGCCGCTGGCGCACCGGCTGGGCATGGCGACCACCAAGTGGGAGCTGGAGGATCTTTCCTTCGCGATCCTGCACCCGAAGAAGTACGACGAGATCGTGCGGCTGGTGGCCAACCGGGCCCCATCCCGCGACACCTACCTGAAGATCGTGATCGACGAGGTGTCCGCGCAGCTGTCCGGTGCGCGGATCATCGCCAAGGTCGAGGGCAGGCCCAAGCACTACTACTCGATTCATCAGAAGATGATCGTGCGCGGTCGCGACTTCGACGACATCCACGACCTGGTCGGAGTGCGGATCAGGGTCGAGGACGTCCGTGACTGCTACGCCGCGATCGGTGTCGTGCACTCGGTGTGGCAGCCGATGCCCGGTCGGTTCAAGGACTACGTCGCGCAGCCCCGGTTCGGGGTCTACCAGTCGCTGCACACCACGGTGATCGGGCCGGACGGCAAACCACTGGAGGTGCAGATCCGCACCCACGACATGCACAGAACCGCGGAGTACGGCATCGCCGCGCACTGGCGGTACAAGGAGACCAACGGCACCCATAACGGAACCCATAACGGAGCCGTCGATATCGACGAGATGGCCTGGATGCGCCAGCTACTGGACTGGCAGCGGGAGGCCGCCGACCCCAGTGAGTTCCTCGAGTCGCTGCGCTATGACCTGGCCACCCGCGAGATCTTCGTCTTCACCCCCAAGGGCGAGGTCATCACGCTGCCCGCGGGCTCCACGCCGGTCGACTTCGCTTACGCGGTGCACACCGAGGTCGGTAACCGCTGCATCGGCGCGCGGGTCAACGGCCAGCTCGTCGCGCTGGAGCGGCGGCTGGAGAACGGCGAGGTCGTGGAGATCTTCACCTCGAAGGCCGGCGGTAACGGCCC
Organism: Pseudonocardiales bacterium; assembly: GCA_019243635.1. Lineage (GTDB taxonomy): Bacteria > Actinomycetota > Actinomycetes > Mycobacteriales > Pseudonocardiaceae. The sequence goes on from JAFAUB010000044.1 coordinate 29,679, forward strand.
CAGCCAGGACTGGCTGTCCTTCGTCGCCTCACCCCGGGCGCGGGCCAAGATCAGGCAGTGGTTCGCCAAGGAACGCCGCGAGGGGGCCATCGAGGCCGGCAAGAGCGCCATCACCAAGGAGCTGCGCCGGGTCGGGCTACCGATGCAGCGGCTGGTCTCCGCCGAGTCGCTGGTCGCGGTGTCCCGAGAGCTGCGTTATCCCGACGTCAGCGCGTTGTACGCCGCTGTCGGCGAGCATCACGCCTCGCCCCGGCACGTCGTGCAGCGCCTGGTTGCGCTGCTCGGCGGTGAGGACGGCGCCGAGGAGGTACTGGCCGAGCGGGCCACCCCCTCCACCGTGGCGCGCCGTCGACCGACCGGTGACTCGGGTGTGCGGGTCCCCGGAGCCGGGGAGGTGTACACCAAGCTCGCCCGCTGCTGCACACCGGTACCCGGTGATGAGATCCTGGGGTTCGTCACCCGTGCCGGCGGGGTGAGCGTGCACCGTACCGACTGCACCAACTCCGAGGAGCTGCGGGCGCAGCCCGAGCGGCTGGTCGGCGTGGAGTGGGCGCCGTCGTCCTCGTCGGTGTTCCGAGTCGCCATCCAGGTCGAGGCGCTGGACCGGCACCGCCTGCTGTCCGATGTCACCAAGGTGCTCGCTGACGGGCGGGTCAACATCCTGTCCGCCTCGGTCACCACCACCCGGGACCGGGTGGCGGTGAGCCGCTTCTCCTTCGAGATGGGCGATCCGAAACACCTGGGGCACGTGCTGCACGCGGTGCGCAACATCGAAGGCGTCTACGACGTCTATCGCGTCACGTCGTCGAACTGAGCCGCGTCGACATCGGCTCCCCCGGTGGCCTCAGGTCGCCGTGACGTCGACGGACGTGATCGTGACCGGGAGGTTGGGCTTACCGCCACCGGGGGAGGGCTCCAGCGAGCCGTCGTCGCCCGCCTTGGCTATCCGATCGAGAACCTGGAGGCCCGCCGGGGAGATCGTGGCGAAGACGGTGTACTGGGGTGGGAGCCGGGTCTGGCCGTAGATCAGGAAGAACTGGCTGCCACCGCTGTCGGGCTGACCTGTGTTGGCCATCGCGACGAGCCCGCGCCCGTAGGTCAGCTCCGGGAACACCTCGTCCGAGATGGTGTACCCCGGGCCGCCGGTGCCCGTCCCGGTCGGGTCACCGCATTGCAGAACGTGCAACCCGGGGTTGGTGACCAGCCGGTGACACGGGCTGTGGGAGTAGAAGCCCTGCTTGGCCAGGCTGAGGAAGCTGTTAACGGTGCACGGGGCCAACGCTCGGTCGAGGGTGAGGCCGATCGCGCCGGCCGAGGTCTGCATGCTCGCCCCCACCGTGCCTCTGGCGGAGGTCGATCCGGCCAGCGGAGGCCGTACCGGCCTGGCCGAGGCCTGCTGGGTGGCCGGGTACTGGCAGTCCACCGAGGCGGGCAGGGGCTTCGGCCGGACCGGCACCGCAGCCGGCTTGGTGTCGGGGCTCGGCGTGGCTGCGGCGCCCGTGCCGGCCGACGCGGCCGGCTTGGCGGCGGCGCTCTGGTCACGTCTGCCCAGCGTCACGATCAGCGCCACGATGCCGACGACCAGTACCACCGCCGCCGCGCCGCCTGCCACCGCATACCTGCGGCGCGCCTTGGCCCGCTGCGCCCGGCGGGCGAGCTGACGATCTAGTTTGCGCTTCGCGGCCTCGCGACGCTGCTCGTTCGTGGGCAACCCGGACTCCTGTGGCTGTGACTGTGGCAACGATCGCCGCGAAGTCTAGGTGGGCCGTGGGTCAGCCTGGCGCCAGCCTCCCTCACGCGCGCCTTAGGGTGGAGTTGTCCGCGCCTCCGTCACACCACGAGGATCGCCGTGCTCGTCGCAGGTTTCCCTACCGGAGCCTTCCAGGCGAACTGTTTCGTGCTCGCCCCCGAGGCCGGTGGCCCGTGCGTGGTGGTCGACCCGGGGGAGCATGCGGAGCAGCCGCTGGCGGAGCTGTTGCGCCGCCACCGGCTCGACCCGGTGGCGGTGCTGCTCACCCATGGGCATTTCGATCACATCTTCGCGGTGGCCCCGGTATGCGACGGCAATGACATCCCGGCCTGGATCCACCCTGAGGACCGGGCACTGCTGTCCGATCCGCTGCGCGCGCTGTCCGCCGAGGCGCGAGCGTTCTTCGGCGGACGGGTTGCGCTGCGCGAGCCGCGTGAGGTGCGCTCGCTGGCCGACGGGACGTCCTTGGAGCTAGCCGGCCTGACGTTCGCCGTCGACCACACCCCGGGTCACACCCGCGGCTCGGTGACGTTTCGCTCGGTGACCGGCAACGGGCCCGGTGAGCAGCGGAGCCTGCTGCTCTCCGGTGACACGCTGTTCGCCGGTTCGATCGGGCGAACCGACCTACCCGGCGGTGACCACCAGCAGATGCTCGCCTCGCTCCGGAACAAGATCCTCGTGCTGGACGACGAGACCGTGGTGCTTCCCGGCCACGGCCCGCGCACCACCATCGGCCGGGAACGGGCCGGCAACCCGTTCCTGCACGGGCTCGCCGCACCCGGCAGACCCCGAGGACTGTGAGGTGTCCCAGCAGGTTAAGCGCGGCGGGAAGATCGCCGACCGGCGGCGTTGCGCCATCCAGTGGTGTTGCGTCGGCCAGCCCGCTATGCGGCGGGCTCGATCTCGTCGTGCCGGGCGACCAGCGCGGCGATCGCCGTGGTGATCGGGACGGCAGCGACGAGCCCGATGCTGCCGACCAAGGTGCGTACCACCTCCTGGGCGACGTCTTGCACCGTGACCAGCGTGCCGAAACTCTGCCCGGACAGCGAGAAGACCAGCAGCACGGGCAACGCGGCACCGGTGTAGGCCAGCACCAAGGTGTTCACCGCCGAGGAGATGTGGTCCCGGCCGATCCGCAGTGCGGCGGTGTAGAGCGCCCGCGCCCCGAGCTCGGGATTCGCCCGGCGCAGCTCCCACACCGAGCTGGTCTGGGTGACCGTGACATCGTCGAGCACGCCCAGGGCCCCGATCACCATCCCGGCGAGCAGCAGCCCCCGGGCGTCGATCCCGTGGCCGAGGACGCCGATGAGCTTGGCGGTGTCGTCGTCCAGCCCGGTCAGTCGGGTGGCGGCGGCGAAAGCGCTGCCCAGCGCGCCGATCAGCGCGAGGCTCACCATAGTGCCCAGCACCGCGCTGGAGGTCTGCGCGCAGACCCCGTGGGTGAGGTACAGCACGCCGAACATGATCACGCCGGCGGCCAGCACGCCGACGGTCACCGGGCTCTCGCCGGTCAGGATCGCCGGGAACAGGTAGACGACCAGTACCAGGAAGCTGAAGCCCAGCGCGGCCAGCGACGCGAGGCCTCTCCACCGGCCGAGCACCAGCACCGCGGCGGCGAACAGCACGGCCAGCCACAGCATCGAGGTGCCTCGCTGGAAATCCTGGATCTGGTAGGAGCCCGCCTCGGAGGGGTTCCCACCGGTGTAGGCGAGCACGATGTGGTCACCGACGGTGAACCGCGGCGTACTCGGCTCGTCGGGCAGTACCTGCTGGATGGTCGCACCCGGTGAGTCGCCGTCGGTGAGCCGCACACCGAGCGAGATGCACTTCTTGGCCTGCGCGGCCCCGCCAACGCCCGCACCGCCGCTGGTGCACGGGGCGGAGGCTGCGGCGAGCACCTCGCCCTGTACCGGCCGCTGGCCGAACCCGACGTCGACACCGCCGCGGGGCGGGCTACCCGGCCAGGTCAGCCAGAGCCCGACCAGGGTGGCCAGCGCGACCGGCACCAGGACCGCGACCAGCAGCAGCTTCACCCGGCGGGAGGACGGCGGTGCGGGTCCGTGCCCATGACCGTGCCCGTTCCGGGCGCCAGCGCCGGCGGGCGGGCCGGTGTCGCGGTAACGGTGGCGTCCGACCCTGTCGTCCAGTGCGCTCATCGGTTGAGAGTCCCTCCCTGGTGGGTATCGCCACACGTTCCTAGCTGATCGAACATGGGTTCGATACAGTGGGTCGATGCGATGGGACAATCTGACGCTGTGCGACGAGTCTGCCCAGGACGCGCTGTTCGGGGTGGGCGAGGTCATCACGCGTACCTTCGACACCCCGGAGTTCCGCAGGATGACCTTCTACGAGGTGCGGGACCGGTCGATCCTCAACAAGATGCCCGGCGGCTCCCGGATGCCCTTCGAGTGGACCGTCAACCCGTACCGGGGATGCAGTCATGCGGGCAGGTACTGCCTGCCGGGCGACACGCCGATCCTCATGGCCGACGGGAGGACCAAGCCGCTGGTGGACCTGCGTGTCGGTGACGCGATCTACGGCACCATCCGGGAAGGCGGCCACCGGCGCTACACCGTCACCGACGTGCTGGCTCGCTGGCGGACGGTCAAGCCGGCTTACCGCGTCACGCTTGAGGACGGGACACAGCTCGTAGCCAGCGGCGACCATCGCTTCCTCACCGACAAGGGCTGGAAGCAGGTGACAGGAAGAATGACCGGTGCCGATCGTCGTCCCCGCCTGACCACGGGCAACGAGCTCGTGGGCACTGGGCGGTTCGCTTCACCGCCTGAGGACTCGATCGACTACCGGCGGGGCTACCTGACTTCGCTAGGCTTACGAGCCCTGTCGCTTTCGAAGAATTCGAGGGCCTCGGTGACGGTGGCACGGAATGTCCCCGGGTCCACGGCATCCCGGAGGGGTTCCATCCGTAGCGCGACGAGCCGGCTTATGTAAGCGCCGGTACGGTCACCAGCCTGTTCGGCGGCCTCGACACTGCGCCGGAGCCATTCGTCCGCGTTGTCGTGATCGCCGTAGAGATAGTGCAGGTAGGCGAAGTCGTAGAAGAGGCTGGAGAGCTGCTGGGCCAATGCAGAGCGATCCTGCATCTCGACGGCCGAGACCGCCTCTTCGAGTATGAGGCGAGCCTGCTGCATACTGTCCGGATCGCCGATGCGTCTGAGCCGGGTGGCCTCAGCGTGGGCGAATCCGACGATGGTACGGCTGCGCTCGGTCTCATCGCGGATACGACTGTCCAGGAAGTCAGCATCGCTCAAACGACGCAGTACAGCTTCGTTCAGCCCCGCCGCGTCAAGACGGTAAGTGGCCGGAATGAAATAAGTTACCCAATCGGAGACATTATCGAGCCCGCGACCTGCGACGATGCTAACTTCAGTGGATTTGTTGTTCCATTCCGGCCACTAAGCTACGATGGCATGCAGCGTGTCAGGGAGGTCTGGTACGCCGTGCGCGGCCAGATGCGCCATCACATCAGCGAGCCCGGTGGCGATCCCGGGCAGCAGGTTCGACCTGTACGGCCGTCCGATGGAACGGCGAAGTGCGCAGCTCGTGGATCTCCACGCCAGTCACCTCACCGCCGGCCGCGACACGGCCGATGTCCTGGACCACCTCAGCCTCGAGGTCCAGGCGCATGACATCGGGGCGAAGTACCGCGATCTGATGGCCAAGGCTTAGCAGGAGCGACCAGGCATCACCGCTGGCAAGCGGACGATTGCTGAGACGTCGAATGAAGTACCTGGGCGATAGGAGGTGTCGCCGGGTCAACCAAGCCAGAAAGGCGCTCTTTCCGGTCCACGGACCGCCGCACAGCAGGATGGACCGGAATGCCGGATCGCCGAGATGGCGCTCCACAAGGCGGGCGAGCCATGGGCGTTCGACGAACCGGCCGTCGAGGTAGCCGTCGATGACGTCCTCATAGAGGAGATCAGTGCGTGTGGGGCCCTCGCTGCTCGTGATCACACGCCGCCAACCTCGCCTATGTCGACCCCACGAATCTCCCCGCCGGCTTTCGCCTCGTCGGCATGCACCTCACCTAGAAGGCTTGATGAACCTGTGACCGCACGGGCGCGTACGGCTGCCGCAGCGCCGGCCACCACCCTCACGTCGAGGGTCCCTTTCACCACAGGGCCTGAGATGGACCGCTGCTCGCTGCGGAAGGTGATGCGCTGTCCGTAGATTGCCTCCAGCGCCTGGCGAAGAGCATCCGCCGTCTTCAGTAGATCCGTGTTTGCGGGATCGATCTCCTCGATCCCGTCGACGTAGTCATGAAGCAACCCGCGAAGTTCCCGCAGCCGAGGTTTCAGCTCTTCCAGGACCTCAGGGTAGGGACGAAGCGGCTCCAGCTGCCCTTCCAACGGCGGCGTGTCAACCTGCGCAGTGGCCTCGTCAGCAGTCTCCTTCGACCGCTCACGCCCGCGTTTCAGCAGCTCGGCGGTCTGGCCGCAGAGGAACTTAATGGGCTCTATTGCCATGGATGTGGGTGGCGGGGGTGTGGTATGGGCGGGTGCCCGGTGGGGTGGGGCGCACGGGCGTGATCTAGGTTCGGCGGCTCCTACACACACCCAGCCTGGAGCCGCCCGTGCGCGCCACTACCCTACTGACTCGCCTGCTGAACCTGCCA
>JAFAUB010000005.1 GCA_019243635.1 Pseudonocardiales bacterium
GTAAGCGAGGAGGTGCATCCGGAACCGGGACGTGGGGCTGGAAAATGGCCCTGAACACGCTGGTCGTTCTCTTCCCAGGGCGACTACCTCTGTGATAAGATGATGCTATCAGTCATCCGTGGCTTACACGGAAAAAATGACAAGCTCTGCTGCCGGGAGCGCTGCCCGGCATCCTGCCCCCAGCGTGCTCGGCTTGGACGACACCGACCGCTTCACCCAGGTGATCGCCCAGCTCAGCCGGGTCGATCCGCAGGTTATTGAGTACTTCCGCCGGCTGTTGGCCGAGCACTACACCGGGGACAAGATGCTCGGCCCCCGCCAGCTCCTCGGAACGGCCATGGCCCAACTCGATGTGCTCGGCACACTGCGCAAGCAAGCTCACACGCCCGTGGCCAAGCCGCTGCTGCGAACGCTCGCCCAGTACGCTGAGTTCGTCGGCTGGCTTCAGCAGGATGGCGGCGACCTTCGCACTGCGGTGTACTGGTCGGATCGAGCTACCCAATGGGCGCAGTCTGCAGCTGACTACCAGATGGTTGCCTACCTGCTCATCCGCAAGAACAACATCGCTTGCCTGGCCGACGATGCCACGACTGCCGTCGATTTGGCTGCGGCCGTTCACGACGTCCCCGGCAGGATTGAACCGAGGATTCGTGCCCTACCGGCCCAGCAGGACGCCCGCAGCTGGGCGATGATCGGCGATACTGACCGCTGCCAGCGCCAACTAGACACCGCAACCGAGCTGCTGGGCATGCATTCCGGCGAGACTGATCCGGCCGGGCCCGTCTACCTTCAGCACTATTCTGCTCAACTCGGGCTGGCCTGTCTCGACCTCGCCTGTCACACCGGATCAGCACGCATCAGCAAGGAGCTGCAGCCCTCTACGGGGCACTCCTGACCAGGTGGTCCGACCAGCCCGATACCCGCGCCTTCCACGACGCCCTTGCCGGAAGCTGACCCTAGATTCCAGACATCCGGCGGTCGGCGTCGCTGGACCGATGATGGCGGGAACACCAAGGTGGCGTGGATGGTCCATCTGTGGTCGGGCCGTCTGACACGCTGTTGCGGCTCGCCGCTAGCCGCGCGGTCCGGCTCCTGTTCACCTCGTGCGCGCACGGGGACCGGCGGCCATTCGGAGCGGCCTGGATCGGCTTCACCGTTCTACGGTTTGATCAGGACGCCCGCTCGGCCATGATCTGAATGCAACAGCGATGGGTCAGGTGGAGTCTCGAAACCTGGTCATCCATCTGGCTGATGAGAAAAAATATGATCAGAACCATCCCAGACTTCATCCACGCGGCGTGGCGCAAGAGCACCCATAGTGGGGACAACGCCGGCCAGTGTGTGGAACTGGCGTTCTTGGGTACGGCCGTGGGGCTCCGCGACTCCAAGGACAAGGCAACGGCCCCATCCTCCTCGTCACCTCCGGCGAGCGGGCCGCGTTCCTCGCTGAGGCGAGGGACGGAGAGTTCAGCCAGCGGTAGCGGCGGTGTCTTGATGCGGCAGGGTGACTACTGATGCCGATCAGAATCGTGCACATCGAGGGTCTCCAGGTCCAAGAAAAGGGGACGTCACACCACTGGTCCCACTGGCGACGACGCCACCAAACCCGCGCCCGCGCATTCCACTATCAGCGACAACACCTCATACATCACAAGATGAGGCTGTAGTACTAATGAGAGGGCGCCCTGAAGAGCATGTTCGTCAAGAGGTTGGTATCAGGGTGGTTACCAGACTACCCGCGAGGGGGGCGAGGATGCTGAATCCTGCGGCAAAAATGCTCCCCGCGCTTGGCTGGGCAGACAATAGCGCGTCGAAGTCGCTACGTGCCTCATGCCAGTCATGCGGCGGCAGTCCGTTCTCTGGGACTGGCAAGAGCCGGTCACGCATGTCAACGACACACTCCTGCCACGCGACGTATGCCGGCACGAACGTGAGAGCGCTCAGCACAGTGAAGAACCCGCCGTATGTGAGAATGCGATCCACGGGAAAATCGCCGGCCGACGCGCCGTCGGCAATCAACGCGCTACGCAAGGCGCCGGCGGTCAACACCGCACCGGAGATAACCACAGCGAAGCTGACGAGGAATCGCTGCATTGCCACCCTGATCCACAACAATTCAAGGACGACCCGACCCGCCCTTTCCTCGGTCACCTCCCTGAATGTTACCTGTTTCAGCGCGGACAGCCTTGCCTGCGCGAGTAGGAGCCCAAGAAAGGAAGGGCTAACGAATATTCCGGCGACGATCGTGAACAATGTGACGCGTTCGAAAAGTAGCCACAGGAGGAATTCTTTACCGCTGATCAACGCACGCGGCCCAAATATTACCAGTAACCCAGCCGCAAGCCAGGCAACGACTGCCCGCCAGACCGCACGTCGCCCTGTCGCTCGGGCAAGAATACGGAAGGCAGGCCATGTAGTGATTCCTGCGGCAGCCGCTGCGGCGACTTCCGCGGCGAGAGCCCAGGTCCATACATCGAACTCCGGTCGGTTTGCAAAACGTTGGCTTGCATCCGTATGTCCAGTCCCCAGGCGCAACAGCAGCACGCTCCCGCTCGCCGCTGCGAGCGCGGCAAGCAGGATTGCTCTGCCTGAGCCCGAGGGCGGGACACTTGAAGGTGCTGTCTCGTCAGTCCGCACCCGGCACAGCGTCTCACGTCTGCGGTGTGCTGTCCGCGACAATCCTCTGACGGCCAGGAGACGGCTCAGAGATCGCACGCGAGCGCCAGTTCCGAAGACTGTGGCGGATGCGCCATGGTGCCGTGTGGTGGACCGCAGTGTCCCCAACCCATGCGCCCAGGTGAGTCACCGCCGGTAACCGACGGTGTCCGTCGGGAAGCTACGAGTGTCGAGCAGCACCCCAGCATGCTGATCACCGCTGCGACAGGAAGGTCTTTGTGAGTGTCCACAGCGAGAATAACCTCGTCGGAATCAATGTGGGTATGGCTGGGCTCGGTTGCACTCGGCCATCCTGGGCAGACTGTCACACGTCTGCGGCAGGCGGAGACCGGGCACACGGAGCTGATCTACCCCTGCTTGAGGCGAAGAGCCAGCTCGAGCCGGCTTGGGCGCACCAGGCAGCTGGCGACTGCGCTGCTGGGACCGACGCCCGAGCCGCCGCACGCCGAATTGCTACTGATAGAGCGCCAAGGGTTTACGATCTGGAGCAGCACACCCGCAACCGAACGAGGGTGACGATGACCGACATACCCGACCCGGCCGACGGAGCACCCCTCGACCTTGCCGAGATCAACAATATCGTCGACGCCGCGTCCAGCGCCGCGGTGGTGAATAAAAGGATCACCAACGCCTATCACCGGCTGTCCGTGGCAGCCCGGCGCGAGCTGGAAGCGGGGCCGAGCCTCGACTGGTGCGGGTTCGCCAAGTGGGCCTCCCGCACGGTCGGGTTCGACCTGGACCCGACGCGCATCGGACTCCGCATCAGTGGGATCGCGGATCTGGCGCAGCAGTTGCTGGATCGGATACTGACGCCACTGGATCCGATACTGCAGTCACTACCGGAGTCACGACTCCGGCAGTCAGAGTTACGCGACTTAATCCGCGACGTGGTGGAAGAGCTGCTGCGCAAGGGCGTCAACGTAGAAGACGGGCTGGTGGTCAAGGCGTTGCGGGCCAGCAACGCACTCATCTTCCGCGAGATGGGCTCGATATTCGTCCACTTGCTCGAGCGGCTCGGAGAGCCTCGCGCATCCAGTGCGCGGTCCGACACAGACTTCGCTCAGGAGATCGTCGACGCGAGGGCGCACATCACTCAGGAGAGCATCGACAAGATCGCTCACGAGATCGTCGGCGAGGAGCTGAGCGGTCCGAGTAGATTTCTCGAGGCGCCGATCAACATCACGATGTTCGGGAACCCCAGTTCGGAGCCCCTCGTGAGGGCCGTCGACTTCTATCTGAGGGCTGCTCGGGAACCAGATCACCAGGATCAGCTCATGCTCGCCGGGAGCATGCAGTTCACGGTGTACGAGCAACAACGGGCTGACCGGCTCATCACGATCGGCGCATGTGCTCCCATACGTTCGAAACTGATCCATTTTCTCAATCATGATTTGGGTGGACCGGAGATTCCCCCTCTGGAGCTGCTTCTCGCCGGCCGGGGAACGAACGATTCCCCTCTAAAGTCGCTTCTCGCCTCTCTGGAGCTGTTTCTCGCCGGCAGGGAAACGAACGATTCGACCAGTGGTTTTGCGAAGAAAGAGCTGATGCGCCAGATCATCAGTCTGATCGAGAACAGGTTTGTCTCCGTGCTCACCGAAGAGGTGCTCGTCCTAGAGATAGCCCACGACCGTGTCCGTCTCGGACACCCCGAAGAGCTCCCCCACCCCCCGCAGGTCACGCCAGTCACACCGACGCTGCCGGACGTCATGGACGTCATGGCCAAGCAGGCCGGCAGCGCGCCGCCCAACTGGATCGACCTAAAGTACCGCCTCGGGTTCATCGCGAAGTACTTCGCCGCTTTTCAGCAGAACCCGGACGCACAGCAGAACCCGGACGCCCAGCACAACTCGGACGCCGCCGACGAGCCGCCACCCCTGCATGAGTAAGGACCGTCGACGCAGCCAACCGGTCACAATGACCCGGTCACCGTGGGCTCGTGCTGCCGTCGCGTCGCAGAGCGACGTAGACGATCTGCGGAACCTGTGAGGGAACGGCGCGTGGTGCACCGCGGTCGGAACTGGCGTGACCACCGGCATCGTCAACTTGTTCAGTCGAATGAGCCAAGGAGATCCATCCAGTGCTTACCCGGTTAAGCTCACAAAAGATGGCCAGGGCTTGCTGGAAGTGATCAGGCCTCGTGGAATCGACGGAGATCGAGATAGACAAGCCCGATGGGTACGCAGAATGAATGCTTCGGTCCCCGTGTCGTTGATTTCCCAACGTTAGACTGCTTGATGTCAGACGGTGAGTGCACCACCAGCGAAGTCTTGACCCATCCCCGCGGTGGCCCGCGATAGCGGAGATCACCACAGCGGCGGGCTCGCCACGGTCCAGCAGCTCATCAAGCCTGGCTAACTCGGCGTTCCGACCGGTGAAGAACGCTACGTCGGCAGGCAACTGCAGCAGCGCCGGTAGAGATGACACATGGGGCTGGTGAACGTGGGCACCGTCCTGGATCTCACGCGCTTGCACGACGTTGTCCGGGTTACCGGACAGCGCGTTGCTCGTTCCGCCCTTCGGCGGCTGTTCCCGCTCAGCCATGGCCTGCTGTGAAGAGTTAGCGCGAGCGGAGAGTTCGGCCCCGCAGTTCGCCGCGGACTTGCGCGCGATAGGGGGCGAAGTGTCGACACGGCAGCGCGCCGACAATGGCGGCGTTGTCAATGGGATTACCGGTACCGTCGGCTCAATGCCCGCGAACCGGTGAACTTCGCCGAACCTGCGTCACCATCGTAGCCTGGCGGCGTCCGATGGGGTGCAAGACTGACGCCCGTGGTGGAGCTGAACGGCGCTGCGGCCGATGTCGACCAGGTCACGGCGCTGGCTTTGGTCAACTACGGTCACTTCACCTCGATGCGGGCCGATGACCAGTGGATACGTGGTCTGTCCCTGCATCTGGAACGTCTGGTGCGGGACTGCCACCGGGTCTTCGAGGCCGACCTGGACCCCGACCGGGTCCGATACCTCATCCGGCACGCGCTGGCCGGCAGCCCCCGGTCGGTGGTGGTCCGGGTGACCGTGTTCGACCCCCACCTCCAGCTCGGGCATCCCGGCGCGGACGCCGAGCCGCACCTCCTGGTCACCACCCGACCGGCCGCGCCGACTCGGCCTCCCGCGCTGCGCCTCCAGTCGGTCCAATACCGCCGCGAGATGCCCGACGTCAAGCACGTCGGGTTGTTCGGCTCGCTTCGGCACCGGCGCAGCGCGCAGCGCAACGGCTTCGACGATGTGCTGTTCACCGATGCCGACGCCGTCATCTCCGAAGCGGCCACCTCGAACATCGGCTTCGTCGACGGTGATCAGATCGTCTGGCCGCGGGCGGACCGTCTCTCCGGCGTGACCATGAGACTGATCAACCAGGCCCGCGATGAGCAGGTCACCACCGCACCGGTCACCCTCGGCCGGCTGGCCCACCTGGACGCCGTGTTCGCCACCAACGCCGCGGTCGGTGTCCGCCCGGTCAGTGCCGTCGACGGCATCCAGTGGCCGGCCGAGCACCCCGTTCTGGACACCCTGCGCGAGCAGTACGCCGATATTCCCCGCGAGCGGTTGTAAACCGAAACGCTCGGCCTGATGTGCGGGAACACCGCGGCGGTGCCGATGGTTTCATCTTCATACGGGGTGTCTGGCAGACTGTCGCAGGGTTTAGCTGCCGGCCGCGGTCCGGCTCCGGTTCACCTCGTGCGCGCGAGCACGGGGACCCGGCGGCCATCAGGAGAGGACATTCATGAAGCAGGGCATCCACCCGGAGTACGTTCAGACGCAGGTCACCTGCGGCTGTGGCAACTCCTTCGTCACCCGCAGCACCAAGCGCGACGGCCAGATCCACGTCGAGGTGTGCTCCAACTGTCACCCCTTCTACACCGGCAAGCAGAAGATCCTGGACACCGGTGGCCGGGTGGCGCGTTTCGAGAAGCGCTACGGCAAACGGCAGAAGTAGGCCAGTGGGGATCGGTTGAGTCCGGTGGACACCGCGGCGGTTCAGGCGATGCTGGCTCAGCACGCCGAGCTGGAGCGTCAGCTCGCTGATCCCGCGCTGCATGCTGATCCCGACACGGCCCGTAAGGTGGGGCGGCGCTACGGAGAGGTATCCCGCATCGTACGGGTGGTTCGCGAGCTGGATCAGGCTCGCGGCGATGCCGAGGCCGCCCGCGAGCTGGCCGTCGAGGACCCTGCCTTCGTCGCCGAGGCGGACAACCTCGCCGACCGGATCCCGCGGCTGGAGACCGAGCTGGCTGACCTGTTGCTTCCCCGCGACCCGCACGATGACTCCGACGTCGTCATGGAGATCAAGTCCGGGGAGGGCGGCGCGGAGTCCGCGCTGTTCGCCGGGGATCTGCTGCGGATGTACCTGCGCTACGCGGAGCGGCACGGCTGGCGGGCGGAGGTCCTTGATGCCACCGAGTCCGACCTGGGCGGCTACAAGGACGTCACCGTGGCCGTGAAGTCATCACAGTCCGGCGTATGGGAGCGGCTGAAGTTCGAGGGCGGGGTGCACCGGGTGCAACGGGTCCCGGTCACCGAGTCCTCCGGGCGGATTCACACCTCGGCGGCGGGGGTGATGGTCTATCCCGAACCGGACGATGTCGAGATCGAAGTCGAGGACAAGGACCTGCGCATCGACGTCTACCGCTCCTCGGGTCCCGGGGGGCAGAGTGTCAACACCACCGACTCCGCGGTGCGCATCACCCACCTGCCGACCGGGGTCGTGGTGTCGTGCCAGAACGAGAAGTCGCAGATCCAGAACCGGATCCGGGCCACCGCCGTGCTGCGGGCCCGGCTGCAGGCGCTGGCCGAGGAGAAAGCCCAGCAGGAGGCCTCCGATCAGCGCCGCTCGCAGGTTCGCACCGTGGACCGGTCCGAGCGGGTGCGTACCTACAACTTCCCGGAGAACCGGATCTCCGATCATCGGGTCAGCTACAAGGCCTACAACCTCGACGCGGTGCTTGACGGAGACCTCGACGGGGTGCTGGACGCGCTGGTCGAGGCCGAGCGTGAGCTGCGCCTGCGGGAGCCGCTCGCGTGAGTAGGCAACCGCTGCGCCTGGCGGTGCTCGAGGCGCAGCGGGTCCTCACGGACGCCGGTGTGGCCTGCCCTCGGGTGGACGCCGAGCTCCTCGCGGCGCATGTCCTCGGTGTGCCGCGCGGGCGGCTGCCGATGGTCCCGCTGGTGGACCCGTCCGTGGTCGAGGCATTGCGCATGCTGGTGTCCCGACGCGCCGAGCGGGTACCGTTGCAGCACCTCACCGGGACCGCCGCCATGGGTGCCATCGACGTGGCGGTGGGGCCCGGCGTTTTCATCCCGCGCCCGGAGACCGAAGTGCTGCTGGCCTGGGGCCTGGCCGCGGTGCGGGGTGTGGCCCGTCCGCTGGTGGTCGATCTCTGCACGGGGTCCGGCGCGCTGGCGCTGGCGTTGGCGCACGCCAGGCCCGACGCGCAGGTTCACGCGGTGGAACGGGACGCGGTGGCGCTGAGCTGGGCGCGGCGCAATGCCGACACCCGAGCCGAGGCCGGGGACACGCCGGTGGCGCTGTACGCCGGTGACATCGCCGATCCGGGGCTGCTCGGCGCGCTGGATGGGATGGCGCACCTGGTGCTGTGCAACCCCCCCTACGTGCCGGTGGGGGTGCCGGTGGCGCCCGAGGTGGCCCTGCACGACCCGCCCGCCGCCGTCTTCGCCGGTCACGATGGCCTCGCCGTGATCCCTGACGTGGTGCGCACCGGTACCCGGTTGCTCCGCGAGGGCGGAAGTATCGCCATCGAACATGACGACTCGCACGCTGTGGCGGTCCCCGCGCTGCTGGCCGCCCGGCGGGTGCTCACCGATGTGGCCGACCACGTCGACCTCGCCGGACGACCGCGGTTCGCCACCGCCCAGCGGACCACACTGCCTGTCAGCCCAGAGTCGTCCCCTCGTCTGGGGCGTTGAGCGTGTCCAGCACGAAAGCGGCCACTGCTTGCATGCCTGTGGCGTTGGGGTGCACCGGCGCGGCCGGGCTGGTCGGCGTGATCCCTTCCACCCACTTCGTCCCGGGCAGCCGGCAGGCGTCGTGGCCCAGCGAGCCCGCGTAGGAGTCGACGAATACCGCGCCGTGGTGGGAGGCCTGGTCGGCGAGCATGGCGGTGAGCTGCCGCTCCAGACCGTCTAGGTACGGCACGTCGCCGCGGGCGATCGGGAAGACCGGATAGCACCCGAGGACTGGTGGCAGGATCCGTAGGTAGCCCACCAGCAGCACGGTCGCGTGCGGCGAGCGCTCCCGGATGCCCTCCAACACCCGGGCGAGCTTCGGTGCCGTGGCGGCGATGCGCTGCGCGTAGACGTCTGCGCCGCCGGCGGTGGCCTGTCGCGCACAGGGGTCGCCGACCGGGTCGGTGCCGCTGAGCAGGGTGCAGGTGACAACGATGTCGGTGAAGCCGATGTCGTTGCCGCTGATGGTCAGCGTGACCAGGTCGGTGTCCGGGCGCAGGGCGTCGAACTGTGGTGGGTTGGTGTCCAGCGGCGGCAACGTCTGGGGAGCTGTCATGTCGTCGGTCGTCGCGCCGCTGCAGCTCACGTCGGTGTAGTCGCGGATGTGCAGTGCCGCGGCCAGGCGTGCCGGGTAGTTGCTGGTGGAGCGCTCGCAGCCGATCGGGTCGACTCGCTGCACCGGGATCAGCGGGCCTGCCGCATAGGAGTCACCGAGTGCGACATAGCGCTCCGGTGAGCTCACCGTCCTGGCGGCTGCGCCGGCGGGGCAGCCGACCAGCGCCAGCGCGGTGGCTGCGGCCGCGATGATGACACGGTGATACGTGGGCACGTGAGCCTCCGGAAGCTGATCGGACACGGATCGTGCCTTCTTGATCACGTGCTGTCAACACGCTGGACACGCCGGCCCCTCGTGGACAAGCGGACCGTCGTAGTGTTCGGAGCTGTGAGCACTGTGTATGACTGCGCGTTGCCGGATAGCCGCATTGCCGGGCTGGCCGCCGCGGCGGCCGCGGTCCGGGCGGGCCGACTCGTCGTGCTGCCCACGGACACCGTCTACGGGATAGGTTGCGACGCGTTCTCCCCGACGGCGGTGCAGGGCCTGATGGACGCCAGGGGGCGGGGCCGGGACATGCCGGTCCCGGTGCTGGTGGGCTCCTGGTCCACCGTGGACGGCCTGCTGCTGGGCGTCCCGACGCGGGCGCGCTCGCTGATCGAGGCCTTCTGGCCCGGCGGGCTGTCGTTGGTGCTGTTCTACGCGCCGTCGCTGAACTGGGACCTGGGCGATAGTCGGGGAACCGTCATGCTGCGGATGCCGCTGCACCCGGTCGCCCTCGAGCTGCTTCGCGAGGTGGGCCCGATGGCGGTGTCGATGGCGAACCGTCCCGGCTCGCCGGCTGCGGTATCCGCGGCTGCGGCCCGCGACCTGTTCGGCGAGTCGGTCGCGGTGTACCTCGACGGCGGGTCGATGGGTGAGTCGGTGACCTCGACGATCGTCGACCTGACCGGCGAGGAGCCTAAGGTGCTCCGCGAAGGAGCGGTCGCCATTACCGAGGTGGCCGAGGTCCTCGGCTGCGAGGTCGCTCGCCTGACGGCGCTGTGACACCGACCGCCGCGACACCGACCGGTCGAGTACTATGCTGTGCCTCCGGCACAGTCGTGACAGGGCCGTCATGAGCAAGGCGAGGTTGCAAGAGCGTAAGGTGTACATGGAGTCGTTCAGGGTGTGTTCTCATGGGGCCGGCGATACTGTGCGGATCGCCTCGATTCTGGCGAGCAAGCTTTTCGAGGGGGATGTGGTTCTCTTGAAGGGCGAGCTGGCGTCCGGAAAGACCACCTTCGTCAAGGCGGTTGCCGCCGCGCTGGGGTCGCCCGACCCGGTAACCAGCCCGACGTTTTCCTTGGCGCAGTTCTACTCATCGGAGGCGGGCTCGGTCCTGCACGTTGACGCGTATCGTCTCGCCAATGTTCTCGAGTACCGCGACCTGGGGCTCGAAGAGTATGCGGAAACCTCGATAAGCCTGGTCGAGTGGGGAGAGAAAATCACCGAGGAGTTCCCTTGTCATCTCTTGGTGGAGCTACGGCAGGACGTGAGCGACCCGAACCGCAGGGAGCTGGTTTTTTCTTCATCCGGCGAGAGATGGGCTCTCGTTCTTTCGGGCTTGCGCGATGAGATCGCACGGGAGGTGGCATGACGGTCACCCTGGCGATCGAGACCTCGTCGATCAACTACGGGGTTGCGTTATGCACTCCGCGGGAGGTCGTCGTCTGTCAGACGGTTCGGCGCGACGCCCCGTCGTTCCAGGGTTTCGGCTGCCTGGTGTGGTCGGCCTTGCGCGCGGTAGGCTACGAGTTTCAGGATGTGGAGCGTCTGGCGGTGGACGTCGGGCCGGGCAACCTGGGGTCGGTACGCACTGGAGTGGCCTATGCGAACGGTCTCGCGTTCAGCCTGCGGCGACTGATCTATTGTGCGGACTCGTTGACCCTGCTGGCGGCGGAGGTGTCCGAGTCCGAGCCGGGCGAAGAGCATGTTCTTTGCCTGCGGAACGCGGGGGGCGGCAACGTATACGCCGGCCTGTTCCGGCACGGCAGAGCTCTGGGGATGCGGCGCGGCCCTCTTGGGTCGGTGGTGACTTCGCTTGCCGGAGGTCTGGCGAGGGTCTCTGTCGCCGGGACATTTCGTAAAGAAGTGGAAGACATGCTGACGAACACGCTCATCCGGGACACTGGGATAGAGTTCCCGAATGTCTCGGCGCTGCACCGGCTATTGGTGGAGAAGGGCAGTGACACAACCGGCTTTGTGCCCGTCGCCAGCCCTCTCAATGATTCATCGTCGGTGTTCGGTGAGTAATCCCGACTTCGTTGTGGCTCGGGCGAGGGACTGCCTGCTCGGTGGCGGCGTGGTCCTGCTCCCGACCGACACCGTGTACGGCTTGGCCGCGCATCCCCTGCATGACGAGGCGGCAGCGAGGCTCTTCGCCATGAAGCGGCGACCGCGGACCAGGAACCTTCCGATCATGGTCTCGTCGGTACGTGAGCTTGAGGGACTCGCCGTCGAGATCAACGAGTACGCCAGGCGCTTGATGGATTCGTTCTTCCCCGGCCCCCTCACTCTGGCGCTGGGTCTTCGCGAGGCTGAGGCCCCGAGTTGGCTGGCGGGGCGTGTCGAGGTGGGGGTCCGGGTGCCCGCCGACGAGGGGCTCGTCGCCCTCCTCGAGTCCACCGGTCCTCTCCTGGTCACCAGCGCGAACGCCCACGAACAAGCTACTCCGGAGTCGGTGGGGTCGATTCTCGCTGCTCTTGACGGTGAACCCGATCTCATCATCGACGGAGGGGTGCGTCCGGTAACCCCTTCCACCCTGGTCAACTGCAACCTTCCTTTTCCGGTGATCGAGCGGTCCGGCGTGTTGTCGAAAGAAGAGATTGAGCGGGTCCTGCGATGAGGGCGCCAACCGGCCTTGTGCTGGGGATTGAGACGTCATGCGACGACACGGCGGTGGCGCTGGTCGACGTCGACGGTCACGTCGTATCCTCCATGGTGGCGTCACAGGCCGTGATTCATTCACGATATGGCGGCGTATACCCGGAAGCCGCGAGCAGGGCTCATATAGACAAGATTCTGCCCACCGTCCGGATGGTGCTGGATGACTCTGAGGTCGACCCGAGAGACTTGACTGCTGTCGGGGTGACTCGCGGGCCGGGTCTCATCGGTTCGCTGATGGTCGGGCTGAACACGGCTTGCGGGCTGGGGCATGGGTGGGGCGTCCCGGTGGTCGGCGTGAACCACCTTCGAGGACATCTTCGCAGCGCCGACCTCGAGGAGAGGAGGGTCAAGTACCCGGCCGTCGTCCTGCTCGTGTCCGGTGGGCACACGCTTCTGGCGTATATGGCTCATTCGAGAGAGATCGTGTTGATCGGCAGCACCCGGGACGACTCTGTCGGTGAGGCATACGACAAAGTCGCCCGAATGCTCGGTCTCGGCTACCCCGGCGGCCCGGTTGTGGACAGGCTGGCGTTCAGCGGTGTTTCGTCGATTCCGTTTCCGCGACCACTTCTCGACTGCGGTCTTGAGTTCTCGTTCTCGGGGCTCAAGTCGGCCGTGTCGAGATACTTGAAGGCGGAGCCGGGAGCGCCTCAGCAGGACGTCGCGGCATCGTTCGTCGCGGCCTGCATGGATGTACTCATATCGAAGTGCCGACGTGCGTTGCTGGCGCATCCCGCACAGTCTCTCGTCATCGTCGGGGGTGTTGCGGCGAGCCCTCAGCTGAGAGCGGAAGCGAAGACTCTCTGTGAACAGACGGGGGTCGAGCTCTGTCTGCCGCCGTTGAAATGGTCGACGGACAACGGGGCGATGATCGCGTTAGCGACCTGGGACTATCTCTCCTCCGGTCAGTCGATGACGCTTCAGCCTCGGCCGTCGCTGGGCATTGAAGCGTACTGACGCCGCTCGTGGCGTGACGTCGAGCGATTCGGTTCGTTGGGCCCCCTGTTCGGGCGACTGACCCGAGGGCCGGCACCGCCTGAGGTCGACGCCTCCGGCCACACCGGCCGCCGCCGAACCGGGCTCCCGGCGGAGCCGAACCGGTATCGGGCTAGCCTGCCCCCGTGGGACCCGTGCCCGTTTCCTCCGGACTGCCGCTGCGGGAGTACCTGCTGGTCGGTCTCACCACCGCTGCGGTGACCTTCCTGCTGACCGGGTTGGTGCGCATGCTGGCGATCCGCACCGGTGCGGTGGCGATGCCCCGTGAGCGCGACGTGCACCGTGCCCCCATCCCCCGACTGGGTGGGGTGGCGATGTACGGCGGAATACTCGGTGGCGTCCTGCTGTCTCATCAGCTGCCGGTGCTGCGCAGGTCCTTCGAGTTCTCCGGGGACGTGGTGGGGGTGCTGGTGGCGGGCGGCATCATCATGATGATCGGCGCCTTGGACGACCGGTTCGAGCTGGACTCCCTGACCAAGTTCGCCGGGCAGGTCACCGCCGCCGGGGTGCTCGTCCTCTACGGGGTGCAGTGGTTCATCTTCTGGGTGCCGTGGAACGGCGGCCCCGACTCGGTCGGCTCGGTGCTCATCCTGGGACAGGACCAGGCGGTGCTCCTCACGGTCGCGCTCGCGGTGGTGCTGGTGAACGCGATGAACTTCATCGACGGGCTGGACGGGCTGGCCGCCGGAATCGGGTTGATCGCCGCGGTCGCCATCGGGGCGTTCACGCTGCAGCTGCTGCACCGCTCGGGCGGCAGTGTGTCCGCCTACCCGCCGACGCTGATCGCCGCCCTGGTCGCCGGTGCGTGCCTGGGCTTTCTGCCGCACAACTTCCAGCCGGCGCGGATCTTCATGGGTGACTCCGGGGCGATGCTCATCGGCCTGATGCTGGCGGCGGCGTCGACCAGCGCGTCAGGCCGGGTCGACCCCGGCAGTTACGGCGCCACCGACGTGCTGGCGCTGTTCTCCCCCCTGCTGGTGGTGGCCGCGGTGCTGTTCGTGCCGCTGTTGGACCTGCTGCTCGCGGTGGTGCGCCGGACCCGCGCGGGCCGCAGCCCCTTCGCCGCCGACAAGCTGCACCTGCACCACCGGCTGCTCGAGATCGGGCACTCACACCGCCGTGCGGTGCTGCTGATCTACCTGTGGGCGGCGCTGCTCGCCTTCGGCGCCGTCGCGCTGACGCTGTTCGATGTCTACGTGGTGGTGTGGTCGATCATGCTGGGGCTGCTGGTCGCCGTGCTGGGTTCGATGGTTCCTCGGCTCCCCGCGCGCTGATCCGGCGCGAGTCGTCGGCCACGCCGCGGCCACATTCCCAGCACAGCCGAAGAAGCGCAGCTAGAGGTAGGTAGGGTGAGCAACGGGCGTGACAGTGAGTGTGATAGCTTCTGGCTTGTCCCACCCGGGGGTGGGCTTCCAAGTCAGGCCGGCCCATCGGCAGTGCTCATGATGATGTTCTTCGCCATGCGCCCTGCCCCTGGACTGCGAGGAGTGCCTTTGAGCGATGGCGGCGGGTGACGCCATGCGCCCGCTGAGGTAGGTGGTCGTGGAACGACGCAACGGCCCGGAGTTCGCGACACTACTCGGCCTCGGCGCCGCGACCGCCGGGATCCTCATAGTCGGGCTCGGCCTCGGATGGTTGGTCGACAGGCTGGTGGACACCCTCCCGGCGTTCACCCTGGTCGGCTTGGCGCTCGGCATCGTCGGTGCTGGCGTCTATATCTATACCAAGTTCACGAAGTTCATGAAGGAGTAAGCGCAGCACGTGACCACCCCTGATGTGCCCCCCCCTGATGTGCCCACCCTCGGCGCGATCCCGACGAAGGTGGTCGTCAGCCTACGTCGGGCCACGCCTATCGCGGCGTGCCTCGGCGCCGCCGGCTTCGTGGTGCTCGCGCCGATGGGCTACCCGCTGGCGGCGGTGTTCTTCTGCGGTGGGCTCGGGCTGGGTCTGCTCAACACGGCGCTGGTACAGCGTTCCGCGGCGCGTTTCGCGGCCAGCGGTGACCCTGACAAGCGGCGGTTCGCGGTGGCGGTGCTCGGTCGGCTCACGCTGGTCACCGGGCTCGCGGTCGGCTTGGCGCTGACGCTGCGACCCGAAGGACTCGCGGTGTTCGCCGGGCTTGCCGCTGTCCAACTGTTGATCATCTTCATCGCGTCGGTCCCCCTGGTCAAGGAGCTGCGACGGTCCGGAGTCGGGAGTCCCCCATGATGCGAGAGCTGGTACTGGCCGAGGGCGGTGGCGTGCAGGTCGGCGAGCACCCCGCGTGGCATGTGTTCGGCCTGACGATCAACGCTGACACCGTGATCTCCACCGTGATCGCCGCGGTCATCGTGCTCGGGTTCGGTCTCTATCTCGCGGCCAAGGCGACCGCCAAGGTGCCCAGTGGCCTGCAGTTGGTCTTCGAGACGGTGACCGACCAGGTGGAGCGCCAGGTCGAGAGCAACATCGGCATCCGCACCGCGCCCTTCGTCGTGCCGCTGGCGATCAGCCTGTTCTTCTTCATCCTGATCGCGAACTGGCTGTCGATCCTGCCCCACACCTGGGAGGAGTACGTCCGGCCGCCTACGGCGGATGTCAACCTCACGTTCGCGATGGCCATCCTCGTGATGGTCATGGTGTGGGTGACGGGAGTCCGGGTCCGGGGCAGGGGCTACTTCAGGCATTTCGTCGAGCCCTATCCGGCCATGCTTCCGCTGTACGTCATCGAGGAGCTGACCAAGCCGGTCACTCTCTCGCTGCGGCTGTTCGGCAACATCCTCGCGGGCACCGTGATGGTCAGCGTCCTCGCGCTGATGCCGGTGGCCGTGCTGTGGTTGCCGACTGCGGCCTGGAAGTTGTTCGACCTGTTCATCGGCCTGCTCCAGGCGCTGATCTTCGCGTTGCTGACGATCCTCTACTTCGGGTTCGCGGCCGGCGGTCACGAGGAGGCCGGCTGACTTGGAGCTGTCATCAGGAAGAACAAGACCCAGCGTCAGAACATAGAGAGGAAGACATGAGTTTCTCCGCACTGCTCCTCGACCAGCCGGCGGGCGGCACCACCGGCTCGGTCCAGTTGGCCGGCGCCTTCATCGGGGGCGGGCTGGCGCTGGCCGGCGGCGCGATCGGCGCGGCGATCGGTGACGGCCTTGCCGGCGCCGCGACAGTCCAGGGTGTGGCCCGCCAGCCCGAAGCGCAGAGCCGGCTGTTCACCATCTTCTTCCTGACGGTGGGTCTGGTGGAGGCGATGTACTTCATCAACCTCGCCTTCATGGCGTTATTCGTCTTCGTGCTCGCCAAGTGATGTGAGTGTTAAGGGGTGTTCATGAGTACGCGCAACCTGGCCGAGCAGGGTGGTGGCAACCTCTTTCTGATCCCCAACGCCACGTTCTTCGTCGAGCTGGTCATCTTCTTGGTCGTGCTCGGCGTGATCTGGCGCTACGTGGTGCCCCCCGTGAAGCGCGCGATGGGCGAGCGCCAGGAGATGGTCCGTCGGCAGATCCAGGAGAGCCAGCAGGCCAGTGAGCGTCTGGCCGAGGCGCAGGCCCGCTACGCCGAGGCGCTGGCGCTGGCGCGGGTCGAGGCGGCCAAGATCCGAGAGGCCGCCCGGGCCGATGCGCAGGAGATCAAGGACGAGATGCGCCGGCAGGCCGAGCAGGAGGTCGCCCGGATCCGCGAGCGCGGCGTCGAGCAGCTGGCCACCCAGCGTGAGCAGGTCGTCCGCGAGCTGCGTGGGGAGCTGGGCAGGCTTGCGGTGACGCTGGCCGGTCGCATCGTCGGTGACTCTGTGGCCGACGACGCCCGGCGGGCCGGCACGGTGGACCGCTTCCTGGACGAGCTGCAGGGTGTCGCGAGCCCGGAGAGTGTCACCGCGGGCGGGGCCGTCTCGGTACCCGGCGGACGCCGGAGGCGCTGATGCAGCCGGCCAGCAGGGCGGCGTTGGCCGCGGCCCGGGAGCGGCTCGAGAGCCGGATCGGCGGCGCCGGTGTCGCCGACCGCGACCGCCTGGGGGACGACCTGGGTGCCGTCGCGGCGGTGCTCGGTGAGCAGCCGGTGATCCGGCGGCATCTCGCCGACTCCTCGGCGCCGGAGCAGATCCGACGAAAGATGACCGAGAGCCTGTTCGGCGGCAAGGTGAGCCGGATCGCCCTCAGGATCCTGGGCGATGTGGTGGTCTCCCGCTGGTCTCGGCCGCTGGACCTGGTCGACGGAGTCGAGGAGCTGGCCTGGCAGGCGCTGCTGGCGCTGGCCGAGCGGGACAGAAGCCTTGATGACGTCGAGGACGAGCTGTTCCGGTTCGGTCGGATCCTGGTCGCGCAACCGCGCCTGGCGACACTGCTGGGTGATGAGAGCGCCCCCGCCGCGGGGCGGCTGGAGCTGCTGGACACGGTGCTGGCCGGCCGCACCGCTGCGGTGACCCGCCGTCTCCTGGAGCAGGCGGTCCGGGCGCCCCGACGGCGTCCACTCGAGGAGATCGTCGAGGAGTTCGTTGACCGGGCAGCCGCCCGGCGGGAACGCTCGGTGGCCTATGTCACCGCCGCCGGCCCACTGTCCGAGCAGCAGGAGCAGCGGTTGGTCGAGATCCTCAACCGGATCTACCGGCGACCGATCTCAGTCAAGGTGGACCTCGACCCCGCGCTGCTCGGCGGCCTGGTGATCCGAGTGGGCGACGAAGTGATCGACGGTAGCGTGGCGGCCCGGCTGGACCAGGCTCGTCAGGGGATATCCCGATGAGCACGGCACTACTAGAGAGCAGGGACCGATAGTCATGACGGAGCTGACGATCTCCTCCGACGAGATCCGGAGCGCGATCGAGAACTACGTCACCTCCTTCTCGGCCAAGACCTCGCGGGAGGAGGTGGGACTGGTCACCTATGCCGGTGACGGCATCGCCCGGGTCGAGGGGCTTCCCTCGGCGATGACCAACGAGCTGCTGGACTTCCCCGGCGGTGTGCTCGGTGTCGCGCTCAACCTCGACGTGCGGGAGATCGGCGCGGTCATCCTGGGCAACTTCGAGGACATCGAGGAGGGCCAGGAGGTCAGGCGCACCGGAAGGATCCTGTCGGCGCCGGTCGGGGACGGCTTCCTCGGCCGGGTGGTGGACCCGCTGGGCATCCCGCTCGACGGCCTGGGCGACATCGTCCCCGACGAACAGCGGGTACTCGAGCTGCAGGCGCCCTCGGTGATCGATCGGCAGCCGGTGAAGGAGCCTTTGCAGACGGGCATCAAGGCGATCGACTCGCAGACTCCGATCGGTCGCGGCCAGCGTCAGCTCATCATCGGTGACCGCAAGACCGGCAAGACCGCAGTGTGTATCGACACCATCATCAACCAGAAGTCGAACTGGGCGACCGGTGACCCGGACAAGCAGGTGCGCTGCATCTATGTGGCGATCGGCCAGAAGGGCACCACGATCGCGGCGGTCCGCCAGACCCTGGAGGACGCCGGCGCGCTGGCCTACACCACCATCGTCGCCGCGCCCGCATCGGACTCGGCCGGTTACAAGTGGCTGGCGCCCTACACCGGTTCGGCGATCGGTCAGCACTGGATGTACCAGGGCAAGCACGTACTGATCATCTTCGACGACCTGTCCAAGCAGGCCGAGGCTTACCGCGCGCTCTCGCTGCTGCTGCGCCGCCCACCGGGTCGGGAGGCCTACCCGGGCGACGTGTTCTACCTGCACTCGCGGTTGCTGGAGCGCTGCGCGAAGCTGTCCGACGAGCTGGGCGCGGGCTCGATGACCGGACTGCCGATCATCGAGACGAAGGCCAACGACATCTCGGCCTACATTCCGACCAACGTCATCTCCATCACCGACGGTCAGTGCTTCTTCGAGTCCGACCTGTTCAACCAGGGTGTCCGGCCGGCGATCAACGTCGGGGTGTCGGTATCCCGGGTCGGTGGCTCGGCCCAGATCAAGGCCATGAAGTCGGTCGGCGGCACGCTGCGGCTGGAGCTGTCGCAGTACCGTGAGCTGGAGGCGTTCGCGGCGTTCGGGGCGGAGAACCTGGATGCCACCTCGCGACGTCAGCTTGAGCGCGGTGCCCGGCTCACCGAGCTGCTCAAGCAGGGGCAGTACGCGCCGGTGCCGGTCGAGGAGCAGGTCGTGTCCATCTTCCTCGGGACCCGGGGGCACCTGGACGACGTGGCGGTGGCCGACGTCCGACGTTTCGAGCTGGACTTCCTCGCCGACGTCCGCAAGCACCACCAGGGCATCCTTGATGCGATCCGGGAGACCAAGCAGTTCAGCGAGGACACCGAGCAGCAGGTGGTGGACGCGGTGACGGACTTCAAGAAGCAGTTCGCCACCGAGGATGGAGCGGCCCTGGACTCGGGAGGCAGTGAGGAGGCCGAGGCGATGGACGCCGACCAGGTCGAGCGCGAATCGGTCAAGGTCAACCGACCCGCCCACAAAGCTGACACGAAGAAGTGACGCGATAATGGCGGCGCAGCTGCGAGTCCTCCGTCGGCGGATCCGCTCGGTCCAGTCCACGAAGAAGATCACTAAGGCGAGCGAGCTCATCGCCACCTCGCGGATCGCCCGGGCACAGGCCCGGGTGGAGGCGTCTCGACCGTACGCGAGGGAGATCACCACGGTACTCTCCGCGCTGGCCAGCGCCGCGGGCACCCTGGACAACCCCCTGCTGGTCGAGCGGGAGAACCCGACCCGGGCGGCGATCCTGGTGGTGACCAGCGACCGGGGCTTGTGCGGGGGCTACAACACCAACCTGATCAGGGCCGCTGAGGAGCTGCACGCGCTGCTGCGCGAGGAGGGCAAGTCCGTGACGCTGTACCTGACCGGTCGCAAGGCGGTGAGCTACTACACGTTCCGGGGGCGGCCGATCGAGCGGTCCTGGACCGGGTTCTCCGAGCAACCCTCCTACCGTGACGCCGCCGCGGCCGGCGACACATTGGTGCGCGCGTTCCTGACCGGTGCGCCGGACGGCGCCGCTCCCGCACCGGACCCAGCAGCCGGACCAGGACCGAACCCGGAACCGGATGCCGTGCCGAGCGTGGACGAGCTGCACATCGTCTACACCGAGTTCCGGTCGATGCTCACCCAGACACCCCAGGCGCGCCGGATCGCGCCGCTGGTCGTCGAGTACGCCGACGATGACGACACGGGCGACGGACACCCTCCAGGCCGGCGGTCGCGCGCGGATGGCCCGGCACCGCTGTACGAGTTCGAGCCGGACGCCGACGAGCTACTCGCCCACCTGCTGCCCAAGTACATCAACACCAGGATCTACGCGGCGCTTCTGGAGGCCGCGGCATCGGAGCAGGCCGCCCGCCGCCAGGCGATGAAGGCGGCCACGGACAACGCCACCGACCTGATCCAAGACCTCACCCGTGAGGCCAACCGGGCCCGTCAGGGTCTGATCACCCAGGAGATCAGTGAGATCGTCGGCGGCGCGGAAGCGTTGTCCGCCGCGGGAAGTGATGACTGAGATGAGTACAACGGAGAAGTCGGCCGTCACCGGCTCCGCCACCGGAGCGGGGACCGGCCGCGTGGTGCGGGTCACCGGGCCGGTGGTGGATGTGGAGTTCCCCCGGGACCAGCTGCCGCGGCTGTTCAACGCCCTGACGGTGCGGGTCGAGCTGGAGGCGCTCCGCAAGACGATGACGCTGGAGGTCGCTCAGCACCTCGGCGACAACACCGTGCGAGCCATCGCGATGCAGCCGGCGGACGGCTTGGTCCGGGGCGCCCCGGTGACCGACACCGGGGCGGCGATCTCGGTACCGGTCGGTGATCAGGTCAAGGGCCATGTGTTCAACATGCTGGGCCACTGCCTGGACGCCCCGGACACGACGTTCACCGGGGACCGCTGGGAGATCCATCGCAAGCCGCCGCCGTTCGACCAGCTCGAGGGCCGGACCGAGATGCTCGAGACCGGGTTGAAGGTCATCGACCTGCTGACCCCGTACGTGCAGGGCGGCAAGATCGGCCTGTTCGGGGGTGCCGGGGTGGGCAAGACGGTGCTCATGCAGGAGATGATCATCCGGGTGGCCCGGAACTTCGGTGGGACGTCGGTGTTCGCCGGCGTGGGTGAGCGCACCCGGGAGGGCAACGACCTGTTCCTGGAGATGCAGGAGGCCGGTGTCCTCAAGGACACCGCGCTGGTCTTCGGCCAGATGGACGAGCCGCCCGGTACCCGGATGCGGGTCGCGCTGTCCGCGCTGACCATGGCGGAGTACTTCCGCGACGAGATGAACACCGACGTGCTGCTGTTCATCGACAACATCTTCCGGTTCACCCAGGCTGGCTCGGAGGTCTCCACGTTGCTGGGCCGGGTGCCGTCCGCGGTGGGCTACCAGCCGACCCTGGCCGATGAGATGGGTGAGCTGCAGGAGCGCATCACCTCGACCCGGGGTCGGTCGATCACGTCGATGCAGGCGATCTACGTGCCGGCCGACGACTACACCGACCCGGCGCCGGCGACCACCTTCGCCCACCTGGACGCCACCACGGAGCTCTCGCGAGGGGTGTTCGCCAAGGGCATCTTCCCTGCGGTGGACCCGCTGACCTCGTCATCCACCATCCTCGACCCGCAGTATGTGGGCGAGGAGCACTACCGGGTGGCCCAGGAGGTCAAGCGGATCCTGCAGAAGTACAACGAGCTGCAGGAGATCATCGCCATTCTGGGCATGGACGAGCTGACCGAGGAGGACAAGGTCGCCGTCAAGCGGGCCCGCCGGATCGAGCGGTTCCTCAGCCAGAACATGTACTCCGCCGAGCAGTTCACCGGCCAGGAGGGCTCGACGGTTCCGCTGAAGGAGACCATCGAGGCCTTCGACAAGATCTGCAAGGGTGACTTTGACCACATGCCCGAGCAGGCCTTCTACCTGTGTGGTGGTCTGGAGGATCTAGAGGCGAAGTACCAGAAACTCTCCGGAGAGCTGACCGTCTAGACTCCACCAGGTCCGCTGGGGCACAACGACAGGGGTAGGGAGACGCGAGTGGCTGAGATGTCCGTCGAGCTGGTCGCGGTGGAGCGCCGGGTGTGGTCCGGTCACGCGACCTCGGTGTTCGCCCAGACCACCGAGGGTGAGCTGGGCATCCTGCCCGGCCACACCCCGCTGCTCGGCGAGCTCGTCGAGGGCGGGATCGTCAAGGTCACCACCACTGACCGTGAGACCGTGACGGCGGCTGTCTTCGGCGGCTTCCTGTCGGTCACCGGGGACAAGGTGAGTGTGCTGGCCGAGGCCGCCGAGCTCGCCGACGAGATCGACCCGCAGGCCGCCAGGGATGCCCTCGCGCAGGCCGGCGCCGGAGCGGACGCGGATTCGGTACGGGCCAGGGCCACAGCACGGCTCAAGGCGCTCGGCCAGTCCGTCTGAGATCCTTCCGGGCGTGTGGCGGGCCTTCATGGGGATCGGACAGATCGTCGGGTTGGTCCTGCTAGTCGTGATCCTGGGGACCAGTGCGCTGGCGTTTCGACGACTCTGGCGCCTCCGTCAGGGCGGGGTCGACGTCGCGCTGAGGTCGAGCCCGAATGACACGGGCCGCGGTTGGCGCCAGGGGGTCGGCCGCTACCGGGGCGACGGGTTCGCCTGGTTTCGCTTCTCCAGCCTGCGGTCAGGCCCCCACCGGGTGCTCGACCGGGAGCAGCTGCAGATCGTGGAGCGACGCGGACCTACAGCGCCGGAGAGCTACCTGGTGCCCAGCGGGTCGGTCGTGCTGCGTTGCCGCACCGGTGTCGACGAGCTGGAGCTGGCGATGCGGCAGGACACCCTCACGGGTTTCCTGTCCTGGCTGGAGTCAGCCCCGCCCGGCGCGAAGCGCCGGCCGGGGTCGTGAGCGCGTAACAGTCGTGAGCGCGTGACAGTCGTGAGCGCGTGACAGCGGTCGAGCACCGTTACGCGCTCACGACTGTCCTCCACCAGGCTTCCAGAGCACATCGCCATCCGGGTTGGCGACCCGGGACAGGATGAACAGCAGATCGGAAAGCCGGTTGAGGTAGCGTGCGGTCAGCGGGTTGGTGCGCTTCGCGTCGCTGGCCAGCAGCGCCCAGATGCTCCGCTCGGCCCGCCGGGTGACCACCCGGGCGGTGTGCAGCAACGCGGCGCCGGGGGTCCCGCCGGGCAGGATGAACGAGTCCAGCTCCGGGAGCGCGGCGTTGAACTCGTCACACCATCCCTCCAGCCGGGTGACATAGCTCTCGTCGATCCGCAGCGGCGGGTACTTCGGCGGATCTTCGGTGATGGGCGTGCACAGGTCGGCACCCACGTCGAACAGGTCATTCTGCACCTTCCGCAGCACGGCGACCAGGTGTTGGGGAAGCGCTCCCAGCGCTAGCGCCACGCCGAGCGCGCAGTTGGTCTCGTCCACGTCGGCGTAGGCGACCAGCCGCGGGTCGGTCTTGGACACCCGGGAGAAGTCGCCGAGGCCGGTCGACCCGTCATCACCGGTGCGGGTGTAGATCCTCGTCAGGTGCACAGCCACGGACCTCAGCCTAACTGTGGACAACCCGTGAGTGGCGATGCGACCAATAACTCGCATCGCCACTCACGGGTTTATCACGTCGAGCTCGCCGCTCGCGTAGCGCCGGCGGATGAGCTTCTTGTCGAACTTGCCTACTGAGGTCTTGGGTACCTCGCTGACGAACGACCAGCGCTCGGGCAGCTGCCAGGCCGGCACCGAGGCGCTGAGATGATCACGCAGCTCGGCGGCGCTGATCCGCTCGCCTTCGGCGATGACCACGGT
Source organism: Pseudonocardiales bacterium (assembly GCA_019243635.1). Taxonomy (GTDB): domain Bacteria; phylum Actinomycetota; class Actinomycetes; order Mycobacteriales; family Pseudonocardiaceae. The sequence goes on from JAFAUB010000005.1 coordinate 23,799, forward strand.
GGCCAGCGGTCGCTCCCCCCACTTGTGGTCCGGGACGGCGACCACCGCGGCCTCGCGGACCTTCGGGTGGCCCATCAGCAGGTTCTCCAGCCGCACCGAGGAGATCCACTCACCACCGGACTTGATCACGTCCTTGGCGCGGTCGCTGATGGTGATGAAGCCCAGCTCGTCGAGGGTGCCGACGTCGCCGGTGCGCAGCCAGCCGTCGTGGAACCGAGCGGAGTCCTCCTCGCCGTAGTACCGCGCGGTGACCCACGGCCCTCGGACCTGGATCTCGCCGACCGACGTGCCGTCACACGGCAGCACGACGTCGCCGTCGTCGACGACGCGACCCTCGACGCCTGCGACGAGCCGCCCCGCGCCCGTCCGGTAGCGCCAGACCTCCTCGCCCCGCGCGCCGACCGGCGGGGTGGCTACCGAGCCGATCGGGGACGTCTCGGTCATCCCCCAAGCCTGCGTGATCCGCACGCCCAGCTCCTCGGCGAACGCCTTCATCAGTGCCGGCGGAACGGCGGAGCCGCCGCAGAGCACCTGGCGGATCGAGGACATGTCCCCGCCGCGCTCGCGCAGGTGGCGCAGCACATCGCCCCAGATCGTCGGCACCGCGGCGGCGACCGTGGGGCGCGCTGCCTCGACGAGCCTGACCAGCGGCTCGGCCGCGACGTTACGGTCTGGCATGACCAGGCTGGCGCCGGACATCAGCGCGGCGTAGGGCAACCCCCAGGCGTTCGCGTGAAACATCGGCACCACCGGCAGGATCCGGTCGGCCGAGGTCAGAGCCATGGCCTCGCCGGTACAGATGCACATCGAGTGCAGGTAGGTGGAGCGGTGGCTGTAGGCGACCCCTTTGGGGTCGCCGGTGGTGCCGCTCGTGTAGCACATCGCCGCCGCGGAGCGCTCGTCGACGTCGGTCGGCCAGTCGAACTGCTCAGGCGCGGCGGCCAGCAGCTCGTGGTAGGAGTGCAGCTGCTTACCGGCGTCCGCCAGCCCGGTGATGTCGACCGGCGTGTCGGCGGCGCTCGCCACCACCACGTGCCGGATCGTCTTCATCTCCGGCAGAGCGCGGGCCAGCAGCGGCACCAGCGAACCGTCCACGATCACCACCTCGTCCCGCGCGTGGTTGGCGATCCAGGCCACCTGATCGGGCGCCAGCCTCGGGTTGAGGGTGTGCGCCACCGCGCCCATCGCGGGGATCGCGAGGTAGGCCTCGAGATGCTCCTGGTTGTTCCACTGGAAGGTGGCCACCCGCTGGTCACCGGTGACGCCGAGCCCGCGTAGCGCTCCGGCCAGCCGCGCGGCGTGCCGCCCCACCTGGGCGTAGCTCGCGCGGCGGGTACCCTCGCCGGTCCAGGTGAGCACCTCGCCGTCACCGTGCACGGTGGTGCCGTGGCGCATGATCATGCCCACGGTCAGCGGGACGTCCATCATCGTGCTCTCCACCGCGGTGCCCCCTTCCAGCCCTTCGTTACTGACCAGTAGTGTCAGTCAGGCGCCGGCGAGTGAGGAGGTGCCGATGCCCTACCCCAGCGACCGCGAGCGGGACCGACCGTGGGTGATGCGCACGTACGCTGGTCACTCGTCCGCGAGCACGTCCAATCTGCTGTACCGGCGCAACTTAGCCAAGGGCCAGACGGGCCTTTCGGTAGCCTTCGACCTGCCCACCCAGACCGGCTATGACCCCGACCACGAGCTGGCCCGCGGCGAGGGGGGCAAGGTCGGCGTGCCGATCAGCCACATCGGTGACATGCGCACCCTGTTCGACGGCATCCCGATGGCACAGGCCAACACCTCGATGACGATCAATGCCACCGCCATGTGGCTGCTGGCGCTCTACGCGTCGGTGGCCGCCGAGCACGGGGCGGACCTGGCGCAGCTGTCGGGCACCACGCAGAACGACATCATCAAGGAGTATCTGTCCCGGGGCACCTACGTCTTCCCGCCGGGGCCGAGCCTGCGGTTGGTCACCGACATGGTCGTCTACACGGTCAACCACATGCCGAGGTGGAACCCGATCAACATCTGCAGCTACCACCTGCAGGAGGCGGGCGCGACGCCGGTGCAGGAGATCGCCTACGCCATGTGCACGGCGATCGCCGTGCTGGACTCCGTGCGTGACCGCGGACAGGTCGCGTCGGAGGACTTCGCCACCGTCGTGGGGCGGATGTCGTTCTTCGTCAATGCCGGGGTCCGCTTTGTGGAGGAGATGTGCAAGCTGCGCGCCTTCGGGCGGCTGTGGGATGAGACCTGTCGGGACCGCTACGGTGTGACGGATCCCACACTGCGCCGTTTCCGGTACGGCGTGCAGGTCAACTCGCTGGGGCTGACCGAGCAGCAGCCGGAGAACAACGTCCAGCGCATCGTGCTGGAGATGCTCGCGGTGACACTGTCCCGGGACGCGCGGGCCCGCGCGGTGCAGCTGCCCGCGTGGAACGAGGCGCTGGGTCTGCCCCGGGCCTGGGACCAGCAGTGGGCGCTGCGGATGCAGCAGGTGCTGGCGTATGAGACCGACCTGCTGGAGTACGAGGACCTGTTCGAGGGCTCCCGGGTGGTGCAGGCGCGGGTCGAGGAGATCGCGGCCGGCGCCCGAGCGGAGATCGACCGCGTGCAGGGCATAGGCGGGGCGATCGCCGCCGTCGAGTCCGGATACATGAAGTCACAGTTGGTGTCCTCGCTTGCCGCGCGGCGCCGCCGGGTCGAGGACGGCGAGGATGTGGTCGTCGGGGTGAACCGGTTCACCGAGACCGACCCCAGCCCGCTGCAGACGGACGGCGCCGGGGCCATCGAGACCGTCGACCCGGCGGCCGAGGCCCGGCTCATCGACGCGATCCGGGAGTGGCGGGCCGACCGGGACCCCGCGGCGGCGGACCAGGCGCTGCGCGAGCTGGCGCAGGCCGCGAAGACCGACGTCAACCTGGTCGAGGCGTCGATGGCCTGCGCTCGGGTGGGCGTCACGACGGGGGAGTGGGCCGGCACGCTCCGTGAGGTGTTCGGCGAGTATCGGGCACCGACCGGGATCGCCGGCGCGTCGGCGGCGGGTGAGGCCGGCGAGGCGATCGCGCGCGTCCGGGACCGGGTGCGCGCCCGCGCCGAGGAGCTGGGTGAGCGGCTGCGGATGCTGGTCGGCAAACCCGGTCTGGACGGGCACTCCAACGGCGCCGAGCAGGTGGCGGTCCGAGCCCGCGACGTCGGCTTCGAGGTGATCTACCAGGGCATCCGGCTCACTCCGGCGGAGATCGTCGCGGCTGCGGTGGCCGAGGATGTGCACGTGGTCGGGCTGTCGGTGCTCTCCGGTTCGCACCTGGCGGTGGTGCCCGCGGTGGTCGACGGGTTGCGCGCGGCGGGCGCGGCGGACGTGCCCGTGGTGGTCGGCGGGATCATCCCGCTCCAGGACGCCGAGTCGCTGCGCGCCCATGGCGTGGCCAAGGTGTTCACCCCGAAGGACTTCGAGCTCACCGACATCATGGACCAGATCGTGGACCTCGTCCGCGGTAGGGGTCACATGCATCCATGAGACCGGTGTACGGGCGGGTCGGAAGGTGCGCAAGCATCCCCTGAGACCTACCGTTGGGGTGTGGGGTTCGCTGCGTTGAAGGTCGAGCGGGATGGGGGGACTGTCCGGATCACGATGAACCGGGCGGGGCGGCGTAATGCGCTGTCTGAAGACCACCTCGTCGAGCTGCGCGACGCGTTCGTCGACGCGGGGCGGTCAGACGCCACCGGCATCGTGCTCGGCGCCGAGGGCACGGTGTTCTCGGCGGGTCACGACTTCGCCGACGTGTCGTCGCGCGACCTCGCCGGGGTCCGGGAGTTGCTGACGCTGTGCACCGAGGTGATGCGTACCATCCAGTCGGTCCCGCAGGTCGTCCTCGCCCGGGTGCACGCGCTGGCCACTGCGGCGGGCTGCCAGCTGGTGGCCTCCTGCGATCTTGCGGTGGCGGCCGAGTCGGCGGGTTTCGCGCTGCCCGGCGGCAGAGGTGGCTGGTTCTGCCACACCCCCGCGGTGCCGGTGGCCCGGGCGATCGGGCGCAAGCGGCTGATGGAGATGGCGCTGACCGGCGACGTGGTGGATGCCCGCACCGCCGCGGCATGGGGGTTGGTCAACCGGACAGTCCCCGACGCCGAGCTGGACGCCGCCGTGGACGACCTGCTCACCCGCGCCACCCGTGGTGACCGGACCAGCAAGGCGCTGGGCAAGCGGACCCTCTACGCGCAGCTGGACCGACCCGAGGCGGACGCCTACGCCATCGCCCTGGAGGTGATGGCTGCGGCGTCGCAGACCGCGGCCGCCAAGGAAGCCATGGCCGCCTTCCTCGAGAAGCGCCCTCCTGTGCACAACCCGTGAGTGGCGATACGGAGCTACGGCTCGCCGCCTACTAGCAGGGCCACTCACGGGCACGCGCTAGCGTGCACGAGTGCGCCTCGTGATCGCCCGCTGTCAGGTGGACTACATCGGTCGGCTCACCGCGCACCTGCCGATGGCGCCGCGGCTGCTGCTGGTCAAGGTGGACGGGTCGGTGAGCGTGCACGCCGACGGCGGCGCCTACAAGCCGTTGAACTGGATGAGCCCACCGTGCACGCTGACCGAGCAGCCGGGACGCTGGACGGTCACCAACCGCGCCGGTGAGCGGTTGATCATCGAGATCGACGAGGTGGTGCACGACTCGCGGCACGAGCTCGGGGTGGATCCGGGGCTGGTCAAGGACGGTGTCGAGGCCCACCTGCAGGTCCTGCTCGCTGAGCACACCGCGACGCTGGGCCCCGGGTTCACCCTGGTTCGCCGCGAGTATCCCACCGCGATCGGGCCGGTCGACCTGCTGTGCCGGGACGCCGACGGCGTGATGGTGGCGGTGGAGATCAAGCGTCGGGGTGAGATCGACGGGGTGGAGCAGCTCACCCGGTACCTGAGTCTGCTCAACCGCGACCCGCGGCTCGCTCCGGTGCGCGGCGTGTTCGCCGCTCAGCAGATCAAGCCCCAGGCGCACACGCTCGCCACGGACCGCGGAATCCGCTGTGTCACTGTGGACTACGAGGAGCTGCGCGGTGCCGAGAGCGTCGAGCCGCGGTTGTTCTGAGACCCGCTCGCGGGTCGAAGCACGCCCGCATGCTCGCGCACGTTCGGTGTGGACGGCGCGGTGCCCGTACTCTTCGGTAGAGGCCGATGCGGGGAAGAGGACGACGATGGCTCAGACCGTGGGCGGCAGCCGGCCGCGGACCCACGAGGGGGAGACCCGCTTCCCGTCGCTGGACCCGCGAAGCGGCGAGGTCATCGACTACCACCAGGTGGATGATGAGGCGGCGGTGCGGGCGGCCGTCGTTCGCGCCCGGGAGGCGGCGCTGTGGTGGGGCGGGCTCGGGTTCGCGCAGCGCCGCCGCCGGCTGCTGTCCTGGCGCCGCGCGCTGACCCGGCGGATCGACGAGCTGGCCGGGCTGATCACCGCTGAGACCGGCAAGCCGCGAGATGACGCCCGGCTGGAATGCGTGCTCGTGGTCGCGCACCTGGACTGGGCCGCGCGCAACGCCGAGCGGGTGCTGCGTCGCCGCCGGGTGGGACCGGGCCTGTTGATGCTTCAGGAGGCCGCGACGGTGGAGTACCAGCCCTATGGCGTGATCGGCGTGATCGGACCGTGGAACTATCCCGCCCACACCCCGATGGGGTCGATCGGCTACGCGCTCGCCGCCGGCAACGCCGTGGTGTTCAAGCCCAGCGAGCTGACTCCCGGAGTGGGCCGGGCGCTGGCCGAGAGCCTCGCCGCGGTGGTGCCCGAGTACCCGCTGCTCCAGGTCGTCACCGGTTTCGGCGAGACCGGTGCGGCGCTGTGCCGGGCCGGGGTGGACAAGCTGGCGTTCACCGGGTCCACGGGCACCGCGAAGAAGGTGATGGCGACCTGTGCCGAGACGCTCACTCCGGTCGTGCTGGAGTGCGGCGGCAAGGACGCGCTGTTGGTCGACGCTGACGCCGACCTCGCCGCGGCCGCCGACGCCGCGGTCTGGGGTGGCATGTCCAACGCGGGGCAGTCGTGCATAGGTGTGGAGCGGGTGTACGTGGTCGATGGCGTCGCCGCGGAGTTCACGGCTCGGGTCCTCGCCCAGGCGCGGCGGCTGCGGACCGGCGGCGAGCCGAGCGCTGACCTGGGTCCGATCACCAGGCCGGACCAGCTCGAGGTGATCCGCGATCACCTCGCCGACGCGCTCGCCCGTGGTGGCACCGCGCTCCTCGGCGGCGCGGAGTCGGTCCGCCCACCCTACGTGGAGCCGGTCGTGCTGGCTGACGTCCCGGAGACCTCGCCCGCCGTGACCGAGGAGACCTTCGGCCCGGTCCTCACGGTGCACCGGGTCCCGAACCTGGACGACGCGGTGGCGCGGGCCAACGCCGGTCGCTACGGGCTGGGCGCCGCGGTGTTCTCGGCCCGCCGTGGCGCGGAGATCGCCGCCCGGCTGCGGTGCGGGATGGTCACGATCAACAGCGCCCTCTCCTATGCCGCGGTGCCCTCGCTGCCCTTCGGCGGGGTCGGCGACTCCGGGTTCGGGCGGATCCACGGTGCCGACGGCCTACGGGAGTTCAGCCGTGCCAAGGCGGTCACCCGCCGCCGGTTCCCTCCGGCGGTGCGGGTGCTCACCTTCGCCCGCCCGGCCTGGGCGATGCGGGTGCTGCTGCGGATCGTCCGGGTGCTTTACGGGCGCTGAGCTCGGCGTCGACGGCCACGTCGCGGGAGGCACGCAGATGGCAACACAGATCACGACGGTCGGCGTGGTGGGCATGGGCACGATGGGTGCCGGGATCGCCGAGGTACTCGCCCGCACCGGGCTCGAGGTGGTGGCGGTCGAGGCTGACGACCAGGGCGTGGCCCGGGGCCACGGGCATCTCCAGCACTCCACCGCGCGCGCCCTGCAACGCGGGAAGCTCGACGAGACGGCCCGCCGCCGGCTGCTCGACCGGATCGGCTTCACCACGAGGCTGGCCGATCTGGCCGCCGTCGACCTCGTCATCGAGGCTGTACCAGAGCGCCTGGACCTCAAGAGCCGGATCTTCACCGAGCTGGACGGGATCGTGCGTGGCGATGTCGTGCTGGCGTCCAACACGTCGAGTCTGTCGATCACCCACCTCGCGGTGCAGACCAAGCGGCCGGAGCGGGTCGTCGGGATGCACTTCTTCAACCCCGCCCCGGTGCTGAAGCTGGTCGAGGTGGTGCGCACCGTGGTCACCGACGCGGAGGTCATCAGCGACGTCACCGCACTCGCGCACTCGCTGGGCAAGACCCCGGTGGTGGTCGGGGACCGGGCCGGGTTCATCGCCAACGGGCTGCTGTTCGGCTACCTCAACCACGCGGCGCGCATGTTCGAGCAGCGCTACGCGACCCGGGAGGACCTCGACGCCGCGATGCGCTACGGCTGCGGCTACCCGATGGGACCGCTGGCGCTGCTGGACCTGATCGGCCTGGACACCGCCTATGAGATCCTGGACGCGCTGTACCGCCAGTCCGCCGACCGGCTGCACGCGCCGGTGCCGGTGCTCAAGCAGATGATCACCGCCGGGCTGCTCGGCCGGAAGTCGGGTCGCGGCTTCTACACCTACGCGGGGCAGGACTCCTCGACGGTGGTGTCCGACGCCGCCACCCCGTCCGACGCGGACTCCGGCGTCGGGGGGACCCGCCCGATCGGCACCGTCGGCGTGGTGGGCACCGGGACGATGGCCACCGGCATCGTCGAGGTGCTGGCCAAGGGCGGGCACAAGGTGATCCTCCGGGGTCGGGGCAACAGCCGGACCGACGCGGCGGTCAGGGCGATCACGCGCTCGCTGGACAAGGCCGCGGGCCGCGGCAAGCTCTCCGAGCCGGACCGTGACGCCGCTCTGGGGCGGATCTCCACCACCACCTCGCTGGACGACTTCGCCGGTGTCGACCTGGTGGTGGAGGCGGTAGCCGAGGAGCTGGATGTCAAGCGCGGGATCTTCGCCACCCTGGATGAGGTGTGCAAACCGGGCGCCATCCTGGCCACCACCACCTCGTCGCTACCGGTGGTCGAGTGCGCGGCCGCCACCTCTCGCCCGGGTGATGTGGTGGGGATGCACTTCTTCAACCCGGCCCCGGTGATGAAGCTGGTCGAGGTGGTGGCGACCATCGCCACCACGGCCGATGTGGTGACGACTGCCCGCCGTCTCGCCCTTTCCCTGGGTAAGGTGCCGGTGACCTGCGGCGACCGCGCCGGGTTCGTCGTCAACGCATTGCTGTTCCCCTACCTCAACGACGCGGTGCGGATGCTGGAGGCGCACTACGCCAGCGCCGAGGACATCGACACCGCGATGAAGGTCGGTGCCGCGTTGCCGATGGGTCCCTTCGAGCTGCTCGACGTGGTGGGTCTGGACGTCTCGCTCACCATCCAGCGCAGCCTCTACCGGGAGTTCCGCGAGCCGGGGTTCGCCCCGGCACCCCTGCTGGAGCACCTGGTCACGGCGGGCCTGCTGGGCCGCAAGACAGGCAAGGGGTTCCGCGACTACTCGTGAGTGCATCACGAGGCGAATGACGCTCAGCCAGGAGCTGGGGGCGGGTGTGATGACATCAGGTTCACACCCCGGTCAGTCGCGACACCAGCCGGGTCCTGAACCGGGAGATCTTCAAGAATGACGGTCCGCAGGGGGACCTTCTTCGCCCGCGACGCCGAGTGATCATCGAGAACGAGGCCACCGGCCGCGTCCTGCTCGCCGTCGAACGCCACGCCCCGAGGTAAGTTCACACGCGCCCCGCCGTCCGCGCGCTGGTCTCCGGGCTGCTCCTGTCCGGGCGCACCACCCCCGAACTGCGGGGTCTCGCCGCCCGGTGCGGCATCCGGTAGACCACCAAGGCCAGCACTACCATGGGTTGTGATGCCTCGCCGCAACATCCCACGCAGCTCTCGCAGCGCCGTCCCCCCGCCTCCGGCGGGCGGGCCGGGCTGGGCACAGTCGGCGAGCGGCCCAGACGGGGAGTGGCTGGTCCGGGCAGTGCCCGGAGAGCAGGCGGTCAAGAGCTATCGCTGCCCCGGCTGCGACCATGAGATCAGGCCGGGTATCGCGCATGTGGTGGCCTGGCCGGCAGGTCAGGAGGGGTCATCGGCCGACCGGCGACACTGGCACACCGGCTGCTGGACCGCTCGCGCGCGCCGGGCGCCCACGCGCAGACACCGGTGATGTGGCGCGATGTCAGCCCGGCTGAGCCGGCTCTCCGGCGCGCACGTCATCTTCCTCGGGTGCGGGCGTCAGACGCCGCAACGCCTCGTCCAGCTTCGAGCTTACCGACTGTAGCTGTCCGGTGAGCTGGCGGCGCAGGGCGCGCAGCGCCTCCACCCGCCGGCTGGCTTCCTGCATCCTGGCGACGGCCGTCTGGTCGGCCTCGGTCACCAGGCGGCGGGCCACGTCGGTGGCCTCGTCGATGCGCCGCTTCGCCTCGGTCCTGCTGCTCGCCTCCTCCCGCGCCAGTTCGCGTCTCGCGTCGTGGCGTCGGGCCGACAGGGTGATGTCGAAGTCCTCCTCGGCCTGCCGACGACGGGCGGCCGACTCGGCGTCGAGCCGCTCGGCCCGCTGCTGGGCCCGCGCCACGATCTCCTCGCCGCGGCGGCGCGCGTCGGCGATGGCTCGCTCGCTCTCGGCCTCGATCACTGACCGCCGCCGCTGCGCCTCCCCGATCATCTGTTCGTAGCGGGCGCGCAGCCCCTCCGCCTCGCGCTCAACGTCGGTCCTGATCGCGGCCGCCGCCGTGGTGGCCTTGGCGATGGTCTCGGCGGCCTCGTCCTGGGCGCTTCGCAGCATCCGCGCCACGCGCTCGCTCATGCCCTCGACGGTGGTGGGTGGCGCGGCGAGCCGCTTCAGCTGGGCGCGCAGGTCATCGATCTCACCGCGAGCCGTCTCCAGCGCCCTGGCGAGCTCCGCGGCCTGCGCGGCTCCGGCGTCCCGATCCGCCGCCGCGATCCGCAGATCGGCCCGCAGCTGCTCGAGCTGGTAGTCCACCTGCGCGCAGTCGTATCCCCGGCGGACGACGTCGAACATGGATCTCATCGGAAGCAGATCACGATCGTCGACTGAGCCCATACCGCGAGGCTACTCGGGTGCTGGTGACTCCGGGTGAGCCGATAGACGGTGTCAGACTCCCCGGAAGCGGTTGATATCGCTCAGATGGACCTCGCGAAGCTCAGGATCGCGCACGCCCAGACCCTCCTCGGGGGCCAGGCACAGCACACCGACCTTGCCCTGGTGGATGTTGTGGTGCATGTCATGGGCGGCCTGCCCGGTCTGTTCCAGCGGGTAGACGCGGGACAGTGTCGGGTGGACCTTGGCCCTGGCGATCAGCCGGTTGGCCTCCCACGCCTCACGGTAATTGGCGAAATGCGAGCCCACGATCCGCTTGAGGTTCATCCAGAGGTAGCGGTTGTCGAACACATGGTGGTAACCCGAGGTGGAGGCGCAGGTGACGATCGTGCCGCCTTTCTTGGCGACGTAGACGCTGGCGCCGAACGTCTCCCGCCCCGGGTGCTCGAACACGATGTCGGGATCCTCACCGCCGGTGAGCTCGCGGATCTTCGCGCCGAACCGCTTCCACTCCGACGGATCCTGGGTGTGCTCGTCGCGCCAGAACTTGTAGCCTTCGGCGTTGCGGTCGATGACCAGATCGGCGCCCATTCGCCGGCAGATCTCGGTCTTTTCGGGGCTGGAGACCACGCATACCGGGATGGCGCCGCCACCCAGCGCCATCTGCGTGGCGTAAGAGCCCAGGCCACCTGAGGCGCCCCAGATGAGCACCGTGTCGCCCTGCTTCATGTCCGCGCCATTGCGGGAGACCAGCTGCCGATAGGCGGTGGAGTTGACCAGACCCGGGCTTGCGGCCTCCTCCCAGGTGAGATGCGCCGGCTTGGGCATCAGCTGGTTGGACTTGACCAGCGCGAGCTCGGCGAGGCCGCCGAAGTTCGTCTCGAAACCCCAGATGCGTTGCTCGGGGTCAAGCATGGTGTCGCTGTGCCCGTCCGGATGCTCCAGCTCGACGGACAGGCAGTGCGCCACCACCTCGTCACCCGGGCGCCAGGCGTTCACTCCGGCTCCGGTGCGCAGCACGACACCGGCCAGGTCCGAGCCGACCACGTGGTAGGGCAGGTCGTGCCGGGAGGCCAACGGGGAAGTGCGGCCGTAGCGCTTGAGAAACCCGAAGGTGGGCAGCGGTTCGAAGATCGACGTCCAGACGGTGTTGTAGTTGATGGCGCTGGCCATCACGGCGACCAGCGCCTCGCCTGGACCCAGCTCAGGCACCGGTACCTCGTCCAGGTGCAGGGACCGGCGGGGGTCCTTGTCCCGACTGGGCATTCCGGTGAACATGTCGGTCTCGTCAGCGCGGACCGTGACTCCCCGATAGCTTTCCGGCACCGGCAGTGCGCCGAGGTCGTCGAGGTCGTCGGAGAGGATGGCATCGAGGATCTTCTGCACGGTCGTCCCTTCCCTGGGCCCGTTTCCCGCTCGGGAGAGGCTGCCTAAGAAGAGGTTAAGTGATAACTATGTCAATCGCCATATCGTATCGATTGACACACCTGGCCGCGATCGACGCGTCCTTCGGGGCGTGGTCGCAGGCGATCCCGGCACTGGGTGGATTTCGGTCGTCGCGGCTGCGTCAGCCGTTCGGAGGTGAAGGCTTCGATGGCACCGGCTAGTTCGATGGCGTCTCCGCCGGGGTCCTTGAGTGTCTGCAGCGCGGTGCGTACCCGTCTTACCGAGGTCACGATCGTGTGAGTGCGCTGAGCTGGGGGAGGTTCCACTACGGGCCCAGTGCTTCGGTGCGCCGTCGACCTCGCCTCGGGCCACGCGGGCGACCGCGAGTGTTCACTTCGTTTCGCCTCGGCCGCTCGGGCCACCGCGATATGGACCTCATCCAACCGGTTCAGCGCAGCCAGGGCTCGGGCTTCGCTGCCGGCCGGCAGCACCTCGGTGGTGTGATCATCTGTCTTTCCCGGTCCGTCCGCGCCGTACCCCGTTCCCGCGCCTTGGCGACGAGGTGTTCGGCGACACGCAGCGGGGAGCGATGCACCGGTGTCGTAGACGAGGGTCACCACGCGACGGGCCGAACGCCCAGGTCGTTGCGGATGGACACCGAGATCTTGGTGACGGTCATGCTTCCCGGTTGACAGGGCGGTGCTACTCCTGGTACGGAGATCGGCCCTAGTGGACGTAGCCCTGCTCGGCTGGGGCCGGTTCCACCAGCTCGACCAGCACGCCACCGGCGTCCTTGGGGTGCACGAAGTTGACCCGGGAACCGGCGGTGCCTCGGCGCGGCGTGTCGTAGAGCAGCCGCAGGCCGGCGGCGCGTAATGCCCGCGTGGCCGACTCGATGTCGATGACCCGGTAGGCCAGCTGCTGCAGTCCGGGGCCCCTGCGGTCCAGGAACTTGGCGATGGTGGAGGTGGGGTCCAGCGGGGCGAGTAGCTGCACCGCGGCACCGGTGCCGTCCTCGCCGGGTGCGCGCAGCATGCCTTCGCGAACCCCCTGCTCCTCGTTGAGCTCCTCATGGACCAGCTCCAGCCCGAACGTCGCGCGGTGGAACTCAACGGCCGCGTCGAAGTCGGGCACCGCGATGCCGACGTGATCGACTGCCGTGACGACTGACTGGAGGGGGGACCCGGGTTGCGCCATGGGTGCAGCGTACGGCTGGTCGAGGTGTACTCGTCGGCTCGCCGTACAGCGGCCGTTGCGCGCGGTAAGGTCGCGATACAGCCCTGACCGGACTCTAGCCGGAGGTTACGCCATGCCCGGTTCCGTCATCGTGGCCGGAGCTCGCACCCCGATGGGGCGGCTGCTCGGTCAGCTCAAGGACTTCTCGGCCGCCCAGCTCGGTGGGTTCGCCATCAAGGGTGCGCTGGAACGCGCCGGCGTGGCGCCCGAGCAGGTGCAGTATGTGATCATGGGTCAGGTGCTCACCGCGGGGGCCGGTCAGATCCCCGCGCGTCAGGCGGCGGTCAACGCCGGCATCGGCATGGACGTGCCGGCCCTGACCGTCAACAAGGTGTGCCTGTCCGGGTTGAACGCGATCGCGCTGGCCGACCAGCTGATCCGGGCCGGTGAGCTCGACGTCATCGTGGCCGGTGGGCAGGAGTCGATGACCCAGGCGCCGCACCTGCTGCCCAAGTCGCGCTCCGGGTTCAAGTACGGCGACGTCACCATGATCGACCACATGGCCTACGACGGCCTGCACGACTCGTTCGACCAGGTCTCGATGGGCGCCTCCACCGAGAAGCACAGCGCGCGCCATCAGCTGACCCGGGCCGAGCAGGACGAGTTCGCCGCGCGGTCGCATCAGCGGGCCGGCCGCGCCGCGGCGAGTGGGCTGTTCGCGCAGGAGATCACCCCGGTGACCGTGCCGCAGCGCAAGGGTGCCCCGGTCGTGGTGGCCGTCGACGAGGGCATCCGGCCGGAGACCACCGCCGAGGGCCTGGGCACGCTGCGCCCGGCGTTCGCCGCCGACGGCACCATCACCGCCGGGTCGTCGTCCCCGATCACGGACGGGGCCGCCGCGGTAGTGGTGATGAGCAGGGCCAAGGCTCAGGAGCTCGGCCTGAGCTGGCTGGCCGAGATCAGGGCGCACGGCATGGTGGCCGGCCCCGACGACTCCAGCCTGCACGAGCAGCCCGCCAACGCGGTGCTGGCGGCCTGCGCCAAGGAGGGCATCGAGGTGAGCGACCTCGACATCGTCGAGATCAACGAGGCGTTCGCCGCGGTGGGTGTGGTGTCCACCCGCAAGCTCGGCATCGACCCGGCGCGGGTCAACCCCAACGGCGGGGCGATCGCGCTGGGGCACCCGATCGGCGCGTCCGGTGCCCGGCTGGCGCTGCACCTGGCGATGGAGCTCCGCCGTCGCGGTGGCGGCGTGGGCGCGGCGTCGCTATGCGGAGGCGGTGGCCAGGGCGACGCGCTGATCCTGCGGGTGCCCGGCCACGACGCGGCGTGAGCTCTCGCCGCCACGATATCGGCGACCTGGTCCTGCGCGCGCGGCAAGGCCAGGCCCGGGCGGTCGGCCGGCTGATCTCGCTGGTCGAGGACGGTGCCCCGGAACTGCGCGAGGTCGCCGCCGCGCTGGCCCGCTATACCGGGCGGGCCCAGGTCGTCGGCATCACCGGCGCGCCCGGAGTGGGCAAGTCGACCTCCGTCAGCGTGCTGGTCACCGCGCTGCGGGCGGCCGGCAAGAAGGTGGGAGTGCTCGCCGTCGACCCGTCCTCGCCGTTCTCGGGAGGAGCCCTGCTCGGCGACCGGGTACGGATGCAGGACCATGCGACTGACGGCGGTGTCTTCATCCGCTCGATGGCCACCCGGGGGCACCTGGGCGGCATCGCCTGGGCGACTCCGCAGGCGCTGCGGGTGCTGGACGCCGCCGGCTGCGACGTGGTGCTGGTGGAGACCGTGGGCGTCGGCCAGTCGGAGGTGGAGGTCGTCGCGTTGGCGGACACCACCGTGGTGCTGCTGGCGCCGGGGATGGGTGACGGGATCCAGGTGGCCAAGGCGGGAATCCTCGAGGTCGCCGACGTCTTCGTGGTGAACAAGGCGGACCGGGAGGGCTCCGACCAGACCGTCCGAGACCTCAAGTACATGATCTCGCTCGGCCGGCGGGGCACGGCGGGTCCGAGCTGGCGGCCGCCGATCGTCCGCACTGTGGCCACCACCGCCGAGGGCGTCGAGCACCTGGTGGGGGCGATCGAGGAGCACCGGGGGTGGATGCTCGGCCACGGCGAGCTGGATGCCCGCCGGCAGCGCCGGGCGCAGGCCGAGGTCGAGGCCATCGCGATGGCGCAGCTGCGCGGCAGGCTCGGCGACGCGCTACAGGGGAGTGCGTCGTCCGGACTGGCCAAGCGGGTGATGGCGGGCGAGCTGGACGCCTACCGGGCGGCCGACGAGCTGGTCGCCGAGCTTGGCGCCTGAAACCCTGGCGCCGGGACACCAAGGAGGCCCGGTGAGTCGCCGGACGCTCCAGCCCTACCGCCTGTAGGCCGTGATCACGTGCTGAACCGGCCATTCACGGCTCACGGGGCGCCGAGCGTCTCGCGATCCGTTGCTTGTCGTCGGTGACGACTTGCGGTGGAAGCGGATCGGCAGTGGTGTCCGCTACGCGCACATCGACGATGTGGTGGCCGGTGCGGGTCGCGGGTAGCTCACTCAGTCGGGTCGGTGAAGTCGCCCGTGGCGCGGCGTACCTGCGTGAGGAGCGCGGTGAGCTGCGCGGTCTGGGCGTCGTTCAGCCCGACGAGGCCGAAGTCGATGTCGGTGAGCGCCACGGTGGCCGTCTTCTGACGCTGCCGGCCGGCTTCGGTGATCGTGACCAGGGTGGTGCGCCGATCGGTGGGGTGGCCACCACGCTCCACGAGGTGGTCGGCCTGCAGCCGGTCCACGATGTTGGTCACGCTGGTCGGATGCAGCTGAAGCCGTTGGCCCATCACGCTCATCGGCAGGCTGCCCTGGCGGGAGAACACCAGCAGGGCCAGCGCCTCGTACCGGGCGAAGGTCAGACCGTGCGGGCGCAGCGCGGCGTCCACGGCGGAGAGCAGGATCTGCTGCACGCGCATCACGTTGGTGACCGCGGCCATCGTCGCGGCTGGTCCGATGCGGTCTTGCCAGATCCGCGCGGCTCGGTCGATCGGGTCGAACGGCAGCGGGTGATGCGACGCCATAAGTGAACCGTAAAGCACCGTCACGTTCCGGATAGGGCAGGCCGGGGCGACGATCCTGTTCACCGAACATCTCCGGGCGGCTCCTGCTCCAGATCAGGTATCACCAGAAGTGCTAGGACCTCCTATCATTGAGAGTCAGACAACCTCGCGGGGAGGCTCGCATGACGCCTGAGGACGCCCAGCACGCAGATCCGAGCGCCGGTCGGGAGCGCTGGCGGCGCCGGTACGCGCGGGCGGCGGGACGGCTTCGTGACGCGGACTTCACCACCCTGTCCGGAGCCGAGGTCGACCCGGTGTACGGGCCGCGCGAGGGAGACACGGTCGAGGGGTTCGAGCGGATCGGCTGGCCGGGGGAGTACCCGTTCACCCGCGGTGTGCACTCCACCGGCTACCGGGGGCGCACCTGGACGATCCGCCAGTTCGCCGGGTTCGGTAACGCCCAGCAGACCAACGAGCGCTACCGGCAGATACTGCGCAACGGCGGGGGTGGGCTCTCGGTGGCCTTCGACATGCCCACCCTGATGGGTCGTGACTCCGACGACCCGCGCAGCCTCGGCGAGGTCGGGCACTGCGGCGTGGCGATCGACAGTGCCGCCGACCTGGACGTGCTGTTCGGCGGCATCCCGTTGGAGCGGGTCACCGCGTCGATGACGATCTCGGGTCCGGCGGTGCCGATGTTCTGCATGTACCTGGTCGCCGCGGAAAGGCAGGGCGCGGACATCACCCGGCTCAACGGCACGCTGCAGACCGACATCTTCAAGGAGTACATCGCCCAGAAGGAGTGGCTGTTCAGTCCGGAGCCGCACCTGCGGCTCATCGGGGACCTGATGGAGTACTGCACGGAGCGGATCCCGGCCTACAAGCCGCTGTCGATCTCCGGCTACCACATCAGGGAAGCCGGCGCGACGGCCGCGCAGGAGCTGGCGTTCACCCTGGCCGACGGCTTCGGGTACGTGGAGCTGGGCCGCCGCCGCGGGCTGGACGTCGACCGTTTCGCCGGCGGCCTGACCTTCTTCTTCGACGCGCACGTGGACTTCTTCGAGGAGATCGCGAAGTTCCGCGCCGCCCGGCGGATCTGGGCCCGCTGGATGCGTGACGTCTACGGCGCCAGACGCGACAAGGCGCTGTGGATGCGCTTTCACACCCAGACCGCGGGCGTCTCGCTCACCGCGCGGCAGCCCTACAACAACGTCGTACGCACCACGATCGAGGCGCTCGCCGGGGTGCTGGGCGGTACCAGCTCGATGCACACCAACTCCTTGGACGAGACCTTGGCGCTGCCCTCGGAGCGCGCGGCGGAGATCGCCCTGCGCACCCAGCAGGTGATCATGGAGGAGTCCGGGGTGGCCAATGTGGCCGATCCGCTGGGTGGCTCCTGGTATGTCGAGGCGCTGACCGACCGGATCGAGGCCGACGTCGAGCGGATCCTCGCCCGGATCAAGGATATGGCCGCGGCTGCGGTGCCCTCGGGCCGGCACCCGATCGGTGAGATGACCTCCGGCATCCTGCGCGGCATCGAGGACGGCTGGTTCACCGGTGAGATCGCCGACGCGGCGTTCGCCTACCAGCGCGCGCTGGAGAAGGGCGACAAGAAGATCGTCGGCGTGAACACGCTGACCGAGTCGGTCACCGATGAGCTGGAGATCCTCCGGGTGAGCCACGAGGTGGAACGCGAGCAGAACCGGGTGCTGACGGCGCGCCGCGCCCGTCGTGACCAGACCGCCGTCGACCGGGCCCTCGCGGCCATGGTCGCGGTGGCGGGTAGCACGGGAAACCTCATCGAGCCGATGCTCGACGCGGCGCGGGCTGAGGCCACCCTCGGCGAGATCTGCGGGGCGCTCAAGGCTCAGTGGGGTGAGTACCGGGAGCCGGCCCGGTTCTGACGCCCTGGGTTCCACGGCGCCGGGGGTTCCATGCCAGGATAGACGGTGTGAGCAGGCCTAACCCGCAGCAGGTCGTAGCGATGTCCGGTGCCGTCGACCTGTCTGCCCTCAAAGCGCGGGCCGACTCGGCGGGTCGGCGCGACGCCCCGGGTGTGCCCCCGGCCGGCGGAGCGCACCCGTGGGTCCTGGACGTCACCGAGCACAGCTTCCAGACCGATGTCGTCGACCGGTCCATGCAGGTACCGGTGGTGGTCGACCTGTGGGCGAGCTGGTGTGGTCCGTGCAAGCAGCTGTCCCCGGTGCTCGAACGGCTCGCCGGGGCATCCGGCGGCGCGTGGGTGCTGGCCAAGGTCGACATCGACGCCAACCCACAGATCGCCCAGCTCTTCGGCGTCCAGTCCATTCCCACCGTCATCGCCGTCGCCGGCGGCCAGCCGGTCAGCGCCTTCGCCGGCGCCCAGCCCGAGCCGCAGGTGAAGCAGTGGATCACCACGTTGCTCGCCGAGCTGCGTGACCAGCTACCCGGTATCCGGGCCGCCGAGCGGGCCGCGTCGAACACCGCGCAGGCGCCGGACGCCGAGCCCGAGGATCCCCGGTTCACCGCCGCCGAAGCCGCGCTGGCGGCCGGCGACTACGCCGCCGCCGAAGCCGCCTACCAGCAGATCCTGGCCATCGAGCCGGCGAACGAGCAGGCCAGGGCCGCGCTGATGCAGGCTCGTTTCCTGGCCCGCGCGCAGTCGGCCGACCCCTCGGCGGTGACCAGGGCCGATGCCGCGCCCGAGGATGTCGACGCGCAGATCGCCGCCGCCGACGCCGAGGTGGCCGCCCAGGCGCCGGAGCGGGCGTTCGAGCGGCTGGTCAGCGCTGTGCGGCGGTTCACCGGAGACGACTGCGACCGAGCCAGAGCACATCTGGTGGGGTTGTTCGAGCTCTTCCCGCCCGACGACGCTCGGGTCACCACCGCACGCCGCGCGCTGGCCCGGGTGTTGTTCTAGCGACCGGGTGGTCGCTAGAACCCGTGAGTGGCGATACGAGCCAGAACTCGTATCGCCACTCACGGGTTGGTCTTCGCCCACTCCACGGCGTCCCGGATCGCACCGTCCGGATCGCTGCACGCGGGGCAGGGGAAGTAGGCGACGGTCGTGTCCAGACTCGCGGAGATCAGGTGGGAGGGGTCATCCGGCAGGAAGACGACGCTGCTGACCGAGTCGTTGTGGTGACGGTCCAGCGTGACCGTCATGCCGGAGTGGACATCCCAGACCTCGACCAGGCCTTCGGCCGTACCCACGGCGAGCAGGCCGCCGTCCTTGCTGAATGACGGGTTGCTCGACGGGGCGTCGTGAGCCATGAGCCCGCGTTCGAGCTTGCCGTCACGGGCCCAGATGTTCACCGTGCCGTCCCCGGCCGTGCTGACGAGGTGCTGGCCGGACGGGTCGAAGGCCACGCCTGTCGCGTTGTGATGGGGCAGTCGCAGGAGTGGCTCAGCGGTGCCCAGCCGCCAGACGCGGACCTCGTCGGGACCGGTCGCGGCGATCAGCCGGCTGGAAGGGTCGAAGGCGACGGCGTAGTTGTAGAGCGGCCCCGAGCCGAGAGAGTAGCGATCCGTGCGGAGCGCCCCGGTTCTAGCGTCCCAGAGGTGGAGGGTGCCGCTCGTGTCCGTGCCCGCGACCACCATGCCATCGGGGCTGATGGCGAAGCTGAGCAGGTAACCACCGGAGATTGGCAGTGGAGGTTTCGCGTAGGTTCTGACGTGCTCAGGGTTGCCGCCGCCGCCCCAGTGCCACAGCTCCGGGGCGGCGTCGTACACCCCGAGGGTGAGGACGCGATGTGGGTCGGTCGGGTCGAAGCGCACGCCTGCCTGGCGAATGTTGGTGGACACAGTGGCTGCAGCCTTCGACGTGTCATTGCGGTCGATGATGTAGGCCTTACCATCGGAGCTCGTCGTCGCGAGTAAGGACCCGTCGTTGCTCACGTCCATGTCAGAGATCCAGTCGAGGTGCTGGTCGAAAAGTACCACCTGGGGCAGCTCCCAGCGCCGGACCGTGCCATCACTGCCGAGAGACATCACTACCGTGCCATCACGTAGGTAGCCCACCTGAGTGACCGGTCCGTGGTGGGCGAGGAGCTCGTAGGTGGGGCGGCCGGCAAGCTTCTGCGGAAAGTTCGCGTACCAGACCAGGACCCGCCCATCGAGCCCCGCCGTGGTGATCCACCCATCATCGGGACTGGTGGTCATGTCGTTTACCCAGTCCGTCTGTTCCGGCAGCTGTCCCCGCGATGACCCGTCGTCGAGGCTGTATCTCATGAGTCCATGGTCAGAAGCGATGCTGATGGTTCGATCCTGCTCGTCGACGTGAACCTGTGCAATGCCGTTGGAGTAAGCGAACGGGTACCGAACGGGGTCCGGCCCTGCCTGCCAGTTCCACACGACGATCGATGACTTGTCGACGTTGTTCATCACGCCGACGACGGCCTGCCCGTAACGCTTGAGGAAAGTCGGTGCAGGCACCAGTGGCGCCGATGACTCCGCGATCTTCGCGGCGGTTCGCGCGTCCCACACCCGCAGCTTCCCGTCCTGTCCGGAGGTCACGATGTGCTGCCTATCGGCCAGGGGCGAGGCTTCGAAAACAAGACCCGGGAAGCGCGCGACCTGTTTTCCGGTGTCGGGGCTGTAGGTTGCGGCGACGCCTGACCCGGAGACGACGAGGACGAGACCGTTCGCGGCGGGCCCGACCCACGACACGGCAGGCGTCGAGTCGCCCTCCGTGTCGATATCGATATGCTGCCCGGTCGTGGTGTTGACGACCGCCACCGCGCCCTGGTCGGTCCCGAACGTGACGCGGGACGCGTCAGGGTTGACGGCGGCTGCCGACACCGACGAGGTGACGGTGCCGCGCAGCGGACCGACCACCGCCGTCCTGTGTTCCACGGCGCCGTCATCACCGATGACCCGGATGCCGCCGTGCGCGTCGTAGGCGACGACGTGGTGGGAGTCCGGAGTGAAGGCCATGCCGACCATCATCGGGTTCGGCCCGGCGACCACTCGACTGTGCGGACTCGACCACGCCTTCAGCACCGCCGAGCGGGCCTGCTCGTTGGCGTTGATGTTGTAGGCCTCGACCGCACTGCTCAGGCTCTGCGCGGGGTTGTGGTCAAGGGTGCCGGCGGCCTGCACCAAGGACTGCTTCTGGCGCGCAACATTTCTCTCGTAGTAGAAGAGAGCGCCGAGCACACCGACAGCGAGCATGATGACTGCCATACTCAACGCGAGGAGTCGCGTCCGGTGTAGTCGCCTGCGGGCGGTCCGCGCCGCCGCCTGGGCTTCCTCACGCTCGGCGACGAGGCGGCGTGATGCCTCGGCCTGTTGTCGTTGTGTGACGTACCTGCGGCGCCAGTCGAGCACCGCGCGGCCCATGACGTCGTGGAAGATCTCGTAGCGGGGCGGTCCCGCCACCCCGACGGCCGGTGGCAGGGGCCGCAGGATGCGGTGCGGTCCCGAGCACAGCATCTCGAGGAGGTCCCGCACCGCGCTCACCGGTAGCTCCGACCAGCCGGCGAGGTCCTGCGCGCTCAGCGCGATCTTCGTCCCGGACGCGGTGACCAGGTGATGGAACACCGCACCGGCGACGTCGACCTGCGCGGGGGACAGCCCCGCCATGACGTTGTCGAGGTGGGTCTGCACGATCGTCTGCGCCCCGCCGAGGTCCTCCAGGGTGCGCTGTCGAAGGCACGACGATCCGGTGGCGCGCTCCTGGTCCCACAGGCGGGTCAGCACGAGCTGGAGGTAAGGGGTCTCGATGTCCCCGCGGTCGTCTGCCGCGGCCTCGTTCGCGGTGAACCCCTCGGGTGCCGTCCCCTCCGGCGCCACGCGTACGTGACCGGTGCGGACCTGATCCAACAGGGTCGCGATGAGGCCGGGTTCGATGGACATCCTTCGGTCGGGTGGGGCGAGGCGGTTGTAGCGGTCGAGGGGGCACTCGACGGCGGCGCGGGCCGCGTCGCGGCTCAGGTGCGCCAGCCGGAGGTAGTTGTCGAAGAGGTAGGGCACCCGGCCCTTGAAACGGTCGAGGCCGGCCAGCGCGTCCTCGCGGACCGACAGCAGGACATGCACCGGCAGGTCTCGGGCGCTCAGGACTCTGCCGAGCTCGGCGGTCAGTCCCTCCTCGCCGCGGTCCATGGGGTGGTAGAGGAAGTACTCCTCGAACTGGTCGAGGATCAGGTAGACCGTCGAGACCCTGGACTGGCGCAGCACCTCGCGAAGCCAGGCGACGCTGAGTTCGGGTGTACCGGCGGCTTGCTCCACAGCGCCGGCGCCGGTCACTCGCGACACCGCGTCACGGACCGCCGCCGCGACGGTCGCGAGTGGGGCGTCACGCCAGGTGCTCACGTACGCCACGGCCGCGCCGGGGACGCCCAGGTCGTCATAGGAGTCGTCATCGGCGTGGTGCAGCGCGGGCAGCACACCCGCTCGCAGCACCGAGCTCTTGCCGACCCCGCTCGGGGCGTACAGCAGGGTGAGCCGCGAGGCGGTGAGGTTGGCGACGATGAGGTCGGACTCTCGCTGCCTGCCGAAGAAGTACGGCGCGTCCTTCTCGTCGAAGGGCACCAGCCCGACGTAGGGACACTCCGGCACGGCCCGGTCGGGCGCGTCCTGTGCCGGGGCGGGAGGCTCCGTCGCGGTGGTCACGGCGTCACCATGCGGTGCGGGGGAAGTCGTTGTTCGACAGCGGCGACGAAGTTCTCCACCCTGACGGGCAGGATGTCGACGCCGCGATCGTCCCACGCGGCGCGGTCGATGGGGTTCGGGTCGGCCTGGATCGCCCAGGATTTGAAGTTCTTGCCCTCCTGCTCCCCCCACAACCGGTACAGCATCACTCGGAAGTTCCAGTCCCGCAGGCTGTAGCCCAGGAAGAGGAAGTGGCTTCTCTGGAGCTTCGCCGCGAGCGTGACCGGAAACAGCCCCGCGACGTCGGCGCGGGTGATGTAGTCGATGTAGTGGTCCTCTGTGATCACGAAGCTGTCCGCGCGGTGGACCCGGTCCACCGCCCCGTGGATCTTCGCGATCACGGACCGTCGGTCGAGGCGGAGGTCGACGTACTCGTTCGGCACCCGGATCACGGTCGGCTCGCCGCCGACGGTGACATGGCGGAACAGTCCCCGGTCCCTGCCTTCGGCGATGTAGGTGACGAGCTCGTACGGTTCACCCTCGGCGGTGAATGCGCGCTCCAGGGAGTCGTCGTAGTTGGTCGTCACGATGAGCATGCATTCACGGGCTTCCTCCGCCTCACGGGTCCGGCGGGACAGCCGGGCGAGGAAGCGGTGCAGAAGCGTCGGTGGGTAGTCCGCGTCGAAGACGTCGTGGAGTTCCTCGTAGAGCGACCCCTCGCCTTCCAGCGCCGCCACATACTGCGACACCTGGGCCAGGTCGTGGCCGTCGATCACCACGTTGCCCACGTACCGGGCCAGCGCGGCGGCCAGCTCCCGCCCGCTGGGCAGGTACCGGCCCCGCTCCCAGGGGACGTCTGGAGGCCGTTCGCACAGGTTGACCCCAGCGCCGAGCACTGGGACCACCTTGCCCCTCAGCAGACGCCGGGTGATGAGGTCGTAAACAGGCCCCAGCTCATCCGCCATCGTGCGCACCCCCTTCGCCGGCATCCGAGGCACCCGGCCTGACAACTACAGAGTGTCATCGTGTCAATGACGCTAGGCTACCACCCGAACGAATTAGGGTGACGGTGCCGCTAGGCGCTTCCGTAGCTGCGGGGGCACTCTGCGTGCATCTGGGTCGATGATATCGATGACGTCCATCAGCCGACGCTGGATCAGCCGAAGCCGCCCGTCACGGTTCGCCACGTCTGCGGACACCTCCTTGATGTCCTCTCGCAGAGTTCGGAACCATCTCGCCATCTCCCCGTCCTCCAGTGAACGCACGAAAGACGCGTACCCCAGACACTCCCACCTGGGCGCTCCCGGCCTCGGCTCCGTGACCGGGACGAGCATCACCTCACCGAGTGCTCGTTGCTCTCCGCGAAAGAGCCGGAAGCACCTCTCCTGGATACCGATGCTGTCGGCGAAGGCGTCGCGAACAGCCTCGAACCCGGCTATCGCGGCGTGGTTCCTCTGGTTGTTTCGAGGATCGACGAACTGGGACTCGCGACGTAGTATCTCCAGCCAGCAGAAGTACTGCGCGAACACGTACATCGTGTTGACGACGGCGTACTCCTTCTCCGGCTCGGAGCTGTCCGGGCCGAGAAAACGCTGGAAGAACTGGAGCTCGACTATGTTGTAGATCCTTGTTTCGAGGTTGAACGCCGCCTGCAACAAGGGCTCTCGAAACCGTGTGGCGATCTCCTCGGCGGTATGGAGACGTTCCACCCGAGCCGCCCGCCGACTGAACACCACGCTGATGAGAGCGCCACCCGCTGAGATCAACGCCGGCACGACCGTGATGGGCCACTCCTGCACCGCTCCACGGTGTCATAGCTCGTAGCGCCACTCACCGGCGGCGTAACCGCGCCTCGATGCCGGCCGGTGGGCCCGGTTCGCCGAACAGCGCGCCGAGGGCCCAGTTGGCGCCGATCCACGGCCAGCATGCGGCCTGCTCGGCGCTGTCCACCGGGAAGGCGACCACGTCGACCCCCGCGCCGCGGACGATGTGCACCAAGGCCTGCGCCGCCTGGGACAGGATCCGGGACGGGTCGGCGGCCACCTGCTCGGACACCGGCTGGGCGATGCGCACCGTGCGCACCGGGAGGTCGACCAGGCAGCGCAGCCCACCGATGCCACCACCGAAGTCGTAGAGCCCGGCGCGCACGCCCAGCGCGGCCAGCTTCCGCAGGTTGTCCTCGGCTTGCCCACCACCAGCGCCCGCCGGCTCACCGGTGACCGTGCGGATCGCGGCCACCGGCGCTCGCAGCTCCAAGCCGGCCGGCCGCAGGCCGGTCTCGTCCAGAACCGCCCGGACCCTCGCCACCAGGTCGCGGTCCCGCGCCTGGGACAGGCTGAGGTTGACCACCACCGGTGGTACGCCACCACCGGTCCGCCGCCGCCAGGAGACGGCCTGCTCGGCGGCGGTGCGCAGCAACCACTGACCGGCCTCGTGCACGACACCGGTCCGCTCCGCGGCTCGCATGCACTGTTCGCCGGAGAGCATGCCGAGCTGCGGGTGCCGCCAGCTCAGCGCCGCTTCGATGCCCACCAGCCGACCACCGTCCAGCATGACCACCGGCTGGTACGTCACCGCCAGCTCACCGGTTTCCAGGGCGCCGGGCATCGCCGCCGCCAGCCGGAGCTCCTCGACGTGGACGGCGTCGATGTCGGGATGGAACAGCTCCCACTGCCGCGTGCTCCGGCCGCGCATCCGGAGCAGCGTGGCGCTGGCGGCGCGCATCAGCTCCTCGGCCTTCGTCCCGGCGACCCGGCGTTGCGCGGCGCCGATGCTCGCGGTGACCGCCACCCCGACCCCGTCGATGTAGCACGGCTCGGCGAGCTCGGTGTTGATGGCCTCGGCGAAGGCGCCGACGTCCGGTACCGGAGCTTCGGGTTCGACGAGGATCGCGTACTCGTCGTCTCCGAGCCGGGCGACCATCGCCCGCTGGTCCACGACGACTCCTTCCAGTCGCCTGGCCACCACGCTCAGCAGCCGGTCACCGGTGTCGTGACCCAGCCCGTCATTGATCGCTGAGAAGCCGTCCAGATCGAGGTGCATCAGCGTGACCACGGCCGAGGGTGCACTTCGCGCCAGTACCTTCTCCAGATGGGTGCGGAGGTACCGCCGGTTCGGCAGACCGGTCTGCGGGTCGTGCAGCGTCTGGTGATGCAGCCGTCGCTCGAGCAGGCACAGGTCGGTGATGTCCTCGACAGTCGTGAGGATGTGCCGGGGCGCCTGCTCGGCGTCGAGCAGCGCTGAGGAGGCCAGGTAGACCCACGCGGTCTCGCCATCGGCGCGGCGCAGCGGGAAGCGGACCCGGCGCCGGCGCTCCGGCGTGATGGACTGCACACCCGGTGCGAACAGCTCGCTCAGCGTGTGTCTGAGCAGCTCGCCTGGGGAGTAGCCGAGAGTGTCCTCGAGGGCCTGGTTGGCCTGGACGATTCGCCCGTTGGGCTCGCTGATCGCGATACCCACCGGAGAGAGGTCGAACACCTCCCGGAACCGGGCCTGGCTGGCCCGCAGATCCCGCTCGAGCGCCTGCCATGCCTGTGACAGCGCCCGCTTGACCTCTTCCTGCTGGTCGACGACGCGGTTGCGCAGCGCCCAGGTGTAGCCGGCGGCCAGCGCCCCGAGCAGCTCGATGATCCGGCCGCAGAGCGGGCCCGCCGTCCTAGGGCCCGCGACGGCGGGCAAGCCTGCGCCGAGCACCTCGAACGTCCGAGAAAGGGTCTGCGCGCCGGTGAACCCTCCCTCGACGAGCCGGGCGCCCACGGTGGATGCGGCCTGGGTGTCCACCGAAGGACCGGACAGCGCGGCCACCAGCCGCTCGGTGAGATCACGCAGGTGGTCTCGGGTCTGCGCGAGCGACATCGGCAGGCAGGAGCTGGTGGCCAGAGCACGGACCCACTCCTGGGCGAGCGCAGCCGATGCCAGGGAGTGGGCCTGGGCACCGGGTTTCTCTGTGTGGTTCTGTCCCACCTTGGCTGACCCTACCGATCAACAACCCCCGAGTCGCGTCTCACCCTACAGTCGGGTGGGCGCCGACGCTGGGGGCCATTTGACTGACCTCGCGTGGAGTACCGATGACACACCGTCATCGGCTCGATACTCAGAGCTCCTCGGCGCGGCGTTCCTCGGCGGGAGTGAGCCAGAGCGCTCCGGCCGGCGGCAGCCGGAGTAGCGCGGAGTAGGGCCGTCCGTGCCACGGCGTCTCGTCGGCGGTCACCTCGCCGAGGTTTCCGACGCCGGAGCCACCGTAGCTCTCGGCGTCGGTGTTGAGCACCTCGCGCCAGCGGCCCGGACGGGGTAGTCCTACCCGGTAGCCCTCGTGCGGGCGCCCGGCGAAGCTCACCAGACAGGCCAGTACCGACCCGTCATCACCCCGGCGAAGGAAGCTCAGGACGTTGCCCCAGGCGTCGTTGGCGTCGATCCACTCGAAGCCGGCCGGTGTGGTGTCCTGGCTGTGCAGCGCGCGGTGTGCGCGGTAGGTGGCGTTGAGGTCGCCGACCAGCCGCAGCACCCCGCCGTGCAGCGGGTGGTGGCGCAGGTTCCAGTCCAGTGACCGGTTCTCCGCCCACTCGGCGGGCTGCCCGAGCTCGCCGCCCATGAACAGCAGCTGCTTACCGGGGTGGGCCCACATGTAGGCCAGCAGGCACCGCAGGTTGGCGGCCTTGTTCCAGTCGTCGCCGGGCATCCGGCTCCACAGCGAGCCCTTGCCGTGCACCACCTCGTCATGCGAGAGCGGCAGCACGTAGTTTTCGGAAAAAGCGTAGGTGAGGCCGAAGGTGAGGTCCTCATGATGCCAGCGGCGATGGATCGGGGCGCGCTCCATGAAGCGGAGCGTGTCGTGCATCCAGCCCATATTCCATTTGTAATCGAAGCCGAGGCCGCCTTCCGACACAGGCCGGGTGACGCCGGGCCACGCTGTCGATTCCTCGGCGATCATCATGGTGCCTGGACAGCGCTCATGCGCCACGCCATTCACATGCCGAATGAAAGCTACGGCTTCGAG
>JAFAUB010000006.1 GCA_019243635.1 Pseudonocardiales bacterium
TGGCGGGATCGAGTGCGTCGGGATCAGTGGTCTCGCCCAGGTCTGTGAGCAGGCCCTGGATGCGGTTGGCGGTGGTGGTGTGCCGTTCGGCTTCGCGGGCCCAGCCGCGCTGGTTGGCGTCCTGGATGAGTTGCTGTTCGACGTCGAGTCGGGCTCGCAGCCGCGGGGCGTACTCGCCGGTGGTGACGAACTTGGCGCAGGTCAGGTAGAGGTCGCACTCGCATGGGCCTTCGGCTGGGACACGCAGGCAGTGGCCGAGCTCGAGTCCGGTTTTGAAGAAGTTGGTCTTGAGCCAGTGCACGGCCTCGTCGGGCAGGACACCGGATTTCACCTCGAGCGCGGCGGGGCCGGCGATGACGGCGCCAGGTGCGAGGATGGATTTGTAGTCGCGCAGGACTTCGCGGTCGCTGATCTGGGCATAGACCAGCGCCATGGAGACTGAGGAGTGTCCCAGCACCTTCATGATGGTGTGCAGCTTGGCGCCGCGTTCAGCGAGCTGGGTTCCGACTGTGTGCCGGAACCTGTGGGCACTGATCGTGCCGCGGACGCCCGTGCCGCCCCGCCGGCCGCCCGGGACGACTAGCCCGGTCTCCTCGCAGGCCCGCTGGATCGGGGTGTTGAACAGGTAGAACAGCGACAGTAGCTTGCCGTGGTCCATGAACAGGTAGCGGACCTGTTCGCCGGTGCGTTCATCGACGAAGGGCCGTTCGGGGCCCTCCTTGCGCAGGTCGATGAGTTTCTGCAGGGCGTCCCCGGCGTCGTGGTGGAGGGGAACGACCCGCTCTTTGTAGGTTTTGCGGCCAGGCAGCCGCAGCCGCGGTGTCCCGTCGGGGTAGTGGTCTAGGCAGTCCAGCGGCAGATGCCGGATCTCGTCGCGGCGAGCTCCAGACCAGCGGGCGACCAGCAGCGCCGCCCGCTGGAACGGGCAGGTGATCGCGTTGATGACGGGCATCACCAGGTCGAGTTCGTGGTCGGGGATGAAGCGGGGAATCCGGTGCGGCAGCTTGGGCGCGTCACGCGAGGTGAGGGGCGCATACCCGGGGACATCGGCGTATTCCCAGGCCGCGGTGTCACGGAACATCTGTGACAGCCCGGAGATGCGCTGGATCCGGGTGACCGCGCCCAGCGGCTTGCCGGTCTTCTCGGTGGGTGCTTCGGCGAGAGACTCCGCCCAGGCCAGGCAATGATCGCGGGTGACCTCGGCGTAGCAGTCGATCTGGGGGTGGTGTTCGGTGAGCCACTCGCCGAACCTGCGTAGGGCGATCTCCAGCTTCTCCACCGTCGCCGGGGCGTCGGTCAGCCGCCGGGCCGCCAGCCACTTCTCGGTAACCGCCTGCATCCGTGGTGGCAGCACCAGCGGCGGCTTCCAGGACGGCATCAGCTTGCGCGGCTGGGTGGCGACCTGACCGCGGTGGAACAGCACCACCCGCAGCTGATGCAGGTGAGTGACCCACTGCTTGGCGGCGTTGTCGCGAAAGTTCTGCGCGGAGGGATAGAACTGGTGCAGGTCGGCGCGTTCGCTGAACAACCGGATGGCTTCCAGTGCCTCGCTGATGTGGTCGTCGGTGATCTCACTGACGTGCTGGATCCCGGTGTGCAGCGCGATCCGGCCGGCCGTCCACCTCATCGCCTGCCGTGCTGAGCCGGGGTTGTAGCCAAGAGTGACAGCTTCGGCGATCAGTTCACTGGTGCCTAGGTCGATGCCCAGCGCCGTGGCGGCGTCGTCGACCCGGATCTGCTCTGCGCCGAACATCCACGCGTAGTCGTAGGTGAGGTAACCGCGCAGGCCAAGAAATAGCAGGTAGGGGCGGGCGTTGAACGAGATCGGGTAGGACGCGGTCTTCTGCCTCTCATCCGGCAGTCGGCCGACTCGCTCGACCAGCGGGGCGCCGAACCAGCTCGCCATCGTCGGCCAGGCGGCCTTGAACACCCGGAAGTAGCGGATCTTCTGGTTGCGGTAACCAGGGTGGATGTCCTGGCCGCGCACGTAGTCCAGGTACTCCGACTCGGGACAGTGGCGGCGCCGAGGTCGTCCCACTGGCGTCACCGAACTCGCCACCAGCGCGGCGACCGAGATTGACCTGGCCATCAAGACTGCCCGCCGGTGCTGGTGCCCTGGCCGCCCAACGCCCGGTTGTAATCGGCCACCACAGCCGGATCAGAGACCCGGGTATAGATCCGGGTGGACTCCGGGGAGGCGTGGCCAAGCCTCTTCTGCAAGGTCAGCTCCCGCATGCCACCCTCCCACATCGCGGTGGCGTGGGTGTGCCGGCAGGCGTGCGGGGTCACCCACGGCGTGCGGATCCCGGCCCGGGTGGTGGCCCGGGTGAACATCTTCACCAGCCCGTCGTAGCTCAGCGCCTCCAGCCGCCGCGCCCCGCCGCCGCCGATCAGGAACACCAACGGACTGTCGCCGCCGGCCGGGCGCTCGTCCATCACATAGGCGCTGACGATGGCCAATGTCTCGGGCTCGTGCAGGTCGACCACCCGCTCGTAGCGGGACTTCGAGCGCGCGCCCTTCGGGTGGTCGTCGCGGTGACGCACCACCACCCGCCGCCGCCCGTAGGCGATGTCCTCCAGATGCAGACCGAGGACCTCACCCGGGCGCAGCCCACCCTGCAGCATCAGCAGCACAATCGCCCGGTCCCTGTTGCAGCGCAGCTGCGCCAGCAGCGCCGCGACCTGGGCTTGGCTCAGCGGACGCGGGACCCGCGCGACCGTCTTGACCCGCACCGCGCGGCGGATCGACCGCTGCCGGCTGGCGCCGCCCATAAACGGGCGATGCCGTGCCGAGACCCGCTGCAGAGCCGGGTCCGGACGCTTCTCGATCGGATTCAGCCGATCGAACAACCCGGCCATGATGACGTACTCATAAAACGAAGACACCGCAGCGAGAATCCGGTTCACCGTGGTCGCGGCCAGCTTGGTCGCCGGACCATCCGCGTCGACCACAACCGTCAAGGTCATCCGCTGCCGAGGCCTGCGTGATGGCACCGACCGCAGATACTCCAGCAACGCGATCGAATGCCGCGGAGCGAACTCTGCCCAGCTCAGACCATCACGGTCGAAGAACCGCCACAGATGGCGGAGATCATAAGCATAAGAGACGATCGTGTTGGGCGAGCAGTCCCGAGCCGCCAGGAACCGCAGGAACCCCGACACGACCTCGACCGGCACCCCACCCTCATCCAGCAAATCGACCCACTGGAACCCATCCTCGCCGCGCTGCTGCCGTACCCGCACATACACCCCCGGAACCGTCGCACTCGACGGCCCGACCGGCCGCGCCTGACCCTCAACGAGGGGCAGGGTGTCCAGGTAACAACAA
>JAFAUB010000009.1 GCA_019243635.1 Pseudonocardiales bacterium
GTAAGCGAGGAGGTGCATCCGGAACCGGGACGTGGGGCTGGAAAATGGCCCTGAACACGCTGGTCGTTCTCTTCCCAGGGCGACTACCTCTGTGATAAGATGATGCTATCAGTCATCCGTGGCTTACACGGAAAAAATGACAAGCTCAGCACCGGGTATGTCCGGGCGGCGTTGGACTCCGCGTGGCAGCTCTGGCATACCTCCAGCAGGCAGCGCACCGAGACCGGCAAGGTCCTGCCGCGCCTGATCCTGGATGCCCGCCACGCCGCGACGCGACACGAGGGCCGGGACCGGCGCGAGGCGCAGCGGTTGCTCGCGGAGACCTATCACCTGAGTCAGGCGTGGTTGGCGTGGCATGGTGCCGGGGAGCTGGTCTGGATGTCGGCGGACCGCGCCTGCTCCGCCGCGCGGGAGGCCGATGATCCCCTGGCGATGGCCCGAGCCTCGTGGTACTACGCCGCCATCATCCGGGCGGTCGGTGACCACGAGGATGCCGTTCTGGAGCTGGATTCCGCGATTCCGCTGGTTGTCGGTCGGATGGAGGAGGATCGGGAGTCGGCCGCGGCGTACGTCGACTTGGAGATGCACGCCGCGTTGACGCTGGCCCGCGCGGGGGACGAGTCGGCGTGGGCGAGGTGGGAGAAGGGTCGCGCCGCCGCCCACCGGCTGCTGCCCGAGGGGTATGCGTATCCGCAGACCAGGATCGGGCGGACCCTGGTCGAGGTGTACGGCGTGATGGTCGCGGTCGGGCTGGGACGGGGGGAGGAGGCGCGGCGTCGCGCGGTGAACATCGATCCCGCATCGATCCCGTCCATCGAGGGCTGCGCCAAGCACCTGATCGAGCTGGCCCGCGGCTACCAGTTCATGGGCGAGGAACTCGGCGTTATGCATCTGCTCGGTCAGGCGGTGGACGTCTCCGCCGAGGCGGTGATCTACTCGCCCCCGGCTCGTGCCCTGACCCGTGACCTGTTGCGCAGGGCGCCTGCGGCTAGTCGTGAGGATGTTCGGCGCCTGGCCTCGCGTATCGGGATACAGGAGTAGGCGGGAGGTACCGCCCGTCACCGGGTACGTCAGGTACCCACCTGGTCACTATCTGTCTTCTAGCGTGATCCCGTATGGAGACCGTGACGCGGCGAGGGTCGGGTCGATTCCCTCTCGGACAGGTGCTCGACACGCCGGGTGGTTGCTGATGCCCACGGCACGGGACGCCCGACGCGGGGTCGGCTCGGCGGCATCCACCACCGCAACGCCTGGGATGGACGCGGCGTTGCCCCTGTCGACCCGGACCCTGGCCTGGCTGGCCGAGCACCCCCACGCCCGCGGGTTCGCCCGCTCGGTGTGGGACAGGCTCACCGAGCGGGAACGAGCCGGCCACCGCCCCGACACCATCACCGCGCTCCGGTGGGTCTTGGTCGATCACCGGCCCACCCCAGGGGGTCGATGCCGCGCCTGCCGTCGCTGGCGAGGGCGCCGCCGCCGCTTTCCCTGCATCGTGTGGCACGAGGTTCACGGTGAGCTGCTCGGCTTGTTCCCGTGGGGGAGGCCACCGCTGAGCCTGCCCAGTCGGCATCACTGAAGGGACCTCTCACGCCGTCCTCATCACCCTCATTCGCCTTGTCCGGCGGTGCCGCCCCATGACCGTTGCCGGGCGAGGTACCCACCACAGGAGGAAAGCCCCTATATCGGGTTCGTGGTGATCTGTCGGGCCGTCCGGGCCGGCTCCTGGGTGTCGCTGCCGCGCCTGGCTTCCAGCGCGGTGGCCAGTGGTATCAGCCGTTGCCGTCGTACCGCGACGGAGTGCAGGGTGCTCGCCCCGTCGATGGCCTGGCGGGCCAGCATCAGCGCGTGGGGTTCCCCCGCCCGCACGTGTACCTCGGCGAGGATGAGCTCGGCGGTGGTGCGGTCTTTGCGGTGGCCCTGGCCGTAGGTGCGCACCGCGCCGGCGGCGATCCGCTCGGCGGTGTCGAGCCGGCCCAGGACGAGCTGAATGCCCGCGGTCACGCGATCCATGCTCGCGCGCTCGAACCCATCGCGGGGCTCCCACCCGTCGTTGGCCCTGGCGAGGTAGCGGGTGGCCTGATCGGGGCCGCCCATGACGGCGTAGGCGGTCGCGGAGTTCAGGTTCAGCCACGCGGTGAGGGTCGATATCCGGGAGTCCTCGGCGCCCACGGTCGCCGGTGCGGACTTACCGGGCGCGAACCCTCGAAGTCGGAACTGCCCCAGCTGGAACAGCTTGAGCGCGTGGTTGGGGTGCTCATTGCGGACCAGCGTTCCTCCGGCTAGAAGGCGGCGTCAGCGATCCCTTAGGGCTCCCGCGTGCGTGACCACGCAACCGGAAAGATCGGTAATGTGTCTCGCTGGGATCTGGAACAGTGCACCTGACCAGCGATGGGCGGCCTGGACGGCGCGGATATATCGTCCACCGACGGACCGGTAGTAGTCCTGGAGTTGCTTGTCAGTCCGCCGCACGTCCCATCGCAGTAAGCCGAAGTCGGATCGCGCCGCCTGCCCGCCACCGCGTCCCTCTGACTGCACCAGCCATGCCCGCTGGTGCCCGCGCTGGCAGGGCGGCGGCCTAGTGCTTGATGACGTCAAATCCCGCGTCCTGCGCCGAACCGGTCAACATCACCTGCCTGCCGGTCACCGGGTCCTGCCCACCGAAGAGCCGCACCTGGTACCTGCCGCCCCGCCGCCGGATGCCGGTGACATCCTTCGGAGCCTGCTTCCCGCGTGCCATAGGGGGAGTGTAGGCAGCGGAATTGGACAGCCAGCTGGACACAGACTGATCGAAGATCGCCAGGAGAGACTGTTTACGCTGGTCAGAATGGTGGCCAGGGGCGGGATCGAACCGCCGACCTTCCGATTTTCAGGGCTCGGGATGCGAGTTCACCAAGCGCTGCGTGCGTCCGTGACCTGCATCGACGCATTGATCCGAACGCCGGTGAACCCGGACGAACGTATGCGGATGAGACCAAAGATGAGCCCACCGGGGCCCCGTTGCCTGGCCGATGCCTTCGCTCGTGGTGGCGTGGGAGATGCAGCGAGCCCCGATCTCAGTGCACCGTTACGTCTACCTCGTCACCCATGATCTCGCCGATTCGGGTTGGACGATCTCGGCCCAAGGAGGTGGCGGACCTGCGAGCGAGCGATTACCAGAAGCCATCACCGGACGGTACCGGTCATTGCGGGGCACTTCTATCGGTCAGCGCAGACGACGCCTCCGGCCGGTGCGTGCTGGTGCTGGGCGTCGGCGGCTGTTCCGGGGAGGTATAAGGTGGAGATGACCATGGTGGTCGTCTTGCGGGCAGGA
>JAFAUB010000105.1 GCA_019243635.1 Pseudonocardiales bacterium
ACAGGCCGAACTCGACGCCGTCGCCGACGAACTCAACAACCGTCCACGGCAGACACTCAACTGGAAGAAACCGACCGAAGTCCTCAACACATTCCTGGTCGAGGCTGGTTGAAGCTGGTGGTGCGTTCACTACTTGACACCAAGCAGTCCAGATAGACGTGACCGTTCAAATGGTCTACCTCATGTTGGACAATGATCGCAGGGAGGCCCTCCAGTCGTTGCTCGACGAAGTTCCCAGAGCGATCCGTGGATTTTAATCTCAAAGCCGGGTAACGTGCCACAACGCCACGAAACCCGGGGACGGAGAGGCAGTCCTCAGGACTCATGACGCTGCGTTCCCCCTCGGTCCAAACCTCTGGATTAACGTGAATCTCGAGCGGAATTTCAGTGGGTCCGGGGTGTTTAAAGCCATCGACCCGGACCTCCATTGCGAAGATCCTCAGTGATATACCCACTTGGCTGGCCGCGATTCCCACACCTCCGTAATCCCGCATTGTCTCGACCATATCGTCGATAAGTCGTTGTACTTCCGATGACCCAAGCTCGACTTTACTACATTCCGAAGCGACGGTGCGCAGCACAGGGTGCCCTAGCCGGACAACTCTACGAATAGTCATTGCTACCCCTCCATGCAAGGCTTGCATTACACCATAGTCGTCGCCCCACGTTCGACTTAGGGAATCTTTCGCAGATCCATTGAACCTCCATCCATCGTGGACACGGGACCGGGGGCGGGTCGAAGCCAGTCCCAAGAAAGAGATTCTTCGGCGTGGACCAACTCCTTAACACTCTGGAACAAGCCGAGCTATTTCGGCGATCACCAATGCGTGCCGAATCAAACTGGCAACCCAGCGCAGCGGCTCCCGCGACAGAAGGAGTATCCCGAATAGCTACGATCACACTAACGACACAATCGATATTTGGGGGCGCAAGACCTGGCCCGAGAGTCGCGATCCTCACTATAGCGTCCTCAGTGTCTTGCCGGGAACGTCGAACAGGTTGCTTAGCTCGCCGACCATGAACAGCTCTTTCCAAAGCTTGCTCAATTGAATTTCCGCAGCTCGGTGTCAAGGTGTTTTCAACCAGCCTGCGAAGCTCCGTAATCTGGGTAAGCTCCCCTATCCGGGAGTTAAGTTCGCCATGTGGCTGACGATCTACCGAATCGGATACGGGATTAGCTGAGGATGGTTCCACCACAGCGTTGCACTGGCCGATCATGAAAAGTAGCGAGTCTTCGCACGTGCGTCAACAATCAACATCCGGTCGGGTGCCTCAGGCGCCGCTGAGGTCACCCGGGATCTTGCCTGCTTCCTCGAGCGTAGATGAGAACCCAACTGTCGGCCGGCAGTGTGCGGCAACAGCGCCGACGTCGGCAACGTCCGTGCGCTGAGCGAGTGACTGGACATGGACCGCGCGGACAGCGTCGCCCAGCTGCGCGCCGTGCAGAACCGTTACCAGGGCATCCCATTCGTCAACACGATCGCCTCGGACAGCGGGGGCACCGCCTACCTCGCCGACGCGTCGGTGGTGCCTCACGTGACCGACGCGCAGGCGGCGCGGTGCGTCGACACGCCAGGGGGCAAGGCCGTCTACCCCCGCGAGACGATCCTGGACGGGTCCACCTCGGCCTGCGCTTGGGGCAGCGATCCCGGTGCGATCGAGCCGGGCGTCTTCGCTCCGGCCACCGATCCGACGCTCACCCGCAGCGACTACGTCACCAACAGCAACGACAGCCTCTGGCTGACCAACCCGGCGGCGCCGCTGACCGGATATCCCCGCATCTACGGTGACATCGACACGCCGCGCTCGCTGCGCACCCGGCTCGGTCTGGAGCTGATCGACCAGCGGCTGCACGGTTCCGACGGGCTGGGCGCTCCGGGCTTCACCCTGTCCAGCCTGCAGCGGGTCGAGCTGAGCGATCGCAAACCTCAGCGGCGAGCTGGTTCGCGACGGCGCACTCGCGCTCTGCCACGCACATCCGATGCTCACCGCGACCGACGGGCAAGGCGGTGGACGTGAGTGCGGCCTGTCCGGTCCTGGCCGGCTGGGACCTCCGCGGCGATCCGGGCAGTCGGGGCGCCGTGCTGTGGCGACAGTTCTGGGCACCAGCCTCCACCGCCCCCGACTTGTGGTCGGTGCCCTTCGACGCCGCGCACCCGGCCACCACACCGAACACCCTCAACACCGCCGGCAGCCGGGTTCGCCAAGCATTCGCCGATGCCGTGCAGCGGATGCGCGCCCTGCACCTGCCCTTGGACGAACCGCTGTCGGCGGCACAACACACCATCGTCAGCGGTCCGCCGATCGCGGTGCCCGGCTGTACCGGCAACGAGGGCTGCTACGACGTCGTCGGCGGCTCGGCCGCCAGGCCGCTCCTGGGCGATGACGGACAGTTCCCCCCGGTCACCTTCGGATCGAGCTTCATCATGACCGTCGACCTCGCGCCGTCCGGCCCGGTTGCGCGCACCATCCTGACCTACTCCGAATCGGCCGACCCCAGCTCATCGCACCACGGCGACCAGACCGCCCTGTTCGCCCGGAGACGCTGGGTGACCGACCGGTTCACCGAGCGCCAGATCACCGCCGACCCCCAGCTCCAGGTCACCGTCGTGAGCTGAACCGGCTCCGCACGGCAGCGGGTGCACGGCAGCGGGTGCACAGCAGCGCGAGGGCGTAGCCGCCGGTGGCGACGGCGAGGATGGCGAAGCTCGGCGGCAGCGTGGGCAGGGTGTAGCTGAGCGCGAGTCCGGCCCACATCTCGGCTACCGCGAGGCCCGCGGAGATGAGCAGCGCCGAGTAGGGCCGGGTGGTGAGGCGTTGGGCGGTCCCGGCGGGTGCGGCGAGCAGCCCGAGCAGCAGCAGCGCGCCGACGGCTTGGCTCGCCTCGGCGGTGGTCGCGCCGACCAGGGCCAGGAAGCCGTAGCCCAGCGGGCGGACCGGGACCCCCCGGGCGGCCGCGACGGCGTTGTCGATGCTGGTGAACAGCAGCGGCCGGGCGATGGCGACCATGGCGGCGGCGATGACCGCAGCGATGACCGCAGCGGTGACGGCCTCGGAGAGGCTCAGCCCGAAGATCGAGCCGAACAGGACGTTGACGCCGGCGCTGCCGTTGCCGGCGCTGTTGCTGGTGGTGTAGAGGGTCAGGAAGAACACGCCGAGCCCGAGGATCCAGGCGAACACGCTGCCGATCACGACATCATCGGCGCGGCCGCGCTCGCCGAGGGCGCCGAGGGCGACACCCACGCCGATGGTCGCGACGAACAACCCGAACCGCTCGTCGATGCCCAGCGCCAGCGCCGCCAGGGCGCCCGTGAACGCCACATGGCTCAGCGCGTCACCGGTGAAGACCTGGGCTCGCAGCACGACGAAGTAGCCGACCAGCCCGGCGGCCGCGGCGATCGCGGTGCCGGCCAGCAGCGCGTGGAGTAGGAACGGCGGCCAGGTCATCGCGCGATCTCGGTCGCGCCCGGGTCCGATGCCGCGCTGCCCGCCCACCGACGGGGCCGGACGTGACGCAGCGCCTGGGCGCCCACGTAGCCGGCGAAGGCGAAGCTGGTGACGAAGAACCCGACCGGGAACGGGGTGTAGTAGGCCACGCTCAGGCCGAGCCAGGTGACGACCAGCCCGATGGCGACGGTCAGCGCCAGGGCGCGGAGGGGTCGAGCGGTCAGCGCCTGCGCGGTGGCCGCGGGCATCACCAGCAGGGCGAACACCAGCAGAGTGCCGGTGATCTGGCTGGCTTCGGCGGTCGCGGCGCCGAGCAACACCAGAAACACCACGGACAGCGCGCGCACCGGGACGTTGCGGGCGCCGGCCACGTCAGGATCGATCGAGGCGAAGGCCAGCGGGCGGCCGATGACTCCCAGGATGATGAGTGACACCGCGGTGACGACACCCAGGAGCGCGACCTGCTCGGTGGTGATGCCGAGGAAGTCGCCGAACAGCAGCGCATCGATGCCGTTGAGGAGTCCCCTGTAGAGGGCGACGAACAGAAACCCACAGGCGAGCGCGAAGGACTGCACAGTGCCGGTGACCGCGGACTCCTCCGAGTAGCCGCCGGGTCCCGCGCGCGGCGACGCAGCGATGACCAGGGCGCCGGCCAGGCAGAACGCGAAGTAGCCATAGCTCGCGGCGACGCCGATCAGGACCGCCCCGGCCGCGCCGGGGAAACCGATCAGCGACAGGGTGTGGCCGGCGAAGGTCTGCCGGCGCAGCACCATGAAGGCGCCCATCACTCCGGCCAGCACCGCGACGATCGTGCCCGCGCGGAAGGCGTTGACCATGAACGGGAACGACCACATCTGCTGCAGATCGATGATCGGGTTCCAGCTCGGGCCCCCAGTGAGGGTCATGGCTGCCGCCCGGCGGTTACCTCGTGCCGTTCGGGCTGCCCGATCACGACCAACCGGCCGTCAGAGGCGGTGAGCACCTCGATCGGGGTGCCGAACAGCTGGGTCAGCGCGGCACCGGTGATCACCTGGTGGGGTGGGCCGATCCTCGAGCCGCCGGGAGCGAGGTAGACCACGGTGTCCAGATGGGACAGGATCGGGTTGACGTCGTGCGCGACCATCATCACGGCCACCCCTTGGGTACGGCTGATCCGGGCGATGAGGGCCGCGATGGCGGCTTGGTTCGGCAGGTCCAGGCTGTCCAGCGGCTCGTCGAGCAGCAGCAGCTCGGGTGCCGGGGCCAACGCTTGGGCGATCAACAGGCGTTGCTGCTCCCCCCCGGAGAGCTCACCGACCGGGCGGTCGGCGTAGGCGCCGGCACCGACCAGGTCGATGACCTCCTGGACGCGCGCGGTCGCCGCTCGCCGCGCCGTGCCGCCCGGCCACCAGTCAGGCAGCGGAAGCCCCCACCGATGCCCGTCCAAGCCCAGCCGCACGACGTCGCGGCCCCGAACCCGCAGGGATGGGTCGAAACTGCGGCGTTGGGGCAGGTAGCCGATCCGCTCATTGGCCCGTCCAGCGGGTTCACCCAGCACCCGCACCTCGCCCTCGGCCAGCGTGAACCCCCCCAGAACGACCTGGACCAGGGTGGACTTGCCGACGCCGTTGGGGCCCAACACCGCCACGAGCTCACCGGCGGTGACCGTCAGGCCCAGCCCGCTCCACAGCCGCCGGCCGGCTCGCTCGACCGCCGCGTCGCGCAGGGTGACCACGGAGCGGGCCTTCATCGGGCGATGACCTGTGACAGCGCTTGCTCGATGCCCTGGAGCTGGCCAACCTGCCAGTCCTGGAAGCCGGCGGTGGGCGGGGCGAGTGTCTCGGTGACCGTCGCCACCGGGATACCGGTGGCCTTGGCCTCGGTCACCAGCGCCGCCACGTCGGGAGTCGCGTTCTGGGTGTTGAACACGAAGATGTTGATCTGCCTGGTCTTGATCTGCTGGTCCACTGTGAGCTTGTCAGCCGCGGTCGGATCGGTGCCCTCGCTGACCGCGTCCAGGAACGACTCCGGGGTTAGCATCCTCAGCCCGAGGCCCTCGGCCAACGGGGTCACAATCGACTCCGAGGCACCGACCGGGGTTCCGCCGTACCTGCTCTTGATATCGGCGATCAGCCGGTTGTAGCGGGCTAGACCCTGAGTCTCGTAGGCCTGCTTCCGCTGACCGAAATAGCCGGCGTCGGCCGGGTCGATCCGCGTGTAGTCGGCGGCGACCCGCTCGATCACCTGGTGCACGTCGTCCGGGGAGTACCAGCGATGCGGGTTGCCGCCCTCCTTGACCCCCACCAGGTCCCCCACGTTCAGCACCGACCGCGCCGGCGCCGGGTTCGCGTCAACCAGCTTGCCGACCCACGGGTCGTAGCCGACCCCATTCTCGATCACATACCGCGCCTGCGCCAGGGCTCTCCCGTCGGCCGGGGTCGGCTCATAGCTGTGTGGGTCGGTGTCCGGATTGGTGATGATGCTGGTCACGGTGACGTGCTCACCGCCCACCTGTGCGGCGATGCTGCCCCAGAAGTTCTCCGCCGCCACCACATCGATCTTCGTATCACCGCTGGACGCGCTCGACCGGCCCGCCGGACCGCTCCCGGCCTGCGTCCCGGTGGCACAGCCCGCCAGCAGACCGATGAGCACGACTGCCGCCCCTAACCCCCTAACGGGTGACAAGATCCGATACATCACTCCAGCTTTGCTCACGTTCTGACTCCTAGCGCAGACGTTCCGTCACTCACATAGGTGGAAACGCGAGCTCAGACTAAACGAAATCGATAATCATTCCAAGACGCTGAGCGTGGTCATCCGCTGCTGATCACCTTCGCCGCTGAGATGCTCTCAGGCGGCCGCGGCGAGCACCAGAGCGAACCGGTCGTCCGGATCGGTCCACCACGCGTGGTCGGCGAACCCGGCATCCGCCAGCTCGGCCCCGAGCCCCTCACGCCGGAACTTGCCGGAGACCTCGGTGCGCATCTCCTCGCCCTCGGCGTAGTGCACTGTCATGCCCACCCTGGGTAGTCGCACGGTCATCGCGCGGCGGGCCCGCAAGCGCATCTCGATCCACTCGTGGGTGGCGTCCCACACCGCGACGTGGTCGAAGACATCGACCTCGAAGTCGGCGCCGAGCTCGCGGTTGAGCACGCGCAGCACATTGCGGTTGAACTCGGCGGTCACTCCGGCGCCGTCGTCATAGGCGGGCACCATCACCGCCGGGTCGGTGACCAGCCCGGCGCCGAGCAGCAGCAGCTCACCGGGATCCAGTACGGCGCGTAGCGCGGTGACGAAGCCGGCCCGCTCCGCCGGCAGCAGGTTGCCGATGGTGCCGCCCAGGAAAGCCACCAGGCGGCGCCCGCCCTGACCGGCCGGTAGCAGCTCCAGATGCTGGGTGAAGTCGCCGACCACGCCGTGCACCGCCAGCCCCGGATACTCCCGTGCCACCGCCACCATCGCGCCACGCAACGCCGACTCCGATACGTCCAAGGGCACGAAGCGCCGCAGCGATCCGTTCGCGATGAGCGCGTCGAGCAGCAAGCGGGTCTTCTCCGAGGATCCCGAACCGAGCTCGACGAGGGTGTCGACAACCGCTCCCTGAACCACGATCCGGTCAGCGATCTCTTCCGCACTGCGCCGCAGCAACTCCCGCTCGGTACGAGTGGGGTAATACTCGGGCAGCATGGTGATCTGCTCGAACAGCTCGCTGCCTCGGGCGTCGTAGAACCACTTGGGCGGCAACCACTTGGGATCGGCGGACAGCCCGATCCGCACGTCCCGGTGCAGCGCGTCGGCGGCGTCGGAGTCGGACAGGTGGATCTCGAGCACAGGTGCGGTCATGGCTCCTCGGCAGTGGTCACGGGAATCGGCGCGACGTCCACGGTGGACGGGGTCGCTGTGAGCAGATGACAGTCAGGCACCGGTTCCCAGTCGGGGGACTGGTCGGTGGGCTCGGAGCAGACCAGCACCCCCCCGTCGACGACCCGCACCGCCAGCGCGTGGTGCACAGCGGTCGCGGCGAGCTCGGTGCCATCGGTGACCAGCAGGTTCAGCCGTGAGCCCGGGGCACAGGCCTGCACTTGCGCGGTGACCGCGCCTAGCGCGCCGCCCAGCGAAGCGCCGGCCGCCAGCCGGTGCCGGACCAGCGCCCACAGCAGCGCGGAGTCGGTGGACGCGTCGAGGGTGAGCAGGTCGGTCACCGGCAGGCGGCCGGCCGGCGCCGCCACGCTGTGTGGCCACCCGGCGACCACCCCGTTGTGGCTGAACAGCCAGCGGCCGGTGGCGAACGGAGCGCAGGCGGTGTCCACTATCGGCATGCCGACCGTGGCCGAGCGCACCGCGGCGAGCACCGCGCCGCTGCGCACATCGCGGGCCAGCGCGGCGAAGGCCGCGTCGGTCCAGATCGGGACCGCCCTCCGGTACCGGATCGGCGTGGTCACGCCGTCGGGGTACCAGCCCACGCCGAACCCGTCGGCGTTGACCGTGCCGGAGCCGCGCATGTCGGCCGGCGCATAGCTCTGCCGCAGCAGCGAGTGCGGCGGGTCCAGCAGCAGCGTCGCGAGGTCGCGCGGCGGCCCGAGGTAGGCCAGGTGTCGGCACACGGGGTTCAGCCGACGCCGGTGTCCTGGTCCGCGGCGGTGTGGTCGTCGGGGCCCGCGTCCCGCGCGCAGCGGAAACCGGTGAAGATCTGCCGGCGCATCGGGTGGTCCCAGTTGCGGAAGGTCCCCCGGCAGGCCGCCGCATCGGTGCCGAACGAGCCGCCGCGCAGCATCCGGTAGTCCCCGCCGAAGAACACCTCGGAGTACTCCCGGTACGGGAACGGCGTGAAGCCCGGGTATCCGGAGAGCCCCGAGGACGTCCACTCCCACACGTCGCCGATCAGCTGGTGCACGCCCAGCGGGGACGCGCCGGCCGGGTAGCTGCCGGCGAGAGCGGGCTGCAGGTGCCGCTGCCCCAGGTTGGCGCGCGCCGGGGTGGGGTCTTCATCACCCCAGGGAAAGCGGCGGGAGCGCCCGGTGGCGGGGTCGAACCGGGCGGCCTTCTCCCACTCCACCTCGGTGGGCAGGCGCCTGCCCGCCCACGCCGCATAGGCCTGCGCCTCGAAGAAGCTGACGTGCACGACGGGCTCATCAGGCGGGACCGGCTCGGTGACGCCGAACCGGGTGCGCCGCCAGGACCCACCGTCGAGGTACCAGAACAGCGGGGCCACCAGAGCGGCCTCGCGGCGGTGCGCCCAGCCCCGCTCGCTCCACCACCGCGGGTCGTGGTAGCCACCGTCGGCGAGGAACCGCTGGTAGTCGCGGTTGGTCACCGGAGTGGTGTCCAACCAGTACGCGCCGGTGCGGACCCGATGCGCCGGGCGCTCGTTGTCCAGCGCCCATGGCTCGGTGGACGTGCCCATGGTGAACTCGCCGGCGGGCACCAGCACCTCGGCGGGCAGGGCCGCGGAGCGCTCCGGCTGGGGGGCGGGGGCGTGCAGCGCGGCCGGGCCACCCCGAAGCTGGTGGGTAGCCAGCATCGTCTCGTCGTGCTGCTGCTCGTGCTGCACGATCATCCCGAAGGCGAATCCGTGCTCGACCAGCTTGCGGCCGCTCAGTGGGGCACGGTCCAGCACGTCGAGGACCTTGTCGCGGACCTCGCCCAGATACCGTCGGGTCTCGAGGGGGGCGAGCAGTGGCAGCGCGGGCCGGTTGCGCCGAGGGTGCTTGAACGCGTCGTAGAGGTCGTCGATGTCGGCCCGGACGGGGTCGAGCCCACCCACGTCGCGGACCAGCCACAGCTCCTCCTGGTTGCCGATGTGAGCGAGGTCCCAGACCAGCGGGGACATGAGGCGAGAGTGTTGGCGCACCAGCTCGCCGTCGTCGACCGTATCGGTCAGCGTCGCGCTGCGGGCGCGAGCGCGGGCCAGCTCGGCGGCGAGATGGTCGCGCAGGGCGGTGGTGCTCAGCTCGGTGATCGGCATGCTCACAGCGGCTGTCCTCCGTTGAGTCCGGCCGGTCGAGCTCCGTCACGGTGACCTCCGCCGGCCAGCGCACTGGAGAGATCGTCCGCTGGGCAGCGACCGCGCTGGACCCGGTGCTCGGTGATCTCCTCCACGAGCAGCCGTACCTCGGCTGGGGCGTCCAGCGCGGGCAGGGCGTGGCAGGCCAGCTCGAACACCTCGGTCGCGGCCGCGGCGAGCGTGTCGTCGCG
Organism: Pseudonocardiales bacterium; assembly: GCA_019243635.1. Classification (GTDB taxonomy): domain Bacteria; phylum Actinomycetota; class Actinomycetes; order Mycobacteriales; family Pseudonocardiaceae. Next base: position 9,622 of record JAFAUB010000105.1, read on the forward strand.
CAGGCCGTGGCGGGCCGCCCGCAACCACCGTCCGACGGTTGGCGCGCAGGCATCCCGGGCGGCGGCGGTGACCGCGGGATCGGCGAGCAGAGCGGCCAGCACCGCCACCGGTACCAGCCACTGCCCCATCGGCTGGGTGTCCAGGTAGCGGACCTCGAGGTAGCCCTGCGGCCGGACCGGCGGGAACAATGTGCTCAGGTGGTAGTCCAGATCGGCGGTGCTGGGGCGACCGGGCAGCGCCCCGGACAGCCAGTCGGCGAAGGTGACCCCGGTCGGCACGTCCCAACGGCCCCGGCGCCGGCGCCGGCACAGCAATGGGGTGTCCAACGCCCGGCGGGCCCAGTCCGTCGCCGGGTCCCAGCCCGCGGCCAGGCCCCAGGACACCGGGCTGGGCCTGGTGCGGGCTGGGTCCAGCATGAGCCAGGCCCGCATCCGCGAGGATGCCCAGCCGGTGCTCAGACCACCCATCCAGGGCGAGTTGGCGAACGCGGCCAGCAGCACCGGCCCCAGATCGTGTAAGGCCGCCCAGCGCAGCGCCACCTCAGCAGAGGTACCGGCGTCCAGGCACACCTGCACCGCGGCGGTGGAGCACATCATGGCCCGACCCATCGGACCGATCCGGTCGAACGCGGTCTCCATTGCGGCGTAGCGGGGGATGTCGACCAGCCGGCGGGAAGGGCGGTACGGGTCAGCACCTGACCCGGTGAGGACCAGGCCGGCGGGATCGAGCAGATCGGTCAGCGCGGCGGTGTCGCCTTCCACGGTGGCGATGAGATCGGTCAGCGAGGCGCGGGGCGGGCTGGAGATCTCCAGCTGACCACCGGGTTCGACCGTGACGACGCAGCCGTGGGGAAGAGGGGTCTGAGGGCTGTCATGGACGAGGGAGCGCGGGACGTGCGTACCGAGCGCGTCGACGAGGTGGCGGGCCCGCAACGGGCGGTGGGGGTTCCCGCAGTGCTGCACCACCCACTCGAGCTCGGCACCGAGCAGCGTGGGCGGCCCGTGCCTGAAGCAGGCCGAGGCGACGTACGCCTCGGCCTCTACCCGGCTGCACAGCGTCCTCGGCGGTGCGACCGGCACCGGCGCCCAGGGCAACGGTGCCTTGAGCGTCACGCCCCACCTCCCGCGGATCGGCCAGACGAGCCCCACGTCACGCTACCCAGTTACCCCGAGGCCCGTACGGTTACGCGGTCCGTAAATAAGTACCGGCGTGACTCGGCCGGTACCGGTACCGGCCGAGTCGTCTATCTGATCGTGGATGAGCTCAGGCCGCAGCGGCGCCGCGCGCGGTCGCGGCGTCCAGCGCGGGCAGGTAGCCGTCCCGGTAGCCGGCCTGGTCGGGGTGGTACGGCCCGACAGCCGCGGGCACGCTCGGACCGTTGATCCACGGGTCGGCCGAGCACACTCCATGGCCGCTGAACCGGTCCCGCACGTCGACGAAGCTGAACCCGGACTGCCGGCTGACGGTCTCGCTGATGACGTCTTTGAGCACGTCGGCGCCATGGTTGAGCTTGGTTCGACGGGTCAGGTTCGGCGCGAACGGGTCGGTGCAGCTCGGCGCGAGGTCGAACAGCCGCGGATAGCCCAGCACGATCACCCTGGCGCGCGGCGAGGCGCGGCGGATCGCGGCGTAGGTGCGGGCCAGCCGGCCCGGCAGCACGGACCGCTCGAAGGCTTCCGCAGCATCGACCGCGGCGGCGCAGGTGCGGTCGCTCGTCGCGATGGTGCAGGTCTGTAGCACGGGCCCGAACCCCGCGTCGTTGCCACCGATGGTGATCGTCACCAGTCCGGTGCCGGACTGCAGGGCCGAGATCTGGGTGGCGAGCACGTCAGTGGTCCTGGCCCCCGAGCAGGCCGCGAACTCGAAGCCGGTGGGGTGGTGCTCCGCAGCCCACAACGACGGGTAGGACTGCGGGCTGCGGGCACAGGCCCCGCTCGCCGGGTCGTAGACGCCGGTGCCGACCCCAGAGGAGTAGGAGTCACCCAACGCCACATAGTCCACCGGGTAGGGGAACGGCGCCTCAGGTAGGCGCTCACTACCGCCACCCGAGACCCTGGCCTGGCTAGCGGCCGCCGTGGACGCGGCACCCGTCAGCACCGTGACCACCGTGCCGACAAGAGCGGCTACGCACAGTGACAGACGGCGCGTCCTGTTCCCCCTGCTACCCGGCGAAGTGCCCAGTTCGATCACAGCTCGTACCTCTTGGTCTCATCGTCGATGGCCACAGGTTCTGTGGCGGCCGGACGCGCCGCAGCCTCGCGGCACTCGGTGAGGTCCCGTGAGCAGGTCGTGTGGTGAACCTGCGGCGGACCACTCCGACGGGGAATCGCCAGGCGGTCGTGGACTGTTACGCGCTCGATGTGAGCTTGGCGCAGAGCGTTCCGTGGAGACCGCAGGCGCTGACCGTGAAGTCCACCAAGCGCAATGCCGGGCGCCGGGGTCATCAAAGCCATGCGGAGCGCCATCGAACGCAGCCGGTCCTGAGGGGCCGCTCACCGAGCCGCCGTACACGTTGCTACCGAGGTAGTAGGGCGGTAGGGTTCGCGTATGGGTGCCGAGAAGTTGTCCATCTCACTCGACTCAAAGCTGGCCGCCGCAGTACGGGCCGCCGCGAGCGAGCAGGGCGTGAGCGTCTCGACGTGGCTTGCTGACGCAGCACAGGCTCAGGTCCGCCAGCGAAGGCTGCGCGAGGCGCTCGACGTTCTCGCGGCAGAGGAAGGTGAACTTGGTCCCGCCGAGATCGACAGGTTGATCGCCGACGCTCGAGGGACCTCGCGTATGATCATCGGAGCCGAAGGCGCAGCGTGACCCTGGTTCTGGACGCTGGCGCACTCATCGCATACGAGCACGGTGAGAGAACCGTCCGCGCGTTCCTGGAGCGTGCGAGCCGGACCGGAGTCGACGTGCGGACCACGACCGGCGCGGTCGCACAGGTGTGGCGCAACGGAGCACACCAGACCCGTCTGACACTGCTTCTGCAGGGATTGCTGGCGGTTGAACTCACCGGCGAACGGGCTCGACACGTCGGCACACTGCTGGGCCGGGCAAACCGACGCGATGTCGTCGACGGTTCCCTCATCGATGCCGCAACGGATGGCGACGAGATCCTGACCACCGATCCCGACGACATCACCGCACTTGCCCGGAACAGTGGCAAGAACCTCATAGTGACCCGGGTGTGAGGTGATCTGAACCGGGAGCGCCGCGTGGCGTGGTGTGCTCGGCGCGCACGGCACGCAGGGCACGGATGTCCTGGACGGCATGTCGGCCATCGGCGGACTGGATCGCCATCACCGCGATGTACTCATCGTCGGGCAGCTCGAGGCGAGCCCACGGGGCGCCGTCGGGGAAGGACACCCGGAGTACCAGCTCCCAGGGCACCATGCGGGTCCCCAGCAGGTTTCGCACCTCCACGCCCTCGGCGCCGGCGCGCACCCGGGGGCGGACGAACAGCAGAGCCACACCGGCGAGTAACAGCCCCAGCAGCATCATGGCCACCTGGTCCGAGAGCCGGAAGTAGACACCGGTCGGCGTTCGCCGCAGCAGCGCCGCGACAACCGCGAAAACCGCGACCAGCAGCACCGCGGCGGCGATCGAGATACGACGGGCCTTGCGGGGCCGGGCCTCGAACACCGCGGTGGTCATGTCGTGTCCCGCCGCGTCCCACGCAACCCGCGCAGCACCAGAGCCGTCTGCAACGCGGCGACGCAGGCCTGGAAGCCCTTGTCCTCCGAGGAGGAGGGCAGCCCACAGCGGTCCAGGGCCTGCTCCTCGGTGTCGCAGGTGAGCACGCCGTTGCCGACGGCGATCCCCTCGTCCAGCGCAACCCTGGCGAGCCCGGCGGTGACCGCGTCGCAGACGTAGTCGAAGTGCGGGGTACCACCGCGGATCACCACCCCGAGCGCGAGCACGGCGTCGTTGCGGCGGGCCAGTTCCTGGCACACCACGGGCAGCTCGACCGCACCCGGTACCCGCACCACCGTCGGCTCCGCGATCCCAGCCTGGGCTGCGGCGGCACTCGCCCGGTCCAGCAGCGCGGTGGTGATGTGCTCATGCCAGCGGGTCGCGGCGATGCCCAGCCGCAGCTCCGCGCAGCGCGGTACCTCCAGTGCCGGCCGGCCGGTACCGCTCATGGCCGCGCTCGCTCGGTGAGGGCCGCATCCGCGGGGTCCAGGCCGTCGAGGTCGTGACCCATCCGGTCGCGTTTGGTGCGCAGGTAGCGCAGGTTCTCCGGGTTCGGCCGGATGGGCATCGGGATCCTCCCGGTGATCGTCAGGCCGTAACCCTCCAGGCCGGCCCGCTTGGCCGGGTTGTTGGTGAGCAGCCGCATCGAGCGCACTCCGAGATCCACCAGGATCTGCGCGCCGGTGCCGTAGTCCCGGGCGTCGGCAGGCATGCCCAGGGCGAGGTTGGCGTCCACGGTGTCGGCGCCGGCGTCCTGCAGCTGGTAGGCCTGCAGCTTGTGCATCAGCCCGATGCCGCGGCCCTCGTGACCCCGCACGTAGAGCACCACCCCGCGGCCCTCGGCGGCGACGGCGGCCAGTGCCGCGTCCAGCTGCGTGCCGCAGTCACAGCGCAGCGAGCCGAACACATCGCCGGTGAGGCATTCCGAGTGCACCCGGACCAGCACGTCGGCCCCGTCCCCGATGTCCCCGGTGATCAGCGCTATGTGCTCGACCCCATCGAGCAGCGAGTCGAACCCGATCGCGGTGAAATCCCCGTGCGCGGTCGGGATTCGGGCCTCCGCGACCCGTTCCACCTGCTTCTCGAACCGCAGCCGGTAGGCGATGAGATCAGCGATGGTGATCAGCGTCAGGTCGTGCTCGGCGGCGAAGACCTCCAGCTCGTCGCGACGGGCCATCTCACCGGGATCCTTCACCGAGACGATCTCGCACAGCGCCCCGGCCGGCGACAGCCCAGCCAGCCGGGCCAGGTCTACCCCGGCCTCGGTGTGCCCGGGGCGACGCAGCACCCCACCCTCCCTGGCCCGCAGTGGCACGACATGCCCCGGGCGGACGAAGTCGACCGACTTGGCGTCCGGGTCGGCCAGCAGGCGGATGGTGCGAGCCCGGTCCGCCGCCGAGATCCCGGTCGTGACTCCCTCGCGGGCGTCCACCGTCACGGTGTAGGCGGTGCCCCGTTTGTCCTGGTTGGTGTGGAACATCGGCGGCAGGTCCAACCGGTCGCAGTCCTCCCCGGTCAGCGCCACGCAGACATAACCCGACGTGTACCGGACCATGAACGCCAGCAGCTCGGGAGTGGCCCACGTCGCGGCGAAGATCAGGTCGCCTTCGTTCTCCCGGTCCTCGTCGTCCACCACGATCACCGGACGCCCGGTCGCCACGTCGGCGATCGCCCGATCGATGCCGGCAAAGGCGCTCTGGGTCATCGTGTCCTCCTCCCCCCGCATCATCCCCCAGCATCATCCCGCGGGCCGCCGACACCGAGGGCGAGATGTGGGCAGGCCAACCGCTCGACATATTTCGCGATGACGTCGACCTCGAGGTTCACCGGCTCGCCGGGGCGTCTCAGGCCCAGGGTGGTCAGCTGCTGGGTGGTCGGGATGAGCCCCACCGAGAGGTGGTCTGCGCCCACCTCGATCACGGTGAGCGACACCCCGTCCACGGTGATGGATCCCTTCTCCACCACGTAGCGGGCCAGCCCGGCGGGCATGTCGATCCGCACCAGCTCCCACGGAGCGCCATCCCGCGGCGCGGTGCGGGAGCGCACCGTTCCGGTGCCGTCGACGTGACCCTGCACCAGGTGCCCGCCCAGCCGGTGCCCGAGCCTCACCGCTCGCTCCAGGTTCAGCCGGTCCCCGGTCCGGGCCGTCCCCAGGGTGGAGCGACGCAACGTCTCGCCGATCACGTCAGCGGTGAACATCTCACCCTGGACGTCCACCACGGTCAGGCACACTCCGTTGACCGCGACCGAGTCACCGCGTCGCGCATCGGAGCTCACCAGCGGCCCGTGCACGGTGAGTAGCGCCGCGTCGGGCCGCTCGTCTCGGCCGAGCAGCTCCCCGAACTCCTCGACGATGCCGGTGAACACGGCTCAGCCTCCCGGGCGGTGCACCTCACCGGCCGCCGCACGCACGGGCCTGGGCCCGTAGCGACTCGACGGCGCACGCCGGGTCATCAGCCCCGTACACCGCCGAGCCGGCGACGAAACAGTCCACCCCGGCCGACGCGGCCGCCTCGATGGTGTCGGCGTTGATCCCCCCGTCGATCTCCACCAGCACGGTGAGGTGCCCGGTGTCCACCAACCGCCGCGCGGTCCGCACCTTGTCCAGCACCTCGTGAATGAAGGACTGCCCACCGAAGCCGGGCTCCACACTCATCACCAGCAGCGTGTCGTAGTGCCGCAGCACCTCCACCCAGGGCTCCAGCGGGGTCTTGGGTTTGATCGACAGGCCGGCCCTGGTCCCGGCCGCGCGCAGCTCCTTCGCCAGCTTCACCGGGTCTCGCGCGGCCTCGGCGTGCACGGTGACGTTGTAGCAGCCCGCCTCGGCGTAGCCGATCGCCCACCGATCCGGATCGTCGATCATGAGATGGCAGTCCACCGGGATGTCGGTGTACTTCATCAGGCTCTGCACGACGGGAAGGCCCAGAGTGAGATTGGGCACGAAGTGCCCGTCCATCACGTCGACATGCAGCCAGTCGGCGCCCGGTACCGCGTTGGCCTCGTCGGCGAGCCGAGCGAAGTCGGCGGACAGCAGAGACGGCGCGATCATCGGCTGGTGTGGCACGGTACGCACGGTATCGCGCCTGGCCGGCGCCGCGCGAACCGCTCGTGAGTGGCAAACAGTGTCATAGCGCTCAATGCCACTCACGAGCGGTTCCGACCCGGAACCGCAGCTGGTCCCCGGCGACGCTCCCGAGGACGTCCTGGCCTGGTCTGAGGTCGCCGGCGAGCAGCATGCGAGACAGTTTCCGGTCCAGTTCACGTCCGATCGCTCGACGCAGCGGCCGAGCTCCGAACTCGGGCTGGTAGCCCCGGTCGACGAGCCAGTCGATGGCGTCCTCGTCGAGGCGCAGGGTGATGTCCTGCGCGCGCAGCCGTTGCCGAGTCTGCTCCAGTAGCAGCTCGGTGATCATGCGGAGCTGCGGCCGGTCGAGGCCGCGGAACAGGACGATCTCGTCGAGCCGATTGAGGAACTCCGGCCGGAAGTGCCTCCGCACGCTGGCCATCAGCGGTTCCCGCACCTCCTCGACCGATCGTCCGGCACCGGTCGCGGCCAACAGCGCCTCGCCGCCGAGGTTGCTGGTCATGATGATCACGGCGTTGGCGAAGTTCACGGTCCTGCCCCGGGAGTCCGTGAGCCGGCCGGCATCGAAGACCTGCAGCAGGATGTTCGAGACGTCGGCATGCGCCTTCTCGATCTCATCCAGCAGCACCACCGTGTACGGGGTGCGGCGGACGGCGTCGGTGAGCTGGCCGGCCTCCTCGTGGCCGACGTAGCCGGGTGGCGCGCCGATGAGCCGCGACACGGTGTGCCTGTCCTGGAACTCGCTCATGTCGATGCGGACGAGCCGCTCCGGTGACCCGAACAGGGCCTGCGCCAGTGCCCGGGCCAGCTCGGTCTTACCGACGCCGGTGGGGCCGAGGAACAGGAACGACCCGACTGGCCGGTCCGGATGGCCGAGACCGGCGCGGCTGGCCCGGACCGCGTCCGCGACGGCCTCGACCGCCTCGTCCTGCCCGACGACCCGCTGCCGCAGCTGCTCCTCGAGGTGGAGCAGCTGGTGCCGCTCCACCTCGGTGAGCCGCGCGACGGGGATGCCGGTGCTGCGTGCGACGATGTCCGCGACGTCCTCGGCGCCGACCTCCGGCGGACGCGCCGGGCCGGCGTGTGCGGTCTCCAGCTCCACGATCGCCAGGTCGAGTGCCCGGGTCAGCGCCTCGGCCCGCTCATAGTCCTCGGCGTCGACCGCGATGTCCTTGGCTCGGGTGAGCTGCTCGACGCGCTGCTCGAGGGCTCGGGTGTCCTCGCTCGGGGCCTGCGCTCGGCTCCGGACCCGCGCGCCGGCCCGGTCGACCAGGTCGATCGCCTTGTCGGGGAGGAACCGGTCGGTGAGGTATCGGTGAGACAGCCGCGCAGCCGCCTCGATGGCCTCGTCGGTGATGCACACCCGGTGGTGCGACTCGTAGCGCTTGCGCAGGCCGCGCACGATCGCGACGGTGTCCTCGACGCTCGGCTCGGCGACCAGGACGGGCTGGAACCGTCGTTCCAGCGCAGGGTCCCGCTCGATGTGCCGGCGATACTCCTCGACGGTGGTGGCCCCGACCATCTGCAGGTCACCTCGGGCCAACGCGGGCTTGAGCAGGCTGGCGGCGTCCATCGCACCACCCTCGGCCGCGCCGGCGCCGATCACCGTGTGCAGCTCGTCGAGAAACAGCACCACCGTCCGAGCGGCGGCGGTGACCTCCTCGATCACCGCCGTGAGCCGTTCCTCGAACTCGCCTCGGTACTTGGCTCCGGACACCATCCCGGCCAGGTCGAGCGCGACCAGCCGCCGGTTGCGCAGCGGCTCCGGAACCGCGCCCTCGGCCATCCGCTGGGCGATGCCCTCGACGATCGCTGTCTTGCCGACGCCGGGGTCCCCGATCAGTATCGGGTTGTTCTTGGTCCGCCGGGACAGCACCTCCAGAACCTGCTCAACCTCCTCCTCCCGCCCGATGACCGGGTCCAGGCGGCCCGCGCGGGCAGCGGCCGTGAGGTCACGGCCGTAGCGGTCCAGCCGCCGCGTCGACGTGCCCGGCCCGCTCCCCCCGCCGAGAGACTGCCCAAGGCCGCCGACCAACCGGCTCACGAGCTCCTCAAGCGGGTTGAACCCGGAGCCGAACGGCCCATCGGGCATGCCGAGCCTCCCAGGAGAAAAGAGCAAGGGGCTGGTCGCGGCTATCGTGCTCGCGATCGTACCCTCGCTGTCTGTGGGCTCGGGCAGAGGCAAAGGCTCCGGCAGATGACGTCGGTGCGGTTGGGGGCGGTCGAGCTAGGCGGGACGAAGGTCATCTGCCTGGTCGGGTCTGATCCTGGTCACATCGTGGCCCAGACCCGGATCGCGACCGGGAAACCCGCCGAGACGCTGGCCCAGGTGCTCGCTTTCCTCCAGCGGGAGGTGTCGCGTGGTGGGCCGCTGGCCGCGATCGGCATCGCGTCGTTCGGCCCGCTGGAGCTGCGCCGATCCCATCCGCGGCATGGGTTCATCACACGCAGCCCGAAACCGGGCTGGGCGTACGTCGACGTGGTCGGGCCGGCCCGACGCGCGCTCGGCGTGCCGGTGGGGTTCGACACCGACGTCAACGCCGCCGCGCTGGGTGAGGGCCGCTGGGGGGCCGCGCGTGGTCTGGACACGTTCGTGTACCTGACCGTCGGCACCGGCATCGGCGCGGGAGCCGTGGTCCAGGGCCGGATCATCCATGGGCTGGGTCACCCTGAGATGGGCCACCTCAGTGTGCCGCACCAGCCCGGCGACCACTTCACCGGACAGTGCCCGTTTCACGGCGACTGCTGGGAGGGGATGGCGAGCGGCGCGGCGGTGGCCGCTCGGTGGGACCGGCCGGCCGAGCAGCTCGACGGTGACACGCTCCGGGCGGCCGCCCGACTCGAGGCCGGCTATCTCGCCGCCGGGTTACGCAACATCGTCTACACGATCGCGCCGCAGCGCATCGTGATCGGCGGCAGCGTGACCGCTCTACCCGAGCTGTTCCCGCTGGTGCGGGCCGATCTTCGCGAGGCGCTGGCCGGGTATCCCGGGCTAGGCGAACACGGCGCCGAGGACTTCGTCGTCCCGCCCGCGCTCGGCCCGCTGGCCGGCCCGGCCGGGGCACTCGTCCTCGCCCACCGTGCGATGGCGACCTGACCATGGTGATCTGAAGAGACCGAGCGGGAGAATCATGTCAGACGACAGCGGTGCCTCGCGACGAGCCGCGATGTACGGGGCAGACGATCTCAGCTCGATGACGATCTTCTCGGGCAACTTCATCAACTTCGGGTACTGGCAGGACTTCACGCCCGGACTCATCAGCGTGGACGAGCGCACCGAGAGCCAGGCCAACCTCTACCGTGCCGTTCTTCGTCGCTTGACGATCGGTCCGACCGATGTGGTGCTGGAAGTCGGGTGCGGCATCGCCGTGGGGGCCGCACTCACGCTTCGAGAATTCGGTCCACGAGCCGTGCACGGGCTCGATCTCTCCCAGGACCAGATCGACCGCGCCACCAGAGTCAACGCCGACCTGGTCGCGCACCAGCCTGACCGGTTCGTGCTGCGGCAGGGCTCCGCGCTGGAACTTCCTTACGCCGGCGAGAAGTTCGACAAATGTTACTCGGTGGAAGCGGCCCAACACTTCGAGGACCTGGGCGCCTTCGCCTCCGAAGCCCATCGAGTGCTCAAACCCGGAGGCAGGCTGGCCGTCACAACCTTCTTCACGCCCTATCCGGCCGCTGTCGACGAGCTCCGACGACTGATCGAAACAATCGACAGCGGCGTCGACGTCGTCCTTCCGATCGGTTCCTTTCGGGACGACCTCCTCAGAAGAGGCTTCGTCGACGTGCGCGTCGAGAACATCGGTGAGCATGTCTGGCGCGGCTTCGACTCCTGGATGGAGCAGACCGAGTTCAGGGACAGCTGGGGACGCAACTGGCTGAAGGCATACAACTGCGGGCTCATCGACTACTACCTCATCACAGCAGACAAGCGGTGACCCTTCGCGCCGCATGCAACCCCTTGCAACTCTTGTCCGTCGCCCGCGACGGTGCCACTGTGGCCACCACACCGATCGAGGAGGTTGTGGTGGGAGTATGTGGCTGCAGCGGGGATGGGAGCTCCCGACCGTTGGTGCTGGAGGTGCGAGGCGACCTCCTACAGAGGCTGATGCTGGTCGGTGTGGTCGGTGCTACCGGGCGTCCGGAGCTGATCGGTGTCGGGATCGCCATCGCGCTGGCCGGCTGGATGGGTGCCGAATCATCCCGGATCGGCCTTCCGGGGAGGGGCAGATGCGAGTGCGACAACCAGAGAGCCGATCAAAAGAACGGTGGGCTCGATGCCTGCTGAACGACCAGAACCTGCGGTGGGGCCGAATTTCGGTCGTGCGGTGAAGCGACTCCTCCAGGCGCGTGAGAACACGCTGGGTAGGCGCCGGTCAGACCACAAGGAAGTCCTCGCCATCGTCAGGTCACACCATCGGTTAGCCCGGAAACAGCTTGATCCTGCTCGCGGCGCCGGCATGCGGCACCTGAGCGTGGAAGAGCTGGAGAAGCGTCGTCGCGAACCCGACCTGGCCGAGCTCGTGCCAGCGATACGGCAGGCTCTCGAAGACGGCGATGACTCCCAGGTCATTACTGTGCACGACCCCGCCGGCTGGGTGCTGTGGCGACTCGGTAGCGTCACGGCACTGGGGATAGCGGACGCACTGGGGCTCGTCGAGGGAGCGTGCTGGAGAGAGGATGCCGTCGGCACGAATGCCGCGGGCACCGCCCTCATCGAGCGCTGCGGACTACTGTGCATCGCCAACGAGCACTACGTGGCCGCACACCACCCCTTCTCCTGCGCCGCCGCCCCGTTGTATGACGCCTGGGACCAGAGAAGGCTGCTCGGCATCCTCAATGTGACCACTCTGAAGAAGAACGTGCACGCCAACACGCTGACGATGGTGGAGCTGGCGGCGAGACTCGTGCCGAGCCAGGCGCGTAAGGCGCATGAGGACAAGTTGACGCCGCTGCGCGAGGTCGCCTTACTGACGCTGCACAGGTTCGGCACGCCGGTGGTGCTCACCGACGGTTGTGGCCATGTGGTCGAGTCCCGGAGGATCGCGCGCAAGCACCAGCTGTTGCCACTGCCCACACAGGTGCGCGACCAGCCGTTCGACTACCCCCTGTTGGGGGGACGATGGGTCGTCGAGCCGTTCATGGCCGGCTGGCTGTGGCGGCCGGCGGGTGCGGGCTCCCTGCCGGCAACCCGGGTGGAGCTCGATGTGCGCGAACACACGCGGTGGTCGCTGACAGTACACAAGGCTGGTACTTCGATGTCGTACGACCTGAGCAAGCGGTACGTCGAGATCTTGTTTCTGCTCGCTTGGTCGCCGGCCGGCCGCACCTCCGCAGAGCTGGTACAGGACGTGTACGGCGGAGCCACAACGACTGAAACGGTACGCTCTCTCTTCTCCAGGATGCGAAAAGAATTCGGCCGTGAGCTGTTCCATAGTGAGCCATACCGTTTCAGGGACCACCTCGACGTGATGTTGAACAAGCCTGACGACCTCGCCGAGCTGCTCCCGTTCTCGACAGCACCCGCCATCCGCCGCATCCGCGCTGACAGTGCAGGTCTCATGGATGCCTGTGCACCTTCCACCACCGAGCGGGGCGAATGCTAGCTCAGCGACGCAGGAGGGCACAGAACATCGCGTCGGTGCCGTGCCGGTGCGGCCACAGCTGGACGTGCGGCCCCTCGCCCAGCGCAGGCATGTCGGGAAACCGGAGCCTGGCGTCGAGCTGCTCAGCGCCCGTGCGCCGTATCACGTCCGCGACCACGCCCACCGTCTCGTCCCAGTGCGGTGAACACGTCACGTAGGCCACCACACCCCCCGGGCGAGCCAGTCGCAGCGCCGCGACCAGCAGCTCCCGCTGCAGCCTCAGAAGCCCGGGGAGGTCTTCGGGCCGCCGCCGCCAGCGCGCCTCCGGACGGCGGCGCAACGCCCCGAGCCCGGTGCACGGCGCGTCCACGAGCACCCGGTCATAGGCTCGTTCCGGCAGCCCGCTGACCCGGCCATCGACGACGTGCACCGTCACCGGCAACCCAGCGCACGCCTGGTCGACCAACCGGGCCCGATGCTCGGCCTTCTCCACGGCCTCCAGAGTCGCCCCCCGGATGGCTCCCAGAGCACCCAGCAGCGCCGCCTTGCCTCCCGGACCGGCGCACAGGTCCAGCCAACGGGCATCGGCGCCCTTCAGCGGCACACCGGCCAGCGCGAGGGTGACGAGCTGGCTGCCCTCGTCCTGCACCTGGGCCAGCTGATCACGCACCGGGACCAGCTCACCCGGGTCACCACCGTCGGCCAAGTGCACCCCGTAAGGCGAGTACCGGGCAACCCGGCCGCCGGTCAACCCGGCCAGCTCAGCGGCGCTGATCCGCCCGGGGCGCGCGGCGAGGTGCACCAGCGGTCGGGCGTCGTCGGTGGCCAGCGCTCGCGCCAGCTCGTCCAGGTCACCACCCAGGGCGTCGGCGAAGGACTGCGCGATCCACCGCGGGTGCGAGTGCGCCAACGCGAGGTGCCCCACCGGGTCCTCGTCGGCGGCCGGCGCGACCGTCCGCACCCAGCTGTCCCGGTCCCGCACGCCGACCCGGCGCAACACGGCGTTGACGAAGCCGGCCGCGGCACTGCCACGACCGGCCCGCACCAGATCCACGGTGGTGCCGACCGCGGCATGTGGCGGCACCCGGGTTCGCAACAACTGGTAGCTGCCCAGCCGCAGGGCGTCCAGCAGCTCACCGTCCACCTCGGAGAGCGGACGGTCCGTACAGGACTGCAGCACCGCATCCAGCAGACCACGCGCGCGGCACGTCCCATAGCACAGCTCGGTGGCCAGCGCGGCGTCCCGGCCGTGGATCCCGCGCTGCCGCAGCATGCTGGGCAGCACCAGGTTGGCGTACGCGTCACGTTCGCGCACCGCGGCCAAGGCGTCCAGCGCGGCCCGCCGCGGTGGGTCGTCCACTGGCGGCCGGCGTGGCCCGGAGCGCCGAGGAGGGGGCCCGGGGCGCAGCGGTCGGGACGGCTTGCGGGGCACCGTCACGGCGTGACCCGGACGCCGGCCGTCACTCGAACCGCTCCCCCGGCTCCAGCCGGGCACCGCGGGCCCAGTCCGGCGCGGGCATCGCCCGCTTACCGGGCACGGTGACCTCACCCAGCCGCACCGCCCCGGTGGCCGTGCCCACAAGCACCTCCCGTTTGGTCACCCGCAGCTCGCAGGACGCCAGCTCACCCACGGTACGGGCATCGGTGAGGAGCACCGGCCCGAGACCCACGCGTTGGCCCCGGAACAGGGTCCAGGCACCGGGGACGGGCGTGACCGAGCGCACCTGGCGGTGCACCGCGAAGGCCGGGACGCTGAAGTCCACGCGAGCATCGTCCGCGGTGAGCTTCGGCGCGTGCGAGACTCCATCCGCGCTCTGCGGCACCGGACGCACAGTCCCGTCGGCGATCCTGTCCATGGTGGCCACCAGCAGGGCGGCTCCAGCGTCGGCCAACCGGCGCAGCAGCTCCCCCGCGGTGTCCTCGGCCCGGATCACCTCGGTGACCGTGCCATACACCGGGCCGGTGTCCAGCCCCTCCTCCAACGCGAAGGTGGATGCGCCAGTGATCTCGTCCCCGTGCCGGATCGCTGCCTGCACCGGAGCCGCGCCGCGCCAGGCGGGCAGCAGGGAGAAGTGCAGGTTCACCCAGCCGTGCCGGGGAATGTCCAGCGCCACCCGCGGAATCAGCGCACCGTAGCCGACCACCGGGCAGCAGTCCGGGGCCAGCGCGGACAGCCGGGCCACAAAGTCCGGATCCGACGGGCGGCGCGGGGTGAGCACCTCCAGTCCCGCACTGTCGGCTAGCGTGCCCACCGGGGAGCGGGTCGGCCGCCGCCCACGTCCGGCTGGCGCGTCCGGTCGGGTCACCACCGCGGCGACCTCGTGCCGGTCGGAGTCCAGCAGCGCCCGCAGTGCGGGCACCGCCACGTCAGGCGTGCCGGCGAAGACGAGCCGCACCGCTTAGCGCGCCTTGTTGGACAGCGGATGCGGACTAGGCCGAACGGGTTGGACAGGCACCCACGCAGTATGCCTGGTGGGTGTTTTCCCGTGCCAGGGCACGGGCCAGGGCACGGGAAAACACCCACCAGGCCGCTAGGCCAACTCCTGCGGGTCAAGCTGGACCCGCAGCGGGTCGGGCAGCTTGCGCGCGCTGCGCCCGGCTTGCAGCGCGGCCAGCGCGCCGGCCAGGGCCAACCCCTGGGAGCGGGGGACGCGGACCAGCAGCCGCTCCCGCTCGCCCGCAGGCTCCCCCGGGGCGGGTACCGGACCCAGCAGCGCGGCCCCCCGCGGCAGGTCAAGCGCCTCGCCGAGACTCGCCACCGTGGCCGGCGCACCGTCCAGCGCGGCCATCCGCACCGAGGGTGGGAAGCCGAGCTCGGCGCGCGCGGCCAACTCAGCCCGGGCGTGGCCAGCCGGGTCCCATCGGACGAGGGCCTGCACCGCAGCGAGCGAGGACTCCGCGACGACGACCACCCGGCCACCGTCGGCGGCCGGCTCCACCATCGCCGCAGCGGCCATCCACCGCCGCAACGCCTCCTCCGCTGCACGCAGGTCGGGACGGGCCAGCAGCGCGGAGGCATCCAGCAACAACGCCGCCCCGTATCGGGCCAACGGTTCCGCCCCAGGGGTGGCGATCACCAGCGACCGTCCTGGCGGGATGTCGGCCAGCACCTCCCCAGCCGATGCGCGGTTCGACCGCGGCGCGCCGGAGCTGCCTCCACCGGAGGTGACCAGCGGCACCCCGGGGAAGGCGCGGCCAAGCTCCTCCGCGGTGCGGCGGGCCCCGATCACCGTCGCGCGCAGCCGGTCGCAACCGCAGGCAGGGCAGCGGTAGCCGGCCTCGACGGTGCCGCACCACCGGCAGGTGGCCGGACCGGCGCCGCGCAGCGCCAGCGGGCCCGCGCAGCGCCGGCAGCGCGCCGCGGCCCGGCACTGCCCGCAGGCCAGCGAGGGGACATAGCCGCGGCGCGGCACCTGCACCAGCACCGGCCGGTCACGGCTCAGCGCCGCGCGAGCCGCCTCGAACGCCACCGCGGGCAGCCGCGCCGCACGGGCCGCTGGGTCCCGAGCCAGCTGGGTGTCGTCCTCCCCGATCGCGGTGACCCGCGCCGCCGCAGCCCGCACCACGTCGCGGGTGGCGACAATCTCATGCGCCCATCCGGTGTCGAGTGACAACTGCGTCTCCGCGGTGCGGGCGTAGCCGGCCACCAGCAGCGCCCCGCCTTCGAGCACGGCCCGCTGGCCGAGCACCAGCCGGCTGTGCGGGTAAGGGGCCCGGGGCTCGGCGTGCAGGTCGTCACCGTCGTCCCAGAGCACCATCAGGCCCAGGTCCGCGACCGGGGCGAAAGCTGCCGCCCGGGTGCCGACCACGATGCGCACCGCGCCCCGGCGCACCGCCAGCCATCGGCGGTACCGCCGCGCGGGTCCGGACTCGGCGGCGAGGGTGATCACCGCGTCGGGCCCGGCCAGCGCGGCCACCGCGGCGTGCACCCGCGCGGTGTCGCGGTGGTCGGGCAGCACCAGCAGCGCGCCCCGGCCGACGGCGGCGACGGTGACGGCGGCCTCCGCGAGCCGAGCGGGCCAGTCCTCCCCCGGCAGCGCCTGCCAGCAGGCGTGCGCCGCCCGGCCCTGGTGCAGCGCGTCCAGGAAGGCCACCCCTCGGGGATAGCGTCCCCACCCTCCGGTCGAGGGCCGTGGCGGGCGGGTCGGCACCAGGGTGACCGGCTCGGCCTCGGTGCGGGCGTGCCGCGGTGGCACCGCCAACCGCAGCACGTCACTCATGGTGCCCGCGCACCGGTCTGCCACGGCCCGGGCCAGCGCGGCGACCTGGGGGCTGAGCGCCGGCTCGGCGGAGACCACCCGGTCGAGCCAGGCCAGCGGTCCCGGATGATCGGATCGCTCGGCTCGGTCCAGCAGCCACCCGTCCGCCAGCCGTCCGGCGAAACGCACCCGCACCCGCACGCCCGGCGCCGCCGTCACGTCGAGCTCGGCAGGCACCAGGTAGTCGAACGGGCGGTCGAGGTGGGCCAGCGGGGTGTCCACGCACACCCGCGCAACCGGCAGCACGGCAGCCGGGCTGCGTTGCCCGCGGCGGGACCGGCCGACGCTCACCTGGCGGGTCTACCAGAACGCCCCGTCAGCTTCACATGGCCCAAGCGCGTCGGTAACGGTCAACGGTGCGCCGCAGGCATCGTGATCGGCGCGCTGGAGACATCGATCACCCGGCGACGCACGACGATGACCCGAGGCGACCACGGGTCCGGGTAGTCCACCGGCCCATCAGCTGTGGCCATGGGACAACCATCAGGGCCACGGCACCGGAAACCCATGCAGGCCAGGGTTCGATATGACTTGAGTGTCACGAGGGTGACTGTGGCCGATCTGATCCCGCTTGGCCCGCAAAAGATTCACAACTCAGGCCTCAGCCGCTCCCGCGGCATCACGGCGAGTTCTGGCGCGCACCCGGAGAATCCGCTGGAACCGCAGGGGCAGGCCACGCCGGGGTACCCGCGCTGCGGGCCGTGCTGGACTGCGCCGATGACCCGGTGCTGAGCGAGGCGACGATGACACCGGTCGAACTGCGGACCAGACTCGACGAGTATGAGCAAGACCGGCCCGATCACGATATGCACAGCGAGCTCACCCGGTGGACGCGCAAGTGGCGTGCCACCTTCGGCACGGCTGCCGGCCGAGTCATCTGGTTTCAAGACACCCCCGAGAGCGCGAGAACACGACTGCTGCTGAAAACGTTCCGCAACCAGGATAAGCGCCACCACGACGAAGTCATGCAGCTATCGGACTGCGCCGTCGCAGACACGTTTTCAACCTTCGTCGAACAGCTCCAGGAAGACGGATTCGCCTTCCTCTACCAGAGGCTCAAGACCGGACTCTCCGACGGTCCCATCCTCGTCAGGGTCGAAGACCGGGGAATCGTCGGAGCAGTCGGCCCCATGGGAACTCTGCTCGACGTCACGGGGACACGAATGCAGCCACCACAATACTTCGCGGTGCATCCACACTACCGGCGCAGGGGCCACGGCAGGGCGCTGTGGCGTGCCGCGATGGCGTGGGGGGCGGAGAACGGGGCCGAATACAAGGTCCTGCAAGCCGCGTCGGGTAGCGCAGCGGAGTCGCTCTATCCGTCCGAGATCTTGTCAACACTCGGTTTCGTGTGCGGCAGGGGACTCGTTGCCGTATAGACTGAAGATCGTGAGGAACCGCAAGGGCTCTGCTGGTGTCAACGTGATCAGGATAAGGGACGAGCGCTTCATGAGAGATGACCGGATCGGCGATTTTCTGGATCAGCTGGCCGCGCGGGTGCCGGCTCCGGGCGGTGGGGCGTCGGCAGCGCTGTCCGCCGCGCAGGCCGCGGCGCTGCTGTCGATGGTGGCCCGCTACAGCACCGGGGACAGATACGTCGAGCACGCCGAGACCGTCAGCGCCGTGCTGGCCGAGTCCGAGGCGGCGCGGGATCGCGCTGTGCGCCTGGCGCAGGACGACGCCGCCGCGTTCGCGGGCGTCTCGGATGCCTACCGGCTGCCGAGGGCCACCCCGGAGGAGCAGGCGGCGCGGACGGCGGCGATCCAGCGGGCGCTGCATGGGGCGGCGCAACCGCCGGCGGCGACCATCACGACGGC
The DNA here is from genome assembly GCA_019243635.1 of Pseudonocardiales bacterium. GTDB lineage: Bacteria > Actinomycetota > Actinomycetes > Mycobacteriales > Pseudonocardiaceae. The sequence goes on from JAFAUB010000105.1 coordinate 28,053, forward strand.
GGCCCGTCTGGTCGGGCTCGCCGAGACCCTGTTGCCGATCGGCAACAGGAACGTCATCACCGATGTCGCGGTGGCCGCCGAGCTGGCCCGCGCGGCGGCGTCCTGCGCCCGGCTGAACGTGGAGACCAACCTGGCCGGCCTTGCGGAGGAGAATGCCCGCGTGGAGTTCCTCGATGTGCTGGCCGGGGTGGACGAGCTGGTGACGCGGGCGCAGATGGTCACCGCAGCCGTGCGGGAGGCGATCGGCCGATGAGCGCCCGCGTGCTGTCCGGTAAGGAGCTCTCGGCCACGATCCGCGGCCAGGTGACCGAGCGGGCCGCAGCGCTGAGGGCTGCGGGTACCACGCCGCGGTTGGCGGTCGCGACCGCGACCGACGACGCCTCCAGCGCCTGGTATGTCAGCTCCCTGTCACGAGCGGCCGACAGGGTCGGCATCACCTGCGACGTGGTCGACCTCGGCGCCGATGCCGACGCCGACACCATCCGTACGGCGCTGGGCAAGCTCAGTGGCCAGGAGACGGTGCACGGCATCATCCTGCAGACCCCGCTCCCCCCAGGCACCGCACTCGAAGACCTCGCGGCCGAGATCGACCCCGCCAAGGACGTCGACGGCGCCAACCCCCTGAGCATCGGACGCCTGGTCTGCGGGCTGCCGGCGTACGCACCCGCCACCGCCGAGGCCGTGGTGGCCATCCTCGACCACCACGGCATCGACCTGGAAGGCCGGCATGTCGCCGTGGTGGGCCGGTCGACCGTGGTCGGCAAGCCGACCGCGCACCTGCTGCTCAACCGCAACGCCACGGTGACGATCTGCCACTCCCGCACCCGCCACCTCGCGGCGGTCACCAGTCGGGCCGATGTGCTGGTCGTCGCCGTCGGCAAGCCGAAGATGATCACTAGCGAGTACGTGCTGCCCGGCGCGGTCGCGATCGATGTCGGCACCAACCCCACCGAGGACAGCGGTCTGGTCGGCGACATCGACGCCGGAGCGGTCGCCGTCCGTGCCGGGGCTCTGACTCCGGTGCCCGGTGGTGTCGGTCCGGTGACCACCGCCCTGCTGCTGGCGCACACCGTGCGGGCCGCCGCCCGATGAACGGCCCGCGGGACCGTCTTGGCCTCACGTGATCGATTCGGCGACCTGTCTGATGACTGACACCGCTTCGTGCACGTGGCCGGCATGGGTGCGGTGTGACAGCACGCACAGCCGCAGCGTCAGCCGACCGCGCAGGCGGGTGCTGGACAGGAATACCCGGCCGGTGGCGTTGATCCGGCGCAGGAAGGTCCCGTTGTCCCCGTCGCTGTCATCGCCACGGCGCAGCCGGAACAGCACGGTCGACAGCTCGCACGGGTAGGGCACCTCCAGCCGGCCGTCGGCGGAAAGCTCAGTGTGGGCCCAGTGGGCCAGGTCGAGCTTCTCGTCAAGGGCCGCCCGGAAGGCGTGCACGCCGTGCAGGTGCAACGGCAGCCACAGCCGCAGGCCGCGGTTGCCGCGGGTGAGCTCGGCTCCCAGGTGCGCGAAGTCCGGCAACGCGCCGCCGTGCAGGTCGTGCAGGTAGTCCGCGTCGTCGGTATGCGCGGCGACGAGTGCGCTGACCTTGCGGACCAGGAGCGCTCCGGTGCCGTAGGGCAGGAACAGGCTCTTGTGCGGGTCCAGACTGATCGAGTCCGCCTGCTCGATGCCCGCGAGCCGGGCCCGACCCCGCTCGGTGAGCTGGAAGAACCCGCCATAACAGGCATCGACGTGATACCACATCCCATGCCGCCTGGCCAGCGCGGCGAGATCAGCCAGCGGGTCGATGACCCCGGCGCTGGTCGTGCCCGCGGTGGCTACCAGGAGAAACGGGCGCATGCCAGCAGCTCGGTCGGCGGCGATCGTCGCCTCGGCGGCCTCGACGTCGATGCGTAGCTCGGCGGTGGTCGACAGCGCCCGAAGCTGGGTGGCGGGGAACCCGGCGATGCGCGCCGCCTTGCGCACACAGTGGTTGGTCTGGTCGGAGATGTAGATCGTCCCGACGGTGGCTCCACAGCCGGCACCGTCACCGAGACGGTCCTGCCGCGCGGCCACCAGCATCGACAGCGTGGCCATCGAGCCACCGGTGGTGAGCAGCCCGCCCGCGCCGGGTGGCAGGCCGAACAGCCGGCACAGCCAGCGAAGCACGCCGTCTTCGAGCGCGACCAGACCCGCAGCGATCTCAGACAGGCCGGTGTAGCGGTTCAGGGTCTGCGCGAGCAGCTCGGCCAGCGCGGAGGCGAACAGTCCACCACCGGGGATGTAGCCGAAGAAGCGCGGCCCCGCCGTCTCGACCGCGACCTGCGCCGCCTGGCGGACCGTGTCCAGCAGGGCGGGCAGCTCCGTGGGCTGCTCAGGTGGTGGCCGCCCCAGCGCCGTGGCCAGGCCCTCGGGCAGCTCGACACGGGCCGCTGGGGCGTCATCGAGACCATCGACGAACTCCGCGAGCAACGCGACGACCCGCTCGGACAGGACGCTCATCGCGCGGCCGGTGGGTTCCAGCTCACTACCCGGCACATGATCGCCGTCACTACACGACATGGTGATCACCGTTTGAGGCGGGCAGCGACGGCGTCCCAGACGTAGGCGGCGAGCAGGCTCTTGGGACCCTCGGGCAGCTCGGTCTCCGCGCCGTCGTCGCCGAGCAGCCAGCCGCTGTTGTGCTCGGCCTCGAACGCGCCGCCCTCCCCGACAGCGTTGACCACCAGCAGGTCACAGCCCTTGCGGGCGAGCTTGGCCCGGCCGTGGGTGAGCACGTCACCGGTGGCGTCGCCGGTCTCGGCCGCGAAGCCGACCACCACCTGCCCCCGCGGACGGCGTCGGACCAGCTCGGCCACGATGTCCGGGTTGACGACCAGCGACACCGGATCCGGGTCCGACCCGACTTTCTTGATCTTGCTGGGATGCGGGTCGGCCGGCCGGAAGTCGGCCACTGCGGCGGCCATCACCACCGCGTCGGCCCGCGGCGTCGCCGTGAGCACCGCCTCCTGTAGCTGACCCGCAGTGCCCACCCGGACCACCTCGACTCCGGCCGGATCGGCCAGGGCAGGGGTGTGCGCCGCGACCAGCGTCACCCGGGCGCCACGCTGCGCCGCCACCCGGGCCAGCGCGTAGCCCTGCCGACCGGAGGACCGGTTGCCCAGGTAGCGCACCGGGTCCAGTGGCTCGCGAGTGCCTCCTGCGGAGACCACCACGTGCCGGTCGGTGAGGTCGGGCGGCAGGGCATCCGCGCGGCGCAACAGCAGAGTGGCCAGGTCGACGATCTCGGCGGGCTCCGGCAGCCGGCCGGCACCGGAGTCGGCACCGGTGAGCCGCCCGGACGCAGGCCGCGCCACGAGGGTCCCTCGGCTGCGCAGCACGGCGACGTTGTGCACCGTGGCGGGGTGCTCCCACATCTCGGTGTGCATCGCGGGGACCAGCAGCACCGGACAACGGGCGGTGAGCAGGATGGCACCCAGCAGATCCTCAGCCCGGCCGTGGGCGGCGCGAGCCAGCAGGTCCGCGGTGGCCGGGGCGACCAGCACCAGGTCGGCGGTCTGGCCCAGCCGCACGTGAGGCACCTCAGGGACGTCGCCGAACACGTCATGGTGCACAAGCAACCCCGACAACGCCTCCCACGTCGGAGCGCCGACGAACCGCAGGGCGGACTCGGTGGGAACGACTCGGACCTGATGACCCGCCTCGACGAGCCGGCGGAGCACCTCGCATGCCTTGTAGGCGGCGATGCCACCCCCGACGCCGAGCACGATCCGCCGGGATGGGTCCGGCCGGAGGTGCCCGGCTTGAGTCACTGGCCCTCGGTGTGCTCGAGCAGTCCGGCGTGGATCTCACGCAACGCGATCGACAGCGGCTTCTCTCTCGGCCCTGGCTCGACCAGCGGCCCGACGTACTCCAGCAGGCCCTCCCCGAGCTGCGCGTAGTAGTCGTTGATCTGACGAGCCCGCTTGGCCCCGAAGATGACCAAGGCGTACTTCGAGCTGACCCTGCCCAGCAGGTCGTCGATCGGGGGGTTGGTGATGCCCTCAGGGGCAGCGACAACCGAGGACGCGCCCAGCGCGCTCAGTTCGGTGGGGATGCTCACTCAACTGTCTCCAGATGCTTCATACATCACGGGAGTCCGGACGGCGGTGTCCGCCGACCCATGCCGGCCATCAAGGATATCAACTCCTGCGCCGCCCGCTGCACGTCGTCGTTGACGACTGTCGCGTCGAACTCCCTGGCGGCGTCCAGCTCGTCGCGCGCCACCCGCAACCGGCGCTTCCGCGCCGCGGGATCCTCCGTGCCGCGGTGGGACAGCCGCCCGTGAAGCACCTCCCAGGAGGGCGGCACCAGCATCACCAGCAGAGCGTCGGGCATCGTGGCCCGGACCTGCCGGGCGCCTTGCACGTCGATCTCCAGCAGCGTGGACCGACCAGCGGCCAACGCCTGGCGCACCGGCGCGGCGGGAGTACCGTAGAAGTTCCCGGCGTACTCGGCGTACTCGAGAAACTCGCCGCGCTCGATCATGCTGGTGAAGGTGGCGCGGTCCACATGGTGGTAATGCTCATCGGGCCGTTCCCCGCCACGAGGCGCTCGCGTGGTCACCGAGACGCTGACGAACAGCCGCGGCCAACGCCGCAGCACCTCGGCGACCACGCTGGACTTGCCGACCCCGGAGGGCCCTGAGACGACGGTGAGCCAGGGCCCCGCACACCCGCCCGACCCGGGCTCACACACCGTCACAGCGCGGTCACCCTGGGCTGGTTCCTCTGCAGATGGTTATTTCAAGACGGTTACTGTGGGATGATCACTCTGGACTGAACTCGCTGAGCAACGCCTTGCGCTGGCGCTCGCCAAGACCGCGCAGCCGCCGGCTCGTGGCGATCTCCAGCCGCTCCATGATCTGCTGAGCGCGGACCTTGCCCACACCGGGCAGAGCCTCGAGCAAAGCCGAGACCTTCATCTTGCCCAGGATGTCGTCACTGTCGGACTTGGCCAGGACCTCCTTGAGGTTGGTCCCACCGCGCTTGAGACGCTCCTTGAGCTCGGCCCTGGCACGTCGGGCGGCGGCCGCCTTCTCCAATGCAGCAGCCCGCTGCTCCTCGGTCAGCTCGGGAAGGGCCACGGTCTCCTCCGTCGATTGCTAGTGCTGAGGGATGTTCAGGATAGGTGCGGCGACCGTATCCCCCGGGTGGCTCACCGCTTAACCCGGGGTGCCCCCTCGACTTGCCTCACCAGGGGATGGAGCAGCGCCGCTGCCTCGTCGGCGGTTCGCCGGGCGGCGTGCCGCAGCGACGCTGGGTGCGGCCCATACCGCAACAGGTCCCGTGACACAGTCACCACGACATGGCGGGCCGCCGCGCCGAAGACCCGGGGCAGGTCGGCCAGGCGAGCGCCTTGCGCGCCTATCCCGGGGGCCAGTATCGGGCCGTTGAGGGCCGCCAGCCGCACGGCACCAGCCGGTGTGGTGGCCCCCACCACCACACCGAGGTCGCCGACGGGATGCCGGCCGGCGTTACGGGCGGCGACGGCGTCGACCACGGCCTGCGCGACCGTGCTCCCGGCACGGGTGACCGCGGCCTGCACGTCGGCGCCCTCGGGGTTGGAGCTGAGCGCCACCACGAACACCCCTCGCCCCGTCCGGCCGGCCACCTCGAACACCGGATCCAGCGCGCCGACCCCGAGATAGGGTGACACGGTGATCGCGTCGGCGGCCAGCGGCGCCCCGTCACTCAGATAGGCTGCGGCGTACCCCGCCATGGTGGAGCCGATGTCACCCCGCTTGACGTCGAGCAGCACCAGCGCGCCGGCGTCCCTGGCCGCGACCACCACCCGCTCCAACACCTCGACCCCGCGCGCCCCGAACCGCTCGAAGAACGCCGACTGCGGCTTGACCAGCGCCACCTCCGGCGCCAACGCCTCCACGGCACCCAGCGCGAACCTCTCCACCCCTCTCAGGTCATCGGTCACCCCCCACTCCCGCAACACCGAAGGATGCGCATCAATCCCCACGCACAACGGTCCCCGCGCCCCCACCGCCGCCGTCAACCTCCCCCCGAACCCGTCGCGTTCAGCGGGCTCAGCGGGGTTATCGGGCACCGGATAACCCCGCTGAGCCCGCTGAACGCGGGGCGCGGAGGGTGGCGTGGAGGGACTGGAGGGGGCGGACGGTGATGTCGTTGCGGATGAGGGCTTCAATTCCCTGGACCGCGGCGGCCGCGCCTTGGATGGTGGTGATGCAGGGGATGGCGCGGGACACGGCGGCGGTGCGGATCTCGTATCCGTCCACCCGGGGGCCGGGATTGCCGTAGGGCGTGTTGATGATCATATCGACATGTCCGGAGCTGATCAGGTCAACGATATTGTCCTGGCCTGACTCGGGGCCTTGAAAGTGCTTGCGCACCACGGTGCAGGGAATGCCGTTGCGGCGCAGCGTGTTGGCGGTCCCTCTGGTGGCGAGCACCTCGAAGCCGAGATCGGCCAGCCGTTTGGCGGGGAAGACCATGGCCCGCTTGTCCCGGTTGGCCACCGACACGAACACCCGCCCCGAGGTCGGCAGCGACCCATAGGCCGCGGCCTGGGACTTGGCGAAGGCCTGGCCGAAGGCGGCGTCGATGCCCATCACCTCGCCGGTGGACTTCATCTCCGGCCCCAGCAGCGAGTCCACTCCCTGGCCCTCCGGGGTGCGGAACCGGTGGAAGGGCAGTACGGCCTCTTTGACGGCCACCGGCGCGTCGGCCGGCGGATCACCACCGTCGCCGTGCGGAAGTAGCAGGTCCGCCGCCCGCAGCTGCGCGATACTGGCGCCGAGCATGATCCGTGCGGCGGCCTTGGCCAGTGGCACCCCGGTGGCCTTGGAGACGAACGGCGCCGTGCGGCTGGCCCTCGGGTTGGCCTCCAGCACGTAGAGCACGTCGTCCTTGAGCGCGTACTGCACGTTGAGCAGGCCGCGTACGCCGATCTCGCGGGCGATCGCCTCGGTCGAGGCGCGCACCGCGGCCAGGTCGGACTCCCCCAGCGTGATCGGCGGTAGCGCGCAGGCGGAGTCTCCGGAGTGCACCCCGGCTTCCTCGATATGCTCCATGATCCCGCCGAGGTAGACCTCGCTGCCGTCGCACAGCGCGTCGACGTCGATCTCGATGGCGTCGTCGAGGAAGCGGTCCACCAGTACCGGGTGCTCGGGAGTGATCTCGGTGGCCCTGGCGATGTAGCCGGCCAGGGTCCGCTCGTCGTAGACGATCTCCATGCCGCGCCCGCCGAGCACGTAGGAGGGACGGACCAGCACCGGGTAGCCGATCTCGTCTGCGATCTTGCGTGCCTCCTCGAACGAGGTGGCGGTACCGTAGGCCGGGGCGGGCAACCCGGCGCGCGCCAGCACCGCCCCGAAGCAGCCGCGGTCCTCGGCGAGGTGAGTCGCCGCCGCGGACGTGCCGACCACCGCGACGCCCGCGTCGGCCAGCCGCTGCGCCAGACCCAGCGGGGTCTGCCCGCCCAGCTGCACGATCACGCCCGCCACGGTGCCCGAGGCGCGCTCGGCGTGCACCACCTCCATGACGTCCTCGAAGGTCAGCGGCTCGAAGTAGAGCCGGTCGGCGGTGTCGTAGTCGGTGGACACCGTCTCCGGGTTACAGTTGATCATCACAGTCTCGTAACCGACGTCTCCCAGCGCCATGACGGCGTGCACGCACGAGTAGTCGAACTCGATGCCTTGGCCGATCCGGTTCGGCCCGGAACCCAGGATGATCACTTTGGGTCGTTCCCGCTGCTCGCTGACCTCGGTCTCGGGCTCGGCCCCGTCCCCGGTGTCGGCGTCGGGGGCGCGCTCGTAGGCGGAGTAGTGGTACGGGGTGCGGGCGGCGAACTCGGCGGCGCAGGTGTCCACGGTCTTGTAGACCGGCCGCACGCCCAGACCGTGCCGCAGCGCGGCGACCTCGGCCTCGGTGAGCCCGCCGCGCACCGCGGCGAGCTGCCGGTCGGAGATGCCGGCGCGCTTGGCGCGACGCAGCAGCGGCTCGTCCAGCTCGCGCGCGGCGACGAGCTCGCGGTACAGCTCGACCAGGCCGGCGATCTGGTCGATGAACCATGGGTCGATCCCCGACGCCTGCGCCACCTGCGCGACCGTGGCGCCCAGCCGCAGCGCCCGCTCCGCGGTGTAGAGCCGGCCGTCATGGGGGACTCTCAGCGCTGAGAGCTCCGAGGCCACGGCGGCGTCCGGCGGATCGGGCCTGGTCCAGAACCCGGCGTCGGAGGTCTCCATCGAGCGCAGCGCCTTGCCCAGCGCCTCGGGGAACGAGCGGCCCAGCGCCATCGCCTCACCGACCGACTTCATGGTGGTGGTGAGGGTGGGGTCCGCTCCGGGGAACTTCTCGAAGGCGAACCGGGGCACCTTGACCACCACATAGTCCAGAGCGGGCTCGAAGCTGGCCGGAGTCTCGCCGGTGATGTCATTGGTGATCTCGTCCAGAGCGTAGCCGATCGCCAGTTTCGCGGCGATCTTGGCGATGGGGAACCCGGTGGCCTTGGACGCCAGCGCGCTCGACCGGGACACCCGAGGGTTCATCTCGATGACGACCAGCCGACCGTCGGTGGGGTGCACCGCGAACTGGATGTTGCAGCCACCGGTGTCCACCCCGACCGCGCGCAGCACCGCGACGGCGACGTCGCGCATGTGCTGGTACTCGCGGTCGGTCAGGGTCATCGCCGGGGCGACGGTCACCGAGTCCCCCGTGTGCACGCCCATGGGGTCGATGTTCTCGATCGAGCACACCACCACCACGTTGTCCCGGTGGTCGCGCATCAGCTCGAGCTCGTACTCCTTCCAGCCCAACACGCTCTCCTCGACGAGCACCTGGTGCACCGGGCTCGCGGCCAACCCGATGGACACCAAGCGGACCAGGTCCTGCTGGGTGTGCGCCAGGCCGGAGCCGAGCCCGCCCATGGTGTACGAAGGTCGGATCACCACCGGCAGGCCGAGCCCGTCGACGGCCTCGCGGGCCTGCTCCAACGACCCACACACCGCGCTGCGCGGCACCTCGGCACCCACCGCGCCGACGACGTCCTTGAACTTCAGCCGGTCCTCGCCGCGCTGGATGGCCTCGATGTCGGCACCGATCAGCTCGACGCCGTGACGCGCCAGCACCCCGCGCTCGTGCAGGGCGACGGCGGTGTTCAGCGCGGTCTGGCCGCCCAGGGTGGCCAGCAACGCTGTCACAGGAAAACCGGCAGCACGCTCGGCGGCGATCACCTTCTCGACGAACTCCGGGGTGATCGGCTCGATGTAGGTGGCGTCGGCGAACTCCGGGTCAGTCATGATCGTCGCCGGGTTGGAGTTCACCAGGCTGACCCGCAGCCCCTCCTCCCGCAACACCCGACAAGCCTGCGTCCCGGAATAGTCGAACTCACAACCCTGACCGATCACAATAGGCCCAGACCCGATCACCAGCACATGCCGGATATCAGCTCGCCGCGGCACTGGCGCCTCCGGCAACGAGTCGTCGCACGCCATTCCGGAACACCTGAAAACTTCGGGAACGGTTGGCGTCCACATTCATGTCCGAGCCGTTCTCCTCGTCGAGTTCCAGGCGGTAGGTCACCAGGCTCTCCCCGAGCGCCTGCCGGTAGGCGATCTCGATAGTGATCGGGCCGGCTTGGTGATCGGCGTGGTCATCGCTGCACCTCCATCAGCTCGCAGAATCGGTCGAACAGGTACGCGGCGTCGTGGGGGCCGGCGGCTGCCTCCGGATGGTATTGGACGCTGAACGCGGGGACGTCCAGGCAGGTGTGGCCCTCGACGGTGTTGTCGTTGGGGCAGGAGTGGCTGACCACGGCGGCGCCGAAGTCGGAGTCGAAGCGCTCTGCGGGCTCGCCCTCGACGGCGAAACCGTGGTTCTGCGAGGTGATCGCCACCCGGCCGGTGGCGTGCTCGACGACCGGGACGTTGAGCCCCCGGTGCCCGTAGCGCATCTTGTAGGTGCCCCGTCCCAGGGCCCGGCCGAGGATCTGGTTGCCGAAGCAGATCCCGAACAGCGGCAGCCGGGCCGCCAGCACCGCGCGGGTCAGCGAGACCGCGTGGTCCGCGGTGGCCGGGTCGCCCGGTCCGTTGGACAGGAACACCCCGTCGGGCTCGCGTTCCAGCACCTGCTCCAGGGTGGTGACAGCCGGCAGGACGTGCGTCTCGACGCCCCGAGCGGCCAGCATCCTCGGCGTGTTGTACTTGATCCCCAGGTCCAGCGCCACCACCCGGAACCGGCGCTGCGCGGTGGCCGGCACGATGTAGGGCTCGGTGACGGTGACCTCGCCGACCAGATCCGCGCCGGCCATCGACGGGCTGGCCAGCACCCGCTCCACCAGTTGCGCCGGCTCGGCCAGCGCGTCGCCGGAGAAGATCCCGGCCCGCATGCAGCCGTGCTCGCGAAGCCGGCGCGTCAGCGCGCGGGTGTCCACTCCAGAGATCCCCACGACACCCTGGCGGGACAGCTCCTCGTCGAGCGACCGGACCGATCGCCAGCTGGACGGGACCCGGGCCGGGTCGCGCACGACGTAGCCGGCGACCCAGATCCGGTGCGACTCGCCGTCCTCGTCGTTCCAACCGGTGTTGCCGATATGCGGTGCGGTCTGCACCACGATCTGGCGGCGGTAGGACGGGTCGGTGAGAGTCTCCTGGTAACCGGTCATGCCGGTGGCGAACACCGCCTCGCCGAGCGCCTGACCGACCGCACCGTAGCCATCACCGCGCACGGTGGTGCCGTCCTCCAGCACCAGCATGGCCAGAGCGCCCATCAGCGCTGCACCTTCCCGTCCTCAGTGGTGATCTCACCGCGCAGCAGCGTGGCCACCACCCGGCCGGGCAGCTCCATCCCCTCGTAGGGGGTGTTGTCGGCCAGGCTGGCCAGCGTGGCCCCGCGCACTGTCCAGGTGGCGTCCGGGTCCACCAGGACCACTGTCGCCGGCTGCCCGACCGCGATCGGCCGGCCCTGCTCGGTCGCCCCGCCGATGCGGGCCGGGCGCTCACTCATCACCCGGGCCACCCCCCGCCAGTCCAGCAGGCCGGGGCGCACCATCGTGGCCATCACCACGGACAGCGCGGTCTGCAGTCCCAGCATGCCGGGCCGGGCCGCGGACCATTCGCAGTCCTTGTCCTGAGCGGCGTGCGGAGCATGGTCGGTGGCCACACAGTCCACGATCCCCTCCGCCAGCGCGGCGCGCAGCGCACGGGTGTCGGCGGCGGTGCGCAGCGGCGGGTTGACCTTGTTGACCGGGTCGTAGCCGGCCAGGCGCTCATCGGTGAGCAGCAGATGGTGCGGGGTCACCTCGGCGGATACCCGGATCCCGCGCTCCTTGGCCCACCGCAGCACCTCCACCGTGCCCGCGGTGGACACGTGGCAGACATGCAGCGCCGCCGCGGCGTCCCGGGCAAGCAGGCAGTCCCGTGCCACGATCGACTCCTCCGCAGCCGCGGGCCAGCCGGCCAGCCCCAGCCGGGCGGCGATCTCCCCCTCATGCGCCTGCGCTCCGGCGGTGAGCCGGGGGTCCTCAGCATGCTGAGCGATCACGCCGCCCAGCCCTCGGGTGTACTCCAGGGCACGGCGCATCAGCAGCGAGTCGTGCACGCACATCCCGTCGTCGGAGAACATCCGCACCGCAGCGACACTCGCCGCCATGGCGCCCAACTCGGCGAGCCGCTCGCCGCGCAGCCCAGAGCTGACCGCGCCGACCGGGTGCACATCGACCAGGCCGACCTCGCGACCGCGCCGGTATACGTGCTCGACGACCACCGCGGTGTCGGCCACCGGGTCGGTATTGGCCATCGCGAACACGGCGGTGTAGCCGCCCAGCGCCGCGGCCGCCGAGCCGGTGGCGATCGTCTCGGCGTCCTCCCGGCCCGGCTCGCGCAGGTGGGCGTGCAGGTCGACCAGGCCGGGCAGCGCAACCAGCCCGCCGCCGTCGAGCACCTCGGCGCCGGTGCCGTCCAGGCCGGTGCCCAGCTCGGCGATCACCCCGTCGCGGACCAGCAGATCCACCGGGTCACCCGCGCCATAGGGCCGGATCCCACGAAGCAGGAACGGCCGCCTCATGCCTGCTCCTCCTGGGCGGCGAGCAGGTGATAGAGCACCGCCATGCGCACGTGCACCCCGTTGCGGACCTGGTCGGTGATCACGGCGCGAGGCGAGTCGGCGACCGAGTGCGCGATCTCCATGCCGCGCCGCATCGGGCCCGGGTGCAGCACCACAGCGTGCTCGGGCAACAGCCCCAGACGCGCCTCGGTGAGCCCGTAGCTGACCGAGTACTCCCGGGTGGAGGGGAAGAACCCACCATGCATCCGCTCAGCCTGTACCCGCAGCATCATCACCGCGTCGGTGCCGGGCAGCGCGGCGTCGAGGTCATGCCCGACGGTGACCGGCCGGCTGTGCTCTTCCCACTCCTCTCGATGGGGGCCACTCCCCCAGTTCTGTACCCCCCAGGGCAACAGGGTGGGCGGGGCGACGAGGTGGACCCGGGCACCCAGCGTGATCAAGAGCTCGATATTCGAGCGAGCGACCCTGCTGTGCAGCACATCGCCTACGATGGTGACGGTCCGCCCATTCAGGGTGCCCAACCGCTCACGGAGAGTAGCCGCGTCCAGCAGCGCCTGAGTCGGATGCTGGTGGGTGCCGTCACCGGCGTTGACCACGTGCGTGGGTACCCAGCCGGCGAGGCGATGCGCCGCACCCGACGCGGGGTGGCGGATGACCACGCAGTCCGCGCCCATCGCGGTCAGGGTGAGCGCGGTGTCGCGCAGCGACTCCCCCTTGGCCACCGAGGAGCCACCGGCCGGGACGTTGACCACGTCGGCGCTCATCCACTTGCCCGCGATCTCGAAGGACGCCCGGGTGCGGGTGGAGCTCTCGTAGAACAAGGTGACCACGGTGCGTCCGCGCAGCGTGGGTAGCTTGCGCACCTGGCGACCCAGCAGCGCCTGCTTGAGCGCCTCGGCGGTGTCCAGCAGCGCGGTGACGGTCTCGCGCCGCAGACCAGCGGTGGTCAGCAGGTGTCTCACCGCCGGCTCCGACGGATCACGACGGCATCGGTGCCGTCCGTCTCGACCAGCAGCACACCGACCTCCTCGTCCCGGGAGGTCGGCAGGTTCTTGCCCACATAGTCGGCCCGGATCGGCAGCTCACGGTGACCGCGGTCGATCAGTACGGCGAGCTGCACCGCCCGAGGACGGCCGTACTCCCGCAGCGCGTCCAGCGCGGCCGCAACGGTGCGCCCGGAGTACAGCACGTCGTCGACCAGCACGACGAGCGCGTCGTCCAGCCCCCTCGCGGGCAGCTCAGTGGTCCGCAACGGGCGGGTGGGCCGGCGCCGCAGGTCATCCCGGTAGAGGGTGACGTCGAGGATGCCTACGTCGGGCCGAGTCCCACCGAACTCACAGATCCGATCCGCTAGCCGGAGCGCTAGGGGGACGCCGCGGGTAGGGATGCCCACGAGCATCACCGGCTCGGGGGCGGTGTGCTCGATGACCTGATGGGCCATCCGGGCGACGATGCGCGCGACCTCCCCCGCCGCGAGCAGCTCACGCTGCCGCGGCGGCTCTGTCCCGCCCACCGCGCCCGTCCCGGCGGGGGACGACACGGGTGGACCTCCTTCCCCGCCTCACCGGACGGGTCTTAAAGGACGTCAGGTTCTCCAGCCGGCACCGGGACCCGTACCGGACGCTACCAGGAGGGCCGAAGAAGAGTCGCTGACGCCCATCCACTGCGCCGTCCGGGTGATGTACGTGACTCTGCGCGCTGTTGGGCTCCCCATGGCTTGACCTGGAGGGTTACTCAGCGCAGCATTACTCTCCGTATCATCCCGATTTTCGCGTGGCGCCTCAAGGCGTTGACTTGGTCGGGGTCTGAAGAAGGAGAAGGGGCCAGATGGGCGACTATGCCAAGGCACTAGGGTCGAAACTGCGCGGCATCCGCCAGCAGCAGGGTCTGTCGCTGCACGGTGTCGAGCAGAAGTCGGCGGGTCGCTGGAAAGCTGTGGTGGTCGGCTCCTACGAGCGTGGCGACCGGGCGGTCACGGTGCAGAAGCTCGCTGAGCTTGCCGACTTCTATGGGGTCCCGGTACCCGAACTGCTGCCGGAAGGCCGGGTACCCTCCGGTAGCGAGCCGGCCACCAAGATCGTCATCAACCTCGAGCGCCTGCAGCAGCTGCCGGTGGACAAGGTGGGCCCGCTGGCCCGCTACGCCGCGACGATCCAGAGCCAGCGCGGTGACTACAACGGCAAGGTGCTGTCTATCCGCACCGAGGACCTGCGCTCACTGGCGATCATCTACGACATGTCACCGGGTGATCTCACCGAGCAGCTGATCGGCTGGGGGGTGCTGCCTCCCGAGGCCCGCCCCGCGAAGGACAAAGAAGAGGTCTGACCGGCTGATCGCCGCTCACGAGCCGCGCGGTATCGCGGCCAGCGCGCCGAGCACGCCGTTGACGAAGCGCGGCGAGTCGTCCGTGGACAGCAACTTGGCCAGCTCGATGGCCTCGTCGATGGCTACCGCGTCGTCCACCTCGACAGAGAACAACAGTTCGAACACGCCCAGCCGGAGCACCGCCCGATCGACGGCGGGCATCCGCGCCAAGGCCCAGCCATGGGCTTGGTCGGCGAGCAACCGGTCGATGTCCTCTCGGTGCTCGACCACGCCGTGCACCAACGAAATCGTGTACTCGCTGACCGGAGGCAGCTCCGGGGCCCCGACCCGCTCGGCGAGCAGCGCCAGCGGGTCCAACTCCCGCAGATCGGACTCGAAGAGGATGTCGACGGCGCGTTTGCGGGCCTTGCTCCGGGCGCCCATCTCAGCTACTGACGCGGCCGAGGTAACGCCCGTCCCGGGTGTCGACCTTGACCTTCTCGCCAGTGCTGACGAACAGCGGTACCTGGATCTCGGCGCCGGTCTCCACCGTGGCGGGCTTGGTGCCACCGGTCGCCCGATCTCCCTGCAGGCCCGGGTCGGTATGCGAGATCACCAGCTCCACAGAGGTCGGCAGCTCGACGTAGAGCGGGGTGCCCTCATGGACGGCGACCAGCACGGCCTGGTTGTCCAGCAGGTACTTCGCCGCATCTCCGACGACGTCACCGGAGATGGTGATCTGGTCGTAGGTGTCGCCGTCCATGAACACGAAGTCGGCGCCGTCGGCGTACAAGTAGGTCATATCGCGCCGGTCGACGGTGGCGGTGTCGACCTTGGTGCCCGCGTTGAACGTCTTGTCCACGACCTTGCCGGACAGCACGTTCTTCAGGGTGGTCCGCACGAAAGCGCCACCCTTGCCCGGTTTGACGTGCTGGAATCTCACGACCGACCACAGCTGGCCGTCGAGTTTGAGCACGAGCCCATTCTGCAGGTCGTTGGTGGTGGCCACAGCAGCCCTTCGTTCTCAGTCCATCGGCCGTCGGTAGTCGTTGGTAGTCGTTGATAGTCACTGTCAGCAGGGCACGGTGACGAGGTCCTTCGTGGTCAGGGTGAGGAGCTCTGGCTCGCCGTCGGAGACGACGAGAGTGTCCTCGATGCGAACGCCACCCCGGCCGGCAAGGTAGACACCCGGCTCGACGGTGACCGCCATGCCCACCGCCAGTGTACCCACCCCGAACTGCGACAACGCCGGAGCCTCGTGGATCTGCAAACCGACGCCATGCCCGAGACCGTGCATGAAGTCCTCGCCATGCCCGGCGCGGGAGATGACGTCCCGGGCGGCCGCGTCCACCTCGCGGACATCGGCCCCGGCACGCAGCGCAACCCGCCCCGCCGCCTGCGCCGCAGCGACCAGGTCGTAGAGCTCCCGCTGCCACCCGGCCGGCGCTCCGAGCACCACGGTGCGGGTCATGTCGGAGTGGTAGCCCTCGACCAGGGCACCGAAGTCCAGCTTCAGGAGATCACCGACGCGCAGCTGCGCGTCGGTCGGGCGGTGATGGGGTATCGCGGAGTTCGCGCCGGTGGCCACGATGGTCTCGAACGACGGGCCGGCGGCCCCCGCCACCACCATCCGAGCCTCCAGGTCACGGGCCACCTCGCGCTCCGTGCGGCCCGGGCGCAGGCCACCCTCGGCGAGCAGTCCGGCCAGGGCGGTGTCGGCGGCCGCGCAGGCCGCGCGCAGCGCGGCGACCTCGGTCTCGTCCTTGACCATCCGCAGCGCCTCCACCGGCCGCGAGGTGGCGACCAGCAGCTCCGCGCCAGTGACCTTCGCCAGCGCGGCGTACCCGTCGACCGTCACCACATGGCTCTCGAAACCCAGCCGGCCGATCCCCGCCTCGGTGGCCTGGGTGGCCAGCCGCAGCTGACACGACCTCTCGATCAGCCGCCGCAGGTCAGGCACCTGGTGCCGGGACTGGGTGCGGTAGCGACCATCGGTGCAGAACACGCTCGCCTCGTCGCCGTCGGCGTGCACCAGCAGAGCACCGTGGGAACCGGTGAAGCCGGTGAGGTAGCGGAGGTTGAGCAGATCGGTGACCAGCAGCGCGTCGAGCTCCAGCGCGCGCAGCCGCTCGCGGAGCGCCTCACGGCGCGCGGGGTGGGACATGAACTCCAGACGATAGCGGGCCCGCCCGCGTTCTGGTGCCGGCACGGCCGGCGATGTTCTGGTGCCGGCACGGCCGGCGATGTTCTCAGGTGCTCGCGCGGCCGGCGATCCAGCGTAACGCGAGCGGGTACCCTTCGACTCCCAGACCGAGGATGACCCCGGAGGCGACGGCCGAGATGTAGCTGTGGTGCCGGAACGGCTCGCGCGCGTGCACATTGCTGATGTGCACCTCCACCAGCGGTGCCGACAGCTGCGCGGCGGCGTCCCGGACCGCGATGGAGTAATGCGTCCACGCCGCCGCGTTGAGCACCACCGGGGTCGCGGTGTCGGCGGCCTCGTGCAGCCAGCCCGTCATGACGCCCTCGTGGTCGGTCTGGCGCACGTCCACCTCCAGCCCCAGCTCAACCCCGACCCGCCGGCACAGCGCCACCAGGTCACTGTGAGTGGTCGCGCCGTAGACGTCGGGCTCGCGGGTCCCGAGCCGGCCCAGGTTCGGCCCGTTGAGCACCAGCACCCTCACGCCGAACTCTCCACCCCACCGGCCACCGCGGCGTAGGCCTCGGCGAGCAGCTCGAAGTCCGGGTCCTCCAGCCGGCCGGGCTTCGCCAGACCGTCGAGCACCACGAAGCGCAACACCCCCGACCGGGTCTTCTTATCATTGCGCATGCCCTCCAGCAGCTCGGGTAGCGCGTCGGCGTCGTATCCAGTGGGCAGGCCGATCGAGCTGAGCACCGCGCGATGCCGCTGCGCGGTGGCGTCGTCCAGGCGCCCGGCGAGCCGGGCCAACTCGGCCGCGAAGACCATGCCGACGCTCACCGCAGCACCGTGCCGCCACCGGTAGCCCTCCCGACGCTCCAGGGCGTGGCCCAGGGTGTGCCCGTAGTTGAGCACCTCACGCAGGTGAGACTCCCGCAAGTCAGCGGCCACCACCTCGGCCTTGACCCTGATCGCGCGACTGATCAGCTCCTCCAGCACCGGCCCGGAGGGATCCAGCGCGGCGACCGGGTCGGCCTCGATCCGCTCCAGAATCACGGGATCGGCGATGAACCCCGCCTTGACCACCTCCGCCATTCCGCCGACGAGTTCGGCACGCGGCAGCGTCGGGAGAGTGGCGAGGTCCACCAGCACCGCACCGGGTTCATGGAACGCGCCGACCAGGTTCTTGCCCGCATCGGTGTTGATCCCCGTCTTACCGCCCACCGCGGCGTCCGCCATCGCCAGCAGCGTGGTGGGTACCTGCACCACCCGGACTCCGCGTAGCCAGTTAGCGGCGACGAACCCGGCGAGATCGGTGACCGCCCCGCCACCGAAGCCGACCACGGTGCCGGTGCGGTCCAGGCCCACCTGCCCGAGCGCATCCCAACAGAATCCCGCCACCGCCAGCGTCTTGCCATCCTCGGCGTCGGGCACCTCGATGCGGTAAGCCCGCGAACCGAAGTACTCCAGCACGGTGCGCAGCGCCTCCGCGGACTCGACCAAGGTCGGCTGGTGCACGATCACCACGGCACCGCTACCCACCGCATCCAGCAGCTCAGCCCGCAGGTAACGTCCGACGATGACGTCGTAGGGCCGCGCCGTCGCCACCCGGATCCTCGTCGGCTCGGTGTCGCCGGCCTGGCCCGGCTCGCCGGTCTCGCTCATCTCACTCCTCTCGCGTCCGCGTCCACGAGGGGAGCATCCCACGAATCAGGCATCTCAGCCGCAGAATCACTTGCGCAGAGTCAGCAGCACCTCTGCCGCTATGTCCTCAGCAGAACGACCCGTCGTCGACACGACGACGCCGGACACCGCTTCATAGATCGGACGCCGCTGCGCGAGTAGCTGCCGAAGATGCGCCCGGGGGTTGGGGAGCATCCACGGGTGTAGGGTGACCAGCCCCTCCCGGCGGAGCAGCTCATCGAGCTCCACGTCGAGGAACACGATATGGAAAAGTTTCAGTTGTTCTTGAATGGCCGGGTTCAGCGGCGTGCCGCCACCAAGAGCGAGTACGCCCGCGTGCTCCGCGAGAACTGCCCCGATAAGCCGGCACTCCAGGTCGCTGAATGCCTCTCGACCCAGCTTGACGACCAGCTCGCCGGCAGGCAGACCGCACTCATTCTCCACGTCATCATCGAAGTCCCGAAACGGGACACCCAGCTTGCCCGCCACCAGCCGCCCCACGGTGCTCTTCCCAGAGCCCGGCGGACCGATGAGGATCAGGACTGGACCGCTCATCTGGTGTCCGATCCGGTCGCTCTCTGGGTCAGTGCCTGATAGGCGCGGGCGTTGCGGGTGGTCTCGGGCAGGGCGTCACCACCGAACTTCTCCAGTGCGGCGTCGGCGAGTACGAGCGCGACCATCGCCTCGGCCACCACGCCCGCAGCGGGCACCGCGCACACGTCGGAGCGCTGGTTGATCGCCACGGCCGCCTCGCCGGTCGCGACGTCCACCGTGGCCAGCGCGCGGGGCACGGTGGAGATCGGCTTCATCGCCACCCGGACCCGCAGCACCTCTCCGTTGGTCATCCCACCCTCCAGACCACCGGCCCGGTTAGTGCGCCGCATCACACCGTCGGGCCCAGGCTCCATCTCATCGTGCGCCGCGCTGCCCCGCCGACGCGCGGTGGCGAAGCCATCGCCCACCTCGACGCCCTTCATGGCCTGGATCCCCATCAGCGCGCCGGCCAGCCGAGCGTCCAGCCGCCGGTCGGCGTGCACGAACGAGCCCAGACCCACCGGCAACCCATACCCCACCACCTCCACCACACCGCCCAGCGTGTCACCATCGCGCTTCGCCGCATCCACCTCGTCGATCATCGCGGCCGACGTCTCCTCGGAGAACGCGCGAACCGGGCTGGCGTCGACCCGCTCCAGGTCACCGGGTCCGGGCAGCACGCCCATGGGAGCGTCCACCCGCCCCAGCGCCACCACATGGGAGAGCACCTCGACACCCAGCGCCTGGCGCAGGAACGCCTTGGCCACGGTACCCAGAGCGACCCGGGAAGCGGTCTCCCGGGCGCTGGCCCGCTCCAGCACCGGACGAGCATCGTCGAAACCGTACTTCATCATCCCGGCCAGGTCGGCGTGCCCTGGCCGGGGCCGGGTCAGCGGCGCATTGCGGGACTGCGCGGCGAGCACGTCCGGGTCCACCGGGTCGGCCGCCATCACGGTCTCCCACTTGGGCCACTCGGTGTTGCCGATCCGGATCGCCACCGGGCCGCCCAGGGTGCAACCGTGCCGGATCCCCCCGAGCAGCTCCACCTCGTCGGCCTCGAACTTCATCCGCGCCCCACGCCCGTAGCCGAGGCGTCGGCGGGCCAGCTCGGCCTGGACGTCCTTGGAGGTCACCTCGACCCCGGCGACCATGCCCTCCAGCACAGCCACCAGAGCAGGACCGTGCGACTCCCCGGCGGTGATCCAGCGCAACATGGCGCCATCGTGCCACGGACTGCTATCGCCGCCGGCCTCATGCCTCGGCCGCAGCTCCAGAGACAGCCTCAGCGACGGCCGCCGGCGTCGGTCGGGAACTAAGCAATCCGTGCACCACGGCGCCGATCACCACCAGCGCGGCCACGAACAGCAGCGCCAGGTGTCGCAGCACCCAGCTCGTTCCCGCCGGGTCGTACACCGCCTGCCGTGGCCAGGCGATGTTCACCATCATCGCCACGCCGTAGACGACGGCGAGCAGGTTCACCGCTAGCCCCCAGCGGCCGAGTGAGAAGCCGCCCGGCTGTTTCGGCAGCGGGCGCCGCCCCATACGCGCACCTAGGGACGGCACCCTGACCAGCAGGTACGCCAGATACACGATCACTACCGATGTGCTGGTGACCGCCGCGAACACCGCCGGGTTGCCCAGGTTGATCAGCAGTACTCCGACGGCGAGCACGCCCACCGCGATGCCGGTGAGGATCGGCGTCCCGGTCTGTGGACTTACCCGGGCCAGCAGCCGGCCGCCCGGCAACCGACCGTCCCGCGCCATGCTGAACATCACCCACGACGCCGAGTTCTGAATCGCCAGGCAGGTGGACACGATCGAGATCGCGATCACCGTGAGCAGCGCCCGGCCGAGCGTAGAACTCAACTGGCTGGTGATGACGTAGGCGATGCCACCAGTGGACAGCTGCCCGTCGGTCAGCGAGGGCGCGGCCATCAGTGCTGCCACGATCATGAAACCGCCACCGGCGAACGATACCAGCAGTGCACGCAAGATAGCCGAGGGCACAGCAGCGCCAGCAGCAACACCACACCGACGAGCTCACACGTCATGCCGATGCAGTTGATCAACGCCATGAAGCGCACCCCCACAGCGCTGATCACGGTGGCCAGCGCGAGCACCGCGCCCAGCAGGATCCCGTTCGCGGCGCCGGAGGCCGAGGTGATCGACGGGTCGGTGCCGACGATCTGGAACCCCGACCACACCGCGGGCAGCACCGCCTGCAGCGCGATGCCGATGGCGGCCCCGCCGACGATGTACCCGATCATCATCGCCCAGCCGGCGAACCAGCCGACGGTCTCGCCGGTCAGCCGGCGCGACCACTGGTAGATACACCCGGCCAGCGGCCAGCTCACCGCCAGCTCGGCGAAGATCAGTGCCACGCACAGCCGGCCGCCGAACACCAGCGGCCAGGTCCAGAAGAACGCCGGTCCTTCGAAGGAGTAGCCCAGCGCGAAGAGCTGGAACACCGTGGTGAGGATCGAGACGAAGGAGAATCCCGCGGCGAAGGAGGAGAATGCGCCGAGCCTGCGGTGCAGCTCCTGCCGATAGCCGATGCTGCGCAGATCGTCCGCGTCGGGCCCGCCAGTCGGGCTCGTGGTCAGGATCGGAGTACTCATGGGATCGCCCTTCGCGGTAGGTGACCAGCGCGCACCAGGCAACCGAGGGTGTCGCAGATGACCCGGGTCGCGATGAGCGCGGTGATCTCGGCGTTGTCGTAGGGTGGGGAGCACTCCACGACTTCGATGCCCGCCAGTGGGCGCGCGGCGATGAGCTGGATGAACTTCAGCACCTCGCGGGGCAGGAAACCGCCGGGTTCGGGCCATCCCGTGCCGGGGACGAACGCGGCGTCGAGGCAGTCGACGTCGAAGGACAGCCAGACGGCGTCGGTGCCGTCCCAGGCGACCTGCAGGGCACGCTGCGCGGCGTCCTCGATACCCATCTCCACACAGTCGGTGACGGTCATGATCGTGGTGCCGCGCTCCCGACCGACCTGCACTCCGGGCCGAGGCGCCTGCCAACCGCCGATGCCGATCTGCACCAGGTTCTGCGGTGGCACGTTGGGGGATGTCCGTGGCGTGAAACCACGGGGTGGTGTGCATCCGCTCGTCGAGGTCGGTTTCCTGGGTGTCGACGTGGCGGTCGAAGTGGATGATGCCGAGGTTGCCACCGTTCAGGTGTTCGGCGACGGCTCGGGTGGTCGGAAAACCGATCGAGTGGTCGCCACCCGACACCACCGGAAAGGCGCCGCGGGAGTAGACGTGCCCGACCGCCTTGAGATCTGGTCGAACGTCTTCTCGATGTCGCCCGGGATGGTGAAGACGTCGCCGAGGTCGGCGAGGGTGACCGACTCCCGCAGGTCGACACCGAACTCAGAACTGTACGGCCCGTATAACGCGGAGATCTTGCGGATGCCCTGACCTTGATCATTCGTCTTGATCGGTGGCTGGTCTGGGACGGGCGCTGGGCCTTGTTAAGGGTCTTGATTTTAGGGTCTGGGTATGACAGTGGCCCGGCCGGCGGGCCGGTGGCCGGGGGTTCCACGGGTCCCTGGGGTGCTCCTTCC
>JAFAUB010000024.1 GCA_019243635.1 Pseudonocardiales bacterium
GCAATCCGTGGTATACCGCCTGGTCAGCGCACCGCAGCCGCAGCGCTTCGGTGCTCCAGACAGCGCCCAACCCGGAAAACGATCAGTGTCGTGACCAGCAGCAACAGCCGCGTTTGCGGCTCATGACACCGTTGTTACCGACACCCCCGGTTGCCCCAGTGTGTGGTGACCTGCTGGAGCTGCTGGGCAGGTGAGTGATGGCTGGCCGGGTCAAGGTCGTGATCATCCGGTCTCGGTGGTGCTGGCTCTTGCCGCCGCGGCGGTGGTCGCCGGAACGAGGGGCTACACCGCCATCACCGGCTGGGTCAGCGATGTTCCGGCTGCTGGCCTCCCGGTAGTTTCCAGCGTAAAAACAACGAAAATGCAGGTCAGCGGCCATGTCAGCCTCCTGGCCAGAGGCCAGCCCCCCGAGGCTGTGACCAGGTAATCCGTTGTTTTTACGCTGGAAACTACCGGGAGGCCCACCGCGCTATCTTTGCCTCGATCGTGTGACCGGCTGCGCGTCCTGAACACCGTGCTGGGACCGCTGACCACCATCCATCAGCGCCGGTGTCGCCGAGCTGCGAGAGCGGCTGACCGTCACCGCCGTCTAACACCAGGAGGGGAAACAACGTGAGCAAACACGAGAAGGAAGACCCCAAAGACAAGTACGTGAAGAACGGGTACGAGCGTAAAGATCCACCACGTGAGGATCCGGGTGGAAAGCACGGGAAGCCGGACATGGACGACAAAGGTAAAGGTAAGGACGACAAGGACACGAAGAAGTGACCGTCACGGTGCCATCGTCGTGGGCTGAGCTGGTGGAGGACCTGATGGCCGAGGGGGTGCTGAATGAGCCGTGGCGGTCAGCGTTTCTGGCGGTTCCCCGCGAGCTGTTCATCCCCGAAGTGATCTGGCGTGAGGATGGGGATGGTCTGGTGGCGCTGCACCGTGCGGAGAATCCGCAGGAATGGCTGCGGCAGGCCTACGGGCCGCGCTACGTGATCACTCAGGTCGATGACGGCACCCCGGCCGGACCGGACGGACGCGGCCGGGTACCGACCAGCTCGGCCTCGCGCCCAGACATTGTCGCGCTGATGCTGGCGGCCGGTCAGGTCAAGCCGGGGATGCGGGTACTGGAGATCGGCACTGGTACCGGCTACACCGCCGCACTGCTCGCGCACTACCTCGGTGCCAGCAACGTCACGACGATCGAGATCGATCCCGAGCTGGCGGCACGGGCGCGGACCGCGCTGAGCACTGCCGGTTACGGTGAAGTGACCGTGATCATCGGTGACGGGGCGTGCGGGCACCCCGCTGGAGCACCTTTTGATCGGGTGCTCTCCACCGTCGCCGCGCCCCGGGTGCCCTATCCATGGGTGGCGCAGACCCGGCCTGGGGGACTGGTGGTCACCCCGTGGGGCAGCGCCTACAAGCACGCCGGGCTGCTCTCGTTCACCGTCCACGCGGACGGCAGCGCCACTGGGGGCTTGGTTAACACCACCATCTCCTTCATGGAACTACGCGACCAGCGGATTCCCTGGCCCGAGATCACCGACGTGGTGCGCGACACCGACATCTCCGAGCTCACCTACACCGACCTGCACGCTGCGGAGGTCTGCAACGACGACGCACCTGTCGCGATCGCACTTCAGGTGCCCGGTTGCCACCGCGAGTATGTCCCCGCCACCGATGACGAGGGCCACTGGTGCGTGTGGTTCCTGGATGCGGGCACCCGGTCCTGGGCCCGCTTTGACTACCAGCCCGGTGCCCGGCGCTGGCCGGTGCACCAGTTCGGGCCCCGCAGGCTCTGGGACGAGATCGCCACCGCCTACCAGCACTGGGAACACCTCGGCCGGCCCGCTGCCACGAGCTGGCGATTCACTATCACCGCAGATCACCAGCAGGCCTCCCGGTAGTGCGGGTAGCAGACTGGTGGGCTCACGTATTCAACTGTAACTGCGACGGGTTGCATTTGATGCGAGAACTCGTCGCTGTCTACTGGGTCTGGAGTTGACCTGGGCGTTTGCTGAGCGGGGAGGTGTTGAGCGTACCTGGCCGCCCGCCTCGATCAGTTCCGATCTCGCCCCCGGTGACCTGCCATTTTGGCAATATCGTGCGCCTAGGGGGCTGTTGCGTTGGCGGAGGGCGGGGCCAGGCAGGCTGAGCTGATGCGCCGTCGCCACCGTCGAGTACCTCCGCCGAGGTCGGGTTTCGCTGGGTTCCGCTTCCCCCGTGAGGTCATCGTGCCGGCGGTGCGGTGGTACCTGCGC
>JAFAUB010000095.1 GCA_019243635.1 Pseudonocardiales bacterium
GCAGAGCAAGGCGAAGTCCATGGAGTCGAACCTGGGCTCGTCCCAGATGGCCGCACCGGACTCATCCTCCGGTGAGTCCAGCATTCCCATGTCGCGGGCCCACGCCTTGGTGTGCTCGCGCGCCGTGTCCAGGTGAGGGTTCAACCGGGCGGGATACGGCATGTAGAAGTCTGGCAGCTCATAGGGCCGCATGTTCTGCCCCTCACCTTCCCGGTGTGGTCACCCTAGTAGCCGCCGTGCTGCCCGATTTCGATGTTCTCGAGGATGCCGAGCGCGTCGGGCACCATGACGGCCGCGGAGTAGTAGGCGCTGACCAGGTAGGAGGTGATCCCCTTGTCGTCGATGCCCATGAAGCGGACGTTCAAGCTCGGCTGGACCTCATCGGGGATGCCGGTCTGACGCAGGCCGATCACGCCTTGCTTCTCCAGTCCGGTGCGCATCAGCAGCATCGAGCTGGTGTGGTGCCTGCTGACGGGGATCTTGTTGCAGGGAAGGACGGGAATACCGCGCCAGGCCGGCACCTTGTGGCCACCCAGGTCGACACTCTGCGGGTAGACGCCCCGGCGGTTACATTCCCGGCCGAAGGCGGCGATGGTGCGGGGATGGGCCAGGAAGACATCCGGGTTCTTCCACACGGTGGCCAGCAGCTCGTCGAGGTCGTCGGGAGTGGGGGGTCCGGTGCGGGTGTTGATGCGCTGGTCGAGGTCGGCGTTGTGCAGCAGCCCGAAGCCGGGGTTGTTCATCATCTCGTCCTCTTGGCGCTCCCGCAGCGCCTCGATGGTCAACCGCAGCTGCTGCTCGACCTGGTTCATCGGGTTGTTGTACAGATCCGCCACCCGGGTGTGCACCCGCAGCACGGTCTGGGCCACGCTGAGGTCGTATTCTCGTGGCTCGATCTCGTAGTCGGCGTAGGTCGCCGTCAGGTCCGCGAACTGCTCATGGCCCGAGGTCAGCTCGATCGCGGCTTCACCGTGTATGTTCTGCGGCTGTTGCGCCTGGGTGCGGAACCTCTCGACCTGGTCCCGCAGCTCCGGGGACTGGTCGACCACCTCATCCAGCGCCTGCCGGGGCAGTGTCAGCACCGTGCACGGGGTCACCGCCTGGACGCTGTAGGCCCAGGTGTCCTGGGACTCCCCCACTCGTCATCACCGAAATAGTCGCCGTCGGACAGGACATCCAACACGGCCGGCTCGTCGTACTTCCCCGAGCCGATCTTGTTGACCTTGCCATGGGCTATGAGGAATATCTGATCCGCCGCCTGGCCCTCCTGCACGATCGTGTTACCGGTCGCGAACTCCCGCTGCGTGAACCGGCCCGCCAGCCCGCTGAGCACCTCGGGGTCGGCCTCACGCCGATAACCCCGCAGCACCGGTATCTCACACAGCTCCTCGGGAATGACCCGCACCTGGTCGCCCGTCGTGGCGAACTTCACCCGGCCGTCCCCCACCGCATAGGTCAGCCGGCGGTTCACCCGGAACGTCCCGCCCGAGGCCTCCACCCACGGCAGCACCCGCAACAGCCACCGCGACGTGATGGCCTGCATCTGCGGTACGGACTTGGTCGTCGTCGCCAGGTTACGCGCGGCCGACGTACTCAGGCTCAACGGCCGCTGGTCACCGTTCACGTCCGGATCCGGCTGCACTGGCTCCGTCTGCACCGACTCTGTCACAGCACGCACCACCAATCCTATCCGTACGAGCAGAGAAGAAGGCATGAGGTCACACCGACTGATGGGCGGCGAAATCCCACAGCCGACTACCAGGCGGAAACGACTGAAATTGCGAGAAACCAGGAACCCGCGCGGTTCGGCTGGGCTTCCTCACATCTGAGGCTCGGTCAAGCGAACACCCTCTGCTCGTTACGTCGGGCCTTGACCGCGTTCGCCGCAATGTCGTTGACTAAGTGCTGGGCGGTTCATTCGTTGACGTTATGGAATGTACCGAGTGGTCGGCTCAGGGGGCAAGGGGGTTCCTCCCAACGCCACTGCCCGCCCACAAACGCCACTGCCCGCTCACACTGCGTGAGAGCTCTCGCGGGGCGGCACGTCCGGTAGTGTGATCGTCTAGCGACCAAGCGTCGCCAGTGCGACGTCATGGCGATCACCGTGGTGGTCCGGTCGGGCCCAGACCCCCTGGTAGAGCACCTGAGGTGTCGACGCCAGTACGCCTCGCAGCCGGTTCAGAGCCCGGTGCTGCGCCACCCGGACCGCGCCAGGAGTCGATCCCACGGCCTCGGCGGTCTCCTCCGCGGACAGTCCCACCACGACCCGCAGGCGGAGGATCTCTCGCTGGTTGTCCGGTAGCGTGCTCAGCAGCCTGCCCACCCGCTCAGCCATCTCGCTCCGCATCACCTGCGCCTCCGGACCGTCCTCGGCCCAGGCCAGGGTGTCGGGGACATCCGGGACCGGCTCAGCGCGGTTGCGCGCCGCCGACCGGCGTGCATCGGACACCTTGTGCGCGGCGATGCCGTACACGAAGGCGAGGAACGGCCGGCCTTGGTCGCGGTATCTCGGCAGTGCCGTGAGCACCGCCAGACACACCTCCTGGGCCACGTCATCCGCTGAGGCGAACGTCTTCTCCTGGCCGCCGAGGCGGGTACGGCAGTACCGCACCACCAGCGGGCGGACCCAGCGGAGCACACCCTCAACGGCATCTCGCTCACCGCTGATGGCGGCATAGATGAGGACGTCGAGGTCGTCCCAGACCGTGCTCGTGGGCTCGCTCTGATCAGGAAGAGGTGCGGCGAAGTCCGTGGCCTCAAAAAGATCGGCGATCCGCGCGAGCTCCTCCGTGTCGGTGGGGGTGAGCTCGTGGTCCTGTACTCCCTCGAGCAGTGCACAATTACCCACGGTTTTGCTCACCGTTCCTTGTCTCGCTGACTGACCAGCCACCCGCCGCCTCGGCACACTGGCGCCGAGGACGACCCCGCCTACGTCTCTAACAATATGTCGTACGCTGGGGGAATCGGTCATCCCTTCCTCAGGTCATCTTCCGGATACCCCAGGTCATGCAGTCCCGCTACCTCAGATGACGTAGCGGGGATGGCTGCTACATCTGAGGGATGATCGTGGCCGGCGCGCCGGCGGAAACGGCACCACCGTCTCCCGTGAAGGTTGCCTCCGAATAATCGGTTTCACCCAGAAGAACGAATGCGTCAGCACTCCAGGCGTGACACCCGGGCCCGGCGGCGAGTAGGAGTAGGGGATGCTACCGCCGGTTCTGGAGATCTACGTGGTGTGGCACCCCGACGACTGCGCCGGGGCCTGAGCGGCGCAACAGTCGGTGGAGCATTTCCACGGCACGCTGTTCACCGGGCTGATCGGTGGCGCCATCGAGGTCTACGCGCGGCACCAGGGGTGGCGCTGGGCCGCGGACGCCCCGCGCCCGATCCCCTTCCGGCTCGCCGCCGCCGAACGGGGTGGCCCACGCTCAGTACGTCGCGGTCGTTCCTGTGCTCGGCCTGGGACTCGCCCGAGCGGTACAGCCGGGTACCGGGCTCCGATTCGACTACGTCACCGGGCTCGCGAGCACGCAGCAGATCCTCCTGCGGCAGGTGCGGGTCTTCCCGCTGCTTCTGGCGGACTCGGCGGCCCTCCGCGGCACGACTCTCGATCGGGTTCTGGGCGGTTATCAGCGACTCGGTGGCAGCCTGCCTGCCACCGGCAACGGGCCCGACACCCGCCGCGTGGCGCACGGCAGCGGTGTCCATGTCGTGGTGGGTTACGGCTCCCACCCGGAGGAGCCCCACCCTTCTGAAGGCCTCGGCGGTATGACTGATTTCGTGATCAGCACTGGTCGCTCAGTGCTGATCACACAGCGCAGCCGCGACGGCGTCCGCCGCTCGGCGTACGGCGGAGGTATCCACGTCATGGTGGGTCACCGCCCGGACCAGGTCGGGTCCCAGCGTGCTCATCCGTACCCCGTACTCGGCCTCCAGCCGCCGGCAGAACCGGGGCGCGTCGGCCAGCCGGAACACCACGATGTTGGTCTCGACGGTGTCCGGGTCGAGCGTGATGCCGGGTAGTCCGGCGAGCCCCTCGGCGAGGATCCGGGCGTTGGTGTGGTCCTCGGCGAGGCGGTCCACGTGGTGCTCCAGCGCCCATCGGCAGCCGGCCGCGACGATGCCGGCCTGGCGCAGTGCCCCGCCCATCATCTGCTTGTGGCGCCAGGCCTGCTCGATCAGCTCGGCCGAGCCGGCCAGCACGGCACCCACTGGCGCGCCCAGGCCCTTGGTGAAGTCGATCCACGCGGTGTCGAACCCGCGAGCCCACTGCGCGGCCGGCACCCCCGAGGCGACCACGGCGTTCATCAGTCGCGCCCCGTCCAGGTGGGTGCGCAGTCGGTGTCGCGCGGCGACCTCCAGCACCGAGCGCACCTGCTCCAGTGGCCACACCCGCCCGCCGGCCAGGTTGGTGGTCTGCTCCACGGACACCAGCCGGGAGCACGGTGTGTAGCGGTTCCCGGCCGGGAACAGTGCGGCCTCCAGCGCGTCGGCGGTGAACATGCCGGCCTCACCGGGCACCGGAGCGAGCACCGCTCCGGACAACGCGGACGGGCCGCCCGCCTCGGCGACGATCGGATGGGCGCTCGGGTGTAGGTGCACCGCGTCGCCGCCCGGCCGGATGTGCAGCCGAAAACCGATCGCGTTGCACATCGTGCCCGACGGCAGGAACACCGCGGCGGGCTTGTCGAGCAACTTCCCGACCTGTTCGCACAGGGCGTTGACGGTGGGATCCTCGCCGCGTTGCTCGTCACCCACCTCGGCGGCCGCCATCGCCGCGCGCATGGCCTGGACCGGCCGGGTCTGGGTGTCCGAGTACAGGTTGATCAGCATCACCGGTGACGGCTTACCTCGGTCCACGCGGCAGCGTCAGTGCAACCTCAGCGTCGCTGATGGCGATACCCAGACTGGTGCCGTTGGCTTCCTTCAGCAGTCGAGTGATGCGTCGTATCCCAGTACCCGCGCGGGTAGCGAGTTCCGCGGCCACGACCCTGCTGTAGATGTGTGGGTTGCGGGTGACGTGCACGCCGGCGCGCATCGCCTCGGCATCCACGCTGTTCGGCGGACGCCTGGGAGACCTCACCTCGACCCGGTTGGACAGCACGAATATGCGGGTAGGGCCGGGGATCGTGTAGTCGCGGTGCACCAGCGCGTTCACCGCGGCCTCGCGCAGCGCCGCCATCGGGATCTCTTCGCGCTTCTCCTTCTCGAACCCCACGATCTCGTGACCAGTCCTGAGGTGGAGCTGCAGGAGAGTCTCAATCTGGGCGACGGCGCTGAACAGTGGTCCGTAGACGTCCTTACGATCCACGAAGTCATCGCCGATGTCATCACCGGCCAGTGCGCCGACGACGACACGGGAGGATTCGAGAGCAGTCTGCGGGCGTCTACCGAAGAGTACGATCCCACCCACTGTGGGGTGGGAACCGTCGTACATGCGCCATGCGTGCAGCAGCTGCACCAGATCGTCGTCGAGATCTATCTGGTCGGTGTCACGGAGGTACCGGGAGACTGCATCGAGGTCCAGATCGGCCAGGTCGAGTCGCGGGAGCGGCTGCTCGTCGTAGAAGAGTGAACGCGCCGCTTGGAAGAGCCTGAGTAGCTCCTCCCGACTTGCCCGATGGCACCGTGCCCCGGATCGAATGTAGTAACGGCCCTCATCGACGTCAGGTACGCCAACCACGCTGCGGTCCTCAGCGACCCCGATCACGAGCTGGCCGCCGTCACTGTCGGCGAAACACACCAGGTCTTTGGCGAGTTCGATGTCGTTGTCGACGGTTTCCTTGAAGTCGGTATGCGGGTTCTCCCAGCGGAGGATGCGATCACGTAGCTCGTCAGGCGTCATCCAGACCGCCATACTTCTCCGCTCGACGACGGAACGCGTCGGCGCCGCCTTCCGGTATTGTTCGGATCTCGCCGCGAACGGTGGCATCATCGATTGGACTCCGGGAGTACCAGTCGGTCCGGACACCCTGGTAGTCGGTGATCGCCGCCACGTCGATGCGGGCTGCTCGTAACCGCTCGACGTACTGATCAGCCAGCCGCTCCCGATCCCCCTGCTGGTGAACGTCGACCGCGCCCGGCAAGGTGAAGGTGGGCACGCCAGGGCTGTGCAGGTGCAGGTCCACACAGCGCCAGGTGGCACCGGAGGGCACATCCGGCAACGAGGTCACGGGTGCATCCTTCCCGATGCGCCTGGGCCGCAGGCGCCTGACACGGCAGGTATCCCGCCGTTCGGGGTATGTGACAGCGGCGCTGTCGCGTATGCTACAGTTCTACTGTCACATCGGGAGGGTCACTGGTGGCCGACGAGCTCACCATCGCGGAGCTGGCCGCGCGTACCGGGGTCAGCGTGCGCACCATCCGGTTCTACGCCGGGATGGGCCTGATCCCGCCACCGACGGTGCGCGGCCGGCTGGGCCTGTACGACGAGCGCCATGCGGCCCGTCTGGAGCTGGTCCGCGACCTGCAGGCGCTGGGGTTCACGCTGGCGGCGATCGAGGGCTACCTCGCCCGGATCCCGCTGGACCGCTCCCCCGAGGACCTCGCCCTGCACCGCGCGCTGCTCGCGCCGTGGCTGCCTGAGGAGCCCGAGACGGTGGATCGTGCTGAGCTTGACGCGCGCGCCGGGCGCACCCTGGACGACGGGGAGCTGTCCCGGCTGGTGACACTGGGCGTCATCCGGCGTGACGGCGCCCAGGCCGACAGGGCGCAGACCTGGACGCTCACCAGCCCCGACATGCTGGGGTACGGGCTGAGCCTGCTCGGTACCGAGATGGACTTCGCGGTGCAGCTGGCCTCCAAGCGGATCATCGAGCGGCACACCAGCGCGTTGGCGGCCGAGTTGGTCGCCCTGTTCCACGACACCGTGCTCCGCCACTACCGCGAGCGTGGTCGCCCACCGGAGCTGCGCGAGTCGCTGATCGCCCTGCTGGAGCGGCTCAAACCGATCACCGTGGACGGCGTTGTCACGAACTTCCAGCTCGCCATCAACCGCGCGATCCGCGAGTCCGCGGTGCCTTCTCACGTCCTGCACCCCACGACCGGGAGCCCGTCATGACTGAAGCGTTCCTCTATGAGACTCTGCGCACCCCGCGGGGCAAGGGCAAGCCGACCGGCGCGCTGCACGGCGTCAAGCCGATCTCCCTGGTCACCGGGCTGATCGACGAGCTGAGCCGCCGACACCCGAGCCTGGACCCGCAGCGGGTCGATGACATCGTGCTCGGGGTGGTCGCCCCGGTGGGCGACCAGGGTGGAGACCTCCCGCGTGCCGCGGCGTTGGCCGCCGGGTTGCCCGACACCCTCGCGGGACTGCAGGTCAACCGGTTCTGCGCGTCGGGACTGGAGGCGGTCAACCTCGGCGCGATGAAGGTGCGCTCGGGCTGGGAGGACCTGGTGCTCGCCGGCGGTGTCGAGTCGATGTCCCGGGTGCCGATGGGCTCCGACGGCGGCCCGCTGGCGATGGACCCGGAGACCGCCTACGCCGCTCGTTTCGTCCCGCAGGGCATCAGCGCCGACCTGATC
Source organism: Pseudonocardiales bacterium (assembly GCA_019243635.1). Taxonomy (GTDB): domain Bacteria; phylum Actinomycetota; class Actinomycetes; order Mycobacteriales; family Pseudonocardiaceae. The sequence continues at coordinate 7,525 of JAFAUB010000095.1, forward strand.
GCCACCATCGAGGGCTTCACCCGCGAGGACGTCGACTCCTACGCCCTGGAGTCGCAGCACCGCGCCGCCAAGGCGTGGAGCAACGGGTACTTCCAGCGGTCGGTGGTCCCGGTGCGCGACCGCACCGGTGTTCTGGCGCTGGAGCGTGACGAGCACCTGCGCCCGGACACCACCATGGCCGGTCTCGGTGCGCTGCCGCCCTCCTTCGCCGACCTCGGCGAGCAGGCCGGGTTCGACGCCGTCGCGCTGCAGCGCTACCACTGGGTGGAGCGCCTCGAGCACGTGCATCACGCCGGCAACTCCTCGGGGATCGTGGACGGCGCGGCGCTGGCGCTGGTCGGGTCAGAGCGGGTCGGGCGGGATCTCGGGCTGCGGCCGAGGGCCCGGATCGTGGCCGGCGCGGTCACCGGCGTGGAACCGACGATCATGCTGACCGGCCCGGCGCCGGCCACCCGCAAGGCGCTGGCCAAGGCCGGCATGACCATGGACCAGATCGACCTGGTCGAGGTCAACGAGGCCTTCGCCGCGGTGGTGCTGCGCTTCATGCGCGAGATGGACGTGCCGCACGAGCGGCTCAACGTCAACGGTGGCGCGATCGCCATGGGCCACCCGCTGGGCGCCACCGGAGCGATGATCCTGGGCACCCTGATCGACGAGCTGGAGCGGCGCGAGCTGCGTTACGGCCTGGCCACGCTGTGCGTCGGCGGCGGCATGGGCATCGCCACCATCATCGAGCGGGTGTGACCGTCATGACCGAGAGCATTCGTTGGGACCGCGACGCCGACGGTGGAGACGGCATCGTCACGCTGGTACTGGACGACCCGGGGCGCTCGGCGAACACGATGAACGACCGCTACGTCGCGTCGATGGGGCAGACCCTGGACCGCCTGGAGGCCGAGCGGGACTCGATCACCGGGGTCATCGTCACCTCGGCGAAGAAGACCTTCTTCGCCGGCGCGGACCTCAACACACTGCGCAACGTCACGCCGGAGGACGCTCGCGAGTTCGGCGCCCACATCGCGCTGGTCAAGGGCCAGCTGCGGCGGCTGGAGAAGCTGGGCCGCCCGGTGGTCGCCGCGATCAACGGCGCGGCGCTGGGTGGCGGCCTGGAGATCGCGCTGGCCTGCCACCACCGGATCGCGCTGGACGCGCCTGGGTCGAAGATCGGCTTCCCGGAGGTGACGCTGGGGATACTGCCGGGTCTCGGTGGGGTGGTCCGCACCGTGCGGATGCTGGGTCTAGTGAGCGCGCTGACGCAGCTGCTGTTGCAGGGTCAGCAGCTGCGCCCGGCGCAGGCCAAGGAGGTCGGCATCATCGACGAGGTCGCTGCCACTCCTGAGGAGATGCTCGGCAGGGCCCGCGAGTGGATCGCGGCGCACCCGCGGGCGCGGCAGCCATGGGACGACGGCACGGGTTACCGGATTCCCGGCGGCACCCCCTCCACCCCGGCGTTGGCGCAGCTGCTGCCCGCGTTCCCCGCCACGCTGCGCAAGCAGCTCAAGGGCGCGTCGATGCCCGCCCCGCACCACATCCTGTGCGCGGCGGTGGAGGGCTCGCAGGTGGACGTGGACACCGCGCTGCTGATCGAGAGCCGCTACTTCATGGACCTCGTCACCGGCCAGGTCGCCAAGAACATGATCAAGGCGTTCTTCTTCGACCTGCAGCACATCAACAAGGGCGGCAGCCGGCCTGACGGCTACCCTCGGCGCACCTTCGGCAGGGTCGGGGTGCTCGGCGCCGGGATGATGGGCGCCGGCATCGCCTACTCGTGCGCCCGAGCAGGCATGGACGTCGTGCTCAAGGACGTGGATCTCGCGACGGCGCAGCGAGGCAAGGGCTACTCCGTCGGACTGCTGGACAAGGCGGTGGCTCGGGGTAGGTCCACCGCGCAGGCGCGCGAGGAGGTGCTGGCGCGGATCACCCCGACCGCCGACGCGGCGGACCTCCGAGGCTGCGACCTGGTGATCGAGGCGGTGTTCGAGGACCCGGCGCTGAAGAAGAAGGTCTTCGCCGAGATCCTCGACGTGGTCGGTCCCGACGCTCTGCTGTGCTCGAACACCTCGACGCTGCCGATCACCGACCTCGCGTCGGCGACCGACCGCCCGGCGGAGTTCCTCGGCCTGCACTTCTTCTCCCCGGTGGACAGGATGCCGCTGGTGGAGATCGTCCGCGGCCGGCAGACCTCGGACGCCGCGCTGGCCGCCGCCGTGGACGTGGTGCAGCAGATCCGCAAGACCCCGATCGTCGTCAACGACAGTCGCGGCTTTTTCACCAGCCGGGTCATCGGCACCTTCATCAACGAGGGCGTCGCCATGCTCGCCGAGGGGGCGGCACCGGCGTCCATCGAGCAGGCCACCGTGCAGGCCGGCTACCCGGTGCCGGTGTTGCAGCTGGTCGACGAGCTGACTCTGACACTGACCCGCAGGATCCGGGATGAGACCAGGCGCGGCGTCGAGGCGGCGGGCGGCACCTGGACCCCGCATCCGGCCGACGCGATCGTCGACCGGATGGTGCTGGAGCTCCAGCGCCCCGGACGGTCCGGCGGTGCCGGGTTCTACGAGTACGAGGCCGGCCGGCGCACCCGGCTGTGGCCCGGCCTGGCCGAGCAGTTCGGCCCCTGGCGCCCCGATGCGGTCCCGTTCGGGGACATGAAGGAGCGGATGCTGGTCGTCGAGGCGCTGGAGACGGTGAAGTGCCTCGACGAGGGCGTCATCACCTCGGTTCCGGACGCCAACATCGGCTCGATCATGGGCATCGGGTTCCCGCCGTGGACCGGGGGCGTGGTGCAGTTCATGAACGGCTACCCCGGTGGCCTGACCGGCTTCGTGGCCCGAGCCAAGGAGCTGGCCGACCGCTACGGCGGCCGGTTCACCCCACCGTCGTCCCTGATCGCCAAGGCCGACGCCGGCGAGTCCTTCGACTAGTTCGACCAGTTCGACCAGTTCGACGACAACCGGCGCGCCGAGCACCGACGAGCGCCCCCTGTGGACAACCCGTGAGTGGCGATGCGGGCCAGGAGTCGTATCGCCACTCACGGGGCGAGGTGACCGCCCTCCTGGGTGATCGATGTGACCTGAGTCAGCGCGACGACTGGCGGGTGCGTCGACAGCGGAGCCGGGAGGCGTCCGTTGCCCGACACGTGGCATGATCCGCAGCCATGCTGGCCGCCACCGATGTCATGAGCCCGCTGTGGCGAGGTGTGGTCACGCTGCGGGTCATCACGGCGGCCTTCGCGATCGCGGTGATCATCGTGCATCACGACGGCTTCGCCCGGCCCGGCTTGGGGTGGGCGGCACTCGCCGGGATCGCGGTGTGGACCGTGTTCACCTGCCTGGCCTACAGCCACCACGTCACCCGCCGGATCTCCGTCATCGTGGTGGACTTGGTGGTGACCCTCACGCTGATGGGCTCCTCGGCGCTGGTGCTGTCCCCCGAGCAGCTCGCCGAGGGCGCCGGGCACACCCCGTCGCTCACCACGGTGTGGGCCAGTGGCCCGGTGGTCGCCGTCGCGGTGCACACCGGCTGGGTCGCCGGAGCGCTGTTCGGCCTCGCTGTCTCGGTGGTCGACATCTGGCTGCGCGGCGTGTTCACCACCAACCTCGCCCGCGACACCATCCTGCTGGTCGGAACGGGATTCGTGCTCGGGCTGGCGGCGACGGCGGCGCGCCGGGCGAGCGAGCAGCTCCGCAGGTCGGCCCGCACTGAGGCGGCCACCGCTGAACGGGAGCGGCTGGCCCGGTCCGTCCACGACAGCGTGGTGCAGGTGCTGGCCCGGGTGCGCGCTCGGGGTGGAGCGCTCGACGGGGAGGCCGGTGAGCTGGCGCGGCTGGCCGGGGAGCAGGAGGTCGCGCTACGGTGCCTGTTCGCGGCGACTCCGCCGGGCGCCACCGGCGAGCGGGACCTGGCTGGCGCGCTGCAGCTGCTGGCCGGCCCCCGGGTGGAGGTCTCGGTGCCCGCGGCCGCAGTGCCGCTACCCGCCGCCGACGTGGCGGAGCTGGTTGCGCTCGTCCGTGAGGCACTGGCCAACACCGCCCGGCACGGCGGTCCGGAGGCGAGGTCATGGATCCTGGTGGAGGATCTCGGCGGGGAAGTGGCGCTCACCATCCGCGACGATGGCCCGGGGGTCGACGCCGTGCTGCTCGCCGGCGCTGAGAGTGCGGGCCGGATGGGCGTGTCACGCTCAATCCGTGGCCGGGTGGCCGACCTGGGTGGCACGCTGGCTCTCGGCACCGGCCCCGGGCAGGGCACCGAATGGGAGGTGCGGCTGGCCCGCCTCCGCCCTCCGCGTGCCGCGGTGAGCGCCGAGCCATGACTCGGGTCATGGTGGTCGACGACCACCCGATCTGGCGTGCCGGGGTGGCCCGTGACCTCGTCGAGCAGGGCTTCGAGGTGGTTGCCACTGCGGCTGACGGTGCGGCCGCGCTGCGCATCGTCCCCGCCGCCAACCCGGACGTCGTGCTGATGGACCTGCACTTCGCCTCCGGGGGACCGTCCGGCGCTGAGACCACCCGGCGCCTCATCGGCAGCCGGCCCGACATCCGGGTGCTGGTGCTGTCCGCCTCCGGCGAGCACGCCGACGTGCTGGCGGCGCTACAGGCGGGCGCCTCGGGGTACCTGATGAAGTCGGCGTCGGTGCCGGAGCTGGTCAACGCGGTGCGCCGGACCGCCGAGGGGGACGCGGTGTTCACCGCCGGCTTGGCCGGCTTGGTGCTCGGCGAGTACCGGCGGATGGCGCTGGACCTGCGGAGCGACGCGCCGCGGCTGACCGACCGGGAGACAGAGGTGCTGCGCCAGGTGGCCACCGGGCGCACCGCCCGGCAGATCGCCGAGGCGCTGGTGATCAGCCACCGCACGGTGGAGAACCACGTGCAGTCCACGTTGCGCAAGCTGCAGCTGCACAACCGTGTCGAGCTGGCCCGCTACGCGATCGAGCATGGCCTCATCGACCGGTAGGTGCTCGCGGCGGGTCAGGGTCGCCTGACAACTGGTTTCACGGGGCCGCCGGGCGCCGTACTCTCCTTGTAGCAGCCTGTCACCGGCCCGCGGGGCGGTCTACGGGGAGGGCCGCCGGCCGGGTGTCAGGGGGGTGGTGGTGACACCGGGGTGGGATGACACCCGGCCGGCGGCGGGTACGCCGGCGGCCGGAGGGTGGAGCTCTACGGCTGGCGCAGCGATGATTCCAGTGTGCGTGACGGGCCTGCCTGCTGACAACCACCGGCCGCCATGACCACCACGCCGGCGCGCGGCCGTCCCCGGTACGCTCACACACCCGGCGCAACAGGGGAGGGACGGTGGGTACCGTGGAGTTCGAGCTGGAGCGCGACGCGTTCGCCGAAGCCATCGCGTGGACCGCGAAGGGTCTACCAGCCCGCCCGGTCGTCCCGGTGACCGCAGGCGTGGTGCTCGAGGTGACCGATGGCGCGATGATCGTCTCAGGTTTCGACTTCGAGGTGCTCAACCGCATCGAGGTACCTGTCACCGACAAGTCCGCTGGACGGGTGCTGGTGTCGGGCCGGCTGCTGGCCGAGATCGCCCGCGCGCTGCCACCCAAGGACGTGCGGGTCGTGGTGGAGGGGAACCGGCTGGCGGTGCGATGTGGTTCGGCCCGGTTCAACCTGCCGTTGTTGCACATCGAGGACTACCCCGCGGTGCCGGAGCTGCCCGCCGCCTCGGGCAGGGTGCGGGGGGACGTCTTCGGTACCGCGGTCGCGCAGGTCACCGTCGCCGCCAGCCGGGACGAGACACTACCCATGCTCACCGGGGTGCGCGTGGAGATCGGCTCCGAGGCGCTGACCCTGGCCGCCACCGACCGGTACCGCCTGGCCGAGCGACGCATTCCGTGGACGCCGACTGGCCCGGTGCCCTCCACCTCGCTCATCGTTCCGGCGAAGACGCTGGCCGAGGTCGCGAAGTCGCTCGGTCCGGCCAGTGAGGTGGTGCTGTCGATGGGCGACGCCGCCGACGCGGGTTTCCTGGGCTTCTCCGCCGGTGGCCGGCAGACGCTGACCCGGTTGCTGGACGGCGAGTTCGTCAAGTTCGCTTCGTTGTGGCCCACCGAGGTCGGCACCACCGTGGAGGTGGAGGTCAGCGAGTTCATCGCCGCGCTCAAGCGGGTGTCGCTGGTGGCCCAGCGGTTCGCGCCGGTCCGGTTGGCCTTCTCCGAGGGCACCGCGCAGCTGTCCGCGGAAGCCGAGGACGAGTCCAGCGCCGAGGAGCAGCTCGAGGTCGGTATCACCGGAGAGCCGTTGACCATCGGGTTCAACGCCGGGTATCTACTCGACGGGCTGGCGGCGGTGACCACCCCGAGGGCGACGCTGTCGTTCACCGAGCCGTCCCGTCCCACCGTCATCACCCCGGTGATCGGCTTGCAAGCGAACCAAGCGGATGAGCCGGATACCGGAGACGGCTCCTTCCGCTATCTCGTCATGTCGATGAGGTTGCGGGGCTGATGAGGATGCTGCGCACGTCGAGCGCGGTGCCGCTGCTCAGGAGGCGGATCGGCGGAACAGCCAGGATCGTCGTGCGGCTGCGGCCGGCCGGGTCGGCTCCGCAGGGGGAGCCTGCGACCGGACCAGAGCAGGCGATCGGTCCGCCGCCGGTTCAGTCGGCGATCCTACGTCGGTGCAGCTCCGCCAGTCGGCGAAACGGATGATCGCCTCGGCGGGCTCCATCACCGGGATACCGAGCATGCCCGCGTCGCGCAGCGCAGGATGGCCCGGGGGCACCGAAGAGTCGGTGATCACGACGGTGACCTCAGGTGTGAGTCGGGAACGGGTTATCGCTCCGTGTGCCTCCATCAACCGCCGCAGTGCTCCCAGATCGGCGGAACTGCCGACATACAGCACGTGCAGCGGGTCCTGGGTGGCCGCATGACGCCCCACCGCGTCTCCAGTCTCCCGACATGTCCTTCGCATAGGCGTTATCAGCGAGGTATCACCGGCTGCGCACACCGTGCGACGTAAAGCTATAGTATCTCGTTCCCGCCAGCAGGTCCGCCGCCACGCGGGTCGTCCACAGTAGTAGTCCGGTAACCGGGTGGTAACAGGTCGGTAACAGGTCACTGACCGGTGATCCGGGACACCCGGGAGCGCAGCGCGGCGTGGGCCGCCGCGGCGTCGACCCGGGTCGACGTGCCGTCCCGCAGCACCAGCTCTCCCGCCACCCAGACATCCCGCACCGCGCGGGCTCCGGCGGCCCACACCAGGTTGGCCAGCAGCCGACCGTCCGGCACGTCCAGCCCGGCCGCGAACGCCGGGTCGTCGGCTCCGATGTGCACCAGGTCGGCCCACCCGCCCGCGCGCAGCGTGCCGAGGTCATCACGCCCGAGCGCGGCCGCCCCGCCCCGGGTGGCCAGCAGCAGCGCCTGCGCGGCGGTCAGCGCGGCGGCGTCCCCAGTGGACAGCCGGGCCAGCCGGGCGGCCAGCTTGGCGTCGTCCCAGAGGTCGAGGTCATCGTGTGAGGCGGGGCCGTCGGTGCCCAGACCGACGGCGATCCCGGCGGCGCGCAGGTCGAGCAGCCGAGCGACGCCGGAGGCGAGCTTACTGTTGGAGCCGGGGCAGTGCGCCACCCCGACACGGTGCCGGGCGAGCACCGCGATGTCGGCGTCGGACAGCTGCACGGCATGCGCCGCCAGCACCCGCGCGCCCTCACCCAGCACTCCGAGGTGTTCCAGCAGCAGTGGCACCGAGCCGTACCGCTCGCGGATCGCGACGTCCTCGCCGGTGGTCTCGGCGACGTGGATGTGCAGCAGCGCGTCGCGCTGCCGGGCGGCCGCGCCGGCCGCGGCCAGCGCCTCGACGGGCAGCGTGTAGGCGGCGTGCGGACCGTACCCCAGCTCGATGCGCTCGCCCGGCCCGAAGCGGGTCCCGTCGGCGTCGATCCAGCGGCTGATGTCCTCCAGCATCTGCTCCCAGGTGCCCAGCCGATCCCAGCCGGAGACCGCGATGATGCCCGGTGTCACCACCGCGCGGCTGCCCGCGGTGAGCACCGCGTCCACCACCGCGTCGTTGTGGAAGTACATCTCCACGCTGGTGGTGATCCCGCCGCGCAGCATCTCCAGGGTGCCGACCAGCATGCCGGCCCGCACGTCCTCGGCGTCCGACCGCGCCTCGGCGGGCCAGATCACCTCGGTCAGCCAGCGCATCAGCGGCAGGTCCCCACCCAGCCCGCGCAGGCCGGTCATCGCGGTGTGCGCATGCACGTTGACCAGCCCAGGAAGCAGGATGCCGGTGAGCGCCAGCTCGGGCCCGGGTGCGGCCGGCGCCCCGTTCGAGGGCCCGACGCGCATGATCCGACCGGCGTCATCGACGTCCACCGCAGCGTCGCGCAGCACTGTGCACCGCTCGTCGCAGGGCAGCACCACCGGCGCGCTCAGCCGCATCACGGGATGTGCACCAGGTTCATGGTCCCCGATCCTGCCGCATGAGCGGGCACCAGCGCCGGACACATCTGGTGCGCAGCAGGCCTGTCTCCCGACCGGCGACCATCTCTGCCGGGCTTCTCCTGGGATGCTGTGGTTTATGGCGTCACCAGGACGGGTGTTCGTGAGCCACACGTCGGAGTTACAGCGGTTGCCGGTTGGTCGGTCGTTCGTGGCTGCGGCGAAGGATGCGGTGAACCGGGCCGATGGCACACCGGTGGAGATGGCCTACTTCCCCGCCGATCCGCGACCGCCTGTGCAGGTGTGTCGGGAAGCGGTGCGCAGCGCTGATGTGTTCGTGGGGATTGTCGGTTTCCGGTACGGCTCGGTGGTGGCCGATCGCCCGGAGCTGTCCTATACGGAGCTGGAGTTCGAGGAGGCCACCAAGGCGGGCAAGCCGTGCCTGATATTCCTGCTCGGCGAGGATGTGCAGGGCACGGAGGAAATGTTCCGGGACATCAATCATAGTGAGCGTCAGGAGCGGTTCCGCAACCGGCTGCTCGGCAGTGGGATCACCGTCACGACAGTCACCAGCCCGGAAGGTCTGAGTGAGGCGTTGTCTCAGGCACTGGTCAGGTTTGCCGGCGGCGCGGTCGATGTCGGTGGGTGGCGGGGGCCGGTGTGGGCGGTGCCGGAGTTGCGGGGCAATGAGGTCGACCGTCCGGGGTTGATGGATGACCTGGTGGCGGCGGTGACGCGGCCGGGAGCCGGCGCGGTGGGGATGACGACCGGGCTGTGGGGTGCTGGGGGGTTCGGGAACACCACCCTTCACTTAAGACACACCTATCGGATGATCCGTGTTCACGCGGGCTGAGTGTACGGCGAGGTCGTTGGTTGTTGATGCGAGGATGGCGAGCAAGACACGTCCCCGTGGACCACCCCGGCCTCGGGACCGGACCGTGTCCCGCGTCGGTTCCGGGTCAACGCGCTGGACGCTGACATCGCCGACCTCGACGCCGTGATCGAGGAGATGATCGCCCCTTTCGCCCCAGCGGTGGAGCGCCTCGATGAGATCCCCGGGGTCGGGACCACCGCGGCACGCGTGATCATCGACGAGGTCGGGATGGACGTGTCCCGGTTCCCCACCGCCGCCCACCTAGCCTCCTGGGCCCAGCCGATCGCGGCACCCTGCGACCAGCCCGTTGCCGCGGTCCGATCAAGATACGGGCGCATCACCTCGGCCTTGCGCTGCCCTCGGCGAAACCGCACCACCGGGATGTGGTTGGCCTCGGCATGGGAATCCACTGCCCGCCGGAACCGCTGCTCGATCCGCTCCAGCAACGCCAGCGAGGGGATCAGGTTGCCCAGAGCCGGGTCAAGAACACCACGATCTGCCCACCCACTTGCAGGTTGGGCACGTATCCGTTGAGATATACCCGATCCGGGTGCTCCAGATCCAGCGCCACCTGCCCATCAAGAACGTCGACAGTTACCGAACGAGTCGCCACCAGGCACCTTCCACATCGATGGGAATGCCCTGCTCAACGGCTCAACCAGCCCGTAGGGTCACCATCCACAGTGACTCGACGGTCCGAGGCGGAGCCCTCCTTAGGACGCCTACTCGTGGGGACTGTAGCTTGCATGATGTAACTCCTGAGACGGAGAAGACACTTGTGACTGTTGTGGCGATGAATGCGCCAGCTGGGCCGGTGGATGGCTTGGATGAGCAGTTGGTGCGGCAACTGGCCGAGCAGGCGCGGGCCGAGGGTTTGAAGCTGACCGGTGAGGGTTGCTTGTTGGCCCGGTTGACCAAGGTGGTGGTCGAGTCCGCCTTGGAGGGTGAGATGGATAATTATCTTGGTTACGCCAAGCACGCCCCAGCCGGCCGGGGTGGTGGGAACTCCCGTAATGGCAAGCGCGCTAAGTGATCGGCGTTGCGCAAGCGCGACCGACATCGGTCTCCAGCGAAAAGCCGGGGCGGTTGGGTGAGAGGTCCCATCTTTGTGACCCTCGTTGGCGTCGCGATGGCGGGCACGATCAACTTCGTTGCAAATTCTTTCAATCTGGTGCGATGGCGCTGGGAACTCATTGGCCTGACGATTGTCCTGATAGTTCTACAATTTCCTTTCTTCAGGAAACCGGTCTCATCGGCCACCATCACACCACTGGAGTCACCGAGCCGATTCAGCACATATCCGCGCAGGTCATCGCGCACCGCATCGGCGTCCCAGGAGTAGAAGTTCATCAGCCGTTGCATGCCATCCGGGCTGGCGTCCCCAGCCGCCTCGGCGATCGTCCAGGAGTTCTTCCGCTCCGCCCCCGAGAGCAACCCCAGCACGTACATCCGCGCCCGACGCCGGGACTCCACCTGCGCGAACCGGCCCGCGACCAGCGCGAACATCTCCTTAAACCCCGCCCGCCACCGATCGAGAGGATCATCGGTTATCGTCGGCGGCGCGGCCACCGCGTTGTCCTTCAGGGTCATCACATCCGAAACTGATCACGAGGTGGCCGTCTCCATGGGCACGACACACCGACCGAGATCACACACTGCGGCTGCCGTACTAACCGGCCGCCGTCAGGCGCCCAGAGGGTCGACACCGCCTCGTCACAGCAGGGGTGCCGGTAACGAACGTGTCAGAAGCCGCCCAATAGTTGATCTAGACGGCGTCCTTCTGTCACGGGGAATCGATGCCGTTTTTCCCGCTCTCGCGCTTCCTGTGAAAATCTTTGTGGTGCTTCAACGCCAGCGGGCGAACAGTCGCTCTGGCTCCGAGGGATCCGTGCGGATGTGGATGGGCAGGCCTAGTCGACTCAGGTCGATGTGCTGCCCCTCATCAAGCACGGTGAAGCTCTGACGGGCGTAGTACTTCTCAAGGCCCGACCCGATGGGGAACTGACCATAGACCAGGAAGTACCCCAGTTGTAGATAGATTCGGACGCTGCGCCGGATCAGCGTCTCACCGATACCGATACTGCGGGCGTCCTCGGCGACCGCGAGAGCCCGAATCTTGGCGATCTTCGCTGCGCCGAGCACAGCATTCAGCAGAGGTACACCGCCCCCGACGCCATCAGCCAAGACGTTGCTGGGCGGAACGGCCTGCAACACGCCGCGCAGGAGCCCGCCCCGACCCTCCGCGACCAGCACCAAGACTAACCCAAGCATGGCGTCGTCAGGTTTGCCGACGGCTGCGGCCTCAGCCAGCGGACGCAGCATGTCATTGATGCCGTGGTTCAGACCCAGCAACAGGGTAGACGCCACAGTTCCCGCCTTGATCACTGTGTCGATCGCCGGGTCTAAAGGTATGTCAGCCAACGCGAGAAGCCCGGTGATCTGCTCGGTATCACCAGGCCGGGCAAGCCGGATATGAGTACGACCCGGCCCGGTCCACCCCTTGACGAGCCGGTCGGCGGTAACGGGTGAAACACGGACACGCTTCTTCGCCATATGCTGTCCTCACCATCAGACGCACCAGCCGTGAGCCCGCCTCGGCACCCGGGCCTTGCCTCGGGGCCCCGCGCCGCCAAACATCCGGCACGCTACGCGGAGCACGGCACTGTCACGTTGTTGGGTGACGAGCGTGACGAGGACGTCGTGGGGCACGGGATGGCTCTGGCTAGGCTGTGTCGTGGTGGTGCCAGCTAGCCGTGGGAAGACCGACGGCCTCGTTCCAGGTGGCGAAGCGGCCCATGAAGATCGCCTACCAGCCCCGAAATGAGTGGGCGATCTTTCTCGTCTGGTACGCACTCACATCCCGCGACGTGGGTGATCGAAATTGTTGACATGTGGGGGATAGCGACTCACCGCAGTGTCCATGACGACCACGTCGAAGAAGTCAACCTCCTTGCACGATGATCAGAATCTTGTCAGAAGATCCCGCCGCACTGCTCAACGGCGGCACCACCCGGATAACTACGCCCCTTCAGTTTAAGACACATCTATCGAGTGATCCGCGTCCACCTGGGCGGAGCCTGCGACGAGGTTGCTTGGTCAGTTTTGTCGAGGATGACAGCGAGGCGCGTCGCTAGTGGATCCCCGGCCCTGGGGTCGGACCGTATCTTGATCTTGTCTCGGTTCTGGGCGGGTGTCACCGCGCAATGTCCTCTTCTGCTGATGACCGCTCATGTCGAGTAGCGGGTGTTGGTGTCGGCGGTCATGGAGACGCGCGGGGGCGGGTTGTGCTGGGGATTGTCGGTGCACTTGCCGGGTTGTGTCTGCCGGGGTGGTTATCAGTGGCATGGTGTGTCTGGCTCGCAGCTGGGTGTGAGGGGCCGGCCAGGGCGGGTAGATCCGCTTCGGGCTGTTGCTGTGGGGGTCGCGGGTCGTCGGTCTCGTACTGTGGGCACTGGTGCGCTTGGTTGGCTTGGTCTTGTTGGTGGGTCTGTGGCGTGGTCACCGGCCGGCGGTGCCCAAGCCGCTGCCGTTGGGTGGGGTGGTCTTGGTGAGCTGGGTGAGGAGTTCGGTGTTGGTGTGGGTCTTGCGGAGGCTCTCGAGGAGCATGTCGATGGCTTGTTGGCTGTCCCGGCCGTTGAGGGCCCGGCGCAGTGCGCGGGTGGCCGCGAGTTCCCCGGCGGAGAGCAGCAGTTCCTCTTTGCGTGTGCTGGATTGGTCCACGTCGATGGCGGGGTAGATGCGTTTGTTCGCGATTTTGCGGTCCAGTCTTAGTTCGGCGTTGCTGGTTCCCTTGTATTCCTCGAAGATCAGTGTGTCGCCGAGTGAGCCGGTCTCCACCAGCGCGGTGGCGAAGATGGTCAGTGAGCCGCCGTTTTCGATGTTGCGGGCCGCGCCGAGGAACCGTTTCGGTGGCGCGAGGGCGGTGGAGTCCACGCCGCCGGACAGGATCCGTCCGGAGGCGGGTGCGGCGAGGTTGTAGGCGCGGCCCAGCCGGGTCAGTGAGTCCAGCAGTACCACCACGTCTCGGCCCATCTCGACTAGGCGTTTGGCGCGTTCGATGGCCAGCTCGGCGAGTGCGGTGTGTTCGTGGGGTGGGCGGTCGAACGTGGCGGCGATCACCTCGCCGGGCACGGCGCGTGCCAGGTCGGTGACCTCCTCCGGGCGTTCGCCGACAAGGACGAGCATGAGGTGGCATTCTGGGTGGTTTTTGGTGATGCCGTGCGCGATCGCCTGCAGCACGGAGGTCTTGCCGGCCTTGGGCGGCGCGACGATCAAGGCCCGCTGTCCCTTGCCGACCGGCATGACCAGATCGATGACCCGGGTGGTCAGGGCGTGTGGTTCGGTCTCCAGCCGCAGGCGCTCGTTCGGGTGGAGGGGGACCAGCTCGGAGAACGTGGGTCGGGCCGGGGCGTGTCGCGGGTGCTGCCCGTTGATGGTGTCGACCTGGACCAGGGGTGCGAGCTTCTGGCCTTGGCCGGCTGGGCGGGCCCTGCCGGTGACGGTGTCGCCGCGACGCAGCCCGTGCTTGCGGACCTGCGTGAGCGGGAGATGGGCGTCGTGCGGCCCGGGCAGGTAGCCCTCGGCGCGAACGACGGCGCGGTCGTCGATGATGTCGAGGATCCCGGCCACGGGCAGCAGCGAACCGTCCTCACGTGGCCGGGGGGCTCGGCCGGTGTCGGCGTGCAGGCTGGGGGTGTCGTTGTCATACATAGGAATGTCTTCCTGGGATGGTTGATCATGAGGTGTGCGGTGGCTGGGCCGGGACACGCCAGCTCCTGCCGCGGAGGGTCCCCGTTCGCGCCAGGAACGGCGTCACCACCGAAGCCACGTCCGACGGTGTGGGAGGGGATCTGAGAACTTCTGTGGGGGCATGTCGTCTGCCTGCATCCACAAGAAGGAGACGCCCTCTACGTTACCTACTCGGTGATCGGCGCGCAACAGCGTTCCCAGCCGGCCTGGTCGACGTGCCGGGGGCGTGATG
>JAFAUB010000140.1 GCA_019243635.1 Pseudonocardiales bacterium
AATCCGTGGTATACCGCCTGGTCAGCGCACCGCAGCCGCAGCGCTTCGGTGCTCCAGACAGCGCCCAACCCGGAAAACGATCAGTGTCGTGACCAGCAGCAACAGCCGCGTTTGCGGCTCATGACACCGTTGTTACCGACACCCCCACACCCAGGACGAACTTGATAGAGTAGCAGCAGAACTGAATGGCAGACCACGCAAGACGCTCAACTGGCGAAAGCCGGTCGAGGCCTTCGAAGAGCTGATCGCGAAGCATTGAGGCTTATTCAGGGCGGCGCTATCGATCTTGTGAGACACCTGCCGAGCTGCAACGATCAGCCGTCGATCAAGATCGCTGAATAAGCCTCATTGTGTCGCCATGACCGATTGAAACCGCCAGTCAGACCTCAACGGATGATGACGGCGATGACAACGGCGATGATGATTGAGCGGCTTGTCGCTGAGTTAGACGCGGCGGACGCGGTGCCGATGGCCTGGCGGCCGGCGTTTCTGGCGGTGCCCCGGCATGCCTTCCTGCCACCACAGGTATGGGTGGACGACGAACAGGGGAAACCACAACCTCTGAGCTGTCACGACAACCCTGACCGGTGGCTGAAGGCGGCCTACCGCAACGTGCCGGTCCTCATCCAGTTCGATGACGGCAAGACCAGGTGGCCGGATACCAGCGGAGAGTTGTGCACCAGCTCGGCCAGTAAGCCGGACCTAGTGCTGAGCATGCTGGCCGCCCTCGATGTCCACGACGGTCACACCGTGTTGGAGATCGGCACCGGGACCGGCTACAACGCCGCGCTCCTGGCCGCTCGCCTTGGCGCGCCCAATGTGACCACGGTCGAGATCGACCCCGTGTTGGCCACGGCCGCCCACGCGGCATTGAACGCCAGCGGATTCCCCGTGACCGTGCTGACCGGCGACGGTACCCAGTGCCATCCAGCCAACGCACCCTATGATCGGGTGATCGCCACCGCCGCCGTCCGGGTTGGTGAGCTTCCCCACTCCTGGGTCGCCCAGACCAGACCAGGTGGGGTGATCGTGACCCCGATGCGGACCGACTTCGGCGGCAGCTTACCCCTCGTGCGCTTCATCGTGGAAGGAGACGGCACCGCGACTGGCCGGCCCGTCGGCAGGGTCGGTTTCATGGCCGTGCGTAGCCAGCGCACACCGGGGTGGACCCTCGATCACCTCAACGCCGACGACCCCGCCGCCGAACTCTCCACCACCACCCTCAAGCCCTGGCGCGTCGCCGAGAACCACGACGTGCGATGGGCCATCGGCACGCGCGTACCCCGCTGTGTCTGGGAACACCAGCCGCCCACCGATGACCGGAAACACCACCTGCTGTGGCTGCTCGACCCGACGGGCGGATCATGGGCCGTCGCCCGATATGACAGCTCACGCGACCCCCGCCAGATCCGCCAGCATGGTCCCCGCCGCTTGTGGGACGAGGTCGAGGCGGCATTCCGCTCCTGGGCAGCCGCCGGGAAACCACCTCTGGACCGGTCACAGATCACCATCACCCCAGATAGCCAGGCCATCTCCTGAGCAGCGCCCTTGAGGCGCTCCACCACGTGGTCAATGGCCTCAATCGCTTGGTTCTGTTGTCGGGGTTGTGAGTGACGAACTGAGTCACAACCACCGCGTACGGGGTAGAAGACTCAATCTTGTGGTCGGCGTTGCCGGTCTCCACCACGACGTGATGTCGACCAGCGGGCTGGTACGGATGCTGCGCTCGGTGATGCGGGCCATGCCCTCACTTCTCGGCGCGAGCCTCGGCGGGGTCCCAGGTCAGGCCGGGCACGCCCCAGCCCTGGGCTTTGAGCATCTTCTTCGCCTCGCGGGCGTACCGGCCGACCAGCCGGTTGAGGTAGAGGGTCCCGTCGAGGTGGTCGGTCTCGTGCTGCAGGCACCGGGCCAGCTGGCCGGTACCCTCGACGCTGACCGGTGCGCCGTCGGCATCTACTCCGGTGACCCGCGCCCAGCCGGCCCGCCCGGTGGGGAAGGACTCACCGGGTACTGACAGGCAGCCCTCCCAGTCATCGTCGGGGTCGGGCATGGTCTCAGGCCGCTCGCTGGTCTCCAGTATCGGGTTGGCCACCACTCCCCGGTGCCGCACGCCCTGCTCGTCCGGGCAGTCGTAGACGAACAGGCGCAGGTCCACGCCGATCTGGTTGGCCGCAAGCCCGACTCCCTGGGCCGCCACCATCGTGTCGAACATGTCCTCGACCAGCGCGTGCAGCTTCCCGCCGAACTCCGTGACGAGCCTGGTCGGGGTGTGCAGCACCGGGTCGCCGACGATCCGGATCGGACATACAGCCATGATGAGGGACAGTAATGGTGGCCTGCTCCACCGCGCGCTCTGGGGACGCGTGAGGGGGCGCCGCCGGTCCTCATCGGCGCACCATGGTTCAATGCCGGACGGAATCACACGACTGTGATTCTCCACGCGCGTGATCGTGAACCGAGGAGCGCAATGGACGCCGCACCGGCACTGCACCCGATCGGCCATCAGTCCGATGGTCTGAGCTGTCAAGAGCACGAGATGCTGGCCTTCGAGCGGCAGTGGTGGAAGTACGCCGGAGCCAAGGAGCAGGCCATCCGGGAGCTGTTCGACATGTCCGCCACTCGCTACTACCAGGCCCTGAACAGCGTGATCGACCGGCCGGAGGCACTCGCCGCTGACCCGATGCTGGTCAAGCGACTGCGCCGGCTGCGGTCCGGCCGCCAGCGGGCACGGGCCGCTCGCCGGCTCGGCGTCGACTCGCGGTAGCGCGATGGGCACCCCGAACGGGACCGGCGCCCGCAGGCGCATGCGAACCTCCGGGCTGGCGCTGTTGCTGCTCGCGGCGCTCGCGCTCCTGATCGGGTTGGTGGTGGCCGTCACCCGTGGCGAGCGGAGCACGGCCACCGAGCGACCCCCGATCCTCGCTGTCCCCAGCACGTCGGCGCGCCCTTCCGTCATCCCCTATCCGCCGCCGGTGTCCTCGCGCCCCCCGCAGGCGCCCGTGGTGCCCGCGCCCGGCCCGCCGGCTGCCGCCGAGGGCGCGCCGGTCGGCGACAACGGTCCCAGCGAGAAGGGTCCCGGTCACAGCCGGGTGCGGGTTTACAACAACAGCACCATCCGCGGCTTGGCCGCGCGGGCCGCGCATGCTCTCACCGCCGCAGGATGGACGGTGGTCGAGGTCGGCAACTACGCACGCGGGACGATCCCGACGACCACCGTGTACTACCAGGACGGCACCGACCAGCGCGCTGACGCCGCGGCCCTCGGCGCCCGGTTCGGGATGCGTGTCGAGCCTCGGTTCGCGGGCATCGACAACGCCGGTCCGGGCCTGATCGTGATCGTCACGAATGACTACACGTCCCCGTGAGTGGCGACTGGTCGGCACACGCTCTGTGCGCCGTCGCTGCCGCGTACTGAGGGAGAATGGGCTACGTCACCGTTCCCGATACCGATAGGCGTCTCATGACCGCACGCATCATCCGCCCCACTGGACGCGGTTTTCTCCTGCTTGACGCCCATCCCACCGGATGCGCCCAGGTTGTCGCGGACATGTGGTCCCAGGTCCGCGCCGCCGACACGCAACGCCGACCCGTCGCCCTGATCATCGGCTCCAGCGCCGGGTACGGACTGGCCGCGACGATCGCCGGGCTCGCCCGGTACCGCATCTGCGGTGTGGGCGTGTGCTACGAGAAGTCGTGGTCCGCCCGACGGACGGCCACCGCCGGCTGGTATCGAACCATCGAGACCTCCCGTATGGCGGCTCAAGCCGGTACGCGCATGGAGTTCGTCAACGCCGACTGTTTCGCCGACGCCACCAAGGTCGAGGTGTTGGACCTCGTCACCCAGCGGTTCGGGCCAGTCGACTACCTGGTTTACAGTGTCGCGGCCCCCCGGCGCACCGATCCGGTGAGCGGCATCACCTACCGGTCGGTCATCAAGCCGATCGGACAGCCATATCGCACCAAGACCCTGGTGTTCGACGACGACGGGACGCCGCTGCTGCGGGAGATCGAAGTCCCGGCCGCCGAAGGCGATGACGTCGAGGCGACGGTGAAGGTCATGGGCGGACAGGACTGGGCTCGCTGGGTTGCCGCCATGGAGGAGCGTGACCTGGTCGGCCCCGGTTTCCAGACGGTCGCCCTGTCCTATATCGGCTCGGAGCTGACATCGGCGATTTACCGTCGTGGCACGATCGGTGCCGCGAAAACACATCTGGAACAGACGGCGACGACGCTGGACGCGAGACTCGCCGACAGCTGCGGGGGCCGTGCACTGATCTCGGTCAACGGTGCCGCCGTCACTCAGTCCTCCACCGCGATCCCCGGTATAGCCCTGTACGTCGGGCTGTTGCGTGCCGTCATGGGAGCGGCCATGTACTCGCCCATCGGCCAGTTCACGGACCTGTGGGACCAGCTCGCCGGTACCGAGCGGATGGAGCTCGACGACCACGGTCACATCCGCCTCGACCGGCGGGAGCTTGCCAGTGACGTCCAGGCGGACGTCACCGCCCGGTGGCGGGCGGCCACGCCGGAGAACATCGCCGACATCGCCGACATCGACTGGTTCCGCAACGAGGTGCGCCGCCTGTACGGCTTCGCCGTGCCCGGTGTCGACTATGACCAGGAAGTCGATCCCCGTCCTCCCTGGCCGAGCATCACGCCTCAGTTCAGCCGTTGAACCACGGTGCCGTAGTCGCCGAACTCACCGCCGTAGCGTCGGGACTACTCGATCAACGACTGCGGTCACATGACGACGCGGCCACCGATCACGACTCCCCGGTACGAGGCCGCACGGCGACCGGAAGGTTGCGCGGAGCGAAGAAGCCTCGGCGGAAGAACTCCACCGGTACCCCGGGGATCACGCGGATCCGGGCGTATCGGTCCAGCAGTACGCCCACCGCGACCCGGGCCTCCACCCGGGCCAGCAGCTGGCCGATGCAGAAGTGGATGCCGTGGCCGAAGGCCGCGTGGTGGGGGAAGCGGTGGATGTCGAACCGGTCCGGGTCGGGGAACTCGCGTTCGTCCCGGTTGGCGGACAGCAGCCACGGGGCGACGAGCGCATCCGCCGGGATGACCTGCCCGTCCAGCCGGGTCTCGGCCATGGTCACCCGGGTGAGCCGGGTGACCGGTGAGCGGTAGCGCAGCACCTCCTCGATGGTGGCCTCCACCAGCGAGCGGTCGGCTTGCAGCTCCTCCCACACCTGCGGATGTTCATCGATGCACAGCACGAAGTTGCCGAGCAGCGCGGTGGTGGTGACGTGCCCGGCCAGCAGGAGCAGCAGGGAGAAGTTCACGACCTCCTCGTCGGTCAGCCGCCGGCCGTCGGCCTCCACGATGGTCAGCCTGCTGATCAGGTCCTCCCGTGGGTGGGCGCGCCGGTCGGCGCAGTGCTCGCGCAGGTAGTCGAGCAGCTCCCAGGAGGCCTCATCGACCTTCCGCTCGATCTCCGGGTCGTTGGGGTCGACCACGTCGAGGGTAAGCAGCTTGTCCGCCCAGGCCTGGAACAGCTCACGGTCGGCGACAGGCAGACCGAGCAGTTCGGCGATCACGGTCACCGGCAGCGGGTAGGCCAGGGTGGCGACGAGGTCGAGCTCGCCGGCGCCGCCGGTGGCATCGAGCAGCTCGTGGGTGAGTTCGGCGATGCGGGTAGCGAGCCCGGTGACGACCTTGGGGCTGAACGCCGCACCGACCAGCCGGCGTAACTGGTGGTGGCGCGGTGGGTCGGTCCCGAGCAGGTTGCCCACACTGAGCTTCCGCGTCGCCGGGACCACCCGGGCCGTGTCGGAGGAGAACACCCGCGAGTCGGGGAGCACCCGCGCCACGTCGGCGTAGCGGAACACGTGCCAGACGCCGTAGGCGTCGCGCCACACCGGGTTCTCGTCCCGCATCTCGCGCAGCCAGGGCAGCAGGGTGGCTCCGCCGTCCTCATCGGTAGGCGGGACGGCGCACAACTCAGCACTCTTCGGCATAGTTCCTCCAGAACCCACCTAAAAGAGCCCCCCACCCCCCTTCGTGATACCCACCCGCTCATGCTTTGCACCCTCGCAAGCCGCCCACGCACGGTCTCATGGATGCTCGAGCACCTTCCGACCCGCTCGCGGAGGGTCTCAATGGATGCTTGTGCACCTTCCGCTCCGCGAGGCGCTGGTAGAGCGTCAGGTGGCGGTCCGCGGCGGTTGACCAGGTGTACCGGGCGGCGAGCGAGCGGCCGGCTTCCTGGGTACCAGCGTCTGGCTCGGTGAGCCCGGCGCACGCCCCATCAGGGTGTGTCCGCGGTGCGTAGCGACGACTCGGTCTACCTGCGGCTGTCCAACCGGGGCAACGCCGTGCCCCGTCCGGCGGCTCTGGACGGGCGGCTGGACGTGCTGCGGCGGGGTAGGCGCGCCCTGGTGCTCGCGGTCGGGCCGATGCTCGACCCGGTTCTGGCGGCCGCCGCCGGCCTGGACGTGACTGTGGCTTACACGAGCACGGTGCGGCCGCTGGACCTGGCCGGACTGCGTGACCTGGCGGCGTCCGACACCGTGGTACTGGTCGAACCGTACCTGGCCGGTACCTCGACCCGGCTGGTCGACGAGGCGCTGGCGGACCGTCCACACCGGACGCTCGCGCTGGGCGTCGGCCGGGCTGAGCAGCGCCGATACGGCACGCCCGAGCAGCACGACGTGCTGCACGGGCTGGACGTCACCGGACTGCGCCGCTCCATCTCGGGGTTCCTGCGCTAGCCTGTAACCGGAGGTCGCGGACGTTCTATGGACGAGGACGGGCACGCCTACCCGTGGCGCTCGATCATCGGAGGTGTACCTGGTGAGCGGGGTCGCGGACCTGGGCGGTACCGAGGGCTGGGGCCGGGTCACCACGCCGACCGCGGCTGAGCCGGTGTTCGCGCGGAAGTGGGAGAGCCGGGCATTCGCGCTGGCCCTGTTGACGATGAGCCGGGTCTCCGGCCGCAACCGGGATGCCTTCCGGCACGCCCTGGAGCGGCTGGACCGCGACGACTACTTCCAGGACGGTTACTACGGGCGCTGGCTGAGCGGGGCCGAGCTGATGCTCGTGGACAGCGCGATCCTCGCCCCCGGCGCCGTCGAGGCCCGGACCCGCCGGCTGCGGGGCGAGGACGTCGAGGAGCTACCCGTGCCGGAGCCGAACAAGCCCGGCTACGCGCCTACCGCCGCCGGCTCGCTGCGTACCGTGGAGGAGCCGCCGGCCTTCGCACCCGCCCACGTGGTGCGCGCCAAGGACACCCACCCCACCGGCCACACCAGGCTGGCCGGGTACCTGCGTGGCCACCTCGGCGTCGTCGAGACGGTCCAGCCGGCCGCGTTGCTGCCCGATACCCACGCTCTGCTCCTCGGAGAGAACCCCCAGCACGTCTACACCGTGCGCTTCGACTCCCGGGAGCTGTGGGGCGCCGAGGCCGAGCCCTTCCAGGTGACCGCCGAGCTGTACGAGAGCTACCTGGAGCCCGTGTCATGAGTGAGACGACCCCTGCCGGGCGGTTGCCGGTCGAGCTGCGCGCCGAGGCGCTGGAGCAGCTGCTCACCGAGCGCGGCCTGGTCGACCCGGTTGTGATGGACGAGCTCGTCCAGACCTACGAGACGTCGGTCGGGCCGATGAACGGCGCCAAGGTGGTCGCCAGGGCGTGGACCGACCCGGAGTACCGGCGGCGGCTGCTCGCCGACGGCACCGCCGCGATCGCCGAGCTCGGCTTCACGGGGCCGGGCGGCGAGCACATCGTGGTCGTGGAGAACACTCCTCGGCGGCACAACGTGATCGTCTGCACGTTGTGCTCGTGCTACCCGTGGCCGGTGCTGGGGCTACCGCCGAGCTGGTACAAGGACCCGGCCTACCGTGCCCGGGTCGTGCGCGAGCCACGCGCCGTGCTAGCCGAGATGGGCCTCGAGCTGCCCGCCGAGACCGAGATCGTGGTACGGGACTCCACCTCCGAGGTGCGCTGGCTGGTGCTGCCGCAGCGCCCCCACGGCACCGAAAACCTGCCCGAGGAGCAGCTCGCCCAGCTGGTCACCCGCGACGCCATGATCGGCGTGGCGAAAGTCCCGCCCCCCTAGCGCCCCTGCACGGTCTCATGGATGCTCGTGCACCTTCCAGCCTGCTCTCGCAGGTCTCATGGATGCTTGTGCACCTTGCGCCCGATCAGGGATGCCGGTGGGAACGGCGATCTCGGGCCACCTGGCCGTTGGTCTCGGCGCTACGGCGGCGGCGTACGGCGGCGCCGGCCGCGGCGGCGGCACCGACCACTCGTCGTCTCAGCGGCGGACGCAGCCCGAGGCGGCGCATGCTGCGCGCGGTGCGGCGGATCGCCCGGCGCTGGCGCGCCGGGACCTCCCACGCCGAGGGGTGTCGCGCGAGCCACCGGTAGCGGTAGCTCGCGTAGGGCACGTGCACCAGGTACAGCAGCATCGCCACGCCCAGCGACGCGAACGGGAATGTGATCACTGCGGCGGTCAGCCCGGTGATCAGCACGAGCAGGGGTGCCACCGCTCGCGCCGGCACCCGCACCGTTTTCATCGACAGCGTGGGCAGCCGGCTCACCATCGCCAGAGCCACCGCGACCGTCCATGCCGCCACGGTCGCCGGCGAGGACCACCAGCCTCGGCCGAACTGGAGGAACACGGTGAGCGGGAGCACCGCCAGCAGCGCGCCCATCGGTGACGGGATTCCGACGAAGAACTCCTTGGCGAACGGCGGTGCCTCGGTACCGTCCAGCAGGGTGTTGAACCGGGCTAAGCGCAACACCACGCAGACCGCGAACACCAGCGCCACCGGCCACCCCACCGGGGTGCTCCTCAGCGTCCAGATGAACAGGACGACCGCCGGCGCCACGCCGAAGGACACACAGTCGGCCAGCGAGTCCAGTTCGGCGCCGATCCGGGAGGTGGCGTCCAGCAACCGGGCCAGCTGGCCATCCAGCGCGTCCAGCAGCGCCGCCACTCCAATCGCGGCGAGCGCGCCGGTGTAGTTCCTGTCCAGGGCGAACTTCAGCCCGGACAGGCCCGAGCACAGCGCCAGCACGGTAATGGCGTTGGGCAACAGGCGGACCCCAGCGCCAGCGTTGGGCACGGTTAGGACTCCCCGGCCGCAGGGAGTCGGGCCAGCGCGGTTTCCCCACCCACGGTGCGCTGCCCGGGGTGGACCAGCAGTTCACTGCCCGGCGGGAGGTAGAGGTCCACCCGGGACCCGAAGCGGATCAGGCCATAGGTGGCTCCGGCCCGCACGATATCACCGGGCCGTACCGAGCAGACGATCCGGCGGGCCACCAGCCCGGCGATCTGCACCATGACGAGCTCGTGCCCGGTGCGGGAGCGCAGCAGCACGCTGGCGCGCTCGTTGTCCTCGCTGGCTTTGTCCACATCGGCGGTGAGGAACTTGCCGGGGCGGTAGGCGACGTGGCGGATCTCGCCGTCCATCGGGATGCGCTGCACATGCACGTCAAACACCGACAAGAACACGCTGATCCGCGGCCGCGGCTGGCTATCAAGGCCCAGCTCAGCGGGTGCGGGGGCGAGCGTCACGCTGCGCACCGTGCCGTCTGCGGGCGCGAGCGCGAGCGCCGGGTCACCCGGCGGCACCCGGCGGGGTTCGCGGAAGAAGGCCGCACAGCAGGCGGTGGCGATGGCGCCCAGGGTGCTCGCGGTCGGGGACAGCCGGCGCAGCAGCAGCGTGGTGGCTGCTCCAGCGGCCACGAACGGCCTCCCAGCCGGGTGCATCGGCGGCAGGGTCTCGCGGGCGAGGCCCACCAGGTGCCGCAGCGTCACGGGAAACCGGGGAGACGCCATGCGCTGGTCAGGGTCCTCGACTGGGCTGTTCGGGGTAGGGTCTTCGCGCGGGAGCGCGCCGGGGAGGCCGGCACCCCGCTCTGCGATTCCTCAACGTACGCCCATAGCCCGAGAGACACGGCACCGGGGATCCACCGTCCCCCGACGGGGATCCCCGGCGCCCGCTAACCGCTCGTCCGCTCCCCAGCCGCCCGAACGGTTATCTCCCAGCGCACTCCTGCGCCCCCCGACGACGCAGGAACCCCACGCCATTCTGGGATGCGACAACGCGCCGAGCCTTAGTGCACATTCAGTGTGCGGGCAGATACCCGTGATTACAAGGGTTATCCGGGGGTCGTGGATTTCTCACACCTGCCGCTGCGGCGGGGCACTGCTGCGTCAGCTGATCGCGCTGAGTGCGCCGAGTTCGACTCCAGAGCTGCTCGGCGCCGGCCCGGGAACTCTCCTGTCGAATTCGGCGCACGTGGAGCGGTCGGGCGCTTAGGCGCTACTGGTGTGCACGACCTCGACCTGCGCGCCCGCATCCAGGTGCGTGGTGGTCTCAGGAATGTCGATCAGGCAGTTCGACCGGGCCAGCGCCGCAAGCAGGTGCGAGCTGGGGCCACCGACCGGGGTGACGGTGCCCGCGGCGGGATCGAGCGTGCCGCGGCGAAACTGCCGTTTGTCCCCGGGTGAGTCCAGGGCCTCAGTCAGGTGGGCCATGGTCCGAGGCCGATGTACCGGCAGGCGCATCGCGGCCCGCAGCGCGGGCCGGACGAACACCTCGAAGGACACCGAGGCGCTCACCGGGTTGCCGGGCATCGCCACCACCGGCACCCCGTGGTAGCGGCCGACGCCCTGCGGAGCACCGGGCTGCATGGCCACCTTGCAGAAATCCACGCCATGCCCCCTCATGGCGATCTTGACGACCTCATATGCCCCCGCGCTGACCCCGCCGGAGGTCACCAGCAGATCTGTCCCGCTCAAGTGAGGGGCCAGGGCGGCCTCCAGCGCGGCGACGTCGTCGGGCACGAAGTGCATCAACTGGGCCTCACCGCCGGCTTCGCGAACCGCGGCGGCGAGCATCGTGCCGTTCGACTCGTAGATCTGCCCGTGCGCCAGCGGGGTGCCCGGCGCGATGAGCTCGGACCCGGTGGACAGCACCAGCACCCGCACCGGGCGGTGCACCGGCAGCTCCGGGTAGCCAACCGCGGCGGCCACCCCGAGCTGCGCTGGTCCCAACACCGTGCCCGCCGGTAGCACCTCCGCACCGGCCGCCACGTCACCGCCGGCCAGACGCACGCTCTCACCCGGCGAGCGGGGGGCGTAGATCTGCACGTGGTGGCGCCCGCCGTCGGTGAGTTCCACCGGCACCACCGCGTCCGCGCCGGGGGGGATCGGCGCACCGGTCATGATCCGGTGCGCGGTGCGGGGTAGTAGCGGTGGCGAGTCGGTGCGCCCGGCCGGGATGTCCTCGGTGACCGGCAGCGCGACCGGCGTCTGCGCGCTGGCGCCCGCGATGTCCACCGAGCGCACCGCGTAGCCGTCCATCCCGGCGTTGTCGAACGGCGGGAGCGGCACCGCGGCGGTGATCGGCTCAGCCAGGGCGAGGCCGGCGCACTGCACCATGGCCAGCCGGATCACCGGAGTGGTGGCCAGCAGAGCGGCCACCCTTCGGCCGTGCTCCTCGACGGATCGGGGTCGCTGCGCGATGGTCACCCCCGCATCCTCCCCCGGCGCCGGCCCGCCGCAACAGTCAACGTCAGCGGGCGCCCCCAGGGGCACTCGAGTCGAGTGGCACGTCCGGGCGGCGCGGCAGCTTGCACTCTGTGGGTACGAGTGCTAAACATCAGATTGGCACTCGACGCCATCGAGTGCCAATGTAGGTAAGTGCACCAACACTTGAGGTCGGGACGGTGAGTCCGGCACACCCCGGACGTCCGTCGCGGGCACCGAGCCTGGCCGAGCACTGTGTCCTTGCCGCGGAGATCCCGCGGCGCCCATGACCGGAGGACCACACCGCAATGGCCAAGATGATCGCGTTCGCCGAGGACGCCCGCCGCGGTCTTGAGCGCGGGATGAACCAGCTCGCCGACGCTGTCAGAGTGACGCTCGGCCCTAAGGGCCGCAACGTCGTCCTAGAGAAGAAGTGGGGTGCCCCCACCATCACCAACGATGGTGTGAGCATCGCCAAGGAGATCGAGCTCGAAGACCCGTGGGAGAAGATCGGGGCCGAGCTCGTCAAAGAAGTTGCCAAAAAGACCGATGACGTCGCGGGCGATGGCACCACCACCGCGACCGTGCTGGCTCAGGCGCTGGTGCGCGAAGGCCTGCGCAACGTCGCGGCCGGCGCCAACCCACTGGCGCTCAAGCGGGGCATCGAGAAGGCCGTCGAGGCTGTCTCGGCGCAGCTGCTGAACTCGGCCAAGGAGGTCGAGACCAAGGAGCAGATCGCGGCCACCGCCGGGATCTCCGCCGCTGACCCCTCGATCGGCGAGCTCATCGC
>JAFAUB010000143.1 GCA_019243635.1 Pseudonocardiales bacterium
AATCCGTGGTATACCGCCTGGTCAGCGCACCGCAGCCGCAGCGCTTCGGTGCTCCAGACAGCGCCCAACCCGGAAAACGATCAGTGTCGTGACCAGCAGCAACAGCCGCGTTTGCGGCTCATGACACCGTTGTTACCGACACCCCAACTGCGCCAGCTCCTCCTTCGAGAACACCCGCGTCGGCACCCCAGCACCCTAGGCCCACCGACACGACCAGGAACAACAGCCCATATCCGTTGATTTTTCGGCACCTGGACCCGGAACCCCAGAAGGGCTGATGCGGCTGGCCACCGCGCTGGACGCCCGACCCGGCACCGACGCCCAGGACCTAGCCCGGACGGCACGGCAGATCGCCGCAACCCGAATCTAACCGGTTGCTCGATCATGATTGGGGTGGCAACACCGCTCGACGTGCTGACCTTCCGGTGTGATGGTGAAGCACCAGTCGGTGACCGGGGGGCGGCTAGCCTGCTCCCAGCGGTGGTAAGCGGTGGTGAGTTCGTCGAAAAGCCGACGGGGTCCGTATTGGTGGATCGGCCAGCGTGGGGTGTCCGGTTGGTAGTCAAAGCGCGCCCAGGAGCGGCTGGTGGGGTCGAGAAACCACACGCACCAGCGATCCTCACCGTTGGCGGCGGGTTGGTACTCCCAGTGGCAGCCAGGGACCTCAAGCCCGATCGCAAACAGGGCGTTGTCGTCGTTGCACAGGTGGCTGGCGTGCAGGTCGGTGTCACTGACGTCGGGGACGTCGGTGTCGCGTACCACGTCAGCGACTTCGGCGCGGGGGATCCGTTGGTCACGTAGTTCCATGAAGGAGATGGTGGTGTTGATCAGACCGCCGGTGGCGGTGCCGTCGGGGTGCACGGTCAGTGAGAGCAGTCCGGCGGGGTCGTAGGCGCTGCTCCAGGGGGTGAGTACCTGTCCACCGGGAACTGTCTGGGCCACCCAGGGATAGGGAACCCGGGGTGCGGTCGCGGTGGAGAGCACCCGGTCAAAGGGCGCTGCTTCGGGGTAACCTCGGGTGCCGTCACCGGTGATCACTCTCACGTCGCCGTAGCCGGCGGTGGTCAGGGCGGCCTGAGCTTGTGCTGCGAGATCCTGGTCGATCTCGATGGTGGTCACGTTGCGGGCGCCGAGCTGGTGAGCGAGCAGGGCGGCGGTGTAGCCGGTGCCGGTGCCGATCTCTAATACCCGCATCCCTGGCTCCACCTCAGCGGCCGTCAGCATTAGGGCGACGATGTCCGGGCGCGATGCCGAGCTGGTCGCCCTTCGGCCGCGCCCTCCAGGACCAGCTGGGATGCCGTCATCGACTTGAGTGACCACGTAGCGGGGGCCGTAGACGCGGAGCAGCCATTCGGCCGGCTCCTCGCGCCGGTGGAGGGCCACCAGGCCGTCCCCGGCGTCGCGCCAGATCACCTCGGGGATGAACACCTCGCGTGGCACCGCCAAAAACGCTGCCCGCCACTGTGGGGAGAGCGCGCCTTGCTCGGTTAGGTCGTCCACCAGCTCGGCCCACGCCAGCGGCACCGTTGTCGTCACTTCCCCTTCCCCTTGTTCTCCTGATCATCGTTCTCGTCGGGCTTCTTGTGCTTGCCCCCGGGGTCCTCAGCCGGAATCGGGCCGGGCTTGTACCCGTTGCGGATGTACTTGTCTTTGTCGTCTTCCTTCTCATGCTTGCTCATGTCCTTACCCCTCCGGTCCGACGGTGTGCGGCCGCGCGATCGCACACCGTGGCTCTACCACGATGCAGGCCACCGCGCCAGAGCGATCGTCTCCAGCACGTCCCTGGGTCGCGTGCTCGTCGCCAGATGCCGAGTGGACGGGTACGCGCGGGTCGTCTCGATTTCCGTCTCATTCGCCTTCGTCCGCCTACTACCGCGCGAATGTTTTGACGCAGGTCACGGACGGTGCCGGCCGGACACGGACATATCACCGGAGCCCTGAAAATCGGAAGGTCGACGGTTCGACCCCGTCCCTGGCCACCAACTTTGACCAGCCTAAACGCTCGTCTGTGTGGATCTTTTTTCTGCTCTGGTCTCATCTTTGGTCTCATCTGTCCAACTGTTTGTCCAAAGCAGCTCGTCGACGTGGCGAGCGATGTCCCGCCGGAGGTCGGGGGTGAGGTGTCGGTGACTGCCCTGGGGATGCATCGGGCACGGTCATGATCGGCTGCGCACTGACGATGAGCGCGGAACTGGGGGTGTCGGTAACAACGGTGTCATGAGCCGCAAACGCGGCTGTTGCTGCTGGTCACGACACTGATCGTTTTCCGGGTTGGGCGCTGTCTGGAGCACCGAAGCGCTGCGGCTGCGGTGCGCTGACCAGGCGGTATACCACGGAT
>JAFAUB010000145.1 GCA_019243635.1 Pseudonocardiales bacterium
CGATCGTGGGACGACCATGGATGCCCCCGGACCCTGCCCCCGCCTGACCAGGCAACCCACGATAAACCCACCCGGCCGACACGAGCCCGCCGGTCATCACACCATGCCACCACCCAGAACACCAACGTGTACCGGCTGAATGTTTACTCAGGGCGGTGTGGTAGTCCGGGTAGGGTCTTTTGCGAGTGAGGTGGGTGGCGGTGTGGTCGGCGCCTTTGCGTTCGGATGCGGAGTAGCCAAAGCGGGTGGCGCGGCGGCGGATCCCGGCGGCCACGGTGGTGGCTTCGCCCTCCAGGATTTTGGTCGCTTGGTCAGCGATCCAGGTCTGGGCGTCGGGGTCGCCGGGGTCGAAGAAGGACCAGGCGGCCTTCCAGAGGTATTCCAGGACGTGGATGAAGTCCACGACGATGCTGACCTGGACCTGGCGGCGGGTGGCTTCGGTCTGGATGGCCTGGGTTCGGGTGGCGTTGCCATCGACGAGGGCGACCCAGGGCCTGCGGTGCTCGGGGTCGTGGTGTTCGGCCTCGTCGAAGGCGACCCTGACGACAGCCGGAATGTCGTCGATGATGCTGGCGGCCGGCCGTTTCCCGCGGGCCTGTGGCCCGGTCGTGCCTGAGCGGGGTTGTCCGGGCCGGGAGATGACATCGCCGGGGGTACGAGGGGCTGGGGTGGTGTCGTAGACACCGGCGAGCTCGGCCATGCGTTTGCGGCCGTGTTTCTCCCCGGGGGAGAGGCGGGTGGCCGGCTTTGGCCCCCGGCCCGCGCGGTCTTGGCGGTGGCCTCGCGCGGCGCCTGGGGACGCATCACGATGCCCTTGCCATCGAAGGTCAGCACCGGCGGGTCGCTATCCGGGCGGGGGGAGGGGTGGTGCTGGGTGTAGAAGCTGGCCACGTCGGTGGCCGCGGCCAGCGCGAGCGTCTGGAGCTGGCGCTTACCGACACGGACCCCGCTCGCCCGCTGAACCGCCTCAGCGGCCTGTTCGAACGACCCGCGCGCCGCCTCGATCGCGGTCAGGCGCCGCAGCCCATGGGAATAATGCTTGCCCGCGGGCAGGTTCAACACCGCATCCGCCGGGTAGAGGTTGGCCACACCAGCTGCGCGGTAGGCGATCCGGGTCACCCTGACCCTCCCGAACACGGTGGCCAACTCGCGATGGTGACCCTGCTCCACCCGAGTGCGCACCACGCCATCAACGCCGGTGACACCCTCGACCCGCCGCTGCTCACGAGCGGCCCGCAAATCCAGGTGGTCCTGAGACAAGCTGCGCACCAGCTCCCGGGAACGCTCGGTGAGCAGATCCTCCAGCTGCGCATGCGTCAACTCTCCGCAACCAGGACCAGCCGGCTCCGCCACGATTTCCTCGAACAACCCACGGGACCGGTCAAACCCCTCGACCACTGTTTCCGCCAGCCCTGACTCCGCCTGCTGCGCGTACTCTGACACCGGGCTCCTTCTCACTTGCCACGTTCCGGACGTAAGACACCCCGAACGTAGCCGGAAGGAGCCCATCAAACGATCAAGACACGCGCAGAACCGCTGGCCACGAACCCCTCCGTGCTCACTTCAGAAGAGCCGCACCCATCGGGAAACACCGCCGTAACCGCCTCCGGCAACCCAGACAGCCCGTCGCAGCAACAGACCAGGATGTCGCGAAGCCCACGGTTACGCAGCTCGGTCAGCACCGAGCACCAGAACCTCGCCCCCTCCGCCTCGGCGATCCACACCCCCAGCGCCTGCTTACGCCCCTCCAGACCCACCCCGATGACCAGGTGCGCAGCCTTCACCGTCACCACACCCCGGTCCCGGACCCGGATCCGGACCCCGTCCACATAGACGATGGGGTACACCTCATCCACCGGCCGAGCCCGCCACAGCCCCACCTCATCAGCCACCACATCGGTCACATCCGAAACCAACCCCCGAGACGCATCCACCCCATACACCTCACGCGGATGCGCCTCGATATCCCGCGTCGTCATCCCCCGCGAATACAACGACAGAACCATCTCGTCAACCCACCCTGACCGCCGGGCGCGCTTCGGCGCGATACGGGGCCCAAAAACACCATCACGACCCCGCGGCGCATTGATCGTCACCGGCCCGTTCGGCGTCGCGACCGTCTACGCCGAGTAACCATTACGAGAACTCCCCGACCTCGCCCCCGTCGGACCACCACGCTCATAACCCAACCCAACCGTCACCTCCGCAGCCAACGACCGCTCAATCACCGCCTTCGTCATCTTGTTCAACAAACCATCAACACCATCAACCGGCGTGCCCCTCGCCTGCGCATCCGCCGACAACGCATCGATCACCGACGAATCCAACGCCTCCGCCAACCGACGAGACGCCTCCACATCACGATCATCGACAACAGTGTCCCGGCTCACAGATGGTTCCCTTCCCGGCCGAGTGCTGATCACATCGGCCGATCTTGGTCCATCCGTGGCTTACACAGTTGTAATGACACGCCCTCTGGGGCATGCTGCGTAACCCCGCCTACGCCGGCAAAGCCGTGTTCGGCAAGACCATGGTGATCAACGAGTCACCGGGGCTCAACCGCAGGGCACGCCTGGAAGGACGCAGCACCCCCCGGGCGTCCAAGACCGTCGACCGGCCCCGCGACCAGTGGGTCGAAATCGCTGTCCCCGCCATCGTCTCGGCCGAGACCTTCGACCGGGTCGCGGCCCGGCTGGCCGACAACAAACGCTACTCCTGCCGCAACAGCACCACCCCGTCCCTGCTCCAAGGCCTGGCCGCCTGCGCAGCCCGCGGATACGGCTACTACCGCACCTCGACCCGCACCACCAACAACAAGATCTACTACTACCGGTGCCTGGGCTCTGATGACTACCGCTACCCAGGCGGCCGGGTCTGCGCCAACAAACCGGTCCGCGCCGACTACCTCGACCACGTAGTTTGGGACCACATCACCAACCTGCTCGCCGACCCGCACCTGATCCGCACCGAGATCGACAAGCGCCTCCAGGCCGCCACCAGCTCCGACCCGGCCACCCGCCGGCGCGCCCAACTCGAGCGTGCGCTGACCAAAGCCACCACCGCGATCACCCACATGATCGAGGCATTCGGCGAAGGACTGATCACCATCGACGAGCTACGCGCCCGCATACCCGACCTGCGCACCCGCCAGGCCTACCTCACCCTCGCCAACGACCTGGAAGGCTTCCTCACCCAACTTCACAGCAAGGCCCAAGTCTCCAGCGTCGAAAACCGCCAACGTGTGCTGCGACTGCTCGTCAAAGATGTCCTCATCGGCCCCAAGAAGATCACCATCCGCCACCGCATCCCCCTCCGCGAACGCACCACCACCACCGAACAATACGACACCACCGACACGGAGGGTGACCAGCACGCACGTTGCCCAGCGCGTTGGGGGCGTAGTGACACCACCGTGGGGCGTGCCGGATACTGTTCCCTGGATTTGACCGGCCTCGGACATGATGCCCGCTTTGAGAAAAGCCTTGACCAAGCCCTAGGCCCCGCCCACGAACGTGTCCAACGCGCGGATCTTGTTCGTGACATCGAGCGCGGCCACCTTATAGGCCTCTGAGAGCGTCGGGTAGTTGAGGACGGTGTCGATGAGGTAGTCGACCGTGCCGCCGCAACCCATGATGGCCTGTCCGATGTGCACGAGGTCGGTGGCGTTCGTTCCGAACACGTGCACGCCGAGCAGGGTGCGATCCTCGGTGGAGACGAGCAGTTTCAGCATCCCGTATGAGTCGCCGACGATCGCGCCGCGGGCGAGTTCGCGGTAGCGGGACAGCCCCACTTCGTAGGGCACGGCGGACTCGGTCAGCTCTGCTTCGGTCCTGCCGCAGTAGGAGATCTCGGGCACCGTGTAGATCCCGATCGGCTGCAGCTCCCGCAGCTCGCGGACTGGTTCGCCGAACGCGTGGTATGCGGCCAGCCGCCCCTGGTCCATGGAGGTGGCCGCGAGCGCGGGGAAACCGATCACGTCACCGACCGCGAAAATGTGTGGCACCGCAGTGCGGTACTGCCCGTCCACGGTGATCCGCCCGCGGTGGTCGGCGGCGAGCCCCGCCTTCTCCAGGTCGAGATCATCGGTGACGCCCTGGCGGCCCGCGGAGTACATCACCATGTCCGCCGCGATCCGCTTGCCGCTGGCCAGGCTCGTAATCGTCCCTTGGGGGGCGATCTCGACCTTGGCCACCTCCTCGCCGAACCGGAACGTGACGGACTGGTCGCGCAGGTGGAACTTGAGCGACTCGACCACCTCAGGGTCGCAGAACTCCAGCATCCGCGGGCGCTTCTCGACAACGGTCACCCGGGTGCCCAGCGCAGAGAACATCGACGCGTACTCGATGCCGATCACACCGGCCCCGACCACGACCATCGAGCCGGGTACCCGCCGCATCCGCAGCACGCCGTCGGAGTCGAGCACGTGGTCGTCGTCGAACTCGACCTCGGCCGGTCGGGCCGGCGTCGTGCCGGTGGCGATCACGATCTTCTCGGCGGTGACGGTGGTGTGGTCGCCGCGGTCTTCGCCCACCACCGTGACCGTCCATGGGTCCTCGAACCGGGCGGTGCCCCCGAGCAGGTCGATGTGGTTGCGCAGCAGCTGGCTGCGGATCACCTCGACCTCGCGGCCGACGACGTGCTGAGTGCGGGCCAGCAGGTCGGCGATCGTGATCTCGGACTTGACCCGGTAGCTGGCGCCGTAGATGTCCCGTTGCGCGAAACCGGTGAGGTAGAGCACGGTCTCCCGCAGAGTCTTGGAGGGGATCGTACCGGTGTTGACGCAGACCCCGCCCATCATGTGGCGGCGCTCGACCACGCACACGCGCTTGCCCAGCTTGGCGGCCGCAATGGCCGCCTTCTGGCCGCCGGGCCCGGACCCGATCACCAGCAGGTCGTAGTCGTACACACGACGGTCCTTCCCACCACTGCGCACGGCCCCCCGTCGGATCGCGGCGGGCCGCTCTCCACCGATCAGCGTCGCGGCTCGAGGTCACACCAGGCAAGCCGGGAGGCTAACAGTGCACGACGACCCCATTCCTCGCCGAGCTCGTGCCCCTGCTCCGGGTCACGAGGGGTCAACAGCGGTCGACCGCATTGGTTAGCTGTCCCTTGTGGGGTGTGTCGCAATCCCTTGGTCGGTTGCTGGACTCATGTTGCTCACCTTCGGGGCGCAGCGTCTCCTTGTGTTCCGTATA
This sequence comes from Pseudonocardiales bacterium, assembly GCA_019243635.1. Lineage (GTDB taxonomy): Bacteria > Actinomycetota > Actinomycetes > Mycobacteriales > Pseudonocardiaceae. The sequence goes on from JAFAUB010000145.1 coordinate 5,196, forward strand.
GGCGGAGATGGCGACCCTGATCTGTGCCTGGACAGCGGTCCGCGCATCCCTGCGCCGCAAAGGACTCCCAGGCGGAAAAGAAACCTGCTCCTGCGGCCCCCTGACCACCGCGTGGGTGATTCGTCGACCCTCTCGCAGGAGGGGGTTGGCAGCTTCATCTCAATCCGACTCCCCGTTCGACGCCAGCCGGCTAGGACACCCTCACTCCAGTGGTCGGGCCCTGCCCCGAGCCGGTACGTGTCTGAGCCACCGGTGGTCCCCTCACCGGACAAGGCCGCAGACGGGCTGAGGTGGGCGAAATGAGCGTGCCGGGGGATCCGCAGGACGGCGGCCCGTACCCCCCACCAGCGGGTTACGGGCAGAGCACGGTGCAGTTCGGGTCGGGGTATGGCCAGGGCACCGGGTACGGCGCGCCCCCGGCGCCGCCCCGTAATGGCCTCGGGATCGCCGCGCTGGTGCTGGGCCTGCTTGCGCTGGTGCTGTCCTGGACGGTCATCGGCGGCATCGTCTTCGGCGTCCTTGCGCTGATCTTCGGTCTGCTCGGTCGGGCCCGAGCCAAGCGGGGCGAGTCGACCAACGGCGGCCTGTCCCTCGCCGGCGTCGTACTCGGCGTCATCGGAGCGCTCATCGCGGTCGGGTTGATCGCGTGGGGGGTGTACCTCCTGAACGCGCCGGCCGGCCAGAGCTACCGGCGGTGCGTCCAGCGGTCGGGCGGAGATCCGGTGAAGATCCAGCAGTGCGTCTCGGACTTCGGCCGCGAGGTCAGGGGCCAGCCCCCGGCCACGCCACCGGTGACGTCGCAGCCGGCCCCGGCCTCCACTCCCGATCACAACGCGGTTTACCGCGCGGATCTCCATATACCCACCGTCACCTGCGTGCTCCCGACGATGGGCACCACCAACCGGCAGCTCGAGGCATGGGTGCAGGCGTCGGTGACCTGCCTGGACAACGCCTGGTGGCCAGTGCTGGCGACCGCCGGTCTGCCGTTCAGTCGGCCGGGCGTCCGACGGTTCAGCGGGGCCGCTCCCGACAGGGCGTGCACGGGTGATGTCGCCATCGCCTACTACTGCCCTGCGGACAAGGTCATCTCGGTCTCCCCGGACGGTGAGCTCGACCCCATCCCGGATGCCCATCGGGCGGGCCGGCTCCTCATGACGATGGCGCACGAGTACGGTCACCACGTCCAGGAGCTCAGCGGCATCACCGAGGCGAGTGACCGCCTGCAGAGGGCCTACCCATACCGAGGCCCGGTGTGGCTCCAACTCAGTCGAAGGATGGAACTGCAGGCGAACTGCTTCGCCGGAGTCGCTATCGCGGCGATGTCCGGCCGCGGGTCGGTCGGCGCGGTCGAGCTGGCTGATGCCGTGAGCAGCATCGGCGGGGACGACATGGAGCCGGGCCTCCCTCGCGACCATGGGACGGCCGCGAACAACCTGAAGTGGTTCCAGACTGGGCTCGACGCCGGTCGGCCTGCGGTCTGCAACACCTGGCTCGCCGCCGCCGGTAGGGTCGCTTGACGCGCCGTGTTTCCTGAAGGCATGTCCTGAGCCATGCGGTAGCCGGTCGCCCGTCGCTGGGCGATGCTGTACCGGCGGTGGGTGGCGCAGAGCGAAGTCGGGCAGACGGGATGTCGGATGGTGCTGTGGTGGTGACCGTGCCGGCGAGTGTTGTGGTGGTGACCGGAGCAGCGGGTGCTCTGGGGCGTGCGGTGGTGGCGGAGTTCGTGGGACAGGGTAGGCGGGTGATCGCCCTCGACCGGGCGGGTGAGCAGCTCGATGCGCTGGGTGAGGGCGCTGCGGACCGGGTGGTGATCCCGTTGGGGGTGGATCTGGCCGACCGGGCCGCGGTGACCGCGGTCTGGCGGCGGGTGGATGAGGTCGCCGCGCCCTCGGCATTGGTCGCGGTGGCGGGTGGCTTCGTCGGTGGCCGGCTCGCCGACACCGATCCGGGGGTGCTGGAGGCGATGCTGCAGTCGAACTTCGTCGCCACGTTGTGGTCGTGCCAGGCGGCCGCACCGCGGCTGGCGGAGGCCGGGAATGGTTCGATCGTCATGGTCGGGTCGAAGACGGCCGTGAGTGGGGCGGCCCCGATCGCGTACGCGACGAGCAAGGCGGCCGTCGTGCGCCTGACCGAGCTGCTCGCCCAGGAGCTGCGTCCTACCGGGGTGCGGGTGAACGCCGTGTTGCCGTCGGTCATCGACACGCCGGCGAACCGGAGCTGGATGTCGGAGGACCTCGCGCAGCGCGCGGTGCCGACCACGGCGATCGCGAAGGTCATCGCGTTCCTGTGCAGCGAGGACGCCTGGCCGATCAGCGGTGCAGCCATCCCCGTCTACGGCCAGTCCTGACCGGGTTCGTGCACCCTGGCGATGTCGGGTGGTCGGGTAGCGTCCGCTCGTGCCGCTGTCTGTGTTCGGGTGCTGGTGCAAGGCCGTGCCAAGCGGCTCGTAAGGGGATCGCATGTGGTCGCTGTGCGTCGGCCGAGGCAGGGTAGGAAGGACTGGTGCGGGCGGACGGAGAGGGGACCGAGCGTGATGAGCAGGGCCTATGGCTGCACCTCTTACGGCGGTCCGGAGACCGAGACCTGGTTCGACCGGCCTGAGCCGGTGCCGGGCCCCAGCGAGCTGGTGATCAAGGTCAGGGCTGTCGGGGTGAACCCCGCCGACTACAAGATCCGCAGCGGCGCGATGGCCAACCCGCAGGCCACACCGACCTTTCCCCTGGTGCTGGGCATTGAGGCGGCCGGTGTCGTGGTAGCGGTCGGCTCCGACGTCGAGGGGTTCGCCCAGGGCGATGAGGTGATGGGCCGCGCCGCGCCGGAGCACGGCAGCTACGCCGAGCACGCGGTGCTGCTCGCCGAGGCCACCACGCATAAGCCCCCGCAGGTCGGCTTCGTGAACGCAGCCGCGCTGCCGGTGGCCGGTGGGACCGCCTGGGACGCGCTGGAGAGACTCGGCGTCACCGAGGGTGAGACCTTGCTGATCAACGGCGTCGGCGGTGGTGTCGGTGTGATGGCCGCCCAACTGGCGCGCAACCGCGGCGCGGCGGTCTTCGGGGTCGGTAGCCAGACCAAGCGGTCGATGGTGGAGAGTCTCGGAGCCACGCTGGTCCCCTACGACAGTGGTGACGTCGTCGAGCAGATGCGGCAGCTGCTCCCCGGCGGCGTGGATGCCATCCTCGACGTGGTCGGCGGCGAACCGATGCGCCACGTCGCCATTCTGATCACCAACCCCGCCCGGATCGTGTCGGTCGCCGACCCCGGTGTCGCGGACCTGGGAGGCGGCTTCCTGGTCGCCGGCTCGGCGGGCGTTCCCACCGTCGCCCACCTGGTCGCCGCGGGCAAAGTCGATCCCAAGGTGCTCCAGACCTACCCCTTCGACGAGGCGCCACAGGCACTGCGAGCGGTGGAGTCCGGTCACGCGCTCGGCAAGATCGTGATCGACCTGGAGCAGACCACCCAGGTGTGACCTCCAGGCTTCTCTCGTCACGGATCGACCGCCGCCGCGCGCATCACCGGCTGCGATGGCTGAGCCCTCGGAGGCACCATGGCGCGACTGGCAGGGTTGATCAGTGTCTGGGCTACGGGTGCCGGGCGGCTGTGCCCGCAGGTGCCGTTGCGGTGTCACGCGCGCGTACGTTCCCGTCATCAGACAGTGACCGGAGGGACGTTTCCCGCTATGTTCGAGCGAACGCTCTCAAGGCGATGTCACACGGTGGGGAGGCCAAGGTGGCAGGGCGGCGGCAGGCAGCGTCGGGAACGGTTCCCTCGATCAGTGATGTCGACCCGGTCGGGGCCGGTGGAACCACCGTTGAGCAGACACTGGTGCTGGGCCAGCCCGGTGACGGCGGGTACCAGCCGATCGTGGCCGGGCCAGGCGAGCCGTATGTGCGGCGTGCGGAGCTGTGTCCGGGCAGCGATGAGGTGAGGCACCGCGGCGGGCGCCGCGGCCTGATCGCGTTTGCGCACCTGACTGATATCCACCTGGTGGATCCCCAGTCCCCAGCTCGGCTGGAGTTCATGGATCGGCATGTCGACCCAGGCGCGTTGCTGGCCACGTGGGTGCACATTCAGGGCAGCTACCGGCCGCAGGAGATGCTCAGCGTGCAGGTCGCTGACGCGATGGTGCGCAGGATCAACGAGATCGGCGTCGGCCCGGCGTCGGGGCTTCCACTCGCCTGGGCGGTGGCGACCGGTGACAACTGTGACAACTCCCAGTACAACGAGCTGCGCTGGTACATCGACGTCCTGGACGGTGGCCTCGTCCATCCGAACTCCGGCGACCCCGACCGGTATGAAGGTGTGGCGGATGCGATGTACTACGATGTGCACTACTGGCACCCCGACGGCCCACCGGCCGGAGCGGTCGAGGACCTGCCGCGGGCGCGCTACGGGTTTCCGATCATTCCCGGACTGCTGAATGCGGCACGCCGCCCATTCCAGGCGGCCGGCCTGGGTATTCCCTGGTATGCCGCGTACGGTAACCATGACGCCCTGATCCAGGGCAACATTCCGCACCTGCCCGAGACCTCGGAATGGACGACCGGTGACGAGAAGGTGATCGCGTTTCCCACCGGAACCGCAGTGCTGCGCTTGGTCGAGAACCTGTGGCGTGCGGACCCGGTCGGGGTCCGGTTGCTGCGCCAGGGACTGGTGCGCAAGGTCACACCGGACGCTCGCCGGCGGCTGGTCGACCGCACCGAGACGATTCGCGAGCACTTCACGACCCGAGGACGTCCGGTCGGCCATGGGTTCAGCGCCGACAACGCGGCGAACGGCACCGCCTACTACGGATTCGACAATGGGGTCGTGCGCTGCCTGGTGCTGGACACGGTCAACCCATACGGCGGCGCCAACGGCTCGCTGGACCGGGCCCAGTTCGCCTGGCTGGAAAGCGAGCTCGAGGCCGGCACCGACCGGATCTTTCTGATATTCAGCCACCACACCGTCGCCACCATGGACAGCTGGCTGGCGCCGCTGGAGCACCCGCGCGTCCTCGGCCACCATGTCCGTGACCTGCTGCTGCGCTTTCCCAACGTGGTGGCCTGGGTCAACGGGCATACCCACATCAACGCGATCACCGCCCATCCCCGGCCACCCGGCAGCACGATGGGCGGCGGCTTCTGGGAGATCACCACCGCCTCCCACATCGACTGGCCCCAGCAAGCCCGCCTGATCGAGCTGATGGACAACACCGACGGCACCCTCTCGATCATTACCACGATCATCGACACGGCAGCACCCGCCGCGCACGACGACGGCCGGCTTGACACGCCCGACACGCTGAGTTCCCTGTCGCGCGAGCTCGCCGCCAACGACTGGCAGGCCCGCACCGGCAAGACCTCGGCCGTGGACGGCCATCGCGGGTCGCTCCTCGACCGCAACACCGAACTGCTGCTGCCGGCACCCATGACCGTCGCGCTCACCGACGCCCCCAGCACCGCCTGAGGGCACCAGGGCTGACCGAACGGGCGGCCTGGCCGGGCAGCGGGAACGGCGCTCCTATCGGACGACCTGCACCACGTCGCCGACGTGCAGGGTGTTGTAGAAGGTCTGCGCGGCGCTGCGGGTCAGGTGCACGCAGCCGTTGGAGCGCACCGCCACGTTGTCCTGGTGGAAGGCGTCACCGCCGTTGAAGAACACCGAGTAGGGCATCGGAGCGTTGTGGAACTCGCTGCTGCGGTGGTGAAGATCTTTCCACAGCACGTGGAAGATTCCAGGGTCGGTCGGTGCGCTGGCTTTGCCGGTCGCCACCGGGACAGGCCCATAGGTGACATCGCCGTCCCGCATCAGCCACGCTTGTTGGGTCGACAGGTCCACGCAGGCCCGGGCCGTCGAGATGCACGGCGCGGCGCTCGACGCGGCGGAGGCGCTCGCGGTACCGGCGAGCAGCAGTGTCGCGGCTCCTAGCAGCGCCCCGGCACCGGTCCTGACCGTACGGATGATCGTCGTGACGGGTACCCGAACCATCTCCGGTTTTCCTCCCCTGCTGCCCCTGGATGGCCCGGCGCGCGCCGGCGGAAACGCAGGATCATCTGTGCGGGCGGTTACCCCAACTCACCGGACAGTAAACACCGCCTCTCCGCCGTCAGTGACTCATTCCCTGGTCGAGGTGACCGCACGGAGCCAGGTGTGGCGCCGGCGGCCCTCGCGGCTACCATCAGTGCGGGACCACGATGACGACGGTCGTCATGGGTCGGTACCGTGCACGGTGAGTCGTGGACAACCAGGAGGCAACCTGTGACGGCCGTTGCGCCCCAACCGATCGCCACACGTCCGCGTCCGGTGCGCCCCTCGGTCAAGGGGTCCGCCATGCTCGGGCTGCTCCAGACCACCGATCACAAGGTGATCGGCATGCTGTACCTGGTCACCTCCATGGCCTTCTTCTTCGTCGGCGGCAGCATGGCGATGCTGATGCGCGCCGAGCTGGCTCGGCCGGGCATGCAGTTTCTGTCCACCGAGCAGTACAACCAGCTGTTCACCATGCACGGCACGATCATGCTGCTGCTGTACGCCACGCCGATCCTGTTCGCGTTCGCCAACCTGATAATGCCCTTGCAGATCGGCTCCCCGGACGTCGCCTTCCCCCGGCTCAACGCGTTCTCCTACTGGGCTTTCCTGTTCGGCGGCATCATCGTGCTGTCGGGCTTCCTGACCCCGGGTGGCGCGGCGGACTTCGGGTGGTTCGCCTACACTCCGCTGTCCGACGCGGTGCACTCCCCGGGCGCGGGCGGGGACCTGTGGATCATGGGGCTGGTCCTGGCCGGGCTGGGCACCATCCTCGGCGCGGTCAATATGATCACCACGGTGGTCTGCCTGCGCGCGCCCGGGATGACGATGTTCCGGATGCCGATCTTCACCTGGAACATCTTCGTCACGTCGCTTCTCGTGCTGCTGGCGTTCCCGATCCTCACCGCGGCGCTGCTGGGATTGGAGGCTGACCGACGGCTCGGGGCGCACGTGTTCGACCCGGCCAACGGCGGGGCCATCCTGTGGCAGCACCTGTTCTGGTTCTTCGGCCATCCCGAGGTCTACATCGTCGCGCTCCCGTTCTTCGGCATCATCGCCGAGGTGATCCCGGTGTTCAGCCGCAAGCCGATGTTCGGCTACAAGGGGATGATCTTCGCCACGCTGTCGATCGGCGCGCTGTCCGTGGTGGTCTGGGCGCACCACATGTACGCCACCGGGGCGGTGTTGCTGCCGTTCTTCTCGTTCACCACTTTCCTCATCGCGGTGCCCACCGGTATCAAGTTCTTCAACTGGATCGGCACCATGTGGCGCGGGCAGCTCACGTTCGAGACCCCGATGCTGTTCTCGATCGGCTTTCTGGTCACCTTCCTGCTCGGCGGCCTGACCGGGGTACTGCTGGCCGCCCCTGCGATCGACTTCCACGTCAGCGACACCTACTTCGTGGTGGCGCACTTCCACTACGTGCTCTACGGCACGATCGTGTTCGCCACCTTCGCCGGGATCTACTTCTGGTTCCCCAAGATCACCGGCAGGATGCTCGACGACGATCTGGGCAAGTTCCACTTCTGGACCACGTTCGTCGGGTTCCACCTGACCTTCCTGGTGCAGCACTGGCTGGGCGCTGAGGGGATGCCTCGTCGCTACGCGGACTACCTGCCCAGTGATGGGTTCACCACGCTGAACATGGTGTCCTCGATCGGCGCCTTCGTGCTGGGTGCCTCCACACTGCCGTTCCTGTGGAACGTGTTCCGCAGCTACCGCTACGGCGAGGTGGTCACCGTCGATGACCCGTGGGGGTACGGCAACTCGCTGGAATGGGCGACCTCGTGCCCGCCGCCACGGCACAACTTCACCGAGCTGCCCCGCATCCGCTCCGAGCGGCCCGCCTTCGAGCTGCACTACCCGCACATGGCCTCCCGGATGCATGCGGAGGCGCACGTCGGTGGGGGTGGGCACCCAGTAGCGCCGAGTGAGAAGGTGACACACTCCGTGGAGCGAGGCGACACTGGTTTTACCGACCCGCGGGACAAGTGATCGGCAGCCCACGGACAACCCTTCTGGTCACGGTCACTGGGCGGGACAAGCCCGGGGTCGTGTCGGTGATCTTCTCTGCGCTCACCAAGCATGGGGTGGACATCCTCGACGTCGAGCAGGTGGTGATCCGGGGCCGGATCATTCTCGGCGTGCTGGTGGCGACCACGGCTGATCCGGACGACCTGCAGGAGGCCGCCGAGCAGGCCATGGCCAGCATCGGAATGCAGCTGGAGGTCGAGGTCGGCGCCGACGCGGTAGGCGCGAGTGCCCGCGGGTCCACGCACGTCGTGTTGGTTCTGGGCCGACCGGTCACGGCTCGTGCCTTCACCCAGACGACCCGCGCGCTGGCCGCCCTGAACATCAACATCGACGCCATCCGGCGGATCGCGGACTACCCGGTCACCGGGCTTGAGCTGCTCGTGTCGGTGCCCGGAAACGATGATCCCGAGGTCGCCGACACCGCCCTGCGCTCCGCACTGGTCAGGCTCGCCGCGCACGGTGAGGTCGACCTCGCCGTCGAACGGATGGGTATCGCCCGCCGGGCCAAGCGGCTGGTGGTCTTCGACGTCGACTCGACCCTGGTGCAGGGCGAGGTGATCGAGATACTGGCCGAGCATGCCGGTTGCGGGGCCGAGGTGCGGGCGGTCACCGAGGCCGCGATGGGAGGGGAGCTGGACTTCACCCAGTCGCTGCGTCGCCGGGTCGCGCTGCTGGCGGGCCTTTCCACCGGCGTGCTCACCGAGGTGACCAACGCACTGGAGCTCACGCCCGGGGCGCGCACGACGGTACGGACCCTCAAACGGCTGGGGTTTCGCTGCGGAGCCGTCTCGGGCGGCTTCACTCAGGTCGTGCGACCGATCGCCGAAGATCTGGGGCTGGACTTCTGCACTGCCAACGAGCTGGAGGTTCACGACGGGAAGCTCACCGGCCGAGTCATCGGTTCGGTGGTGGACCGGTCCGGGAAGGCCGACGCGCTGCGCCGGGCGGCGGAGCGCTTCGGGATCCCGCTGGCCCAGTGTGTCGCGGTCGGCGACGGCGCGAACGACATCGACATGCTCGCCACCGCCGGTCTGGGTGTCGCGTTCAACGCTAAGCCCGCCCTGCGGGAGGTCGCGGACACCGCGATCACCCAGCCGTTCCTGGACGTCGTGCTGTTCGTGCTGGGTGTGACCCGCGACGAGGTGGAGGCCGCCGACGCCGCCGACGGACTGCTGCGCAGGGTTCCCCTGTGAGGCTCACCTCGCGGTGAGAGATCGCCCACAAGGAGCATCTCACCACCGGTCAGTTCGGTGAGCAGCCGAGCAGAGGTCGACGGCCTTCGTGGCCAGTACGTGGGCGACGGCGTCGTTCACCCGAGCCTGCGGCAGTGAGCCCTCGACGACGGCCTGCTCCAGGTGGTCGAGTACCTCGGTGAGCCGGCCCGTCGTGACCCACAGCGCCATGTCCACTCCGGCGGTCAGGGACCGGCGCACGGCTTCGGGCAGGTCGACTCGGTCGGTGATGGCCGCCATCGCACCGAGGTCGTCGCTGAGGACCATGCCGGTGAAGCGGAACCGGTCGCGCAGCAACGCCAGTGCCGCCGGGCTGATGCTCGCCGGGGTGCCCGGCTCGGTAAGCCCGGGGACGTCGAGGTGGCCGACCATCACCGCGGCGGGCCGGCCGTCGAGTAGTTGCCGATAGGGCACCAGGTCGACCTCACGCAGCTCCGTCAACGGTGGTGTGCTGACGACGCCTCGGTGCGAGTCGCCGATGGCTCTGCCGTGCCCGGGGAAGTGCTTGAAAACCGGCAGCACACCCGCAGCGCGTAGTCCCTGCGCGAATGCGCCCGCGTAGCGCGTGACGGTCTGCGGGTCGCTGCTGAAGGAGCGGTCCCCGATCACCGCGTTGTTCGGCTGGCTGGAGACATCGACACTGGGCGCGAAGTCGATGGTGACGCCGCGAGCACGCAGCCGGCTGCCGCGCTTCACGGCGAGCTCATAGACCTGCTCGATGCGCAGGTTCGCCGCCATCCATCGTGGGCTGGGCAGCTGACCGTCCAGCGCGTCGATTCGCTGCACCCGGCCGCCCTCGTCATCCACCGCCACCGCCAAGGGAACCACCGCGGTGTCCTGCACCTGCCACAACGCGTTGCCGGACAGTAAACCGGTGGCGGAGCCGGTCAGGAAAATGCCGCCGACCTGCTCGGATGTGACGACGGCGAGTGCCCCCTGCGGTCCCCGGGCGTCCACCCCGACCATCATCATCTGGGCCAGCCGACGTCGGATCGGCAGCTGCGCGATGGCCGACTCCTGAGTGCACTGGGTGGAGAACAGCGGTTGCGCCCCGCCCCGAGCCGCCCGCACGCCCACGACCGTGGCCACGCAGACCACCAGCACCATGCCCACCAGCGACGACCGCCGTATGCGTGATCGTCCCGATCGGTGAACCACCAGCTGACCTACTTCCCAACGTGACCGTCGACGGTGGAGAAGCTGCCGGCCGGGCAACCTGGCTACTCGGCCACCCCCTCCGTTGTGACTCACCGGTGTCGTGTGGTCCCTGCGGGGTTGGCGTCTTCCGCTGTCCGGTAAGGGACCGCTAACACGGTCACGAAGAAGTCGGGACCGCTGAAAACGGTCCAGTCAGCGGACCGCACCAGTCGGGCCTGCGGGTACTGCCGGCGCAGCGACCGATGCTCCTTCAAGATATCAGTGTAGTCGAAGACGACACTGTTGACGACCAGCCCTTTGCGAGCCCGAGGCCAGTTGTGGGACCCATCTCTCGGTGAGATTGCTCCGGACCTCCGGACTGTCGGCCATCACCTGCCGGTTCAGCTCCGCGTAGGCTGCCGCCGGGTCCGTTGGCCCTTCTCCCGGTGGCGGGTTTTTTGTGTGCGCGAAAAAGCTTATCATAAGAGCAGAGCTACAACAGCTAAGGCGATCCTGAATATCCTGCCTAGGTGGTTCGGCGTCCGACGGTCGTGGTGGCGGTGGGGCAGGCCGACTCCGCGGAGGCTGCGGCGCGGTGGCGGGCGTATTCCTCGGCGCTCCGGTCGGTGCCGCCATGACGAATCCTTCTGCTGAGCGACCGTGGTCGGGTTGATGGAACGACGAACCGCCCGCCCACGAGGGAAATCGTTGACCCGGTGGAGCTTGTTACGGCTCTTTCTCCCAGCGGGCCTGGCATACCCTGAGCCCTGCGGGTCACGCGCACCACATCACCGGATGGGTTTCGCACCTTTTCCGCTCAGCGGTGGGGACGGATCGGCGTTCGGGTCCCGGGAGGCAGGCTGGTGACAGCACCCGGCCACTCGTTCGTGATACTGCGGTGTCACCCTGTGGATCTGGAAGGAGGGACACAAGGTGGATCCGACCGACGACGATGTGTCCCAGGAGCCGGTCTCACCGGCCGGTGAGCAGGTTCCTGAGTCCTTCCTCGCCCGTCTGCGGCCGACGGACCGGGACTTCCTTCTCGAGGGCTGCACCCCTCGTGGGTTCCCGGCGAACGCCGTGCTGTTCCACCACGGGGACCCGTCGGACTTCGCCGTCTTTCTGGTCAGCGGGTGGGTCAAGGTGTCCACGGACTCACTGAACGGGCACGAAGCGCTGCTGGCGATCCGCGGCCCGGGTGATGTGCTGGGCGAGCTGGCCGCGATCGACGGTCGACCACGCTCGGCCACGGTGCGCACGCTGACGTCGGTGCGTGCCGCGGTGTTGCCGGCCGAGCGCTTCCTGAGCCGGTTGCGGCAACGACCCGACATCGCGATCGCGCTGCTCGGAGACGTCGCCGACCGGCTGCGCGACTCTGACTCACGACTACTGGGGTTCGGCGCGCACACCGTGCCGGAACGGCTGGCCGCCTACCTCCTGGAGCTCGCCCAGCGGCACGGAACAGCGGTGGCGGGTGGTACGGAGATCGATCTGCCACTGTCCCAGCGAGAGCTCGCCGGAGCCATCGGCGCTTCTCGGGAGGCGATCGCCCGTTGCCTACGCATCCTCCGCGAACGGCGCGTGGTCGTCACGAGACGGCGGCGGGTCGTCGTCCTTCAGCCTCAAGTCCTGCGCTCGATGGGCACGAACGTGCACATCGACACAGACGAGAGGTGGTGAACGACCGCGCGGGCGGCGCAGGCTGGGGACATCCTTCCCGGTAGCAGCCGGCCATCAGGTTCGACTGCCAGGTACTAGCCAGCGGAGGACAGCCCTGATGGAGGAAGAGACCGTCGTCTCCCGAGCCGCGCAACGACTGCTCGATGAGGCCCGCGCCGAGCTGACCCGAGCTGACGCCAAGGCATCCTCGGCACGCGGCGCGGCCGGCGGGCTCGTCGCGGTCGTTACCCTGGTGCCCAAGGGCTCGCGGCCAGGCCGGGAGGTCGTCACCTGGGGATGGGTCTGTGGACTGTTGATCCGCATGCTGGCGATGGTCTTGTTGATGTTTGCGGCGCTACCCAGGCTCACCAGAGGATCACGGCGCCCGGTGCTCGTGTACTTCGGCGACGCGGCCCGGGTACGACATGAGCGAGACTTGGAACATCTGCTCACGCGACTAGCGGAGCGGCCCGGTGAGGCCGTGCTGAGTGAGCTGAGAACAATCAGTAAGATCGTAGCCACGAAGTACCGTTTCACGTGGTGTGGAATCTTGTGCGCGGTCGCCGGAGGAGCTCTTCTCACCATGAGCGCGATCTGACAGAAGAGGCTGCTCGCAACCTTTTCGACTCATATCGTGAGGAGGGTCGATGGATTTCCCCACCAACGACACGGCAGCGCACGATAATGGTGAAGAACACGGTGAATGGGGATCACAGACCTTCGTCGGGCGCCTGCAGCCCGCCGAGCGTCGGGCGCTGCTCGCCCTGGGTGCACCCACCCTCCATCCGGTAGGTGCACATCTACTGATGAGGGGCGACCGAAGTCGCTTCGTTCTGGTACTCCACGCAGGCCCGGTCAAGGTCGTCGTACACGACACCGCGGGACGTGAGCACCTGCTCGGTCTGCGCGGCCGGGGTGACCTCCTCGGTGAGCTGTCCTACCTGGACAGTCAACCTCGGTCCGCGTCAGTGGTGACACTGTGCCCGGTATCTGTGACCACGATCTGTCCCGAGCGGTTCGGACACTTCCTTGAGGAGTACCCCAGAGTGGGGATCGAGCTGACCCGGTGCGTCGGGGAGCGACTGCGCGATGCGGACCGGTCCCGTCTGGAGCTCAGCGCCGACGATGTGGCACTTCGGGTGACCCGGTTGTTGCGTAGCCTCGCCCACGGGTCGATGGCGGGCTCGCCCCGCAGGGGTGCGGTGATACCGCTCACGCAGGGACAGCTCGCGCAGTTGGCGAATGCCTCTGAGGTGGCGGTCCAGCGGATACTGCGTGACTTCAGGGCGCGAGGCATGGTGCGCACCGCCTACCGTAGCGTTGAGGTGCCCTGCCTCACCTGCCTCGATCTTCTGCTGGCGGAGCTGTCCGGTGAACGACCGGACAGGCGCGGCGTCCGCGGCTGCGGTGGTCACGAGTCACACCATGCACGGTGACCTCGAGTGCAGGAACACCGCTCCACCGAGGTGGCCCCGGGCACCTTTACAGTCGCGGCGCGGTGGGCTGCTCGCTCGTGACGAGCCGCGCCAGCGCGGCCTGTGCCACGGCGAGGTCCGTGGTGGGCCAGAACGGTGGTAGCGAGGCGCGCAGGAAAGCGCCGTAGCGGGCCGTGGCCAGCCGGGAGTCCAGGATCGCCACCACGCCGCGGTCCTCGGTCGAGCGCAGCAGCCGGCCGGTGCCCTGGGCGAGCAGCAGCGCGGCGTGCGTCGCCGCCACCGTGAGGAACCCGTTGCCACCGCGGGCGGCCACCGCGCGTTGCCGCGCCGAGCTCAGCGGGTCGTCGGGGCGGGGAAACGGGATGCGGTCGACCACCACCAGAGACAGTGACCGGCCGGGCACGTCGACGCCCTGCCACAGCGACAGGGTGCCGAACAGGCAGGTCGGCTCGTCCTGCGCGAACTGCCGCACCAGCAGGCCGGTCGCGTCCTCGCCCTGGCACAGGATGGGTACCTCCAGCCTGGACCGCAGTGCCTCGGCGGCCTGCTTCGCGGCCCGCATCGAGGAGAACAGCCCGAGCGTGCGGCCGCCCGCCGCAGTGACCAGCGTGGCGAGCTCGTCGAGGCAGGCGGGCGCGAGCCCGTCGCGGCCCGGTGCGGGCAGGTGCGCGGCGGTGTAGAGGATCCCGGCGCGACGGTGCTCGAATGGGGAGCCCGCGTCGAGACCGGCCCAGGCCGGGCCGGTGTCATCCGCAGCCGGCGGTGGCCGCTGGGTGGCCGTCGCGGTGGCGGGTCCAGTGGCCGGTGCTAGGGACGGCTCGGTGGCCGGTGCCGGAGACGGCTCGGCGGGCGGTGCCGGAGACGGCTCGGCGGGCGGCGCCGGGACGGGGCGCTGGGGAGGCAGGCCCCACTGCGAGGCGAGTGCGTCGAACGTCCCGCCCAGGGTGAGAGTGGCCGAGGTGAGCACCACCGTTCGCGTCGCGAACAGCCGCTGCCGCAGCAGCCCGGCGACGCCCAGCGGCGCAACCCTCAGCACCCGCCCGCGCACGGTCTCCTCGGCCAGCCAGACCACGTCGTGTCGCTCGGCCTCGCTGTCAGGGAAGGCGGCCAGCACCCGGGCGGCGGCCGAGTGCACCTGCTCCAGCGTGGCCAGCGCGAGCCGCCGACGGGCAGCGGCGTCGGGGTCCTCCCGCCGCTCGGTCCCCAGCGCGGTGACGCAGCGGTGAGCCGCGTCGCGCACCGCGGTGAGCCCGCCGGCCACACCGGCACTCAGGGTGTCCCACCGCTGTGCATCGGCGTCGCCGAGCAGCAGCGCCAGTCCGTCACCCGCGGCGGCCAGCTCGTCGGCGACCCGCTCCTCGACCAGCCGGCCGCAGCGCCGGGACGCGGTCTCGACCATCGACGCGGTGAGTTCCTCGGTGGCCGCGTTGGTGACCCGGTCGACCAGATCGTGCGCCTCGTCGATCACCACGACGTCGTGGTCGGGGAGTACCTGGTGCTCACCCATCGCGTCGATCGCGAGCAGCGCATGGTTGGTGACCACCACCTCGGCCCGTCCGGCCCGCGCTCGGGCCCGCTCGGCGAAGCAGTCCATGCCGACGGGGCAGTGGGACAGGCCCAGGCACTCCCGGGAGCTGACCGACACCTGCCGCCAGGCCCGGTCGGTCACGCCGGGAACCAGCTCGTCACGGTCTCCGGTGTCGGTTTGTGAGGACCATTCGTGCAGCCGGGCGATCTGGCGGCCCAGCATCGACGTCGGGGAGGCCGCTGACGCGGCCTCGAACAGGTCCTCGCCCTCCTCGGGCGGTCCCGTGTGCAGCCGGTGCAGGCACAGGTAGTTACGCCGGCCCTTGAGGATCGCGAAGCTCGGGGCGCTGCCAAGCAGCGGCTCCAGCGCACCGGTCAGCCGAGGCAGGTCACGGTCCACGAGCTGGCGCTGCAGCGCGATGGTCGCGGTGGAGACCACCACGGAGGTCTGCGCGGTGACGGCGTGCCGGATCGCCGGGACCAGGTAGGCCAGCGACTTGCCGGTACCGGTGCCGGCCTGCACCGCGAGGTGCTCGCCGGTGCGGATCGCCCGGTCCACCGCCTCGGCCATCAGGATCTGACCAGCTCGCTCGCTACCCCCCAGGGCGTGCACCGCCGCAGCGAGCAGCGCCCCGACATCGGGCACGGCACCCCTCGCAACCGCTGGCATGGCGGCCCACGCTACAGCCCTGCGTCCGCCGATATGGAGCCATGTCAGGGCTATGCCGGGCTGGGTCACCCCGACATGGCTCCATATCGGGGAAGCAGGATCAGCGGAAGACGGTGGGGAGAGCGGGCTCGCCGGGGGACAGGCGCAGGCCGTCGCAGGGGAGGGTGGCCAGGGCTTTGGTGACGTGCTCGCGTCCCTCGTGCAGAGTGGGGGGCGGACCGACGGGGTGGCCCTCGCGCAGCAACGGGACCGGCAGCACCCGGTCGTGCTCGTCGGGCTCTGGTCGCTGGTTCCGCGGGAGCACCACCTCCTCGATCGCGGTGCCGCTGGGGTTGTACCGGCGCAGCGCGCTCTTGGCGCCGCCCCGGGAGATCTTGGATGTGCTGCGCTTGGCCACCGGCCGCCCGTCCACCTCGACCAGCTTGTAGACCATCCCCGCGCTCGGCTCGCCCGAACCGGTCACCACCGAGGTGCCCACCCCGTAGGAGTCCACCGGTTCGGCGCGCAGCGCCGCGATCGAGTACTCGTCCAGGTCACCGGAGACCACGATCTGCACGTCCGGCGCTCCCAGCCGGTCGAGTTGCTCGCGAGCCTGCCGGGCGAGCTCCCCGAGATTCCCCGAGTCGATCCGGATCGCCCGCAGCCCCGGACCGGCGACCTCGATCGCGGTGGCGATACCCTGGGTGATGTCGTAGGTGTCGACCAGCAGGGTGGTGTCGGTGCCCAGCGTCTGGACCTGCGCGGTGAAAGCGTCCGCCTCGCGCTCGTGCAGCAGGCTGAACGCGTGCGCCGCGGTGCCGGTGGTGGGGATGCCGTAGCGCTGCCCGGCGGCCAGGTTGGACGTCGCGCTGAAACCTCCCAGGTAGGCCGCTCGGGCGGCGGCCACCGCAGCCTCCTCGTGGGTGCGCCGGCTGCCCATCTCGACCAACGGTCGCCTCCCTGCGGCGCTGGCCATCCTGGCCGCCGCGGCGGCCACCGCGCTGTCGTGGTTGAGGACCGAGAGCACCAGTGTCTCCAGCATCACCGCCTCGGCGAAGCTGCCGGTCACCGTCAGGACCGGGGAGCCGGGGAAGTACAGCTCTCCCTCGGGGTAGCCGTCGATGTCGCCGCGGAACCGGTAGCCGGCCAACCAGTCCAGGGTGCGGGCATCCAGCATGCGGCCCAGGAACGCCAGTTGCTCGTCGCCGAACTGGAACCGGGCCACCGCGTCGAGCAGCCGGGGGACGCCGGCGACGATGCCGTATCGGTGGCCGCGCAGTCCCCGGGCAAAGACTTCGAAGGTGCAGCGGCGAAAGGCCGAACCGTCAGCCAGCGCGCCGGCGAGCATCGTCAGCGCGTAGTGGTCGGTGAGCAGTGCGGTGCTGTTCAGCGGTGCGGCGCTGTTCGGAGTACACCGGGGCATCTGGAGAGCCTATGGCCGGCCTTGGTGGGAACATTGGTACATGACCACACCCGTCGAACTGGAACAGACCCAGGTCGACCCGGCGGTGAACGAGGTCGCAACCGTGGACCGGCCTTGGCTGACGATCGTCTGGAACGACCCGGTGAACCTGATGTCCTACGTCACCTACGTGTTCCAGAAGCTCTTCGGGTACAGCCGCGAGGAAGCCACCAGGTTGATGCTCGACGTGCACCGCAAGGGCCGGGCCGTGGTGACCAGGGGTTCCCGAGACAAGATGGAGATCGACGTCGCGAAACTGCACGGCGCCGGGCTCTGGGCGACCATGCAGCGGGACGTGTGAACGGCTGGCGGCGTCGCGGCGGACTGGTGGTCACTGCCCTGTCCGAGCGGGAAGCCGGGCTGTTGCGCGGGCTGGTCGGCCAGGTCCGTGACATGCTCGCGGCGCGGGTCGCGGCGACCCCGCCCGACGAGCTGGCTGAGCTCACCGGCATCACCGTCGGCCCCACCACCGCTCCCACCGACCGGGTGCTGGCCCGCCTGCTACCCGATTTCCACCGCGAGGACGCCACGTTGTCCGGCGGACTGCGGGCGCTGCACGAGCCCGAGCTGGTGGCCGTCAAGGACGGGGTGGCCGGCGTCGTGCTGGACACCTGCCCGGCGCGGGGCGGGCGAGTGCGGCTGTCCGACGAGCAGGCGCAGGCGTGGCTCTCCGCGCTCAACGACGTCCGCCTGGCCCTGGGCACCGTGCTCGAGGTCACCGAGGACATGCCCGACGAGCTCCCCCCTGAGGACCCCCGCGCCGCGCACCTGGTCGTGTACCACTGGCTGACCTGGGTACAGGAGTCTCTCATCCAGGCGCTGGCCGGCCCGTAGGATGCCAGTGTGCTGACGATCCGCCGCGACCTGGTCGACGCGATGGTCGCGCACGCCCGACGGGACCATCCCGACGAGGCGTGCGGCGTGCTCGCGGGGCCGGCGGGCTTGGACCGCCCGGAACGGCTCATCGAGATGGCCAACGCCGAGCGTTCGCCGACCTTCTACCGGTTCGACTCCGGCGAGCAGCTGCGGGTGTGGCGGGCGATGGACGCCGAGGACGAGGAGCCTGTAGTGATCTACCACTCGCACACCGCCACCGAGGCCTACCCGTCGCGCACCGACATCTCCTACGCCTCGCAGCCCGACGCTCATTACGTGCTGGTCTCCACCCGCGATCCGGACACCCACGAGCTGCGCGCCTACCGCATCATCGATGGCGAGGTCACCGAGGAGCCGGTCGAGGTCGTCGAGTCGTACATGTTCTCCCATACCGGTGCCGACGACGTCCCTGACGTGCCCTGATCCGCGCGTCGCCCGCGGAATGCCCGGGGGTGGTTGTGCGTACAGGTACTGGTGAGCCGACCGCACCCAGAGGAGGATCCGACCATGGCCGTCACCGTCTCCGTTCCCACCATCCTGCGCACCCACACCGGGGGGGAGAAATCCGTGAAGGCGTCAGGCGCCACGATCGAGGAGGTGATCGAGGACCTGGAGACCCGACACTCAGGGATCAAGGGCCGGCTGGTGAAGGACGGATCTCTGCACCGTTTCATCAACGTCTACGTCAACGACGAGGATGTGCGCTTCGCCGGGGGTTTGGCGGCCGCGGTGCACGACGGTGACAACGTGACGATCCTGCCGGCCGTCGCCGGCGGCTCCGGCGCTCGTGAGTGGTGGACAGTGTCATAGCACTGTCCACCACTCACGAGCGCTCCCGAAGGGAGCCGCAATGGCCCGCTACGACTCGCTGCTCCACGCCGTGGGTGACACCCCGCTCGTGGGGCTGCCCCACCTCTCACCCTCATCCGAGGTGCGGTTGTGGGCCAAGCTGGAGGACCGCAATCCCACCGGTTCGGTGAAGGACCGCCCGGCGCTGGCGATGATCGAGGAGGCTGAGCGCTCCGGTCGGCTGACCAAGGGCTGCACCGTCCTGGAGCCGACCTCGGGCAACACCGGGATCTCCCTGGCGATGGCGGCGAAACTCAAGGGCTACCGGCTGGTCTGCGTGATGCCGGAGAACACCTCGATCGAGCGGCGTCAGCTCCTCGAGGCGTACGGTGCGGAGATCATCTTTTCGCCGGCGGCGGGCGGCTCCAACCAGGCGGTGGCGCGGGCCAAGGAGCTGGCCGCCGCGCACCCCGACTGGGTCATGCTCTACCAGTACGGCAACCCGGCCAACCCCGCGTCGCACTACCGCACCACAGGTCCGGAGATCCTGCGCGATCTGCCCACCGTGACTCATTTCGTCGCCGGGCTCGGCACCACCGGCACGCTGGTCGGGGTGGGGCGCTACCTGCGGGAGCGCAAGCCCGATGTGCAGATCATCGCTGCGGAACCGCGCTACGGAGAGCTGGTCTACGGCCTGCGCAACCTCGACGAGGGGTTCGTGCCCGAGCTCTACGACCCGGAGGTGCTCACCGGCCGGTTCTCCGTCGGCTCTCTCGACGCGTTGCGTCGCACCCGTGAGCTGCTGGAAACGGAGGGCATCTTCGCCGGCATCTCCACCGGCGGGATCCTGCACGCCGCGCTGGCCGTCGCCGAGAAGGCCGTCGGCACCGGGGAGCCGGCCGACATCGTCATCGTGGTCTGTGACGCCGGATGGAAGTACCTGTCCACCGGCGCCTACTCCGGAGACCTCGAGGAAGCAGCCGCCCGCCTCGACGGACAGTTGTGGGCCTAGGGCCCCCGTGAGTGGCGTTACCGGTTATCGCTCGCATCGCCACTCACGGGTTGTCCACAGGGGGTGGTCAGGAGGTACAGGGTTCGCTCAGGGAGCGGGGGTATTGTCGGCCTACGTGGCGGTTGTGCGTTCGGTGGATGAGGCGCGCTCGCGGGTGCTTCCAGCGCGGCCCGGACAGGCCGCGATGATCATCGCCGCGTTCACCGGCGTGCTGTATCTCATCGAGGCGGTGGACACCCTGCTCGGCGGCGCGCTGGACGCTGACGGGATCCGACCGCGACGCCTCGACGGGCTGGACGGGGTCCTGTGGGCCCCGCTGCTGCACCACGGCTGGCAGCACCTGGCGGCCAACACGGTTCCGGTGCTGGTACTCGGGTTCTTCGCGCTGGCCGGCGGCGTCGGCCGGTTCGTGGTGGTGACCGCCACGATCTGGCTGGTCGGCGGCCTGGGGACGTGGCTGACGGGAAGCGACGGCGTGCACCTCGGCGCCTCGATTCTGGTCTTCGGCTGGCTGGTGTTCCTGCTTGTCCGGGGCTTCTTCGCCCGCAGCGCGGGGCAGATCCTGCTGGCGGTGGCGCTGTTCGCGGTCTGGGGCGGTGTGCTGTGGAGCGTCCTGCCGGGTGCCGCCGGAGTCTCCTGGCAGGGGCACCTGTTCGGAGCACTGGGCGGGCTGGTCGGCGCCCAGCTGGTCGCCCGCCCCGCTGGTCGCACCTGTGTTGAGCAGCCCTGGTCGACCGGCTCGTGATAGGTCCGAACGCCCCCATCGGCGTGTTCGACTCCGGCGTCGGCGGGCTCACCGTCGCGCGCGCGATCGCCGACCAGCTACCGCGCGAACGGCTGCACTACGTCGGCGATACCGCGCACGGCCCGTACGGTCCACTGCCCATCGCGCAGATTCGCGCGCACGCGCTGGCGGTGGCCGACGAGCTGGTGGAAAGCGGAGTGAAGCTGCTGGTCATCGCCTGCAACACGGCCTCGGCGGCCTGCCTGGCCGACGCCAGGGAGCGCTACTGGGTCCCCGTGGTGGAGGTGGTGCGCCCGGCGGTGCGGCGGGCCGTCGCCGCCACCCACTCCGGCCGGATCGGGGTGATCGGGACCCAGGCCACCATCCGCTCCCGGGCCTACCATGACGCCTTCGCCGCGGCCCCGCATGTCGAGGTGACCGGGGTGGCCTGCCCGCGGTTCGTGGACTTCGTCGAGCGTGGGATGACCTCAGGGCGCCAGATGCTCGGGCTGGCGCAGTCCTATCTCCAGCCACTGCAGCGGGCCGGTGTGGACACCCTCGTCCTGGCCTGCACGCATTACCCGCTGCTCACCGGGGTGCTGCAGATCGTCATGGGCGACGGGGTGACCCTGGTGTCCAGCGCGGAGGAGACCGCCAAGGATGTGCTGCGAGCCCTCACCGAGGCCGAGCTGCTGCGCGCTGGGCCCGAGGAGGCCGAGCACCTGGTCACGGCCACCGGCGATCCGGTGTCCTTCGCCCGGCTGGCCCGCCGTTTCCTGGGACCGTCGCTGGCGGTGTCTGCGCCTGTCCTGGGTCGGCGGGGGCGGTGAGATGCAGCTGACGGTGCTCGGTTGCTCCGGCAGCGTCCCCGCTCCGGAGTCCCCCGCGTCGGGTTATCTCCTCCGAGCCGGACAGACCAGCGTGGTGCTCGATCTGGGCAACGGGACCTTCGGAGCGCTGCAGCGCCACCTCGACCCGTTCACCCTCGACGGGCTGGTCCTGTCCCATCTGCACCCGGACCACTGCGCCGATGTCTCGGCGTTGACCGTCTACCGCCGCTACCACCCGCACCGACCACCATGTGGCGCGCTGCCGTTGTACGGGCCGCCGGACGCCGCCGAGCGTCTGGTGGCCGCTTACGCGCCCAACGCCGAGGAGCGCAGCCGCACTGACCTGTCCGACGTCTACGACTTCCGGTCCTACCGCGAGACGGCTCGGATCGGCCCGATCGAGGTGCGCGCCGCGCGCGTCGAGCACCCCTGTGAGGCCTACGCGCTGCGGATCAGTCACGCGGGGCGGGCGCTGGTCTACTCCGGAGACACCGGCCCTTGCCCGCGGCTCGCCGAGCTGGCCACCGGTGCGGACGTCCTGCTCGCCGAGGCGTCCTGGCCGGACCGGCCGGGCAACCCGCCCGGAGTGCACCTGTCCGGCAGGCAAGCCGGCGAGGCCGCCTCGGCGGCGGGGGTCGGTCGGCTGCTGATCACTCACGTGCCCCCGTGGACCGATGCCGAGCAGGTGCTCACCGAGGCCAGGGCCGCCTTCGACGGGCCTACCGAGCTGGCCCGCCCCGGCACCCGCTACGAGATCTGAGTGCCGACACGGAGTGGGTAGGCTGGCGCGGTGACACGAGCGGACGGTAGGACCGACGAGGCGCTCCGCGAGGTGCGCATCACCCGCGGCTACCAGCAGTGGCCCGCGGGATCGGTGCTGGTGGAGTGCGGTCGCACCCGGGTGCTCTGCGCGGCCAGTGTGGTCGAGGGCGTGCCGCGCTGGCGCAAGGGTTCCGGGCAGGGCTGGCTCACCGCGGAGTACGCGATGCTGCCGTCCTCGACCCACACCCGATGTGACCGGGAGTCGGTCAAGGGCCGCCTGGGGGGCCGGACTCACGAGATCAGCAGGATGATCGGACGCTCCCTGCGGTCGTGCGTCGACCTCGCCGCGCTGGGAGAGAACACCATCTCGCTGGACTGCGACGTCATCCAGGCCGACGGCGGCACTCGCACCGCGGCGGTCACCGGCGGCTACGTGGCGCTGGCCGATGCGGTGACCTGGTTGCGGGCGGCCGGTCGGCTTCGCCGTCCGCAACCGTTGTGGTGCTCCATCGCCGCGGTGAGCGTCGGTGTGGTGGATGGCCGGGTGCGGCTGGACCTGCCCTACGAGGAGGACTCCCGGGCCGAGGTCGACATGAACGTGGTGGCCACTGACACCGGCACGTTGGTGGAGCTGCAGGGCACCGGGGAGGGCGCCACCTTCGCGCGGTCCACTCTGGACCAGATGCTGGACTTGGCGCTCAAGGGCTGTCAGGAGCTGGCCTCGTTGCAAACCGCCGCACTGGCCCAGCCCTACCCCGGCGAACTGCCCCGGTCGTGAGCCGGGCTCGGTTGCTGCTGGCGACGCGGAACGAGGGCAAGTGCCGTGAGCTGCTGCGCATCCTGGCCTCGTCGGATGTCAGCCCCGGTTTCCAGGTATGGGGGCTCGACGACGTGCCGTCGTTTCAGCAGGCCCCGGAGACCGCCGCCACCTTCGAGGGTAATGCGCTGGCCAAGGCCCGGGATGCGGCGGCGGCCACTGGCCTGGCCACGGTCGCCGACGACTCGGGACTGGAGGTGGATGCGCTGGGCGGTATGCCTGGGGTGCTCTCGGCCAGGTGGGCCGGCCGCCACGGCGACGATGCCGCGAACCTGCGACTGGTACTCGATCAGCTGGCGGACGTCCCGGACGACCGTCGCGGTGCGGCGTTCGTCTGTGCCGCGGCGCTCGTCGTGCCGTGGAGGGCCCAGACCTCAGGGGCGCAGACCGTGGTGCGTGGACACTGGCGCGGCACCCTGGCCCGGGCGGCGCGCGGCGGCAACGGCTTCGGCTACGACCCGATCTTCATCCCGGAGGGCGACCGGCGCACCTCCGCCGAGCTGGACCCGACCGAGAAGGATGCCGTGTCGCACCGCGGCCGGGCACTGCGCGCATTGCTGCCGGCGCTGCGCGAACTTCTGTCGCAGCCCCGGTGAGACGCGGTCGCAGCCCGATCGGTTGTCTAGCGCACGAGGCCCATTTCGTGATCCGATTCACCCGTGAACAGCGACGTTTCCCCGCCCAGTCCAGACGTCGACGCGCCGCGGGCCGCCGTCGAGGCCGACCAGCCCTGGCTTGAGGACCTGCCGATCGGTATGGACGCCATCAAGCCGGGACAGGGTCTTGAGCTGCACCCGCAGTGCCAACCGCTGGCGCCACTGGTGGGTGTGTGGCGCGGCGAAGGCCTGGCCCAGTACCCATCGCTGCTCGGCGAGTTCCGCTATGGCCAGCAGATCACCTTCGCCCACGACGGCAGGCCGTTTCTGGTCTACGAGGCGCGCGCGTGGCTGCTGAGCCAGTCCGGTGAGGTGCTGCGGCCCGCGGCTCGTGAGGTCGGGTGGTGGCGGGTGGACGAGGACGAGACCATCGAGGTGGTCCTCGCGCACATGTTCGGCATCTGTGAGATCTACTACGGTGGTCGCACCGGCGAGACGGCGTGGGAGCTCGAGGCCGACACCATCGCCCGGACCGACACGGCCCGCGAGACGACCGCGGCGGCCCGGCTGTACGGCATTGTCGAGAACGGTGACCTGGTCTACGCCGAGGAGCGCGCCCTGCGCGGCCTACCCCTGAAGCCGCACCTGTCAGCCCAGCTGAGACGTATCGCCGGCTAACCCGAGTGCCGGGACATGAGGGAACCGGTCGGCAGCTGAGAGCTGTGGCGGGATCGACCGATCTGGTACGGAGGCTTGCTCAAGGCGACGAGCGGACAGAGGACGCGTCACGCATTATCCAGGTGCTCGACGACGAGGGCCGAGGGACGGGAACAGCGGAGCGGCGTGAACTCTGAGGTGACTGCGGCCGCGCGGTGTGTCATGATCTGCCGATCCCGGATTCAATCCAGGATCTTCCAGGTGGATGGAGGCGGTATGCGCACGCGGATCTTCCTGAGCTGGTGCCATCAGGACAAGGCGCTGAAGGAGGCGTTGCTGCGCGATCTGCTCCCCGCCCTCGGTGTCTTCGCCGACCTCGACGTCACATGGTGGGAGGACAGCCACTTGACCTGCGGGGAGGAGTTGACCGCAGGTATCGTGGACCGGCTGGATGAGGCTGATTTCGGCCTGCTCCTGCTGAGCACTCGCTTCTTCGGCCGGCCGTTCATCCGGGAGCACGAGCTGCCGCGGTTCGCGGGTCCGCGCGCCGACAAGGGGTCGCTGCCGGTCGCGCTGAGCCCGCTGCCTGCATTCGGTCCGGAATGCGACCTGGGTGGCGTCGAGCGCCAGCTCGTCTTCACGCGGGACGCCAAGAGCTTCGCCGAGCTGTCCGGCGCCCAGCGAACGAGCTTCGCCAACGGCCTGGCGGCGGCGACCCGGCGGCGCGCCCTCTCCTTGAACGGGTACCGCGCGCTGTGAGGGCCCGACTGCTCCGTGCCGAGATCGCCCACCATCTCGCCGTTCTGCAGAAGCGGTCGATGCTCACCGCGCTGCAGTCGGCCCGGCTGACGGCCATCCTCGACACGCTGGCCGACGACGGGCGGTTCCTGCTCCGGGCCGCCCTGGACGCCGCCGAGTTCCCGGCGGGTGAGGCTCGTGGCCAGGAGGCCTTCCAGGAGTTCCGCAAGCGCGTGAACCATGCCGCGGCCGATGCCGGCGTCGATCTCCGGATCGAGCTGGACTCCCGTAAGGCACCTCCGGACCAGCGCCACGGCTGGTTCACCGGCGGCGACCTTGTCGATGAGGGCATCGCCTCCTTCACCGGGCAGGCCGCCGGGCGGACCGGGATCGATCATCCGGTCACGCCGGAGGTCGCGGAGCTCGGGCTGTCCCGGCGGACCCGGATGTACGTCAGTGTCCCCCCGACGGACAACGTCATGTCGCGGAAGGTGAGCATGCTGCTGCGGCAGCTGCGCGAGGTGCTGGCTCTGGACCGCGAGCGGTCGTGGGAGGTTGCCGACTCGGGCTCGGTCGGGCTGGGAGAGGATCCCGAGGCGATGCGCGACCGGCTCTGCGCCCAGGCCGACGTCCGGCTGGCACTGGTGAGCCCCGCGTACCTCGCGGATGCCGCGCCTGAGCGTCGCCGGACGCTGGACTCACCCGGCCGGGTCGTCGCGTTCGCGCTGAGCGGCCTGCCGGACGGCCCGCTGGACTTGGGCCCACTGCGTCTTCACGACGTCCGGCGCCGCACGGAGCCCTGGGACGAGTTGACGCGCACTGACCAGCGTAGGCGCTACGTCGCCGACGTGGTGGACGAGATCCGGCGCGCGCTGCGACCATCGCGGGTCACCGCCGAGGACCGGATGCCAGACGACCCACTGGGGGAGTGGTCGGCGAGCCTGGTGCGGAGCAGGCGGGCCGGGGAGAGCGCGGTCCTGATCGAGCCGGAGTCGACCGAGACCACCCTTCGGGAGTCCCAACTGGACCCCTCGGCCTCGGCGCACGGTCCACCGCTGCCCGCGGTCACCCGGCTGGTCGACTGGGCCAGGGCCGAGGGGACAGGAGCGCCCCGGCTGTGCGCGCTGCTCGGCGATGTCGGCATGGGCAAGACGACCACCGCGAAGCTGTTCACCCAGCGGCTGCTCGATCTGCGCGCCGACGGCATCCCGTGTCCGTTACCGATCCTGTTCGACCTGCGCGATGTCCGGATCACCGGCCTGGTCGCGACGATGACGCTCGACCACATCCTGGCCAGCATGCTCGACGCCAACCGGCCCGCGAGCGTCCCGCGGAACCGTCTGTGCGCTGACGTCGTCCGCGGGCGGTTGCGTCAGGGTGACGCGGTGGTCGTGTTCGATGGGCTCGACGAGGTGCTCGTCCACCTGAGCCTGCACGACCAGCAGCTGTTCACCCGGCAGCTGTGGCGGGCGCTCGGCGAGGGTTCGGGCGCGAAGATGCTGCTCACCTGCCGCACTCAATATTTCCGCACGATTCGCGAGGAGGTCACCTTCTTCACCGGTGCGGGCCGGCAGGGCCTGCGGGGCGAGGACTACCTGGCCCTGCTGATGCTCCCTTTTCGGGATGATCAGGTGCGGGAGTACCTGGCAGCCAACCTGGACCGCGACGCGGGCTGGGTGGACGGGTTCCTCGACACCGTCAGAGCCGTGCACGACCTGCCCGATCTCGCTTGCCGCCCGCTGACGCTGCGGTTGATCGCCGACCAGGTGGAGTTCATCGAGACCGCCAAGCTGCACGGCCGCACGCTGCGCTCGGTGGACCTCTACGGCGAGGTCGTCGAGCGCTGGCTGTCTCGCGACAGCGGCAAGCACACCCTCATTCCGGAGCACAAGCAGCTGCTGATGGAGGAGATCGCGGCCGGACTGTGGCGGTCCGGGCGGAACTCCTGGGAGGCGGCGGAGGTCGACAACTGGCTCCTCGACGTGCTCGAGCACCGACCTGACCTGCAGCGTCACTACCGCGAGCGGGCGCCCGACCTGTGGAAGGCCGACTTCCGGACCGCCACCTTCCTCAATCGCGAGGATGACGCTTTCGCGTTCGGTCACCGGTCACTGGCGGAGTACTTCCTGGCCCGCTACCTGTTCCGGAGCCTGATCGATGCCGGCTCAACCGCCGGCTCGGGCCTTGACGCGCTCGCGATGCCGGTGCCCAGCCCGGAGACGTTGGACTTCCTCGGCCAGTCGATCGCGGGAGCGACAGCCGAGCACCGGTCCTCGGCGCTGGCGGGGCTGGGCCGGATCGGACGCCGGTGCGTGCCGCAGGCCTCGGAACTCGCCCTCGCCTACGCGCTGCGAGCGGCCGAGCACGGGCACCCGCACCAGTCCTTAGTCGGCGTCCGGCTGGCGGGCGCCCGACTGAGCGGGTGGGCCATCGGCATGGAAGGGCACGACGACACGCGGCTGCCCATGGCCGGGGCGGATCTGACCGGGGCGGACCTGCGACGCGCGACGTTCCACCGGGTGGATCTGACCGGCGCCGACCTGAGCGGCGCCGACCTGACCGTCGCGGAGCTACACAACTCGCGTTTGACCTCGGTGCGGTTCGTGGACGCGCGGGCGATCGGGACCGTGGTCCGGGAGTGCGTGCTCGACGGCGCCGAGATCACCCGAGCCGCCACCTACCGGACGCAGCTCCTGCGGTGTACCCCGGCGCCGGCGCCGGCTCCCGGGCTGCTGATCGCCCCGCTGCCCGGCGGCGGCTGGCAGGCAGCGAGGGGTGTCTCGTCGCTGCGCCCGCTGACCGGCCACACCGGCGGGGTGTTGGCGGTGGCCTGGTCGCCTGATGGGACCCGCCTGCTCACCGGCGGCCGCGACGGCGACGTGCGGGTCTGGGACGCCGCCAGTGGTGAGCCCCTGCACCGGCTCACCGGCCACACCGACTGGGTGTTGGCGGTGGCCTGGTCGCCTGATGGGACCCGCCTGCTCACCGGCGGCCGCGACGGCGACGTGCGGGTCTGGGACGCCGCCAGTGGTGAGCCCCTGCACCGGCTCACCGGCCACACCGGCGGGGTGTGGGCGGTGGCCTGGTCGCCTGATGGGACCCGCCTGCTCACCGGCGGCGGTGACGGTACCGTGCGGGTCTGGGACGCCGCCAGTGGTGAGCCCCTGCACCGGCTCACCGGCCACACCGGCGGGGTGTGGGCGGTGGCCTGGTCGCCTGATGGGAGCCGCCTGCTCACCGGCGGCCGCGACGGCGACGTCCGGGTCTGGGACGCCACCAGCGGGTTGCCCGTCGGGTTCAGGATCGTCACCCTGCCGAGGCACGAGATCGCGATCTTCGACGCCATCGCGGACCAGCTCGTCAGGGCCAGCGCGGGGGCCTGGCGCTGGCTCGGCTGGAACGTCGTCGAGGACGGCCGGATCACCCGCCTGCCGGCGGAATCATTCGGGACCCTTCCACCCTTACATCCCGCCGCCCGATCGGCGGAGTCGGCCTGAGGTCCGACCCGCAGCGTCGGCGCGGGTGGGCGCGGACCGCACGGTTGGAATACGCCTTGTTGCCCAGCACCCAGCCGGCACAGCGCAACTGCGTCGAGGTCGGCCACCTCGACGCAGTTGCCCACGTCGCTGCTTTAACTGCTCTTGCGCCACGTCATCATCGGTGCCTTCTTTCGGTCATATTGGCGATCAACTCAGCTTTGAACAAGCGCACAGCCAAGCTCGGCGCGATTCCTGGACACGGTGCCAGCACCCGCAAGTGTCCGATTTACGCACTATCGGTGATCTTGTGGGAAGCGGCCTCTGACCAGCGCTGATCCCAATCAGGGTCATCATTCCCCCAGTTCGCCCTTGCGTGCGAGAGGGATCATTTCCCAGCGCGAGACTCCCAATCCTGAGTACTGCGGCCGACGATCCTTAAGGACCCCAGTACCGGATAAGAAGCTGGTCCCAGCGGTGGCAGGGTCGAGGGACGCGGCGGTACGGAAGTTCACCGCACGCACACCGGCGGCTAGCTCGACGCGCGCCTGGTGCCGGTCGCGGTACCGGTGGCCGCGCCCGCGAACGGCGATCGTGTCGAACAACTGATGTCGACCGCGGCAGGTAGCCCCGTCCAGCTTCGGGCGGTCGGCCAGGATCGCTTCGAGTAGCAGCGCCACGCCGTCACGATCCACAGCGCCAGTGTCCATCTCGCCGGCACCGGCTGTGCCCGGTGCGCTCGGTTCCAGTGTCGTCGCCGCGGTGTCCCGAGACGCCGGCATACCTGTCCTTGGGCCATCAAGCGTCCCCGGAGGTCCGTGCGGGGGCGCTTGATGGTCACACTCAGCCGATCTCGGCTCGGTTGAGCGCGTGGGTGAACGTGGACCACTGGGCCTGGCTGAGTCTCAGCGTCGGTCCGGTGGGGTCTTTGCTGTCGCGGACGGCACGACCGCCATGGGGTAGATCGGCTACCTCAACGCAGTTGCCCTCAAACGTGCTGTACGAGCTAAACGTGCTGTACGAGTTCTTGCGCCAGACAACCCGCTTTTCCGCTGCTGGTCACCTCCTCCTCTCGACTTCTTCGTGGAGCAGTTCTTTCGTCTGTAGCTCTCGCAGAGCGAACCCCAGGCAAGCCGACTGAAGTCGTTAAGGTATCCTTCCACATCCGTCGGCGTCCTCGTCGACGGTATGGGCGCGCCAGTCCGCCGAGGACACGCCCCCGCGCGGCGCGACACCGGTGGCTGTGGGGCGGTGCTCACCGGCCCAGCCAGATCCTGAACGCTTCGAACAGGACCGTCGCGGCCGCCTCATCGAGGATGATGACGCATCCGCCGGTGACGTGCGGGTCGAGGATGATCTCGCTACCCTGTTTCTCGGCCACCAGGTTGGTGAAGCCCCTGGGGCCCTTGTGCACCGCGCAGGTGACACCGATCGCCCTGCGGTTCTCTCTAGATGCGTCTGCGGTCGCGCCGTCAGCCATGGTTGACCTCTTCTCTTGGACCGGCGACGGAGTCGTGTCCCGCCGCCCCGTATCGCCCCACGGAGGATCCCGTGGGGGTGTCGTCACTTCTCGCGGCCCACCGTTGCGCATCGCACGCCGCAGCGGCAGAGTGCACGCCGCGCTCAGGGGTGTCGGTCATGGAGCCGAACCTACGGACACCTCCAGGCATCAAACCCCACGAAACCTTGGGGTGTGTTCCGAACTAGGCTCGTCGCTGTGCGGTTGACCGGTGAGGCGACCGTCGGCGAGCGGGTGGCGTTCCACCGGCGGCGTAAGGGCATCACCCAGGAGGTGCTGGCCGGGCTTCTGGGGCGCAGTGTGGAATGGCTCGCCCAGTTCGAGCGGGGCGCCAAAGAGCTGGACCGGCTGTCCACCATCGTCGCCATCGCTGACGTACTGGGTATCGAGCCGGTGAAGCTGCTTCCCGCCGCGTTCACCGCCCGGCGCCGGGAGCTGCGTGGTTCGGTGATCGGTACCGCGCCGGACTCCGTTGTCGCGATCAAGGCCGCGATGTTCCGCTACAACGGGTCGGCACGTGTGCTCGGCGTTCCCGACCGACCGCCGGTCGGACCCGCCGAGCTGGCGGAGCGGATCAACGAGGCGTTCGTCTGCACGCAGACCGAGCGCTGGTCACGGCTCGGTCTGCTGCTCCCGGATCTGATCGCCGATGCCTGGCAGGCCGCTCACACCAGCACCGGCGAGCTGCAGTACCGCGCGTTCGGGCAGCTCTCCCTGGTCTGGCGAGTCACCTCCGGGATGCTCGACCGGATCGGAGAGAAAGACCTGCCGTGGATCGCTGCGGAGCGAGACATGACCGCCGCCGACCGCAGCGGGGACGACCTGCTGATCGCCGGGGCCGCCTGGCGGCTGGCGGTAGTGCTGCGGCACAACGGGTGCCTCCAGGAGTCCATTGATGTGCCGGCCGCGAGCGCGGACGTGCTACGGCCCCGGCTGGCTCAGTCTCCACAGCACGCGTCGATGTATGGAGCGTTGATGCTCAAGGGCGCGGTGGGCGCAGCAACTGTCGGTGACCATGTTGGGGTGCGCGACTATCTCCGGGAGTGTGACCGGGCCGCGCAGCTCACCGGCGACCGTAATGACTTCTGGCTCGCGTTCGGTCCCACCAATGTGGCGATTCATCGGGTGTGGCTGGCCACTGAGATGGGTGATCCTATCGATGCCCTTCGCCAAGCCGCGTACGTCGACGACACCAGGTTGCCTCCTGAGCTGGCCGAGCGTCGCGCCTCCCACCTGATCACCGTAGCCTGGTCACACTACCTGCGCCGCCACGACGACGACGCGCTCAGCGCCCTGATCGCCGCCAGGACGGTCGCGGCTGAACAGCTCATGTTCACCCACCGCGTCCACGACATGCTGCGGCAGATGCTGCGCCGTGACCGTCGCGGCCGACGTGGACTCCGCGAGCTGGCCGAGTTCGTCGGAGCGCAGTAGCCGCATCCGCCGTGCCCCGAGAAGTGTTTCCGTCGGCTTCTCTGTCCGCAAGCGAGCAGACCGAGAGGTACAGCTCCGGCGTCTGCGGCCTGTCGGGGATAGGCCAGCTCATCGGCGGTGACGAGCCGCAGTTCGTGGGCCCCTCGGTGTGTCAGACGTCCACGTCCCGGATGATCTGACCGTAAGGAGGAACCGGTGGAGTGTGCTGGTAGGACTCATGAGCGCGCAACGGCGCGTCTTTGGCCAGCTCCTCGTGCGTGAACAGCGCGTTGGACCCGGCCTCCCGCTCTTTATGATCTTGGCGGCGGGCCCGCGCTTCCTGCCGCATCTTTGGGAACCGCTCCGCAGCCTTACGGTATACCGACTTCATGTGTGTACGTAGCCGTCATCCTCCACACTCACGCCCATCCACACGTTCCTCGGCCAGGGCAGCCGGGGCGCCAGGCGCCGCAGCCGCCGCGAGCGCTTCGTCAACACCTGGTAGGTGTGCCGAGGCGTCGCCCGCATCACCGCGAAAACCTGGAGGATGAACTCGTCCGGGACGCGCGCGTGGAACAGGTCACTCATGGAGCCGGTCATCCGCCAGCCCTGGTGAACCTTCCGGCCAGCGCACGGGGTCGGTCCTGGGGTGGGCATCTACCTTTTACTGCGAGTAACTCCTATTGAGAGGTATCGTCGTCATGTGACGAATCTTGATCAGCCTGGGCTGGGCGAGGACTGATGGTGACCACGGGCGCACTGCGGCACCCGGTGGGTCGGAGGCTGCGGTCGGTGGTGCCTGGGCCGCTTCCCGTCGCCGATAGCCAGGCTCCCGCTCGGGCGCTGCCCGCGCTGCTGGATGCTCGCGAGGCGGGGGAGGGGCGATGACCGCTCCACTCGCCGTGCGCGGTAGGGGGGTCCGGCATCGTTTCGGTGGCACGGTCGCGGTCGACGACATTGACCTCGACGTCGCTGCTGGGACGGTGTTCGGGTTGCTCGGGCCCAACGGCGCCGGCAAGACCACCACGATCCGCATGATCACGACACTGCTGCCGACGCCGCCCGGGGCGATCGAGGTCTTCGGGGTGGACGTGGCGCGCCACAAGCCGGCCGTGCGGCGGTTGATCGGATACGTGCCGCAGCAGCTGTCCGCCGACGGCGCGCTGACCGGCCGGGAGAACGTTGCGCTGTTCGCGTGCCTGTTCGACGTACCACGTGCCCGGCGGCGTCGGATCGTGGGCACCACGCTGGAGTCGGTCGGCTTGGCCGAGGTTGCCGACCGCACCGCGGGTACCTACTCCGGCGGCATGATCCGCCGGCTGGAGCTGGCCCAGGCGCTGGTCAACGTTCCACGGCTGCTGGTGCTGGACGAGCCGACGATCGGTCTGGACCCGATCGGCCGGGCCGGCGTGTGGGATCGGATCGGTGAAGTCGGCGCGAGCACCGGGATGACCGTGCTGTTCACGACCCACTACATGGACGAGGCCGACCAGCACTGCGACCGGATAGCCCTGATGCACCGGGGCCGGATCCGCGCGCTGGGCACACCGGCCGAGCTCAAGGCTGGAGTCGGCCCGGATGCCACGCTGGACGACGTGTTCCGGGCCGTTACCGGTGATGAGCTGGGTAGCGACGCGGGAGAGAGGATGCGCGATGTCCGAGCCACTCGCCGTACCGCGCGCAGGCTGGGGTGAGTCGGTCCGGGTCGGCCTGCCGCGCCTGGTGCTCTTCCGGATCGGCACCATGTGCCTGGTCGAGCTGCAGAAGCTGCGTCACGACCGCACCGAGCTGATCACCCGCGCGATCCAGCCTGCGCTGTGGTTGCTGATCTTCGGTGAGACCTTCACCCGGTTGCGGGCCATCCCGACCGGCAATGTTCCCTATCTCGACTACCTCGCACCCGGGATCCTCGCCCAGTCCGCGCTGTTCATCTCGATCTTCTACGGCATCCAGATCATCTGGGAGCGCGACGCCGGGGTGCTGGCCAAGCTGATGGTGACCCCGACGCCGCGGGTCGCGCTGGTCACCGGCAAGGCCTTCGCCGCCGCGATCCGAGCGCTGGTCCAGGCGCTGGTCGTCCTGGTGCTCTCGGCCGTCCTGGGCGTAGGGTCGACCGCCAACCCCGTCAAGCTGCTGGCGATGGCGGTCGCGGTGATCCTCGGCTCGGTGTTCTTCTGCTGCCTGTCGATCACGATCGCTGGGCTGGTGCTCACCCGCGACCGGCTGATGGGTATCGGACAGGCGATCACCATGCCGTTGTTCTTCGGCTCCAGCGCGTTGTACCCGGTGAACCTCATGCCCGGCTGGCTGAAAGCGTTCAACCACGTCAACCCGCTCGGGTACGAGGTCGACGCGCTGAGAGGACTGCTGATCGGTATTCCCGCGCAGCTGGGGCTGGACTTCGGCGTGCTGGTCCTGGCCTCCGCGGTGATGATCGGTATCGCCTCCGCCCTGCTCGGCCGGTTGGTGCGCTGATCGCGGCCGAGTAGAACACATTACACAGAGCTACTTTAAGTGTGAGGGAAGATCTGAGTGGTGGGACCTCTTGCCTGAGTTGTGCAGGGGGGACTACGCGGGGCTACTTTTTGTCGGTAACACAGACCCGAGCAGTGGGCATAGTAAAAGCTATCGTCTTGGTGTGACGAGCCTTGATCAGCCCGTGCTGGGCGAGGAGCCTGTGCTGGGCGAGGAGCTGATGGCGACCATGGGCGCACTGCGGCGCCTGGTGGGTCGGAGGCTGCGGTCGGTGGTGCCCGGGCCGCCGTTACGTGGTGCGCATGTGGAGCTGCTGCAGGTGGTTGAGAAGCAGCCGGGTATCGGGATCGCGCCGGCGGGGCGTGCCCTGCACCTGGCGGCCAACTCGGTGAGCACGCTGGTCAACCAGCTCATCGACCTGGGGATGCTGGTGCGCCAGACCGCTCCCGATGATCGTCGTGCCGCGCGGTTGTGGTTGACGGAGGTGGCTGCCCAGCGGTTGGCGTCGTGGCGTCGGGCTCGCGTTGATCTCATCGCCGCTACGATGGCGGGGCTTCCCGTCGCCGATCGCCAGGCTCTCGCTCGGGCGCTGCCCGCGCTGCGCGCGCTGCTGGATGCTCTCGACACGGAGGAGGGGCGATGACCGCTCCACTCGCCGATCGTAGCGATGATCCTGCCTGGTCGGGTGGCCATCCTGGGTGGCGAGCTTGCCGCCGCAACGATGGTGGTGGCCCGGTTGCGCCGGGTGATGCTGCCTGAGCGGTTTGCCGACCTCGCGCTTCTCGCTCTGGGTGGTGCCGTGGCGCTCGGGGTCTACGTCCTGGCGCTCCGTGTCGTGAGTGGCGAACAGTGTCGTAGCACTCATGGCACCCACGAGGGGTCCATTAGGCTCGCGACTAATGGACCCCTCCACCTATCGCCCGGCGCCGGGGACGATCCCTGACGCGCCAGGGGTGTACCGTTTTCGGGACGAGCACCGCCGGGTGATCTACGTCGGCAAGGCGAAGAACCTGCGCAGCAGGCTGAACTCCTACTTCGCCGACCTGTGCGGGCTGCACCCGCGCACCCGGCAGATGGTCACCACGGCGGCCTCGGTGGAGTGGACGGTGGTCAGCACCGAGGTCGAGGCGCTGCAGCTGGAGTACAACTGGATCAAGGAGTTCGACCCCCGGTTCAACGTCCGGTATCGCGACGACAAGTCCTATCCGGTGCTGGCCGTGACGCTGAATGAAGAGTATCCCCGGTTGCACGTCTACCGCGGGCCCCGCAGACGGGGGGTCCGGTACTTCGGGCCATACGCGCACGCCTGGGCGATCCGGGAGACGTTGGACCTGCTCACCCGCGTGTTTCCGGCCCGGGTGTGCTCGGGCGGCGTATTCACGCGGCACGGTCAGATCGGCCGGCCATGCCTGCTGGGCTATATCGACAAATGCTCGGCGCCGTGCGTGGGTAACGTCACCGCGCAGGAACATCGTGCCATCGTTGAGGATTTCTGTGACTTCCTGTCCGGCCGTACCGACAAGATGATCCGCCGGCTGGAGCGGGAGATGGAGGCGGCCGCCGCCGAGCTGGAGTTCGAGCGTGCCGCGCGGCTGCGCGACCACCTGGGGGCGCTGCGCCGGGCGATGGAGAAGCAGGCGGTGGTGCTCGGTGACGGCACCGACGCGGACGTGATCGCCTTCGCCTGCGATGAGCTCGAGGCGGCGGTGCAGGTGTTCCACGTTCGAGGCGGACGGGTCCGTGGCCAGCGCGGCTGGGTGATCGAGAAGGTCGAGCAGGTCGATCTGGTCGGCCAGTTCCTCACCCAGTTCTACGGTGAGCAGGCCGCGCTGGCCGGGGCCGCCGACGACGCCACCCAGCCGGTGCCCCGGGAGGTGCTGGTTCCCGAGCTACCCGAGGACGCCGACACGCTGACCGAGTGGCTTTGCGGGCTACGCGGCGCGCGGGTGCAGCTACGGGTACCACAGCGGGGGGACAAGCGCGCGCTGGCCGACACGGTGGCGCGCAACGCCGAGGAGGCCTTCGCGCAGCACAAGCTGCGCCGCGCGGGGGACCTGACCGCTCGCGCCGCGGCGCTGCAAGAGATCCACCAGCAGCTGGGGCTGGACACCGCTCCGCTGCGTATCGAGTGCATCGACGTCAGCCACGTGCAGGGCAACGACGTGGTGGCGTCGCTGGTGGTCTTCGAGGACGGGTTGCCGCGCAAGTCCGACTACCGGCGTTTCGCGATCCGGGATGCCGCCGGCGCGGGGCGCTCCGACGACGTGGCGAGCATCGCCGAGGTGGTCCGCCGACGCTTCACCCGCTACCTGCGGGAGACCGAGGCGGGACTGGATCCCGACACTGGGCGTCCTCGCAGGTTCGCCTACCCGCCGAACCTGCTCGTCGTCGACGGTGGCCCCGCGCAGGTGGCCGCGGCGGCCGCGGCGCTGGGCGAGCTCGGCGTGACCGATGTGGCGGTCGCCGGGCTGGCCAAGCGGCTGGAGGAGGTCTGGTTGCCCGGCGAGACCGACCCGGTGATCCTGCCCCGCACCAGCGAGGGCCTCTACCTGCTGCAGCGAGTGCGAGACGAGGCGCACCGGTTCGCGATCAGCTACCACCGGCAGAAGCGCTCCGCGCGGATGACCAGTTCCGCGTTGGACGACGTCGCCGGGCTCGGGCAGACCCGGCGCACCGCGCTGCTCAAGCACTTCGGCTCGGTGCGGCGCATCCGGCAGGCCGGCGTGCTCGAGCTCACCGAGGTACCCGGGGTCGGCCCGAGCACCGCGCGCGCGGTGCTCGCCGCCCTGGGTGCCGGTGAGCACGGTGCCGGTGAGCACGGTGCCGGTGAGCAGGGAGCCGCCCGGAGCAACGGAGCCCCGCCGTGACCGAGGTTCAGGGCGGTATCGAGGTCGCTGTGGTCTCCGGGCTGTCCGGAGCCGGTCGCAGCACGGCTGCCAAGGTACTGGAGGACCTGGGCTGGTTCGTGGTCGACAACCTGCCGCCTGAGCTGATCGCCACCATGGTCGAGCTCGGTGCCCGCTCACGAGGGGTGGTAACCCGGGTCGCGGTGGTCATGGACGTGCGCAGCCGGGCGTTCACCGACGACCTCGCCGCAGTGATCAAGGATCTGGACGCCCGCGGCTACCGGCCCAAGGTGCTGTACCTGGAAGCCACCGACGCGGTGCTGATCCGGCGCTTCGAGCAGGTTCGGCGTAGCCACCCGCTGCAGGGCGATGGCCGGCTGGCCGAGGGGATCGCGGCGGAGCGGGGGCTGCTCGCCCCGCTGCGCGACGAGGCCGACCTGGTGTTGGACACCACTGGGCTGTCGGTGCACCAGCTCCGGGCCAAGATCGAGCACGCGTTCGGTGGCGAACCCGGGACCCGCACGCGGATCACCGTGGTGTCCTTCGGCTACAAGTACGGGCTGCCGATGGACTCCGACCTCGTGATCGACGTGCGGTTCCTGCCCAACCCGTTCTGGATTCCGGAGCTGCGCGAGGCCACCGGCCTGGACGCTGACGTCCGCAACTACGTGCTCTCCCAGGAGGGCGCCGAAGAGTTCCTGGACCGCTATCTCGAGCTGTTGCGGCTGGTCAGCGGTGGGTACCGGCGGGAGGGTAAGCGCTACCTGACCATCGCGGTGGGATGCACCGGTGGTAAACACCGCAGCGTGGTCGTTTCCGAGGCACTGGCCGCCCGGCTCGGTGGGGAGACCGGGATCGACGAGGGGATCACTGTCAAGGTCGTGCACCGGGACGTGGGTCGGGAGTGACCCGTGGCCTCAAGGCCGTCGCGCTGGGTGGTGGCCATGGACTGTACGCCACGCTGCGGGCGTTGCGGACGATCACCGAGGACGTCACCGCGGTGGTCACGGTGGCTGATGACGGCGGCTCGTCCGGGCGGCTGCGCCGGGAGCTGGGCGTGCTCCCACCGGGGGACCTGCGGATGGCGCTGAGCGCACTCGCGGCCGACGACGGTGGCGGGGCGCGCTGGCGGCAGGTGTTCCAGCATCGCTTCGGTGGTACCGGCGCGCTGGCCGGGCATGCCGTGGGTAACCTGGTGATGGCGGGCTTGCTGGAGGTGCTCGGTGATCCGGTGGCGATGCTGGACGAGGTGTGCGGGCTGCTCGGGGTGACTGGTCGGGTACTGCCGATGACCACCGAGCCCCTCGATATCGAGGCCGATGTGGCTGGTCTGGACGGGGATGCCGACCACCCGGAGCGCCTCCGCCGGATCCGGGGCCAGGTGGCGGTGGCCAGCACGCCGGGTCGGGTGCGCCGGGTGTGGCTGCGACCCGAGCGGCCGAGGGCCTGCGCCGAGGCGGTCCGCGCGGTCGGTGAGGCCGACCTCGTGGTGCTCGGGCCGGGCTCGTGGTTCACCAGCGTGCTGCCGCACCTGCTGGTCCCCGACCTGGCCACCGTGCTGGCCGGCACCATGGCCCGCTTGGTGGTGGTGCTCAACCTGGTTCCGCAGCCGGGCGAGACCGCCGGGTTCTCCCCGGAGCAGTACGTGACCGTGCTGCGCGATCACGCACCGCCCGGGTTCCGCGTGCACGCGGTCCTCGCCGATGTCGACACGGTCCCGGTGCCCGCCCGGTTGCGCCGGTGCGCAACGGCCCTGGGCGGGCACGCGTACCTTGACCGGGTCGCCGACGACGGATCCACCGATCGCCACGATCCGGTGGCACTGGCCGCGGCGCTGCGTCGGATACTGGTAGACGAGCTGCAAGGGGAGGAGAAGCGCCAGTGGCCATGACCTCCGCCGTCAAGGACGAGCTGAGCCGGCTGCGGGTGACCAAGACGTGCTGCCGCCGGGCCGAAGTCTCCTCGCTGCTGCGCTTCGCCGGGGGGCTGCACATCATCGCGGGGCGCGTCGTGGTGGAGGCCGAGCTGGACACCGGCTCCGCAGCGCGGCGGCTGCGTCGGGAGGTGCACGAGCTGTACGGACACAACTCCGATGTGCACCTGATCACGGCTGGTGGCCTGCGCAAAGGTACCTGCTACGTGGTGCGGGTGGTCCGTGACGGGGAGGGGCTGGCCCGCCAGACCGGGCTCCTGGATCTCCGCGGCCGCCCGGTGCGCGGGTTGCCCCCGCAGGTCGTCTCGGGCGGTCTCTGCGATGCTGAGGCATCCTGGCGCGGTGCGTTCCTCGCGCACGGCTCGCTCACCGAGCCTGGCCGCTCGGCCGCGCTGGAGGTGACCTGCCCGGGGCCGGAGGCGGCACTGGCCCTGGTCGGAGCGGCTCGCCGGCTGGGCATCGCGGCCAAGGCCCGCGAGGTCCGGGGCGCCGATCGGGTGGTGATCAGGGACGGGGACGCCATCGGGGCGTTGCTCACCCGGCTCGGCGCGCACGACTCGGTACTGGCCTGGGAAGAACGCCGAGTGCGCCGCGAGGTGCGCGCCACCGCCAATCGGCTGGCCAACTTCGATGACGCCAACCTGCGCCGGTCCGCGCGCGCGGCGGTGGCCTCGGCGGCGCGGGTCAGCCGCGCCCTGGATCTGCTCGGCGGGGACATCCCGGGACATCTGCTCGTCGCGGGCCGGCTGCGGCTGGAGCACCGGCAGGCCTCGCTGGAGGAGCTGGGCCAGCTCGCCGACCCACCGCTGACCAAGGACGCGGTAGCGGGCCGGATCCGCCGGCTGCTGGCGATGGCCGACCGCAAGGCGGAGGCGCTCGGGGTGCCGGACACCGAGTCCGTGGTGACCCCCGACATGCTCGACGCATGAGACCGCGCGAACACCCCCCGGGCTCCCCCTCCCGGGGGTCCTGTGCGGTGGGCACCGCCGCTAGGGTGGCACCCCAGAGCAAGGGCAACGCCGGCCGTGGCGGCCGGTCCAGGTGTGGAGAGGGAACAGCGTCGTGAGGGA
This sequence comes from Pseudonocardiales bacterium, assembly GCA_019243635.1. GTDB lineage: Bacteria > Actinomycetota > Actinomycetes > Mycobacteriales > Pseudonocardiaceae. The sequence continues at coordinate 44,871 of JAFAUB010000145.1, forward strand.
GATGGCATCATGACCGTTCGGGTAGGGATCAACGGATTCGGCCGCATCGGGCGGAACTTCTGGCGCGCCGTGCAGTCCGGTGGCCACGACATCGAGGTGGTGGCGTTCAACGACCTCGGCGACGTCGCGACCATGGCGCACCTGCTCAAGTACGACAGTGTGCTGGGTCGGCTGAAAGAGGACGTGCACGTCACCGGCGACGGCATCGTGGTGGGCGGCAAGACCATCAAGGCGCTCGCCGAGCGGGACCCGGGCGCGCTGCCCTGGGGCGCTCTGGGCGTCGATGTGGTGCTGGAGTCGACCGGTTTCTTCGTCACGGCGAAGGACGCCCGAAGGCATGTCGACTCCGGCGGCGCGAAGAAGGTGATCATCTCCGCGCCGGCCAAGGGCGAGGACCTCACCGTGGTCCTCGGCGTCAACGACGCCAGGCTGGACGGTTCCCAGACGGTGATCTCCAACGCCTCGTGCACCACCAACTGCCTGGGCCCGATGGCCAAGGTGCTCAACGACGCGCTGGGCATCGAGCGCGGCCTGATGACCACGATCCACGCCTACACCCAGGACCAGAACCTGCAGGACGCCCCGCACAAGGACCTGCGCCGGGCCCGAGCCGCCGCGGTCAACATCGTGCCGACCTCCACGGGGGCCGCCAAGGCCATCGGGCTGGTGCTGCCGGAGCTCAACGGAAGGCTCGACGGCTACGCGCTGCGGGTGCCGGTCCCCACTGGGTCGCTCACCGACCTGTCCGCCTCGGTCTCCCGGGAGACCAGCGTCGAGGAGGTCAACGAGGTCTTCCGGACCGCCGCGGACGGCCCGCTGAAGGGCATCGTGCGCTACAGCGAGGAGCCGATCGTGTCCTCGGACATCATCACCGACCCCGCGTCGTGCATCTTCGACTCGCCGCTGACCAAGGTGACCGGCAACCAAGTCAAGATCGTCGGCTGGTACGACAACGAATGGGGCTACTCCAACCGGCTGGCGGACCTGATCGTCATGGTCGGCTCGCGGCTGTGAGGACGCTCGAGGACCTGCTCACCGATGGTGTGTCGGGTCGGACCGTGCTGGTTCGAGCCGACCTCAACGTGCCGCTGGATGGTGGGGTGATCACTGACGACGGGCGGATCCGGGCCTCTCTGCCGACCCTGCGGGCGCTGACGGAGGCCGGCGCGCGGGTGGTGCTGACCGCCCACCTGGGGCGCCCCCCAGGAGCGCCCGACCCGGCGTACTCGCTGGCGCCGGTCGCGGCCCGGCTCGGTGAGCTGCTGGGCACCCCGGTGGCGGCGGCGACCGACGTCGTCGGGGACTCGGCTCTCGCCGCAGTGGCCGGCCTGTCCGACGGTGCGGTCGTGCTGCTGGAGAATGTCCGCTTCGATCCGCGGGAGACCTCCAAGGACGCCGCCGAGCGGGGGGCGCTGGCCGGCGAGCTCGCCGCGCTGGTCGGACCGCGGGGCGCGTTCGTCTCCGACGGGTTCGGCGTGGTCCATCGAGTGCAGGCCTCGGTCGTCGACGTGGCGTGGCGCCTGCCGGCCTACGCCGGTCGCCTCGTGCGCCGGGAGGTGGAGGCTCTTCATACGCTGGTCGACGGGGCGCAACGGCCTTACGCCGTGGTGCTGGGCGGGTCGAAGGTGTCCGACAAGCTCGCCGTGATCGAGGCGTTGCTGCCGAAGGTCGACACCCTGCTCGTCGGCGGCGGGATGTGCTTCACCTTCCTGGCGGCCCTTGGTCTTCCGGTCGGTGAGTCGCTGTTGGAGCCGGACATGGTCGAGGTCTGCGCCCGGTTGCTGACAACCGCCGGCGACACCATCCGGCTGCCGCGCGACGTGGTGGTCGCCGATGAGTTCGCCGTGCACGCGAACATCCGCACCGTGCCCGTCCAGGAGATTCCGGACGGGTGGAGGGGACTGGACATCGGCCCGGACACGGTGCGCGACTTCGCTGCGGTGCTGGCCGGAGCCGCCACCGTGTTCTGGAACGGTCCCATGGGCGTGTTCGAGCTCGCCCCGTTCGCGGCGGGCACCCGCGGCGTCGCGGAGGCCATCGCCGGGTCGGACGCGTTCAGCGTCGTCGGCGGTGGCGACTCGGCGGCCGCGGTGCGACTGCTGGGCCTGCCCGAGGACGGGTTCTCGCACATCTCCACCGGCGGTGGCGCGTCTCTGGAGTTTCTCGAGGGCAAGGCGCTGCCCGGTCTCGCGGTGCTGGAGACTTAGGGAGTGGCACGCCAACCGTTGATCGCCGGCAACTGGAAGATGAACCTGCACCACCTGGAGGCCATCGCTCTGGTTCAGAAGCTTGCCTTCGCGCTGCCGGAGAAGTACTTCGCCAAGGTCGAGGTCGTGGTGCTGGTGCCGTTCACCGCGGTGCGGAGCGTGCAGTCGCTCGTCGAGGGGGACAAGCTGCTGATCCGCTACGGTGCGCAGGACCTGTCCCCGAAGGACTCCGGGGCCTACACCGGTGACGTGTCAGGACCGATGCTGGCCAAGCTGGACTGCAGCTACGTCATCGTCGGGCACTCCGAGCGGCGTGAGCACCACGGCGAGGATGACGGGGTGGTGGGCGGCAAGGTGCGGGCCGCGCTGCGCAACGGGCTGATCCCGATCCTCTGCGTGGGTGAGGGTCTCCAGATCCGCGAGGCCGGTGGGCACCTGGCGCACAGCACCGAGCAACTGCGTGCCGCCCTCAAGGGCCTGTCCGCCGAGCAGGTCCGGACCGTCGTGGTGGCCTACGAGCCGATCTGGGCGATCGGTACCGGGCGGGTCGCTACCCCGGCCGACGCGCAGGAGGTCTGCGGCGCGCTGCGAGAGGCGCTGGCGGGCAAGTACGGTGCCGCGGTCGCCGACGACGTCCGGGTGCTCTACGGTGGGTCGGTCAAGTCGAGCAACGTCGCCGATCTGGTCGCCGAGCCCGACATCGACGGCGCGCTGGTGGGCGGTGCTAGCCTGGACGCCGACGAGTTCGCGAAGCTCTGTGTGCTGGCGGCGGGTGGCCCTCTACCGTGAGGGGGCAGTCGTTGTGCTGAAGAGGCCGGACCGCGATCGGCTTATGGACGGAGTAATCTTGCGAGGCAGTCGTCGTCCGACGAGGATGTGATGAAGCTCTTCCTGCAGATCCTGCTCTTGGTCACCAGTATCGCGCTGATTCTGCTGATCTTGCTGCACCGAAGCCGCGGTGGAGGGCTGTCCAGCTTATTCGGCGGTGGTGTTCAGTCGAGCCTGTCCGGGTCCAGCGTCGTGGAGAAGAACCTGGACCGGCTGACGCTGTTCGTCAGCTCGATGTGGGTGATCTCCATCGTGGGGGTCGGACTTCTGATCAAGATCGGCTGACCAGTCCCGGGTGGTACCCCGGACCGTTCCGCGAGTGAGGGCGATCGATGGCTAGTGGCAACGCGATCCGCGGCACGCGGGTCGGAGCGGGTCCCATGGGCGAGTCCGAGCGGGGCGAGACCGCGCCCCGTCGTCGGGTGTCGTACTGGTGCTCGAACGGGCATGAGTCGCGGCCTTCGTTTTCGGCTGAGGCCGAGGAACCCGACATGTGGGACTGCCCACGATGTGGTTTTCCGGCTGGTCGTGACGAGCAGCAGCCACCCAACGCGCCGCGCAATGAGCCGTACAAGACGCATCTCGCCTATGTGAAGGAGCGCCGCTCCGACGCCGACGGCGAGGCTATCCTGGCGGAAGCACTGGCCAGGCTGAAGGAGTCCCGCGAGCCCTGAGTGATCTTACCGGGTGGCTGGTTGGTGAAGGACGTCATCCGCGGGCTCGCCTGATGGCCCGGCTTCTCCGGTTTTTTCTCCCCGCCGCCTGTCACGTCCAGTGGTCCACATAAGACCGGCAACTCCTACGAGCAGGCAGACCAGTCCTATGATAAGCAGGATGGCCGCTAGTGTCAGCGTCTGGATGATAGCGTCCATTGAGGTAGCCTCTCGTGACCATGAGGTGGGATGTTCAGCCCTGCTCGGCCCCTACCACGTGAATGTGCATCGCGCGCGGCACGTTTGTAGGGGCACTGTTCTGTAGAGGTACTGTTCTGTAGGGATACTGTGGTCGGCGCTTGTGTGCCGCGGACGGACGTACTCTCACGATTCCACGACCATCGGCTCGTCGCTCGCTGAGCCTGTGCTCTGGGGCACGCCCCGGTGGACGGGCACGGAAACGTCGTGAAGCACGCCTCGCCTCTCGACAGCTCGCGGCATGCGCTGTAGCCGCCTAGACCCGATAGCTCATCGAGGGCACACCTCCGGTCGCCATCTGGGATGATATTCGTACTTTATGTAGTCAATGCGGCCCGATCGAGGGCAGATTCTAATCATATAGATGATGAACCTGTCAATCCGTCGCTATGAGTAGTCATCTGTGATGAGGTCTGCCGCCATCTCGTCGTTGACTTCCGGACCCCTCATGTTCACATCTAGGGTGTGCCGACGAACATGCGGAAAGAGGGTCACTGATAGGCATCAACCGGGCGAACCGGATGATGTCAGCCGGCCACGACTCCGATCACCGGTGCGCAGTAGGAGATCTTGGTGGACATCACCGCGGCGGAACCCATGACCTGTCCTCGAACGTGTTCGTCACCGGGGCAGACCTGATCATGCTGGAGCCGGGCACCACCGTGAGCCACGCCCGGGACGTCACGGCGGCCGCACCCGCGCCAGGCCGGCGGGAGACGTGAGGAGGCCGCTGGTCAGGAGCGGAGCCCCGGAGCGGTGCATGAAGCGGTACCGCATGGCCCAGCGACCCACCGCGCGGCAGTCATAGCTAGCCTTGTATCCATGTCCAAGCTCTCCTTCGCGCGGCCTTCACGCTCGGGCTGCAATCGACGCTCGCGGCTCAGCAGATTTTCACCGATCGGGTGACGGAGATCGCGGCGTTTGACGCTTCTCTGGAGTCGCTACAGCGGTCCCTCTCGGCGGCCGAGCTGTCGCCGGTTATAGACAGAAGCGTGCCACGAACAAACGTTCTGGTGTATTTCGGTGTCGGTGGAATCGGTAAGACGGCACTCTCCCAAGAGCTCGAAAACCGTTTTGTCAATCATTGCCGAGGCTCGACGGAGGGGACGCGCGCGGCTATCCGTTTCGACTTCGCCGAGACTGCGACGTTCGATGTCGAGTCGTATGTTCTGCGGTTACGTGCTGGTCTGGGGCATCTAGCCAGAAGCTGGCCGGCATTCGATATAGCGTTCGGCGTCTACTGGGAGCGCGCTCATCCGGGGAGCCGTTGCATGAGTTCATCAACCGAGACTCGGTCTTGCGGAGGGTCGCTCGCTCCGTCGGGCTCTCAGAGCAGATCTCCGCGACGCTCGCTGACATGGTCGGCGCGGCGCTTCCAGGTGTCGCTAAAGCGACTCAAGTCGTAGGTGGCCTTCTGTACGGCCAGGCCAAGAAGGCCGTAGCGCGGCACCGTACCCTGAGTGAGTGCGAGATTCTCGGCGATCTTCTCGATGCCGACGCTGATTTCGAGACGCTCTCTTATCTCCCTTATCTTCTGGCCTGGGAGCTGGATCGTCTCCCGCAGCCGCGAGTCCGGGCGATGGTGCTCTTGGACACGTTCGAAGAAGTGACGTCACGGAGCACCCGGGATCTGGAGCGGTGGCTCCAGCGCTCGGTGTTCCTGATGCCGAACGTCCTCTTCGTGATCACAGGGCTTGGGCTCAAACGGTCGTAGCGACAGGCCTTTATTCTAGCAGAATTTGATCTGCTAAGATGTCCCCTTTCTGGGGAATATTCTGGGGGGATGGTTGATGAGTGGGGGTGTGCCGTTGTGCGCCGAGGAACGGGAGACGATCTC
>JAFAUB010000125.1 GCA_019243635.1 Pseudonocardiales bacterium
CAACGGCTTCTCCATCGTGAAAGGTGTGGCTTGGTCGCCTCCTTTCTATCAACCGGAGAAGCCGTTGCCTATTATTTGATGCGGCGTGTCGCCAGCTTTCGAAACAAAGACCGTCATCTAGCATAAATGGGGTTTTGCATAAGCCTCTATGTATATGTCGGGCAGTTGTACCACTTGCGGAATCTGCAGAAGCGGCGCGGTGGGTATGTCGGGGGGATCATAAGCCCGGCTGAGCCAGAACTGGTACGACATGACCTGAGGGCGTTCTGCTCCTCCACCGCATACCCGATCGTCTTCGTGGATGTAGAACCGTTCGGCTCGGCTGACGAATACCCGCGAGGCACGGCTTTCGTGGGATACTCCCAGGATGCTAAGTAGCCGGAATAAAATAAGTAATCCAATTGAAGTCATTGTCGAGCCCGTGACCTGCGGTGATGTCAGCTTGAGTGGATTTGTTGTTCCATTCCGGCTCCTATCGGGTCGTGCGCGGCGAGCTACGTGGAGGAACATGCCAGGAGTTCGGGGCTCTCCCGTTTCGGAGTACTGGTCGTCGGGGGGAAACTGCACAGTGGACGCCAAGCCGGGTTTGCCAGAAGGCTTGAGTCCCGGTTCAAGGACGCGGAGCTCGTCGTTGACGATACCGGCGAGTACAGCAGGGCGCATGCGCACGAGATAGTGTGGCGAAATATTCAGGGACAACCCGAAGGAAAACCATGTCTGCGCTATATCTTCTGCACCAACGACGAGATGGCACTGGGAGCGGTGGATGCTCTGCGTACCGCAGGTGCCGGGAACGACGACTCAGTGGTGGTCGTCGGTGTCGACGGCACACCGGAGGCACGAGCGCTCATCGAGTCGCAGACGACTCCGTTGCGCGCCACCGTAGTCCAGGATTCTTGCAGTATAGCCGAGACGACTGTTGACATGCTCGTCAGGATGACCTGCGGCGACACCGTCAAGACATGCACCTATCTGGAGCCTGGTATTTACAAGGCGAGCGCGAAGCGGTGGCAGGCTGGGCCCATTCCGAGGGGTTGATCAGAGTGCACACGGTCAGCCTCGTTGAAAGCACGAGAGCGGGACGAGTGGGAGAGGCGTCGCTGAGTTGGGTGTCAGCGCCCGGCGGGTGAGGTCCAGGGTGGTGTTGCTGATCTGCATCCGGGGCGCTCAGCGAGCCGGTCCCCGGCGGTGGCGCGCTGTTCGGAGTCGCGAGGCGCGTCGCCGGTGACCCGAGATGGTGCCCTACGAGGGGCTCTACGGGGACGTCGAGCCGCACGTGACGGTCACCATGGGCGCATCGGAGGAGGCGGCGGTGACGATCGAGCGGAAGGTGACCGCAGCGCTGTCGATCTCGGCTGAACTGCGCGAAGCATGGCTGGTGGCCTTCGACGGCCTGTGGAGGGTGCGAGGCCGGTTCGAGTTCGGCACCGGCAACTGGACCACTAGACCAGGCACGTCACAGCTCGTTACGGGCGAGTGCGCGGGATACCTGGGTGAGCCAGCGAAGTTCGCTGCTCAGGCCGTCGGGCTGGGTGACGACGTTCCCTCGGGGGAGTACCCGCAGTGCGGCAGGTCGTGCCGGCGCCAGCGCAGAGCCGCGCGGATGTCGGCCGCTTCGCGTGGACGTGATCCGGTACGTCGAGCCGGAGGCGGCCCGCGCCCTCGGTCACCGCCGCCACAGAACGACTCGCCGTCAGCCGTCATGCCTGACCAGCACAAATCGGTGGATCGTTGTTTTATCGGTGCTTTCTACCGGGGAGGCCTGAACGTGCGGACCACCTGCGGCAAGCAGCCAGAGTGCCACCAGCGGGGACTATCCACACGCAGCGTGCCGAACAGCGTCCTCATCACGATGGGCCGGCTGTCCTTATAAGTGCCTGCGCTGCCGCAGTGCGGGCAGGCGACCCGGCCCGCCAGCACTGGTCAAGTACCGCCTACAACCCTCACCTCCCACGGTTTGCCTCGCCCTCACTCGTCGATCGTGATGGAGGTCGGCACATCGAGGTAGTACCCGCCGGTCCAAGCATCCTGAGCAGCTCGCACGGCTTCCTCGGCCGTCCACGCGCCGACGTGGACGAGGCTCGTGTGCGGGTGGGTCTCTGCAAGCGCGTTGGTCACACCACCGAGGTCCTCCCGCATGGCTGTGTCGCCCGGTGAACCGTACTCGACCCCGCCGCGTTCCCCGGTGTGCCGGTCGCAGTCGCGATGGCCCTCGTAGAGGCCTGCCATCGCGTAATTGGCGAACACGCCATGCGCCGTACCGCCGCGTCTCGCGAATGCGGGCGCGCGATCGTAAAGACCGGCGAGGACGAAGTCAGCCCCTCGATGAGGCGGACGTACTCTCCCGGCCGTTGCAGGATGATTCTGTAAACGAAGGCCACGCTGACGCAGGTGTCGGCGTGGCAGCTTCCATCAGCGAACGGCACGGCGATCCGCTGGGTGTTCGTAGCTGGGTTGTGCAGCCGTTCCAGCGTGCTCCAGTAGATGTGCTGCGGGTCTGCCCCGGCGAATCTGAGCTACACAGGATTCTTTGCAGACCTTCGGCCACCGATCGGCCGTTCTCCGCGCTCCGGGCGTTCAGGACTCCGCGCGGGCCAGAACCAACAGGATGTCTGCGGACCGCAGCTCCAGCGCGAACACCTCGGGTTGCCGATCCATGATTCGGGTCAGCCGGTCGGAGGTTCGGTGCTGGCCTGCACGAGCGTGAGGGCCGCGTCCGGGTCAGGCTTTCGAGCTTTGTCGGGTCCACCTCAGTGGCCGGGCAGCCCGTGAGGTGTCCCGCACGAGCCTGGGCGATCCTGGTCGCCGGGGAACCGAACCCGCTGTAGTCCGACCGGCTGTCACAAACCGGACATTGCTGTGGTTCCCTGCGGCCACCGAACTTGACCACTCAATGCCCTCCTCACGTTCCTGTCGGGGCTCATCGCGGCTCCGAATGACTCAACGGGACGCGTGACTGGACGAACAGCCATGTCGTCTCCGCCAGCGTGGCCGGCGCGACGACGGAGAAGGCGATCCATCGAAAGACCGCCTCGGATGAGTCGGCGCCGACCCGCAGCACCAGACTCAGGGCCACACCGCCGCCGAGCAGACTGATCCCGGCGTTGTAGCACCGGACCGCAAGCGTGATCTTCGACCGCCAGAGCTCGAAGTGCGCTCGCTGCCGGGCGCGGGCCTGCTTCTCGAACCGCTTCAGGTCATCTGCCCCCCAGTTCTCGAGGTCGGCGGACGAGTACAGGAGAGAACGGGCGTGAAAGCCGTACTGGACGATTCCGATAAGCGAGATCAATGCCGGAGCGAGCACCAGCAACGCTGGTCCCCGGTAAGCGGAACTTGTCGCCGGCGCCCCCGAGGACCCCGATGACACCGGCATGGCGCAATCGCACCACTGCTCGCCGCCGAGCCCGAACTCGCCGCCGACGTGGTTTCAGTATCCAGGCCACCACGCTGCGCAACCCGCTCCCCGACGCGCCGAGCCAGGGCTCATGGGGGAGCTTGCTCCCTGAACTCACGCACGGCCTCGGCGATGGCGTCCGCCTCCAGCACGTCGTTCATCAGCCCGACCTGCTGTTCCCACACTTCGGTGGGGATTGCGGCGCGCGGCTCGTCTTCAAGGATGTGGTACACGGGGAGGCCCAACTGGACCCCGGCCAGCGGTCCTGCCCAGCTCGGATCACCGAGCACCACCGTCTCGGCGGCGATCCCGGCGCTCTCGGCATCCGGGGCGCCGAGCAGGACGAGCAGCGCGTCCGCGCCGTGCTGATCGGCCAGGCGCTTGATCGTCTCCTGGGTGGACAGGTCCATGGCTCCGGCGGCCGTTCAAACGAAGCATTCGGTGACGACGTAGGCCACCGGGGCACCCGCCGCCTGGACGCAGGCTGCAATCGCCGTCCCCGAAACCCCGTCGCGTTCCCCGATCGCGATGACCTGCTTGCCTTCGAACATTACGCCTCCTTTGCGGGTAACTCGGCTAACGCCGTGGTCAGCCACGTATCCACCTGCTCTGCGGTGAGGCTGGGCTCGGAAATGCGGGCCACCTCCTGGCCGTCGTGGAGCAGCAGGATGGTGGGGAGGCCGCGCACCTGCAGTGACATGCACAGCCGCCGCGCCTTGCCGGCATCGAGCTTGACCACAGTCAGGTCCGGGTTCCCCTTCGCGATGGTCTCCATGTGTGGCCCCAGCACTACACACGGGCGGCAGCTTTCGGCCCAGACGTCGACGAGCACCACGCCTGACCCGACGAGCTGGTCGAAGTTGTCTTTCGTCGCATCCACCACAGCCATGTGTCAGCCTCCGTTGCGTTCCAGCAGCACGCTCATGCCGTCGGACCGTTGGCTCATCCGCCCGAGGAACAGGCTGCCTTTCGCGAGCAGCAACACCCGGTCGGCCGGTCCCGTCGTCAGCCGGTTCAGGGCATGGGGCAGGTAACACACCGCTGACGCGATATGCCCCTGGGTGGGTGCGTAACCCGGCATGCCACGCTCTGCGACAAACGGTTTCATGCCGTCGCGGGCGATTTCCTTGCGGCGGACGGCCAGCGCCGCGATCGTGCGGTAGTTGCGCGCAGCGACGTCTCCCGAACCCTGCGGCTCGGTGATCTCCGGATTGTGCAGCTCGGTGGCGTAGTCGTCGATTTCGACCATCCGCGCGCCGATCGCCTCCAGCGGCCGCACGGCCAGGTCGTACAAGATCTGCTCACCGGCACCGCCCGAGGACACCCTGTGGCGCCCTACGGCGTCGAGCCGGATTCGAGGTGAGACTCCGTCGTCGGCGGTCACCAGAATCGCGGCGCCGCCGAGCACGTCTTCCAGCACGGGCAGACCGTGGCGCAGGTGGCCCTCGAATTTCATGCCGAGTTTGGGTAGTGAACCTCCGGCGACCACCACGACCTGCTCGACCACTGCTGCCACCACGAGGCTGGCCGCGATCACCAGCGCGGGAATCGGCGCCGCGCAGAAATTCTTGACGTCCGCACCGGACGACTCGCTCAGGCCAGCGACCGACGCGATCGTCTTGCCCATGTTGCCCCCGCCGCGCTGGTAGCGGTCGCCGACGGCTTCCTCAGAGCAGGAGATCGTGTAGCCGATCGCCGCTGGATCAAGGACGTGGTCGTGCAGCAGGTGCAGTAGCGCCAGCGTACCGGTGGCCTTGCAGGCCAGATTCTCCAGCAGCACGTGCGCGGCCAGCGACTCGTCCTCGGCGTGCGCCCCGCGTAGTGCGCCGGCGAGGCCGTCGGGCGCCAGGTGGACCGGCAGGGCGCCGCTGTCCACGGCAGCGGCGACATCCCCGGTCGCCGCGGAGATCCGTCCCAGGTCCAGGTGCGCCGCCAGCGGGTGTCCAGCCAGTCGTTTGGCGGCCCGCTCGGCGATCTCCGGGGTGAGCGTCAGCAGGTCGAACTCGTCGACCACGGCCATCAACCCGAGGAACTCCTCCTCCGGCATCAGCTCGCCGAACGGCGCGAAGCGGTCCGCGCCCGGCCAGCCGGCCCCCACCCACGGACGGGACGGCAGCTCACGAGGGTGGCAGGCGCCCAGGAAAGCCTGGTGCGGCGGGTAGCCGACGGCATCGTCGAAGTTGCGCAGGCCGGCCAGAAAGTCGGCCGTCAGTTCGGCTTCGCCGGCGAGGGTTCGCATCGGCTTGGAGCCGTGCCGGGCTAAGCCCGGGGTGTGGGCGAGTACCAGGCTTGCGGCGCGGACCACAGCTGCTTCAGGCATGGGTCTCCTCCGCGGCACCGACTTCGAAGATCATGGGGCGTTCGACCGCGGTCGCGACCGCGTCCAGTGCCCGTTGCACCAGTCGTCGCCGCCAGGCCCGCTCGGCCGGTGGCGGCAGGTTCGGATCGCCTGAGGGGTAGGGGATGCCACGACCCGGCACGATCCGCGGCGCGCCGACCTGCTCAGCGATCGTCACGAGGTTGGTGATCAGAGCCGTGGGAATGCCGGCCCGCTCCAGTTCCTTGGCAAGCGCTGACCCGCAACGCGTCCCGGTGCCTCAAGTGGCGGTCAGGATCGCCGCCTGCACGCCTGCCTTGCGAAGCTCCGCCGCCCACTCGACGCCGAAACGCCGCGCGGTGGCCACCTGCGTGCCATTGCCCACCGTGACCAGAAATTCGTTGTGCAGCCGGCCGATCGTACCCTCGCGCTCTAGGGTGCGGGCGGTATCTAGGGGCAGGATCCGGTTGGGGTCGGCATTGGCGGCGGTGGTGGCGAAGCCGCCGTCCACAGACTCCCACTCACCGGACGCGAACGAATCGACGCCCTCGATCGGGTAGCGCATCCAGCGGGTGGCGCGGGCTGACTCGAGCCGGTCTGGGTTGCCAGCCGGCACCAGGGCACCCTCGGTGGCCAGCGCGACGGCGGCGCCAACCACCTTGTCGACCGGTGCCGCCGGGGCCACCACGTCGAATCCACCGAGGGGAATCTCGGTGCTCTCCCGGTCGCCAGCCAGCCGGCGCAGCACAAGTTCGACTGCCCGCGCCGCGGCGCGCTGCTCGACCAGCCGGCTGATCCGGGCGGCCCGCGCGACCCGGCCGTCCGCCACCGTCAGCGTCGCGCCGGTGGCCAGCTTCGCGATGGCGGCGGCGACCGTCTGCAATGTCGGCCGCATCTGTCGGCTGGTAGCACCCGCGGCCACGACCGGTGCGGCACCCGCGTCCGAGACACCGGGGTTGTCCGGGTGCATCGTCGCCAACGCCGGCAGCCCGTCCGCATGGGCTGCGGCGACCAGCCGGGCGCACGCCAGCCCGTAGCGTCCGCTGCCGAAGGCAGGCCCAGCGACCAGCAGTTCGGCACCGGCCGCACGCGCCATCCCGAGCAGCTCCTCGGCGACGGCGGTGTTAGAGGCGGCGTAGTCGTCGCCGCACACGATCGTGGCCACGATCCGGTGCTCGTCCTGGTGTTCGGCTTCCTGGTGTTCGGCACTGAGCAACTGGGACAGCAACCGCCCAGGGCCCACCGTGCCGTCGAGTACCCGGGGGCCGATACCCGCCGCCTCCTCGCCACCGAGCCCCGCATAGAACTGATTGACGTAATGCACGATACGCATCAGGCAACGCCTTCCCACTGCTGCTCCGACCGGCAGGTGAGCCACCCGGCGCCCAGCGGGCTCAGGGCACTCAGGATCGCGGCGGTCGGCACCTCGACCGCCGCTGTCGCCTCCGCATCAGCGATGCCCAGTCGAGCGCCCCCTAACGCCCACTCGACCGCCGGCAACGTCACCCGCTGATCGTAGTTACCGGTACTGACCACCGCACCTCGGCGTGGGCCGGCCACCAGCGGTGGACCGGTGCCGTCAGCGCCGGACAACTCGGCGTACAGCGCCACCGCGGTCAGGCCGTCAGCCTCCAGCGCGTCGACCTTCAGCATCAGGTCGTTGTCGGCGTTGCCTGCGCCTTCCTTGGTCACGATGGCGGCGTCGAAGCCAGCGGCGCGGCACAGCCAGGCGGCGTGGGTGGACACCAGCTCTTTGTGGGCTAGCTCGACCGGCTCTGGGCACAGCACCACTCCGGCGAAGCACAGGTCCTGCCCGTCACGGGCGCGCAACTCGGCGATCACCGGGTGGTTCTGGTGCAGGTAGGTGGGATTGCGCAGCGCCGGATGCCCGTACTGGCCGCTGACCACGGCCCCGTCCTCGATCTCGGCCGGGTCGAACAAGGTCGGCAGGCTGCCGGCCATGCTGCGCCCGTAGACGAAGACATCCTTGAACGCGCCCTGGGTCTGCAAGTTGGTGATCACACCGACGCGGGGCAGCCCGCCGGTGGGCGTGCCCGGCCGGTGCGGGGGTGCCGGCTCCTCGATCACATCGGGCGGGGCGTCGACGGCGGCGTCGGCGAGATGCACGGCCAGGCGCAGCAGCCCGCGGCGCACCGCGACCTCCGCCTCCTGCCAGGAGGCACCGTCAGCGCGGTCGAACTCGATCACCACGTTGTTCGTCCGGGCGAACGGGGAACGCTGTGCGGCCGGGCCGGACATGTCGATCAGACCCTCCTGGTTACGGGGCAGGTACCCGGCGGCGAGCACCGCTGCTCCACGCAGCACGTGGATGTCACCCTCGCGCTTGCGGTTCACCGGCGCCATCCAGCCAGGGAACACTCCCCCGCCGAGTACCACTGCTGATCCCTTTGTGCGCGGCTCCACGACATCAAGCGGCGCGACGACCCGAACCCGGTCTCCCGGTACCGCGACGTGCACCCGCACCGACGCCAGGGCCGGATCAGCGAACAGCGCCCGGGACTGGTCCCGGCCCACCACGAGCTGATGCTGCGCGTACCGGGTGGCGGCACCGATCTCGACGGAGTGAACCTCGTGCACCACGCGCCGCGGTACCGACATGACGGTCTCCCCTCGACAGCGTCGGTACCCATCGTAGCGTCGGTACCCCGTCGTAACGAGAACTCACCGATCCCTGGAGGGGATCAAGCCCGCACAGGGCTGAAGCGGTCGCATCCACGCAGCACGAACACATCCTGCCGCACAGCCGGTGTGAAAGGCCTTCACAATGCTGGTGACAAGCGCGCTTCTCGACTGCCCAGCGACCAGGCCCGGCTCGCCTAGCGGCAACCACCGCCAGAACAACCCACCACCCCCATGTCGATCTCACACGCCATGACCTTGCGACGGCCCCCAGAAAACAGCTCCGCAGCCGCCGTGACTCCACCAGCGCCTCCCGACCGCATCCAGCAGCACCGCGCACGTCCCCGACCAAAACCGGGATGATTCTCCCGATCGTGGGAAACCGCTCCAGCAGTTCGACCCGCACTGCGGGATACGGATCTCTCCCGTCCGCGGTCAGCCCACCCACCACGCCCAGCGCCTCAGCGAGCTCGGCCCAGCCGACCTCGGCGACTGTTAGTCGCCCGATGGGCAGTCCTAAGAAATACGCCCAGAGTTCCCTGGCCCTCCCCTCGACGCGGCCGGCGACCGCGTGCGCGAAACCGGCCCGGTCCGGCTGTGGACACACGCCGGACACGCCCAGCACGCTCACCAGGTCTGGCACACCGCCGGCCGACCCGACTGGCCCACCTCGGTCTGGCGATCGGTCAGGATCTTCTCCACCTTCACCCACGCCGGTGAGCCGCACCGACAGTGACATAGGTACCCGGCATCGGAGGAATCACGAATTCTCGGCACGTGAAACGACAGCGGAGCTAGAGCGTCGGTAGCTCCTGTTCCCGACGCACGAGCGGGGCGAGGGGATCTCCGACGTGCCGCGCTCTGTCGATCACCGACCGGATCGTCCAGCGGTCGGGTCGCAGGTCGGGGTCTTGGAGCTCGTCCCAGTGGACGGGGACGGATACCGGTGCCCCTGCGGCGGGCCGGGCGCTGAAGGGAGCCACCAGCGTCTTGGTGATGGCGTTCTGGGTGTAGTCCAGGCGCGCGAGCCCTTCCCTGCGGTCTTTCTGCCATTCCCAGCTGACCAGCTCGGGGACGGTATGGCCGATGGCGCGGGAGAGCTTCTGGACCCAGGCTCTGGTGTCGGCGAAGGTGTAGCCGGGGCGGACGGGGACCCAGATCTGCACGCCCCGCCGGCCGGTGACCTTCGGCATCGCGGCGACGCCGAGGTGGTCCAGCGCCACCCGGTGCAGCCGGGCGAGCACCAGGACGTCCTCGAAGCCGCTGCGGGGACCGGGATCGATGTCGATCAGGGCCCACCTCGGCTGGTGTACGTCGGGAAGCTGCGAGGTCCAGGGGTGCAGTTCCACCGCCGCGAGGTTCGCCATCCAGACCAGCGCCGCAACGCTGTCGATGACGGCGTACCACTGCGTCTGGCCTGGGTCGGCGTCACCGTCGCGCCAGCGGGACAGCCACCGCGGCGCGTGGCTGGGGACCTCCTTGTTCCAGAAGCCCGGACGGTCGACGCCGTCGGGGTAGCGGTGCAGGTTCACCGGGCGACCGACGAGGTAGGGCAGCATGAACGGGGCGATCACGGCGTGGTAACGGACGAGGTCCCGCTTGGTGACCGGGGGCTCCCCCTCCCGCGCGGGGAAGAGCACCTTGTCCAGGTTGGTCAGCTTGAGCTCCCGGCCCTGGAGTGCCCACCGGCCTCCGCCCCCGAGCGCGTCCAGCGCGGCGAGCTCGTCGGCGGTCGGTGGGTCCCACCGACGCCCTGGTGCCCCGGCCAACGGGACGGTGGCTTCACCGGCCGGCACGCCGCTGCGCCACAACGCCTCGGGAGCGGCGGCGACCTCGTCGTTCGTGCGCCCGCTCTTGACCGACCGGGGATGGTCCTCGGGGTCCCATCCGGGCCGCGCGTGGTCGTCGTTCTTGTGGATCAACAGCCACTGCTCGGTGCCCGGCCGTGCCTCGTCCCCGCGCACGAGCACGAAGCGACCGGCCAGCTTCTCCCCGTAGAGGTCGAAGTGCAGCTCACCGCGCTCGATGGCCCGTGCCGGGTCCCCCGTCCCCGACGCTCGCCACCGCCCCCAGTCCCACACGATGACATCCCCCGCGCCGTACTCGCCCCGAGGGATGACACCCTCGAACTCGAGGTACTCGATGGGGTGGTCCTCGACGTGGACCGCCAGGTGCCTGGCCTGGGGGTCAAGGGTCGGCCCCCGGGGCACGGCCCAGCTGACCAGCGCCCCGTCCACGTCCAGCCGCAGGTCGTAGTGCAGACGGCGGGCCCGGTGGCGGTGCACGACGAACCGGCCCGAGCCTGCCGTCAGCTCCGACCCGGCCGGCTCAGCGGTGACCGAGAAGTCGCGCTTGGCCCGGTAGGCGCGCAGCCGCTCGCTCATCGCGCACCGCAGTCGGCCATGCCTGAGGTATACCCGCAGCCGGGTCAGGGGTATACCCGCAGCCGGGTCAGGTCAACGTCACCTGCGCCGGGTCCTTGTCAGTGCGCAACGCACGCCAGGCGGTGTGGCGCAGCCGGCGCTCCGCGGTCAGTATGCGGTACCCCACTTCGCCGACGAGCTGGGGGCGGACCCAGTGCGCCCGGCGGGCATGCTCACGGGGCACCGGCTCGTCGAAGGGACTATGCGGCTGTTCGAGGGCGGCCAGCCGCGCCACCAGGTCCTCGAGCATCCGCTCGGTGAACCCGGTACCGACGTCGCCGAGGTAGCGCAGCAGGCCTCGGTCGTCGTAGGCCCCGAGCAGCAGCGCGCCCAGCGTGCCGGCACGGCGACCCTCCCCGCTCGTCCAACCGCCGACCACCACCTCTCGGGTGGTCCACAGCGCGGTCTTGACCCAGGCCGGCGAGCGGCGGCCGGGCTCGTACCGCGAGCCCAGCCGTTTACCGACGACGCCCTCCAGGCCGTGTCGGCACGCCACCTCCAGCAGAGCGGGACCGTCCACGTCGGTGTGGTGAGGCGGCACCCGGACCCGCAGCGAGGCGCCCTCGAGACCCAGGCTCGTGAGCAGCTCGCGGCGCCGTTGGTAGCGCTGCGACAGCAGTCGGCGGCCGTCGAGGTCGAGCAGGTCGAACACGTAGTAGGAGATCGGCACGCGGCCCAGGAGCTCCGGGCTCGGCGCGCGGACGTGCATGCGGAGCTGGAGCAGTCCGAAATCCGGGCGGCCGGCCTCGCCCAGGGTCACGATCTCCCCGTCGAGCAGCACCGGTCGGTCCCCGACCAGCCCGCTGAGCACGGCCAGCTCGGGATATCCGCCGGTGATGTCGTTGCCGTTGCGGCTGTAGAGCCGTACCTGTTCGGCGGCAACCGCAGCGATGGCCCGCACGCCGTCCCACTTGAACTCGAACGCCCACCCGGGGCCGGACGGGGGCTCACCGGCCGACGCCAGCATCGGCGCCACCGGCTCAGGCAGCGCGAACCGGGTTGTCGTCATCACCCCACAGCCTGCCGAGGCCCTAGAGAATACCCGGTGCAGGTAACGCTGCCGTGATGCCGTTGTCAGCCGCCCTGCCTGGTCTGGCTACTGCGCACGGTGGATCTGTCGATTTTCCACAGACCGTCCTCGGTGACCAGGCCGTAGCTGGTCCGCTCTTCTACGACCTTGCCGTCTTTGAAGTAGTAGTCGATCGTCGCGTCCACCGTGTCGCCTTGTCCCGCGGAGACGTCGGCGACGGTGACGCGCTGCACGGGGCTCCAGAAGTTCTGATATCCGGTGAAACCCCCGGCGTGGTTCTGCTGGTAGCTCGCCGTGAGCCGGTTCCAGGCCACCGGCAGGTTTCCCGGCACCAGCGCGTAATAGTCCGTGATCGCCCCCTGCAGCTGCTCCGGCGTGTCCCGAGGACTACCCGGGACAGCCGGGATGGTGGTGGGGGCCACCTGCGTCACGCTGCTCGGTGCGCTGCTCGGTCCTGATGGGGCGGGAAGGGCTTGCGGGCTCGGCGAAGGGCCGACCGACGTGCTCGTGGGGGCCGCAGCGTCACCGTGGGTGACCGGACCATGGCTGAGCAGCAGGGTCACCAGGACACCGGCAGCCAGCAGCACGACCGTCATGACTCCATAGCGCAGTGTCCGGCGACCTGGCCATCCGTGGTGACCGCCCTCGACCGGCGCCCGACCGACTGTGGTGTCCCTCCCGGTAGACCGGGCCGGGCTGGTCGTCTCCCGCGGTGGGGCTGCCTGGATGAGTGTCTGCCGCGTGCTCGGGACCGGTTCGAAGGGTCGGTCGGGTCGGGGCGGCGGCGCGGGCGCGGACGGACCTTCCCGGCGTCCGGCGGCAAGCGTGGCCAGCTCATCGTGGGCCTGTCGCATGGTGGGACGTTGTTCTGGGTCCAGCCGCAACAGTCGCCCCAGCACAGGGGTGAGCGGACCGGACTGTCGGGGCGGAGTGATCGCGCCCGAGGCCACCTGGTGCAGCAGGGCAATGGGGTTGGGGTTGAGTCCGAACGGCGGCGTGCCCTCCAGCGCGGTGTAGAGCGTGGCGCCCAGGGAGAACACATCCGAGGAGAAGCCGGCACTGTTGCCCTGGGCGACCTCCGGGGCCAGGTATGCGGGCGTCCCGGCCAGCATCCCCGTGGCGGTCACGGTGACATCACCGACGGCGTGGGAGACACCGAAGTCGGTGATCTTGGCTGTGCCGTCGTCAGCGAGCAGCACGTTGCCCGGCTTGATGTCCCGGTGCACGACGCCCGCCTGGTGCGCGGCGGCCAGCGCGGAGGCGATCTGGCTGCCGATCCCGGCGACGTCGTCGGGCCGGAGCACACCCTGTACGGACAGGACCGTCGCCAGGCTCCTGGACGCCAGGTACTCCATGATCAGGCACGGCCGGCCCTCGTGCTCGACCACGTCGTAGACCGCGATCGCGTGCGGGTGGTGCAACCGGGCGGTGATACGTCCCTCCCGCATCGCCCGACGGTTGGCCTCCTCAGCCTCACTCTCGCTCAGCCTGGCGGGCAGCAACAGCTGCTTGATCGCGACGGTGCGATGCAGGCGCTCGTCCCGCGCCTGCCACACCACCCCCATCGCCCCACTGCCCAGGCGCGAGACCAGGCGGTAGCGCCCAGCGATCAGCTCACCCTCGTCGCTCACTGCCACTCCCAGGAGACGGATGCGTGCTTGGCTCACGGCACCCTACGACGCCGAGGAAGCCGAGGCAGGGTGCTGACGTCCACTCCAGCACCGTCACTGCCACCGTGCAGGCCATCGGGACGTGTCGCACGCGCGAACTCGTCAGGAACGACCTGAGAACGGTCACAACGACCATTCCTCCCCGAGTGCGCCGGTCCGGGGGACACGATCACTGCGGTCCCGCGGACCGCGTGGTACCTGCAGCACAATGGACGGGTGCTGCTTGCAGCACAATGGACGGGGTGCTGCTTGCCGGGTTGGTCCTGCTGGTCGTCGTGGTCGCCCTGCTCACGGCGGTGTGGTCGCTGCAGCGCCGCCTGATCTACTTTCCGGACACCGCCTTCCCTCCCGGCGGTAGCGTGCTGCCCGGGGCGCAGGAGATCACCCTACGGACCGAGGACGGGCTGGCGCTCGGCGCCTGGCACCTCACCCCCACCCGCGCCGAGCGCGGTATCACCGTACTGGTCACGCCGGGCAACGCCGGCTCCCGCGCGCTGCGTGCGCCGCTGGCCCGTCGGCTGGCCGCCCAGGGTCTCGCGGTCCTGCTCCTGGACTACCGCGGGTACGGCGGCAACCCCGGCAGCCCCACCGAGGAGGGGCTGATCCGCGACGCGCGTGCCGCGCGAGCGTACCTCCTCGACCACGGCGTACCGGCGCAACGCCTGATCTACTTCGGGGAGAGCCTCGGTGCGGCGGTCGCGACCCGGCTCGCCGCCGAGCAACCACCCGGCGGGCTCATGCTGCGCTCGCCGTTCACCGGCCTCGCCGCCGTGGGCGCCCAGCACTACCCGCTGCTGCCGGTCCGGCTGCTGCTCCGGGACCGTTTCCCGGTGACCGAGCTGATCGGCCGGGTCCGGGTGCCGACCGCGGTCGTCTACGGCTCCGCCGACACGATCGTGCCGCCGGAGCAGAGCATGACGGTGGCGGCGGCCGCGGGCGGCCCGGTGCGGGCGGTCGAAGTGGTCGGGGCAGACCACAACGACGCCGCGCTACTGGAGGGCGACCAACTGGTCGCCACCGTGCTCGATCTCGCTCGGTCACTCCCCGGACTGAGACCCTGACCCACTGAGCGAGCTGACCCGGGGTGACACCGGCCGACAACCCGGATGGCCGGCCACCGAGCTCGATCCACTCGGGGACGGCTAAGCACCGGCTCGGTATTCGAGGCCGCGTCCGAACAGAGGTGGAAGCCGCCGAAGCCGGGCACTACTCGGATCCCACCAGAACCGAGGCAGGCCGGAGGACAGCGGGGGAAAGAAGTGTCCCCACTGGCGCACTCCGGTGGTGGCCGAGACGCAGTGCTCCCATCGAACTCCGGCCCACCGTGGATCACCGACCAGCAACCCGACCAGTTGCAACTCGGAGAGCGCCACCGTTGTGCTGGGCTCGCAGGGTGCTCGGGGTATGCGCCACTCCCGCTCGTGGAGCCGATCCGAGCCGGGGTCCAGTCGAACAACCCGAGCCCGAAGGCGAGGGCTGAGGTCGCTCAGCGCCTGATGCTCCTCGGGCCGCGCGTGCCAGATGGGGCCGCCACCGGCGTCGTAGACGCTCTGCCGATCGAACATCAAGCCCCATGGTTGGTGGGGACGCTCCCGCATCACGAAGTCGAGACCGCGCCACGTCGACTCGGTGAAGCAGACCGCTGGGTCTCCCCCGGAGTCCGTCACGAAGGCCCGCAAGTGTCCGTCCCAGAGGATCGAGGTCAACCGCTCCGTCGGGCTCATACGGAGGATCTCATCAGGTACGCCACGGCCGAGTGGCCACCCGCGGTCGCAGAAATGGATGAGTACCTGCGATGAGTCCGGCTGCTCAACCGGCCGTAACGCAGGTGTCCACGGAATGAGGGGCGCTGGCGGCTGCGTCATCGAGAGGCTCCGTTCTCTCCTCCTCACCTGCTCATCGCGGACCGTGGCCACTCGGTTGCAGGCAGGCGAGGCGACAGCGGCTGTCCGACGTTGACCCGAGCCAATCCACCGATCGAAGGTGGCGGCCCGGCCCCGAGGGGTGGGAAGGGGCCGGGCCGCGCAGGGGATCAGGGCCGCGCGGCGAAAATCACCGCAGCCGAGGTACCCAGTCTCCCATCTCAGAGTTGGCTAGGGGGAGCGAACATCATGACGACATCATAATCGGCTGCCGCGCTGGAATGTTACCGGGCCACGCTTACTCACGCCTTCACGATCGCGCTGTACGTCCCTTGTTCATCGTGCGGAACCTGCTGGTCACCGACCGTTAGTCGGTGCCCTTTATAGCAACCAGTGGGCTACGGAATGTAGCGAGACGCCGCGCGCAGGCTCCGCAGTCCTCGGGGCTCTCCCGACACGGCGAATACCTCCATGCTTGCGCGCCAAGGGCGTGTAACACCTCAGCGCGGGGGCCGATAGCCACGTCGGGAGTCGGGTCCCGCCTCTGAGATCGGTGCCCGGAAGTGCCTCACTTGCCGATCGCCGCAGCCCCGCTTGGTGTCCCGACCCCACTTCACTCGGTGAGGACCCCAGAGCGGATGGAGAGCGCTCCGGCCGTCCTCACCGGCTGGCGTGCACCCTCGACAAAGGATGGTCAGATGATGAGTACGAGCTCGGGCGTGGAAATCGGTTTCCGCAAAGCCTCCCCGCGGTCGATCGGTAGCGGCTCGTCCGGCGGGATCTCGGCGTACGCCTCTCCTGCACCTGGGCCGCGCCGTCCGTAGACGTCACGCCCGCTGACCACTCGGCGTGAGATGAGCGCAGGTCACCACGCAAGATCCGCGGGACGGGTCGACGAGGTCACCGCCACGGCTGCCAGAGGCGAACTGTTCACCCGCATGAAAGCTCCCCGCCGCTCTCAAGCAAGAGAAAGCGGTGACTATCGGCAGCACTCGAGCAACGACGCACCGAGCTCATCATCGAATCCCAGGCTCCACTGCTCGACCAGCACCAGCCGAGAACGAGCGGGCCAGCCTCGCGCCGTCTCCACGCTGCGGATGGTCGAAGCCCGACTCGACGCAGACGCGCAGCAGCCGGACCATCACCATGACGAACGGAGAACACACGGACATGACAGCCCGGGCCACCGACGACCTCCACGCACGTCGCGATCAGATAAGTACCCCTTGATCCCAACCGGTCGAAGCAATTGATCTTGGTGTAGATCCTCGGCGAAGTGTGATCGCCTAGGAGGAACCAGGTGGCCCAGCGCAGGATGCTGACCGAGACCGACCGTGAGGAGATTTCCCGGGGGATGATCGCGGGTCTGGAGGGGCGG
>JAFAUB010000137.1 GCA_019243635.1 Pseudonocardiales bacterium
GACCGGGGATCGGTCAGACAAGGTGAGAACGCCTCGAAACCCCCGAAGTTACGTCACCAGCCAGCAAGACACTCTGAGCAAGAAAAACCCCTGGCCAGGAGGACAGATCCTCATCGGAGCTCAGTGGAACTCACGGGATGTCGCACACATGGCAGAACGACCGATCCGGACAGGTAGCCGCGTCCGGGCGCAGCCACGGGCTGACATCCACCCCCAGGGTGATCCACCCCTGGGCGTCCCGCGGCACCGGCAGGTTCACCAGCGACCTGCGCAGCCGATCGAGTCTCGGCGGGCACCAGCAGGCGCCGCCAGATCAGCGGTCTGCCTCCCCCACTTTGTGACGCTCTCGATCGGGAGCGCCCGATCGGCGCGTAGCACACTGCCGCCGGTGTCCCTCGCCACAAAGTTCACCCGATCGGGCTAGAGCATAACGCACTTACCGGGCGTTGCTCATCCTCCTTACGTGGTTTGCTCGTTTGGGGCGACGGACAGGGGAGGACGTCGGGATGTCGAACCTGCGGATGGGACGAAGCATTGCCATGGCGGAGCAGAGGGGATCATGCCCGCGATGGGCTACAAACACTCAGCTCGACCCAGACCCGTGATGGACACGATTGGGTGGTTCTCTGATGCTTTTTGACTATCCGGCCGCCTTGGCTTCCGTGATCGACGAAGCCATCGCTCCTCAGGCCCGCGAAACAGACTGCAGCGGGGCATTCCCGAGAGTCGGAATCAACGCTCTCGGAGAGGCTGGCCTGCTGGGCTTGATCAGTTCGACGGACATCGGGGGTGCTGGGAAATCGCTCGCTGACGCCGCGTACGTGATCGAGAAATTGGCGGCCGCATGCGGGTCCAACGCAATGATCACCCTGATGCATTATTCCGCGACAGCCATCATCGAGGCGCACGGTGATCAAGAAACGCGGCGGGCCATTGGCAGCGGGCGGCATCTCAGCACGCTTGCGTTTTCCGAGGCCGGGTCGCGTAGCCATTTCTGGGCTCCGGAAAGTTCGGCCAGAAGCGACGGCAGCGGCACAGTCGTCCTGGACGCGCAGAAAAGCTGGGTCACCTCTGCTGGTGAGGCGGACAGCTATGTATGGTCGAGTCGACCGTTCCAGGCGGACGGGCCCATGACGTTGTGGCTGGTCCCAAGTAACACCCACGGCCTGCACGTGCGCGGCAAGTTTGACGGCCTGGGCCTGCGGGGCAATGCCTCCAACCCGGTGTCGGCCGAGTCGGTGACGGTTGCGTCCAGCGCAATTCTGGGCGACGACGGTGCGGGTCTGGACATCGCCCTACAAACCGTCCTGCCCCATTTCCTGGTGCTCAACGCGGCCTTTTCGCTCGGTTTGATGCAAGCGCTCATCGACGAGGCCGGCGCCCACCTCAAACGAACCAAGCTGACCCATCTCGGACAGACGCTGGCCGAGCAGGAGCACCATCGGACGCGATTCGCGCAGCTGCTCACCCGCACCGACGAAGTCCGTGCGTTCCTGCAGGATACCCTCTCGGCGCTGGCCGCCGGCAGGGCGGACGCCACCCTGCGCGTCCTCCAGGTGAAGGCCGTCGCCGCAGAGGGAGCTTCCGAGGTGGCCGACGGCGTGATGCGCCTATGTGGGGGATCCGCGTTCCGTAAGGAACTCGGCGTGGAACGACGTTTCCGGGATGCGCTCGCCGCCCGCGTGATGGCACCGACGACCGAAGCGCTGCGTGACTTCGTCGGCCGAGCCACGCTCGGCTTGCCGCTCTTCTGAGAGGGAAACCATGACTTTGCTGATGGGCGCGGTCGCCTATGACCCCAAAGTAGTGGCAATCTGGAGCGGATTCCGCTCGTGGTTGCAAGCTCGCGGTCTGCCCTTCGACTTCATCTTGTATTCACATTACGAGCGGCAGGTCGAAGACCTGATCCAGGGACGGATCCATGCTGCATGGAACTCGCCGCTGGCGTGGGTTCGCGCGCAACGCCTGGCGCAAGCGAACGGCAGGCAGGTCAAGCCGCTCGTCATGCGGGACACCGACCGCGACCTGAAATCGGTAATCCTCGTCCGGAACGAGTCGAAATACGAAAAGCTGTCCAATCTCGAGGAACAGACGATCGGGGTCGGCGCAATCGACTCTCCCCAAGCCACCCTGATACCCTGCTCGCTCTTGCGGGCGGCCGGGCTTGTTCCCGGGGAGAACGTCACAATCCGGCGCTTCGACGTCGGTGTCGGCTTGCACGGTGACCACATCGGTGGCGAACGGGACGCGGCCCGGGCGCTGCTCGCGGGCGACGTCGAGGCGGCGGCGGTCATCGACATGAACCACCTGCTATTTGGTCAGGAGGGCACGCTTCCGGCCGGCAGCACTCGCGTGCTCGCGCAGACCTCCACATATGACCATTGCAACATGACCGTCGTCGATGAAGCACCAGAGGAACTGGTACGCCGGTTCCGCGAGCTACTGCTGTCCATGTCGTACGCGGATCCGGAGGTGCGTCCACTCCTCGATCTCGAAGGCTTGTCCATGTGGCGGGAAGGCCGCAGCACCGGTTACGGGCCACTCGAAACGGCCGTGGACGAGGAATGCTTCTATGACGCCAGGGGACACGTGACCGCCCAGGAGTACCGCCCATGAGGGCGGCAGGCCCCGGCGTGCTCGATCTGGAAACGCTGGGATTCGAGCGAGGCGCGCACCTCCTCGTACGACAAGCCCTGCGCAACCTCCGCCCAGGGGACGAGCTGGGTGTCGAGGGCGGCGATCCAGCGCTGGTCGTGCACCTGGAAGCCTGGTGCCGGCAGAACGGACATGGGGTACGCCAGGCCGTCGACACCGACTTGGGAGTACGAGCCTGGGTGATCCGCGGCCGCGCCGACCTCGACCGCTGGGCGGACGCTCAGCGCGCCGGCGGCCCGGATCCGAGTGGAATCGTGCGCGAACCGGCGCCTGACTGGGGGCTGGCCGCCCGCGGTGCGCTCATCGAAAGCGGCGGCCCGACCCCTCCTTTCGACATCACCCATCGCGACCTGGTGTGGGCCGAAATAGCGCCTTCGCTGTACGCGCACGCCGCGTCGGCACAATGGAATCCCGACACCGCGGTGGAATGGGATACACAATTCACCCTGCCCGCCGAGGTAGAACGTGCGGTGGTCCAGGTGATGACCTACCTCATCGAGAACGAGCAGGCGGCGCTGGTCATCCCGGCCCGGCTGCTGGGCAGGATCCACCCGCACTTCCGGGAAGTGCTGCAACTGCTCGCCGTGCAGGCGGCCGACGAAGCCCGCCATATGGAAGTATTCACCCGGCGCGCGCTCCTTCGCGGGGGGGAGATGGGCACCTCGTCGGTGAGCGGCCGGGAATCGCTGGCGACCCTGCTCACCGAAGCGGAGTTCTCCTTAGCGTCGTTCCTGCTGTCGGTGCTGGGCGAAGGCAGTTTCCTGAACTTGCTGGAGTTCTTGGACAAGCACGCGCCCGACCCAGTAACCCGCCAGGTGACCCGTCTCGCCCGGCGGGACGAAGCCCGGCACGTCGCGTTCGGGGTCGCTCACTTGCAGCACCAAGCCGAAACCGACCCGGCGCTGCGGGGCAGGCTCCGGGCGGCGGTTGAACGACGGTACGCCGCACTGGTGGACACGTCCGGCCTCAACCAGGACGTGTTCGACTCGCTGGTGATCATGGCCGCTGGCGAGTGGACTCCACAGGCGATTGCCTGCGGCTACGATAAGGTACAGAAGCTTCAGTCTGAAATGGATGACGGTCGCCAGCGACGTTTGGTACACCTCGGTTTTCCCGCTGATGAGGCCGCTGAGCTGTCATCTCTGCACACGCGGAACTTCATGTAGTGGACATCGGGACAACCGGCTCGACGTCACCCGTAGGCGACGGTTGCCGGCTGATGTTCCTTGCGGATTACAACGGCCCTGAGCGCTCCCGCCCGCAAAGCGACTCCCGGTGAAGCTGACCTGGCTCGAACACGGCGACTAGATGGTGCTGCGAGGGGTGCGCGGCGATGGCGCGACCATGTATCGCAAGGCCTACCTCGACGGCGGCCCGATCAAGCCGGGACCAGCGATCACCAGTTATCTCGGACGTTTTCTCTTCAGTGCCGGATGCGGGTTGATGTGCAGACCGCGCCTGAGTCAGGCTGACATCCGACTCAGGCATTTCACCGGAGACAGGTTTTTCCTTACGTAAGCCCTACGTGAGGAGTATCAGCGCAGCCGGACCTGTCCGTGCCCCTCGCCCGACCGACCGATAACAGCGCAATCATGACCGGATGCCCGGAGCCGCTGCACCGCGCCGGCCGCCGCCGTCGGCGCCGCGCCGAACACCAGTCCGCCGGAGGTCTGCGCGTCGGCGAGCAGCGTGACCATGACATCATCCACCGCACCCGTATCAAGCCACTGGCGGATCCAGTCGAGGTTGCGGCGGGTACCACCCGGCACGCAGCCGGCAGCGGCGAGTTCACCGACCCCAGGGAGCAGGGGGACAGCGTCAGCGTCGAGGACAACATCGACGGCGGAGGCCCGGGCCATCTGCCCGAGGTGGCCGAGCAGTCCGAAACCGGTGACATCGGTCGCCCCGGTCGCCCCGGCGTCGAGGGCGGCCGAGGCGGCCTCGGCGTTGGTGCGGCACATCGACGCGATCATCACCGCGACGGCGTCCGAGTCGGCCCGGCCGGCCTTGGCGGCGGTGGCGATAACCCCGGTGCCCAGCGGCTTGGTGAGCACGAGCACATCGCCGTCGCGGAGCCCGGTGTTGCGCAGCAGCCGCTGCGGGTGCGCCTCACCGACGACGGTCAGGCCAAACTTCGGCTCCGGGTCATCGACCGTGTGCCCGCCAACGGTGACAAAGCCGCACTCGCCAGCCACCTCGGCCGCCCCGGCGAGCAGCTCGGCGAGCAGCTCCAAGGGCAGCTCGGCGGTGTTCCAGCAGACGAGATTGAGCGCGAACAGCGGCCAGCCGCCCATGGCGTAGACGTCTGAGACGGAGTTGACCGCCGCCACGCGCCCCCAGGTGCGGGCATCGTCGACGATCGGGGTGATGAAATCAGCGGTGACCACAAGAGCGCGGTCGTCGGTGATCCGCCAGACCGCCGCGTCATCGCCGGTCTCGGCGCCGATGAGCAGATCAGGGTGGTCGGCGCCGACGACGTGGCGCAGTACCTGCGCCAGCTCGCGTGGAGCGAGCTTGCCAGCTCAACCAGCGCAGTGGCTGAACTCGGTGAGTCGGCGCAGCGCCTCCTCCATCGACCCTCCCCTCGATTAAAGTCGCCGTGGAAGCCCAGCCTATGCGATCACGCCGGGCCCGTCGCGGGGTGGGAACGGCTCCACGGGAAGGAGCGGGCGGTGGCCAGCACGAGTACGGCGCCTGACCGGCCGACCACCAAGGAGCTAATCGACTGGGTGCACGAGTCGGGGCAGCGGCTGACCGACCTAGTCTGCGACCTCGACGACGAGCAGCTCATCGGCCCGCGCATCCCGATCATCAACCCACTGATCTGGGAGATCGGGCACGTGACGTGGTTCCAGGAAATCTTCGTGCTGCGGCGGGGGCTGTCCGAGCCACCGATCATCGCTCACGCCGACGCGATCTGGGACTCCGGCGCAATTCCGCACGATACCCGCTGGTTTCTCACCCTGCCTTCCCGCGCGGAGACCTTGGCCTACGCTAGGGAGGTCACCGCCCGAGTAACCGACCGGCTCACCCACGCCGACGCGGCGGCCCAGCTTGGCTACATCGCCCGCTATGCCGTTCACCACCACGACACGCACACCGAGGCGCTGACCTACACTCGGCAGACCCTCGGCTACCCGGCGCCGGCGCTGCCCGGGCTCGCCGACCCAGGCGCCACCCCGCCCCCGCCTGGGGAGGTCGGGCCGCTGCCGGGCGACACCGCGATCCCCGGCGGGCGGTTCGGCCTCGGCGCCGACCGTGAGCAGGGGTTCGTCCATGACAACGAGAAGTGGGTCCACCCGGTGGAGCTGGCGCCGTACGCCATCGCCCGGGCACCGGTCACCCAGGCCGAGTACGCCGCGTTCATCGACGACGGCGGCTACACCAGGCGGGAGCGGTGGGACGGCGAGGGCTGGGCGTGGCGGACCGCGACCGGCGCGCGGGCGCCCGTCTACTGGCGGCACGGTCCCGGCGGCTGGCAGCGCCGAGACTTCGACCGCTGGGTGGCGCTCGAGCCGCACCGGCCGGTCAGCCACGTCTGCTGGTATGAAGCCGACGCCTACTGCCGGTGGGCCGGGCGGCGGCTACCCACCGAGGCCGAGTGGGAGGCGGCCGCAGCCGGCCGGTCCACCGGCTCCGGCGGCCTTGACCCGGCGCGGCGGCGGTTTCCTTGGGGAGACGAACCGGTCGGCCCCGCCCACGCCAACCTAGACTGGCGTCATCTGGGCGCCGTCGACGTCGCCGCCTACCCAGACGGCGACAGCGCCTTCGGCTGCCGGCAGATGATCGGCAACGTGTGGGAATGGACCGCGTCGACGTTCGGCCCCTACCCGAACTTCGAACAAGACGCCTACCGGGACAACTCCTGGCCGTGTTTCGGCAGCCGCAAGGTGCTCCGCGGCGGAGCCTGGGCCACCCGGTCGCGGTTTATGCGCACGACGGTGCGCAACTATTTCACCCCCGACCGCCGCGACGTGCTCGCCGGGTTTCGGACCGCCGCGGTGCGCTGATGCGGATCTGCCTGGTCACCCCCGCTCCGGCGCACTCCCGTCACGGGAACCGGGTGACCGCGCTGCGGTGGGCAAAGATCCTGCGCGGGCTGGGCCACCGGGTCGAGGTGGCCCAGACCTACGGCGGCCGACCCGCCGATTTGCTCATCGCGTTGCACGCGGGCAAAAGCGCGGGCTCCCTACGGCGGTTTCGGGCGCGATATCCGCATGCACCGGTGGTGTTGGCCCTTACCGGGACCGACCTCTACCCCGACTTGGTGAGCACCGGCGTGGCCGTCGACGTGCTGGATTTGGCCGACCGGCTCGTCGTCTTACAGCCGCTGGGCATGGATCAGCTGCCCGCTTCCCTGCGTGAGCGGGCCCGGGTCATCTACCAGTCCGCCGGGGCGCCGCCACCTGTGCCAGCGCCTGCCGTGGATGTCTTCGAAGCCGCTGTGATCGCTCACTTGCGCCCGGTCAAGGACCCACTGCTTGCCGCCGCGGCGGTGCGGCTGCTGCCTGCCGACTCCACGGTGCGGGTCCGCCACGCCGGGGCGGCCCTCGACCGGAGGCTGGGTGAGCACGCCGCGAGGGAGTCTCGGACCAACCCCCGCTACAGCTGGGTGGGAGAGCTGTCCCACCTTGAGGCACGGCGGCTGCTCGGCGGCTGCCGGCTGCTGGTGCTCACCTCCCGCCACGAGGGCGGCGCCAACGTCCTCTCCGAGGCCCTCGCCGCCGGCGTGCCCACGCTGGCCAGCCGCATCCCTGGCTCGGTCGGCATCCTCGGCGCCGGATACCCGGGCTATTTTCCGGTCGCAGACGCCGGGGCGCTCGCCGAGTTGATGCTAGGCGCGGAACGGAACACCGACGGGTTCTATGACGAGCTGCGCCGGCGCTGTGCCGCGCTGCGGTCGCTCGTTGATCCCGACGGCGAGCAGCAGGCATGGACGCGTCTGCTCGCCGAGCTGAACCTCACGCCGCCGTCTAAGAGATAACGAGAGCGGAACATTCCGTGGGAGACTGTTCTGCGCTAGCAGGGTGGGGTTGACCGTGGTGGTGGTCCGCTGCGGGTTGCGCTGGTCGAGAACCACCTCCCAGTTTTCGCCGTCCCGATGAGGGCTGTCCAGGTGGGTGCGTAGGGGCATGAACGCTCCGGGAAGGTTCAGGAATGATCCCTCGACCAGGCCCAGTGCTCGGGTCCGTGTCACCAGCCCCAGACTGGACTGTTGTTCCTGGTCAGCGGTGCACCGGAGATTAGTCCAGAGACTGGTCGTGCGACGGAGAACGGTATTAAGCCCAACCTCCTGACCTGCGATAATGCTCTACTTTGGGGCTGGTGACACGGACCCGAGCACTGGGCCATCTACTGCATCTGCGCAGGCCGGAGGGCAGCTCCGCTGACTGGGGTGGGCGAGTCTAGCGTGCCGTCGTTCGTGTGGTGGCGGATGACGGGGGTGGGTGGCCGCCGACGAAGTCTATGGCGCCGACCCGGGTTGCGCGCCGAGTTGCAGGCTCGCCAGGTGGGCTACCGTGCTGGCCCTCGGCTGTGACCGCCGGGTGCCCACCGCGGCTGGCTCGATGCGCCCCGACACCCTTGCCGCCAGCTTGCCCAAGGGCGCCTGGCAACGACTCTCCGCCGGCCCAGGGGCCAAGGGTCAGTGCTACGACGACTGGGCGTGGGTCACTCTGACCGCCCAGGTGGGACATCCCTGGCACCGGACTCCGCAGCGCCCTCGACGGCGTACTCCGGGAATCGCCCCTCGGCCTCGAAAAATTCCAGCAAGACGCTGAACTCCAGACGGGTGAACTCGGACTTGTTATCCACCAGCTCCTAGTCCGGCTCCATCAACGTCCTGTGCGCGATCAGATCCTTAGGTTCCCACTCGCGCCGCACCAACGGGTGAACAAGTCCCCGATCAAGCCGTTTCAACCACGCTCAGCTACTTTGCGCTTCGCCGGAGGT
>JAFAUB010000019.1 GCA_019243635.1 Pseudonocardiales bacterium
CGAGGAGTTGCGGCGGCCAATCGAACTGGCCGATGCCCGCCTGGAGGACTACGACGCCGTCTACTACCCCGGTGGCCACGGTCCGATGGAGGACCTGTGGGTCAACGCCGACTCGGGCCGGCTGCTGACCGCAGCCCTCGCTTCGGGTAAGCCCCTGGCCATCGTCTGCCACGCGCCGGCCGCCATGCTGGCCACCCGACGGAAGGGCGTTTCACCCTTCGCCGGCTACCAGGTCACGGCCTACACCAACGACGAAGAAGACGCCGTCGGACTGGCCGCCAAAGCCAGGTGGCTGCTCGAGGACGAACTGGTCAACATGGGTGTCCACTTCACCCGCGGCGACATCTGGAAGCCGTACACGGTCGTGGATCGCAATCTGCACACCGGGCAGAACCCCGCGTCCGCCGCGCCTCTGGCACAGCAACTGCTCAAGGTACTCAACTAACGAGTCATCTCACCAGACACGGCCCCCACCTGGGCACCTACCGCTGGGTTGTTGTCGACGCTCCTGCTCGACCGTTGCATAGCCGATTCTCCTGCTGCTCGCCTTGCTGTCGCGCGGCGCGCCGGCAGCCATCGTCCTCATGGCCCTCGCTGGCTTTGCCGTCGATCCGATCGTGACATCACTCGCCGTACGGTTCGCCGGTGACACGCCGACATTGACTTCAGCTCTGAGCGGTGGAGCCGCGATAGGCCATCGCGCTGAAAAAGGCGTGACGGCGCGCGTAATGTGCTAATTCGTGGCAGAGCACCGCGCGCAGCTGTTCGGTCGTCAGACCCACGAGCAGCGGGACACCGGTGCTCAGGTGCCACGACCGTCTGGGGCTGCGCAGGAGCCGGCGGGACCCATACACCGAGGCATTGGCCTGCGATGTGAGCCATAGCTGTGTCGGCGCCTGTGTCTGCATCTCCAGAGCGAGTTCGGTGACGAGCTGCCTCATGCCTCCTGGACCGCATCCTCTGCCTCCTCACGATCCCACCACAGCAGCATCGCCCGCGCCCGCACACGAGGGAACGTCTGCCGGAAGAACGCCTCGAAGTCCTCGTAATCCACTGGACGGCAATGACGCCATACCGATAGTGTCGTCGGTATGGCGTCACGGGAGCGAACAACCAAGAAGATCACTGTCACCCTGCGAGGACGCTGAGGCGGTGGAGCGGCTGGCCGAGTCTGGCCAGGTCGAGTCCGTCAGCCGGTACGTCACCGATGCTGTGGCGTTCCGCCGCGCCCGCGAGGACGGCCTGGCCGTGCTGGAGCGCCGGTTCGGCAAGCCACCGGAGTACGCCCTGCAATGGGCCCGCGACCTCGTCGCGCGCCGCCTCGGGTCGCATGGCCCCACCGCGTGAGCCAATCTTTCGGCGGGTGGGTGCTCGACCACCACGCCATCGCCTCCTGGGCTCGGGTCGAGCCCTATGCGGCCCAGTGCTCCCGAACGTGTCCCCAGCCGCAAACTGGGCTGTTGTCCCTGGTCAGCGGTGCGCGAGAGACCACTCCAAGGACTGGTCATGCCACGGACCGGCACTCAAGTCCAACATCTTGACCTGCGGGAACGCTCTACCTTGCGGCTGGGGACACGTTCGGGAGTCCTGGGCCGAGAGTCCCGGGAGTTCAGGGAAAGTGAAGGTTGCGCGTCGGGAACCCAAGGGTCGGTTGTTGTTAGGAGCGGGGTTCGACCCGTGGGTTCGGCTCAATCCGGAGTGTCGCATTCGAGTGGGGTCTGCAGGAGTTGGCGTGCTGTGGTGGCGTAGCGGATGGCGGTTTTTTCGTCGATGCCGAAGACGGTGGCCAGGTGCAGTGGGTCGGGACCGTGGGTGAGTGCTTCCTCGAGCTGGTGGTCGACGCGGAGACGTTCCAGGGTCGCGGTCAGACCGCGGAGGGCGTTGGTGATCCAGACCTTGCTGACGGGGCCGGTTTCCAGGGCGCTTTGCTGGCTGAGGATCAGGTGAGGGTTGGCGGTGTCGGGCCAGCGGGAGCGTCGGTAGTCCAGCCAGTCGACGATCACTCGGTGGGTGAACTCGTCCAGCGGTCGGGCGTGGCCGGCGATGACCAGGCGGCGGTTGCCGAGGTCGACGTCATCAAGGAGCAACTCGCGGATGGCCTTGGGGCGAGCGGCGTGGATGGCGGCCAAGGTCAGGGCGAGGCGGGCGGAGGGTGTGGCGGCAGCGGTGAGAGCTTCCCGGATCTCGGCGGGATGCAGCGGTTGTACGACGGCGTAGTCGTGGCGGCCGATGTGGATCCTGGCGGCCGGGTCGCGGAAGATGGTGCCGGTCTTTTTGCAGTGCCGAAATAACGACCGCAAGACACTGAGGGTGTGGTGACGTTTGCTGCCGTGGAGGGAGTTGGTGCTGGTCAGGATGTCCTCGCGGGTGACCTCCCGCAAGTGGTCGTGGCGGGATGACCAGTCCAGCAGGGTGGGCCGGATCTCGTTGAGGTAGGCCCAGACGGTGTTGAGGTCGTGCGGCCGGTTGCGTGGCCCGCCCTCGCGCAGCAGCCGTAACCATGCCTCGGTGTCACGGCGGATGCCCGGCGCGAGGTCGGTGAGCTTGCGCTGTAGCCATAGCTCGAAGGCCGGTATCCGATCGTCGTCGAGGAGGTCGAGCTCGGCGAGGACCTCGATGGTGCGCTCGGCGCTGGAGTCCGCGGGCCCTTAGCGCGGGGAAGAGCTCGCTGTAGCGGATCGTCTCGCCCTGGATGTGGTGAGACAACAGGATCACCAGTGCCCGGTCGACGTCGCCGGCCACCCACCGGGTCCAGCCGTGGGCTTCGCCGAGCTTGCGGGCGGTGTGCTGTGCCCAGGCCGGCCAGGGGTTGTCGAGGTCGGCGTGCTGGCGGCGGTCGAAGCGGGTGAAATCCCGGGGCATGTCGAACAAGCGCAGCTGGGTCCAGCCGGTGATCGGAGGGCGAGGCGGGGTCGGTGCCGGCCGGGGCCGTGCGGCGCGGCGCCCGCGTTTGCCCAGCCGTGAGCCGGGCTGGCGGGGCTTGTGCATCCAGGCGAAGAACAGCTGGTGATCGTGGACGCGCGCCGGGTAGGGCCCGAGCACGGTCACTTCGCCCTTGGCTTGCAGACTGGCCTGGCACCAGCACAACCGGCAGTAGCCCTTCTTCAGCGGGACAGTCCGGTCACAGCCGGCGCAGACGCCGGTGGGGTGGTTTTGGGCGAAGGAGGAGCAAGCGGCGCAATATCGTCCGGGTAGCAGACCCCACGCGAAGCAGGTCAGGCGACTACTGGGTGGCTTGCGGCCGGCCAGCAGGCGGGTGTGGACCATCAGGCGGGCGGCAACGAGCGGCCATCGCGGCGTCTGGGTGTCACCGTTGGTATCCCGGCAGCGGCGGCTTTGCCTGGCTCGCCGGCCTCGGGCGTGGGGACCTTGTCCGGCTCGGGGATGAGGACCTCGCTGATCTGGCAGCCGAGCACGGCGCAGATGATGTCGAGGTCATCGAGTTTGATGCTGGCAGGTTGGGCCCGACCACAGGCCAGACATCTTCCCGGCGCTGACCACGAGGCCGCGCTCGGCGAGCATCCGTTGCAGCTCGCTGGCCTTCCAGATGCCGCGATGGGCCGCGGCCAGCCGCAGGTTCCACTTCATGACAGCAGTCCTTCCAGGCGTTGCGCGACCCGGTGCTGGCCAGCGATCCAGGCGTCCTCGAGGTGGGTGCGGTGGAGGTGGATGTACTTCATCGTCGTGGCCACCCAGGAATGACCAAGTGCTTCCTGGATGGAGATCAAGTCCATTCCGGATAGATAGAGTTGGCTGGCGCGAAAGTGCCGCAATACATGCGGGGTTAACTTCTCCGCCCAGGCCGGCAGGCGCGCGGCGGTGGCCTCGGCAAGACCTGCGCGCAGGGCGTCGTCACCAACCCGACGGCAGGTGCCATCAGCGTTGTTGCGCTCGGAGGGGAACAAGGGCGCGCCACGCCGGGTGTGATCGGTGTCGAAGTGGCCCCAGACGTCCTCGATGAACCAGCGCAGGGTCGACCCAGCATCATTGATCAGCGGCACCATGCGTTCTCGGGGTCCGCTGCCGCGGGATCCCTTGCCGTGGCGGACGTGCAGCTTGCCAAACCGGCCCAACTTCCACTTGATGTCA
>JAFAUB010000089.1 GCA_019243635.1 Pseudonocardiales bacterium
TTGAGGATCTTGAAGGACCGTTCCATGACCCGGGTTGCCCATCTGGTGGTCTCGGTGATGTCTCGTCGTCCGATCAGGTGGATCGCGCCCACAGCGAGGTTGCGTAGCGCGGCCATGACGCGGGGACCGGAGCCTGTTCGGGTGGTGGAGTTGTCCTCGCGGTAGACGGTGTCGCCTAGCCAGTGCAGCGATTCGATGCCCCAGTGGTCGCGGAGGAAGGTGGCGACTTGTTCGGGGGCGGCGCGGGTGTGGGTCAGACTGGTCAGGCCGAGTGCGGCGACCGCGGAGCGTGGGGTGCCGGTGGGGCCGGTGACGTAGCGTTCGATCAGCCAGACCTGGTTGACGTGCGGGAACGGTAGGTCTGCGGGGGCGGGCAGGATCTGGATGGTGCGGGTGGTGACCCGGCCGTGGGCGGTGTCGACGTCGCGGTGGGCGATCGGGGTGTCAGCCCAGGGCAGCGCGTCGAGGGCTGCGAACAGTGTGGGCTGGTTCTGTTTGACGGTCAGGACGAACTCCGCGCCGTGGGCGTGGAGGTATTCGGCGTGGGCGCGCTGGGTGTGGAGGGCGTCGGCGGTGATGACCATCTCGCTCAGGTCGGCGCCGAGGTTGGCGAGCTGGTCGAGCAGCGGGGCGAACATGGGGATCTCGTTGGTCTTCGCGCCGACCTCGACCTGGGCCAGGACCAGTGAGTCAGCGTGGGTGGCCGCGGCCAGCAGGTGCATCTGAGCGCCCTCGGCGTCGACCGCGCCGCGCACGGTCTTGCCATCCACAGCGACCGCGACCAGCCCCTGACCAGCAGACTCCATCGAGCCAGAGGCGCGTTGCCGCGCGGTCGCGGTGGTGGCCCGCGTGAGCAGCCAGGCCCCGACCACGGCGTCCACCGCGGCGGCGTCAGCACCGGTGAGGACCCGCCACAGCGTGGTCTTGGACGGCGGCCGCGCGGGCCGGGCATAGAGCCGGGTCAGGACCTCGGCGGGTACATCGGCGACCCATCCGGCGATCCCGGTGATCGAGCGCATCCCGCCCAGCACCGCAGCCGCGCACAGCGTCAGCACCACCGCGACCGGGTGATCACGGCCCTGCTCGCTGCGCCCATCAGAGACCGCAACGAACCGTCCCAGCAGGTCAGGACCTTCGACCGCGGCGGCGCGCAGCTCAGCCTCAGTCCCCGAGCCCGACGCGGAACCGGCGAGCGCTGTCGAATAGGACTCGGCAATGACAGGATGAACCAGCAACGAAGCTCCGGGGGAAACGAGAAGTCTGTGGAAGGACCACTCGTCCTACCGGAGCTTCGTTCGCCCACCGGCGCGACACACCGAAGATCATCAATCTTGCTCAGGTCGACTGAGTCATTAAACGATCTTGGAACGACCCTGTCATCGACCCGGACCGAGGGTACGTCGGTTTCCGCGTTGACGTGACCGAGGTGGTTCGCTGTTACATGGACCAGGCCGACCACTACGTCATCGAGTCCTGGCACGAGGGGCGCGGGCTGCGGCGACGCGAGCGGTCTTATCCGCTTGAGCGTCGCGCTGACGATACCACCTATTGGCGCCGGCTTCAAGTACTGGAGATGGAATCATGACGTGTAGAAACCTGTTCTTCATGACGTACGCCGGTGACATCAACCGCCTGGTCGATTTCTACGGCACAGCATTCGGGTTCGAACAGAAATACCGCTGGCCCGTCGACCCGACCGAACCGATCGAGTTCGTCGAACTGGTCCTCGACGGTCGCGAGCTCTGGTTCGCCCTACCAGACGATCCCTGGCACGGCCTGCGCCCCGGTGCTTCCGGCGAACCGGTCTCCCACGTCCTGTGTCTGCACACCGACGATGTCGACGCCGAGGTGAGCCGGCTCCGCGCCTCAGGGGTGCCCGTCCTCTACGAACCGACCGACCATGCCCGCTATGGAGAGCGAATGGCCTACGTCGCCGACCCAGACGGCCGCCCGATCATGCTCTACTCCGACATAGACGTCGACGAGTCGGTCTGAGGGCGCCGGAAAGCCCGCGTCGGCTCGCGTGGTCGGCGACCGACACGACAGGATGGGGGCATGACGACACTCTGGGACGACGAGCGGATACGGGGTGCCCTGGAGGGGCTCACCGACTGGCGGCGCGACGGTGACACGCTCGTGCGCACCGTCAAGCTGCCCAGCTTCCCGGCTGCCATCGAGGCGGTCCGCGCGGTCGCCGAGATCGCCGAAGCCCGCAACCACCACCCTGATATCGATATCCGCTGGCGCACCGTGACCTTCCGCTGCAGCACGCATTCCCAGGGCGGGATCACCGGTCAGGACATCGAGCTCGCCGGGGAGATCGACCGGGTGCTGGCCGGCGCGATGAGCTGACCGTCAGACGGCGCGTCGTCCCAGGAGAGTGAGCCCGATGTCAATCATCTCGTTGATGGAGCGGACGGCTCCGAGGTCGTCCGTCAGTGATCTGGGCGCATCGGAGATGAGGGTGTCCGCGCTCACGAGTCGAGCGAAGTCGACCTGCTGGGGAGGGGTTGCACCGGCGTGCGCCATGACGGCCAGGGCCTCTTGAGCGAGGATCCCGTAGCCGATGGTGGTCGGGTGCATGCCGTCGAGCGCGACGAGACCCCCCTGGGTACGCCCTGATGCGTCGGATTGGAAGAACCGGGTGTCCGGCCGGGGAGTGAGCATCTTGAGGGCGGTGGGCAGGTCGTAGCCCTTGGCGTCCCACCAGGAAGGGCGACTGTCGGGACTGTCGATGTAACGCCGGTAGGCGAGCCGGTCCAGCAGCCCGCACATGTCCAGCAGCAGCCAGTCCCGGGGCTGCTCAGCTGTGCGTGCCGCGTAGACCAGTCGCTTGATCGAGTAGTTGTACTGGTCGATCGCGGAGTCGATCGCCCGCGCTTGTTCCCCGGTCAGGTACGGGTTGACCGCGGGGTCGAACTCGGCGTCGGTGATCCAGGCGTGGGTGTATCGGGTGAAGTAGCGTGAACCGCTGGGCTTGACCCCGACTCCGCGCGCGACAGGGGCGACGGTCACGTGCGGGACGGTGGCCCAGATGACGCGGCGAGCATCGATTTCGGCGATGCGGTCGCGGAGCTCCCCGAGGTCGGTCTCGAAGTCGGCGGGAGCGGAGACCGTGTAACCAGAGCTGTGGGGGCCACTGCTCCACACCAGTCGCAATGTCACGACACTCGGCAGGACGTTGTTCGACCCCAGGGCGACGACGAGCGTGTCAATCCCGCCGTCGCGCCCCAGCCATCGAGCGGCGTCCACCATCGTCGTGGTACCGGAAGCGTCAGGGTTGGCCACCGAGGGCCCTTGCAGGGTGCGCAACATGGCCCGATCCCCGTTGTGGGAGACCATCGGCGAGAACGCGGTCGACCGCGACGCCAACGCGGCCAACGCGTCACCGACCGTGTACGTGTAGGCGTCTCGCACATTCCACCCGTAGATGGCGAGATTGTGGTGATAAGAGGCGCTCGCGCCCGGCGGGATACTTCCCGGTCCGTGTTCCCAGTAGCTTTTGACATGAGAGACGGCCGTCGTGACGGCGAGTGCCTCCCGGAGCTGCCGGACGCCAACGGGGCTCCCAGCCCCGGCTAGGTCGATACCGCGAACAATCGCCTCCAGGTTCAGCGGCAGACCCGGGCAGTCCGCCGGGCCAGAGAAACGGGGGTAGGTGAAATCGTTCTCGCCCAGGCCCATCGTGTCGGCGAGGATGGCCGGCCAGGACAAGCCGGTGTCGACGATGGCGAAGCTCTTGACGCCCATCGTGAGCGAGTCGCCCAAGGTGACCAGCCGGTGCCGGGGAAGCGCGCCACCGCCCCCGGCTCCCGCGACAGCGATGCCGAGGTCCGACTCCTCGGGGAGCAGCGGCTCCGGTGCCTCCCACCGGATCTCCAAGCCGGCAGGGGACCCTGGAGGTGCCACCCGCTGCCCGGACGAGCCGTCACCGGGAGGCGGTGCCAGCGGGACCACCCTGCCGTCCCGGAACTGAGGTGCGGGTCCTCCAGCCGCTGGTGGGTCAGCTCGCGACATCGTACTCCCAGACGTGGTTGAATCGACGAGGCGCAACCCTACATCCGGGCCTCGGCCGGCCCGAGCACCTGGACCCGGGCCTGGGGGTCGATGATGAACGGCGACCCGTCGCCGTTCGCGGTCCGACAGGAGCGGCCCACCCGCTGCTGCTGCGCTACGGCTCGGGCGGCTGCACCTGCCTACGTCAGGACGTCTACGGCGACCTGACGTAGGCAGGTGCCGGTCGCGCTCACCGTTTGAACTCAAGCGGCGATGGCGCTCCCGACCAATGCGCAGGTAGGAGCGCCGCTCGATGCGGCGGAGTCGAAGTTTCGGGCGTTCATCGCGCCGGCGGCATTCGCCGGGCTGCGGCTCGGCGAAACGGCCGGGGTCCAGATCGGTGATATCGACTTCCTGCGGCGCACGCTGGCCGTCTCGCGGCAGGTGCAGCGCGAGGACGGCGGTGGTATCGAGATCCGTCCTCCGAAGTACGGCAGCGAGCGCGCGGTGTACCTGCATGATGGCCTGGTGCAGTTGCTCGCGGGGCATGTCGAGTGCCACCGGCCGGGCACCGACCCGACGCGGTGGCTGTTCGAGGGCCTACCGGGTGACCCGCCGCATCAGAACACGGTCGGCTACTGGTGGCGTAAGGCTCAGGCGACCGCAGGAATCACCGGGATGAAGACGCACGACCTGAGGCATTACTTCGCCTCGGGTCTGACCGCTGCGGGCTGCGACGTGGTGACCGTGCAACGCGCCCTCGGCCACGCGAAAGCCACCACCACCCTGAACACCTACGCGCACCTGTGGCCCACTGCGGAGGACCGGACTCGCACCGCTGCGGCCGAGCCGATGGCATCGGTGCTCTCGGCCGCTGCGGCTCATGCGGACACTGTGCGGACAAAGAGCGGGTGACAGCGCCGTGACCTGCACAAAGAGGCTCTATTACACGTTGAAGCGGAAATCGACCACATCACGTGATAGAATAACCTTATGAAACCCTCCGCCGCTACCATCGTTCGCTGCGCCGTCTACCTGCGCGTTTCCCTGGACCCGACAGGTGAAGGGCTAGCGGTGGAACGGCAGCGGCAGGACTGCGAGCGTATCGCCCGGCAGCGCGGGTGGACCGTGGCGCAGGCCTACACCGACAACTCGATCAGCGCGACCGAGCGGACAAAAGTCCGCCCCGCCTACGACCGAATGGTGGCTGACTACGCGGCCGGCAGATTCTCCGCACTGGTCTGCTGGGATCTTGACCGACTGACCCGCCAGCCGCGGCAACTGGAGGACTGGATTGATGCGGCGGAGCAGGATGGCCTATTGCTGGTTACAGCAAACGGTGAGGCCGACTTGGCGACCGACGGCGGTCGCATGTACGCCCGCATTAAGGCAGCCGTCGCCCGAGCCGAGGTTGAGCGCAAGGGTGCCCGCCAGTCGGCGGCACATAAGCAGAGAGCCGCCATGGGACGTCCGCCGCGTGGCGTTCGCGCCACCGGCTATACGTTGGACGGAGAATTGATCCCGGCCGAGGCCGATGCGGTGCGGGCCATATTTGAGGCATTCGCAGCAGGGTCGTCGCTGAGGGCAATCGCGGCGGCGCTCGACGGCAAACAGCAGGCCGTTCTCATCGAGTGCGAGCGACCAATGATCCAGCGGTCACCAAGCGGGGTAACCGCGATGCCCACTCGGAGCGGGCGCCCGTGGAACCCGAGCACTGTGACGACGATCCTGCGAAACCCGCGCTATGCGGGGTGGTCCATGCTCGATGGGAAGATCGTGCGAGACGGCGGCGGTTGCCCGGTTGCCGGGCAATGGCGCCCGATCGTGTCGGACATGCTGTGGTTGGAGGTTCAGCGGCGCCTCGACGATCCGGCGCGTAAGTCCAACCGCAGCGGGACGGACCGCAAACACCTCGGTTCAGGGCTATACCGCTGTGGTGTCTGCGGACAGCGGGTGAAGGCGCACGGCACCCGCTACCGCTGTGCCGGACACGTGATGCGGTCACGGTCGCAGGTGGACAGTTACGTCCTCGACGTTGTGCGCGAACGCCTGTCTCGCCCGGATCTGGCCAACCTCCTGCCCACCACGGACGAGAGCGAGGCCGCCGAGATACAGGAAGAGATCGAGCGGCAGCGCGGTCGCATTCTCCGCGCCCGGGCGGACTACTCCGCGGAATTGATCGACGGCCTGATGTTCAAGGAGATCAAGCTCGAGGCCGAGTCGACGATCGACCGACTCGAGAGCCAGCGGCTCTCCCTGAGCGGGGGCTCGACGGCCTTCCCAGTGCTCGCCGCCGACGACCCGGTGCACGCTTTCAGCAGCGCCGACCTCGCAACGATGCGGGCGGTGATCGACACTCTCTGCACGGTCCGCCTTCACCCAGCCCCTCGCGGCCACAAGGTGTTCGATCTGGAGTCAGTAGAGATACAGCCATGGGTGGCCCCGCCAGCTCATAAAACGGTTGACCGGGCCACCGGCGTGTCGAGCTCCGGAAACAATCCGATCCCGAACATGCCGCCCGTCTGTGGAGAGGGCTCAACCGTCCCGAGTCTTGACAAGGAATCCATGATCGGAATCAGCTCGTTCGGAACTCATTAGAAGGGGACGCTCATCCGTAAATCGGTCTCAGATGGCCGTGATGTGTGAACGGGCAGCCCTATACGAGGTGAGCAGATGCCGGCCTTTCCGCCGCCCATCGCGTCGACCACGAGAAATTGACCCTATTGTGGCATTGCGTAGCAGAGTTCTGCTACAACGTTACCCGTCTGTCCGCAGCGCTGCGGAGTTCACGCACGGTTCGTGATCGCTCGGCCGCTGTTGCTTCACTCGTTTGATGGCTGACAGAGCAGGAGCTAATCCCCAACGAGGCTCTCTTGTCACCCCGGCTGATGTGATGCCTTACTGTAAGTTCCACTTTTCCTTTACCAAACGGGTTCTCCTGCGGCAGTTACCTGTGGCTCGGGGGCTAAAGCTTCCCCGTGGGAGAGTTCATACCGACGTAGTGGGCAAGGGTTCCTCATCTCCGATTGCCCCTGGTGTGCAGCAGAGTGGCGATGCGGTCTCGTTGCTCAGGAGTTAGTGGCGGGAATGAGTCGACGATGGTCCGGATATGCTCGGCGAGGACGGTGGCGACCCACTGGGGGGTCGCGGGGTCGGTGGTGCTCGGCGGTGCTTGTGTGGTCGGGGCGGACTGCGTTCGCGAGGGTGGCATTGGCGCAGGTGGGTCGGTGGGATCGAGATCCGGTGCTGTTGTGGTTGGTTGTGCATGCTTAGCGCTTCTCCATGTCCTGTTGCTGTTGAGCTGTTGTTTTGAGTTCTTAGGCTTGTTCGTCAGATGTGTTTCCTTTCCTCGGGGCATTCATGGGGGTGTCCGGCACGTGGCTCCGCCTGCGCGGAGGCTGCCGAATATGCGAACGGCTGAAGAGGAATCAGTCGGTTTCGGTTGCCGTGTCGAAGCCGGTTTCGTTGGTCGCGGATCGGTTGATGGCTGCGCGGATGTCTGCTGTGAGGTAGCCGCGTACTCGTCGTGTGGCGCCGTCGTCGGTAGGCACGTATTGGCGGGTTGGCCGGCATCCTAGTTCGCTCATTTGCCGGGCGAATAGGCTTGGTTCTATGTCGAGTTCGTCGGTCAGTTCGGCTGTGGGCACGAATTCCCGCCCGTCCGGGGCCAGGTCGTTACCGAGATAATCGGCAAGTGATGCCAGTGGTTCCGGCAGTTCAAGTAACCGCGCGGATTCCTCGGTGTCGATGCCGCCAGCCACCGGGCCGAGCGCCTTCACCACACTGGCGGGGTCGATCGCCTGCCGCCGGTCGTCGCCGGCCGCGTGACCGGCCAGCGTTCCCACCGCTTCCCGTAATGCGCGGCCGCGTGCGCAGATCTCGCGCCATTGTGGGTTGGGCATGTAGTAGGTGCGGACCGTCATCGCTACGACGTCTGCCCCGGTGTCGGTCT
Organism: Pseudonocardiales bacterium; assembly: GCA_019243635.1. Classification (GTDB taxonomy): domain Bacteria; phylum Actinomycetota; class Actinomycetes; order Mycobacteriales; family Pseudonocardiaceae. Next base: position 7,949 of record JAFAUB010000089.1, read on the forward strand.
CACCGTCAGGGCGCAGGATTCCGACGCCTTTGTGGGAGGGCAGCAGGGTGGAGGCATCGTATCCCCGGGTGTTCATCTGCTCGCCTAACACGATGTTGGAGTCGCGCCAGTCCATCACACGCAGAGCGAACCGTGACCCGAGTACGGCTCGCAGGCGTGAGGGAATGGTGTTGGAGTCCGGGCGCTGGGTGGCCAGGATGACGACGATTCCGGCGGCCGGTCCTTTGCGGGCGAGGTAGGTGAGCAGGTCGGTGATGTAGTCGCCGAGGGTGGTTTTCTTGCCGCCGATCTGTTCGCGGGTGGGGTTTTCCAGGAATACGTGCACCTCGTCGATGATCACCGCGGTGATCGGCATTCCGAGGTTCGGGTCTCGCGACATGGCTGGGGTGATCTTCGATTCTGGGCAGACCTCATCATCTAATGTGGCCATCCGGGCGAACCGGGATTGCACTTCGGCGACAAGCTCCACGAGATAATCGCGCACGGCGTAGGCGTGTTCGAGTTCATCGCCGCGCACGAACCGGTAGGCCACCGCTTCGGCCGCGTCCCAGTCCTTGCCGCCCTTGCCATCAAACACATACAGCCGGGTGTAGGGGTCCAGAATCAGGCCGGCCGCGGGGAGGCGGATCGCAAACGTCTTGCCTTGCCGGGGGATCGCCCCGACGAGCAGCGAGGTCCACACCAAGGGAAGGTCGATTCGGCGCTGGCGCGCGTCCCGGCCGAAGGGCACCGGACGCCACGCGTCCCAGCACTCGACGTCGAGTAGTGGGGTGCGCAGCGGCGGGCCGGAGTAGGGGTCTTCGTCGGCTACCCACAGGAACACCCGTCCCGCGTGGCCACCCTTGCCGCGCACCCGTTCGACGATGAGCTGCACCTCGTCGACGGCCAGCGCGGAGGCGAGCGCGTCCCGGTGTTTGATCACATCGGCCGCCTTGCGGGTGGCAGGGAGGTCCACGGTGATGGCCCACCCGTCACCGACCCGCGCGGCGCGTTCGACCAGGCGCAGGCTTTCGTCCTTGCCGATTAGCTTGGCATCCCGGAACGCGTCGACCAGCACTTGTGGGTCCATGGTCCAGATCAGCGTGCGCGGACCGGCCAGCACCGCCTTACGCCCGGGTGAGCCGTCCGTGCGCCGGCCGGTGATGGCCAGCGCCACCGCGGCGGTCCCGGCCGCGATCCACACCGCGCGAGCGCCGTAGAGCAGATCGGCTGTGGTCACCGCCGCCGCGCCGGCCCAGATCGCGGCCGCGGTGAGTTTCCACCGGAACAAGGTCAGGGCGCGGATCTCGATGAACTTGTCTGCCAGCTTCTCGGCCTGCTCGGCCGCCTCCCGGTAGTCGTGCACCCGGATCCACCGGCGCCACCCCCGCGCGGCCACGACGAGTCCCCGCGTGACCACGCCAGCGAACCGGAACGGCGAGCGCAGGGCCCACGCGATCAGGTCCCTGGCGGCCTGCCGCAGCGCTGGCCGGGACTTCAGTGCCACCGGCACGGCCGGACAGCGCCGCCACCAGCTCACGAACCGGCGGATTACCGCCCGCCGCGCGGCGCGTGGCAGATCGTTTACGACTTCGCCGTCGTATATCGGCTCGGCTGGCGCCATCTCGCGTGCCGGGGCCGCGACGGGCAGAGCACCGCTGGCCGCTGACGATTGTAGCGGGGCTTCTTCTCCCGATGGTGGGGGCTGGCTGGTCATCGGCGATCCCCCCGGCGGTGAGTGTCCGGGTGGATGATCTCGGTGACGGAGAACATCCGGGCGATCGCAGAACCGGCGAACAGCGCGGGAACGCCGAGGGCCACCGCCCACGCGCGGGCATCGGAGGTGAATACCACCACCGCCCATTGCACGGCGACGATGAACACCGCCGTGCCCAGTGCGCGGAGGAGGTTGCCGCCCATGCGGGTGACTTCCTGGCTATGGCGGGCCAGGCGGTGCCCGCTGCGGGCGCCGCTGCGGAACGCCACCAGCATCCCCAATCCGGCTAGGGACAGCACCACGATCAGCACGGCGCTACCCGGCGTCTGGCTCATCGGGACTTCTCCCCACCGTCGGCGGTGGGCTGGGCGAGCAGCCGGGCCAGGGCGCTGGCCGGGACCATCAGTCGGCTACGCCGACGCACCGCGCGCAGCGTGCCCAGACGGATCGCGGCGGAGACGGTCGAGGGCTTGACGCCGAGAATCCAGGCGGCTTCCCGAATGGTGTAGTACGCCGGATCTCCGGCGGTGGACCTGTCGGTACGCATTGAGGTAAGGGCCTTTCTAGTCGATCCATATTGGATGATTTGATGCTGTATTTCAGGATGATTTAATCCAACAGGAGGCATGGGTGTGCCCCGTGCTCGGATACATCCGTCAAGCCGTGTGAGCCGCGCTAGTCTTTGCCGCCAGAGCGAGCGCGGAGGAATATGTGTCGGAGGACTGGGCGGCCGTCGCGGAAGCGATCAGCCAGCGCATGACAGAACTCGGAATCAATCAGACCGAGTTAATTGGACGCTCGCAGGTCTCGAAAGCGACGGTCGGCGAGCTTTACCACAACTCAGCGCAGCGCCGGCGGAGCGCGCGGACGCTCGAAGCGCTGTCCATAGCACTTGGGTGGCACCCTCAGCACCTGGCCGCAGTACTGAAGGGCCAGCGTGTCCCGGATATCGGCGAGCCGGTGAGCCGTTCCGATGACGACGTTCCGGGAAGGCTGGCTGCGATCGAGTATCGACTCGCACAGATAGAGACATGGCTCGGTGATCTTGGCGAGCTGAACGACCGGATCGACGAAGTCAAGACCAGTATCGAAGCGGTGATACGGCTCGTGGATTCGAGCCAGAAAACAGTGAGGGGATAAGTGTTCCGGGTGGCTGCTGTTCATGCCGGTAAGTCAACAGCGAATCCGCTGCATCAACCACGCACTCGCGGTGCACTATCAAGGCGCTCGCAGTGCATGCGTAGTGCACTTCACGGTTTTAGGGGCTATTTTTAATGGAACCGGTACAGCTGTGGACGGGCCGCGCCGCGTGCGCGCTGCAAGCCGCGCTACGGATGACCAATGAGTCGTTCGCCGCGCATCTGGGCACCGCAGTGCGGACGGTCGCAATGTGGCATCAGAAGCCCGAGCGCGTCCCCAGCTCCGAGATGCAGCAAGCGTTAGACACCACCTTGGAACGCGCCGGGGAGGGTGCTCAGGCACGGTTCACCAGGAATCTCGCCGGAACAACTGAGGGTGCGGAACCGGCGGGTTCGCCGCCCGATGATGCCGCGCGCGCCGTTGCGGACACCACCACGACAGGAGCGGATAACCAGACAGCCACCGCCTCGCCTAGGATCATCACGGGAACGGCTGAGGACACCGCGGACGGAGGTTTTATGAGCTGGTTGCAGGTGGCACACGCCGCGTCGGCGCCGCCGGATGGTTCGGATGTTGGGCAGGTCATTCGCTGGTACCGCATCTATGAAGGGCTGACCCAGGAGCAAGCGGCGATTCGGCTCAACACCACACAGTCACGGCTGTCCAAGCTGGAGAAGGGCACCCAAGCCCTGCAAGACGTCAGAGAGCTACGGCACATCGCGAAGACGTTCGGCATCCCACCGGAGCGGTTAGGTGTGCTGCCGGACCGCTCGGCCGACGCCCGCCCCTTCGCCTCGCACGTCAGCGACCGGCCAGGCCCGATCCGGGACAGCCAGGAACACTGGCGGGACATCCGCCGCCAGCTGAACAGCCACCGCGTGGTCTTGGCTGAGCTGGCCGCCGAGCTGTACCCGGCGCAGCAGCGCATCCCGGGGACGACGGTGCTCACCTCGGTGAGCTGGCTGCCGGACGGCCCGGTCGACCTGGCCGATATCGAGCTGGCCTGGCGCCCCGATCCACCAGCGCCGCAGCTGGACGGCAACGGCCCACGATCCGCTGGCGTGCGCCCTCTGATGGCAGGTGGTGAGCGTTATGACCGTTACTCCCGCGCGCTGCGTGACCTGGCCCGGCCCAGACTATTCGACAACCGTGTCAGCTATCGCCTGCTCGACGTGGCATGGGCTGGTTCCCGGGGAATGCTGGGATTCCACTACACGTCCTTCTTCAGCGCTCTTGACGTATGTGAAGCGTCGGCGCACGAGTTCGCGCAAGCGTGGCTCGCAGCGGGTAAAAAGCGCCCGAGTTTCGCAGAGTTGCCGTTTCGTCGGAGCATTGTCGACCCGTTCGATTTGTCCGCACGGCCGGTGCTGCCCGGTATCGCTACATTGACGATCCGGCGCGATCCCATCGAGGGGCACCGCATTTACCTGCATCACCGGGACGCCAGCGCGGTGGCTGGCGGGGGCGGCGTGTACCAAGTGATACCCGCGGGTCTATTCCAGCCAGCAGCCCTCGCGCCAGCGCATCAAAACAACGACTTCTCTTTGTGGCGTAACGTCCAGCGCGAGTTCTCCGAGGAGTTCCTCGGCAACTGCGAGCACGACGGAAACAGCATCGATCCGATCGCCTACAATATCGACGAGCCCTTCGTGTCTTTCGAGCGGGCCCGCCAGGCCGGTGACTTCCGTGTTTTCGCCTGCGCCATGGTGTGCGAACCGCTCACGCTAACGGTGGAACTGGTGACGGTCGCGGTCATCGAGGCACCGGTGTTCGACGCGCTGTTCTCGAAAATGGTCGCCGTGAATGAGGAAGGCGCCGCGGTCAGCACCGAGGCCGGCCGCCCCACCGTGGGCATCCCGTTCACCGAAGCGTCCCGCGAACGGCTACGCGCCGAGCCGTTAGCACCGAGCGCCCGGGCCTGCGTCGAGCTGGCTTGGCAACACCGGCGCCAACTCCTCGGCCGATGAGGGTTCTGGTCACCGGAGCCGCCGGATTCGTCGGCTACGTGGTAGCCGCCCTCCTCATCGAGCACAGCCACCACGTGATCGGACTGACCCCCCGGCGGCACACCACCGCCGCGCACGAGCTCACGACACTGCTGGCCGACAGCACCCGCATCCGGACCGAGCTGGGCTGGCGACCAGAAAGATCAACACTTCCCGAGATCATCGTGAACGCCTGGACCGCACTGAACAGCGAGTAATCGCCCGCCGCATATTCGATTACGGAATAGTGCTCAATCGACTACGCAGCGTCTACCGTGGCGCTCTCACCCGCGGTTGTCTACCGGCCATGAGCGCAGAGCCCGTCAGCGAGCCGACGCGCCGCACGGATGAAGACGTGCTGGCAAGGCTGAACGCGATCGATCGCCGCCTGCATCAGATATCGACCCGCCTGACGGCCACCACCGGCCAGTTGCTCAGCCACCTCGGCGAAATCCGCGCCAACCTTGAGACGCTGACCAGGGCGCTCGGGCCGGAACCGGTGCGTCCCGGTGGGGATCACGGACCCGCAAGCCGCCCGGTGAGCGATATGGGCCAGCACCGCGCTACCTCAGACCGTCGCCGCCGACGCCGGTCATCGACCCCGGCCGTGATCCCGGTGCCGCGCCGGGCGGGTATCGAGGTCGTGGACTCGCTAACCCGGCTCACGCACCGGGTCAGCGGCGATAACCTGCTGGCCGGTCGCCTGGCCGGGACCTACCAGGCGCTCTGCGGGGTCCGGCTGCTGGCGGCGAGCCTCACCGACCCGGGCCATGGCCAGCTGACTGTCGGGTGTTGGCCGAGCGGCTGGGCTGGATCGTGGCCGAGGTGTTCAGTGACAACGACCTGTCCGCCTACTCGGGCACGCCGCGTCCGAGGTACCGGGCGATGCTCGAGGCGATCCAGGCCGGGCGGATCACCGCGGTGCTGGCCTGGCACACCGACCGGTTGCACCGCTCCCCGATCGAGTTGGAGGACTACATCTCGGTGTGCAACGAGGGCCGGGACGTCCCGACGCACACCGCGACGGCGGGGCCGTTGGACCTGTCGAGTCCCTCGGGGCGGATGCTGGCCCGCACGCTGGGTACCTTGGCCCGGTATGAGAGCGAGCATCGCGGGGAGCGGGTGGCGGCGGCGGCCTTGCAGCGCGCGCGGGCCGGTCGCCGCTCGGGTGGTCCGCGACCGTTCGGCTACGAGGACGACGGGGTGAGGGTGCGGGAGCCCGAGGCCGCCGCGGTGCGTACCGCTGTGGAGTCGGTGCTGGCGGGTGCCTCGTTGCGGTCGGTGGCGCGGGAGCTGAGCGCGAGCGGGCTGACCACCAGTATGAAGGCCCGGGCGTGGGACGCGCACGCGGTGCGGGCGTTGCTGCTCAAGCCGCGTAACGCCGGGTTGCGGCAGCACCGGGGGCAGGTGATCGGCCCGGCGAGCTGGCCCGCGATCGTGCCCGAGGAGCAGTGGCGGGCGGTGGTGGCGATCCTGACCGACCCGTCCCGGCGGACCAGTCCCTCTGACGCTCGGGTGAAGTGGTTGGGCTCGGGGCTGTACGTGTGCGCGGGGTGTGAGCGACCGTCGCTGCGGGTGTCCACCGCCGGACGGGGCACCCCGTGCTACCGCTGCCCCGGCCAACGCGGCACCACCGGACACGTGGTCCGCACGGCCGGGCCACTGGACACCTACATCGAGGGGATCATCGTCGAGCGGCTGTCCCGTCCGGATGCCCTCGAGCTGCTGCGCCCCGCCGCACCCGAGGTGAACCTGGTCGCACTGCGCGCCACCGCCACCGCCACCCGCGCCCGGCTGACCGAGATCGCCGAAATGCTCGGCGAGGGTGAGCTGACCCGCGCCGAGGCGCAGATCGCCCGGACCCGGGCCACAGCCCGGCTGGCACGCGCCGAAGCCGAGATCACCGCGGCGACCGCCACCAGCCCCCTCGCCGGGATTGTGGACGCACCGAACCCCGCCGCGGTGTGGGCCGGGCTGGACATCGGCCGACGCCGCGCCGTGCTCGACACCCTGATGACGGTCACCGTACTGCCCATCACCCGGCCGGGGCCTGGGTTCGACCCGGACACCGTGCGGATCGACCCGAAACAGACGTGATCGAGAACCCATGACTAGCCGCCGGATGAGACCGTGTCGCACGGTCGAACACACGCACATGCGGTCCGTATGGCCCGGGGCGGCCGTGTCACTAAACCATCCGCGAGCGACACCGGGAGCCGTCCCACATGTCCCGCCAGGCCTTGTCTGGGACAGACCCGGTGGGACAGGTTCTGAACCGCTGCTGACGTGCGGAAAGCGCATCGGAATGAAGGTTGGGACGGGGTGCTGAGGGCCGTCCCCGCCGACCCGACCGCCCCCCGGACAGACCCCCGCAGTCGATGACACTCGACGCCGGGACGGGACACCCTTGGCCATGCCAAGGTGGTGGACACGTCACCTTCCGGCGCGTGGGGCGGGGATGGTCGTGGACCGGCACAGCTGGCAGTACACCATTCCGGGATCGACCAAGGCTGCGGGCAGAATATCGGTGCTGTTGCAAAGGTGGGGTGAGGGTGCGGTGGAGCCCGCTGCCAGCTGCTCGACCGCTGCCGTGAGCTGCCGACTGTTCTCAGGCGTGGGCGAATGCCTTCTCGACGATCACCACGTCGGGGTTCGAGTGTCCGTAGGCGAAGATCCTGCCCTGGCCTTCGCGCGGTGCGTGCATCGCCTCGATCCCCGTGAGCGTCCGGTAGGCGGTCACCGGGGTCTTGAACCCGCACCTCGGGCCCAGGACCCTCCTCAACCGGCCGTGACCGCCCTCGATCCGGTTGGTGAGGTACCTCACCAACCGATGCCGCACCGATGTCGCACACCGCCCGTCGGCCTTGAGCTCGGCGATCGCCGCGGCCAGGGCGGGGTTCTCATCCGTGTCGATCACCCTCGGAGGTCCGGCATGCGCCGTGGACCGCGGCGTCGTGACCAGGAACCTCTTCGCTGAGGCGGTGTTTCGCCTGGTGGACAGGGAGAACTCCAGGGTGTCGCCGGGGAAGGTGACCGCCCGTTACAGACAGCACCACCTCCCGCCAACCCGGATGCAGGTCTCATCGACCCGCCACGACTGCGCTGTCCACTCACCGACACGGCGGTACCAGCGGGTCCGCTTACCCGGCTCGGGTGCGTAGCGCCGCACCCACCGACAGACGGTGGTGTGGTCGACCGGCACGCCCCGTTCGGTGAGCATCTCCTCCAGGTCGCGGTAGCCGACCGCAACTCCTCGTCAGAGGTAGTAATCCCTACACTGGTGATCGGGGACGGTCAGGGCATGCCTACGAGCAGCTTGCTGCACGGTAAGGGGGGCTGACACGGACAACGCGGCGGTGGTGGCTCAACGAGCTGGCTGTGGGGGTTCAAGGCTGCGGGGGGCTTGCGCACTGACCACCCGCCTCACGCTCGGTGACGCGGCGTGATCGTGCATCTACCTGCGGGTACCCGGCGACAGGTGACATGAGTGACCGTTGTTGACCCCTCCTGACCCTGAGAAGGGGCACGCGGGGGGCACGCACTCGGCCAGGCACGTGTGTCTCCGTCCTCGGCGGGAGAGGGTGGAGACCCTGCGATTAACAGATGCAGGCGGGGCGCTGATTGGACCGCTCGACGTGGGCATGCGGCGTTCGCTGAGTGGCGTCGGAGGGCGGCCCGGTGCTGCTCGTTGCGGTCAGAAGTGCGGTCAGATGAGCCGTCCGACTTGCTGGGCGACGGTCGCGCAGGAGCTGAACGCATAGAGTTGGGTGTCCGTTCTGCACGGTCGGGCTGGGTTGTCCGGTGGCATCAGCTCGGGCCCGGACGTTCGGCTCCATTCACGGGTCGGGCTGCGATGAGATGTCGGGCCGTTGCGGGTGTGGGGAGTCAGGGGTTGCCGTTGAGGGCGTTGTGAATGGCGTCGATGGCGTGGATGCCGTGGTTGTGGGCGCTGAGGAGGTAGGAGCGCACGCGGCAGTATCCGGCGAGGGTGGGGGTCCAGTATGCCAGTAGCCGGAGACGGCTTGGTGTCGTTTGGGGCTTTTGAGGGCCTGTTCTGAGGAGTTGTTCGTCTTATCCGGATATCCGGATAAGACGAACAACTCCTCAGAACAGGCCCTCAAAAGCCCCAAACGACACCAAGCCGTCTCCGGCTACTGGCATACTGGACCCCCACCCTCGCCGGATACTGCCGCGTGCGCTCCTACCTCCTCAGCGCCCACAACCACGGCATCCACGCCATCGACGCCATTCACAACGCCCTCAACGGCAACCCCTGACTCCCCACACCCGCAACGGCCCGACATCTCATCGCAGCCCGACCCGTGAATGGAGCCGAACGTCCGGGCCCGAGCTGATGCCACCGGACAACCCAGCCCGACCGTGCAGAACGGACACCCAACTCTATGCGTTCAGCTCCTGCGCGACCGTCGCCCAGCAAGTCGGACGGCTCATCTGACCGCACTTCTGACCGCAACGAGCAGCACCGGGCCGCCCTCCGACGCCACTCAGCGAACGCCGCATGCCCACGTCGAGCGGTCCAATCAGCGCCCCGCCTGCATCTGTTAATCGCAGGGTCTCCACCCTCTCCCGCCGAGGACGGAGACACACGTGCCTGGCCGAGTGCGTGCCCCCCGCGTGCCCCTTCTCAGGGTCAGGAGGGGTCAACAACGGTCACTCATGTCACCTGTCGCCGGGTACCCGCAGGTAGATGCACGATCACGCCGCGTCACCGAGCGTGAGGCGGGTGGTCAGTGCGCAAGCCCCCCGCAGCCTTGAACCCCCACAGCCAGCTCGTTGAGCCACCACCGCCGCGTTGTCCGTGTCAGCCCCCCTTACCGTGCAGCAAGCTGCTCGTAGGCATGCCCTGACCGTCCCCGATCACCAGTGTAGGGATTACTACCTCTGACGAGGAGTTGCGGTCGGCTACCGCGACCTGGAGGAGATGCTCACCGAACGGGGCGTGCCGGTCGACCACACCACCGTCTGTCGGTGGGTGCGGCGCTACGCACCCGAGCCGGGTAAGCGGACCCGCTGGTACCGCCGTGTCGGTGAGTGGACAGCGCAGTCGTGGCGGGTCGATGAGACCTGCATCCGGGTTGGCGGGAGGTGGTGCTGTCTGTAACGGGCGGTCACCTTCCCCGGCGACACCCTGGAGTTCTCCCTGTCCACCAGGCGAAACACCGCCTCAGCGAAGAGGTTCCTGGTCACGACGCCGCGGTCCACGGCGCATGCCGGACCTCCGAGGGTGATCGACACGGATGAGAACCCCGCCCTGGCCGCGGCGATCGCCGAGCTCAAGGCCGACGGGCGGTGTGCGACATCGGTGCGGCATCGGTTGGTGAGGTACCTCACCAACCGGATCGAGGGCGGTCACGGCCGGTTGAGGAGGGTCCTGGGCCCGAGGTGCGGGTTCAAGACCCCGGTGACCGCCTACCGGACGCTCACGGGGATCGAGGCGATGCACGCACCGCGCGAAGGCCAGGGCAGGATCTTCGCCTACGGACACTCGAACCCCGACGTGGTGATCGTCGAGAAGGCATTCGCCCACGCCTGAGAACAGTCGGCAGCTCACGGCAGCGGTCGAGCAGCTGGCAGCGGGCTCCACCGCACCCTCACCCCACCTTTGCAACAGCACCGATATTCTGCCCGCAGCCTTGGTCGATCCCGGAATGGTGTACTGCCAGCTGTGCCGGTCCACGACCATCCCCGCCCCACGCGCCGGAAGGTGACGTGTCCACCACCTTGGCATGGCCAAGGGTGTCCCGTCCCGGCGTCGAGTGTCATCGACTGCGGGGGTCTGTCCGGGGGGCGGTCGGGTCGGCGGGGACGGCCCTCAGCACCCCGTCCCAACCTTCATTCCGATGCGCTTTCCGCACGTCAGCAGCGGTTCAGAACCTGTCCCACCGGGTCTGTCCCAGACAAGGCCTGGCGGGACATGTGGGACGGCTCCCGGTGTCGCTCGCGGATGGTTTAGTGACACGGCCGCCCCGGGCCATACGGACCGCATGTGCGTGTGTTCGACCGTGCGACACGGTCTCATCCGGCGGCTAGTCATGGGTTCTCGATCACGTCTGTTTCGGGTCGATCCGCACGGTGTCCGGGTCGAACCCAGGCCCCGGCCGGGTGATGGGCAGTACGGTGACCGTCATCAGGGTGTCGAGCACGGCGCGGCGTCGGCCGATGTCCAGCCCGGCCCACACCGCGGCGGGGTTCGGTGCGTCCACAATCCCGGCGAGGGGGCTGGTGGCGGTCGCCGCGGTGATCTCGGCTTCGGCGCGTGCCAGCCGGGCTGTGGCCCGGGTCCGGGCGATCTGCGCCTCGGCGCGGGTCAGCTCACCCTCGCCGAGCATTTCGGCGATCTCGGTCAGCCGGGCGCGGGTGGCGGTGGCGGTGGCGCGCAGTGCGACCAGGTTCACCTCGGGTGCGGCGGGGCGCAGCAGCTCGAGGGCATCCGGACGGGACAGCCGCTCGACGATGATCCCCTCGATGTAGGTGTCCAGTGGCCCGGCCGTGCGGACCACGTGTCCGGTGGTGCCGCGTTGGCCGGGGCAGCGGTAGCACGGGGTGCCCCGTCCGGCGGTGGACACCCGCAGCGACGGTCGCTCACACCCCGCGCACACGTACAGCCCCGAGCCCAACCACTTCACCCGAGCGTCAGAGGGACTGGTCCGCCGGGACGGGTCGGTCAGGATCGCCACCACCGCCCGCCACTGCTCCTCGGGCACGATCGCGGGCCAGCTCGCCGGGCCGATCACCTGCCCCCGGTGCTGCCGCAACCCGGCGTTACGCGGCTTGAGCAGCAACGCCCGCACCGCGTGCGCGTCCCACGCCCGGGCCTTCATACTGGTGGTCAGCCCGCTCGCGCTCAGCTCCCGCGCCACCGACCGCAACGAGGCACCCGCCAGCACCGACTCCACAGCGGTACGCACCGCGGCGGCCTCGGGCTCCCGCACCCTCACCCCGTCGTCCTCGTAGCCGAACGGTCGCGGACCACCCGAGCGGCGACCGGCCCGCGCGCGCTGCAAGGCCGCCGCCGCCACCCGCTCCCCGCGATGCTCGCTCTCATACCGGGCCAAGGTACCCAGCGTGCGGGCCAGCATCCGCCCCGAGGGACTCGACAGGTCCAACGGCCCCGCCGTCGCGGTGTGCGTCGGGACGTCCCGGCCCTCGTTGCACACCGAGATGTAGTCCTCCAACTCGATCGGGGAGCGGTGCAACCGGTCGGTGTGCCAGGCCAGCACCGCGGTGATCCGCCCGGCCTGGATCGCCTCGAGCATCGCCCGGTACCTCGGACGCGGCGTGCCCGAGTAGGCGGACAGGTCGTTGTCACTGAACACCTCGGCCACGATCCAGCCCAGCCGCTCGGCCAACACCCGACAGTCAGCTGGCCATGGCCCGGGTCGGTGAGGCTCGCCGCCAGCAGCCGGACCCCGCAGAGCGCCTGGTAGGTCCCGGCCAGGCGACCGGCCAGCAGGTTATCGCCGCTGACCCGGTGCGTGAGCCGGGTTAGCGAGTCCACGACCTCGATACCCGCCCGGCGCGGCACCGGGATCACGGCCGGGGTCGATGACCGGCGTCGGCGGCGACGGTCTGAGGTAGCGCGGTGCTGGCCCATATCGCTCACCGGGCGGCTTGCGGGTCCGTGATCCCCACCGGGACGCACCGGTTCCGGCCCGAGCGCCCTGGTCAGCGTCTCAAGGTTGGCGCGGATTTCGCCGAGGTGGCTGAGCAACTGGCCGGTGGTGGCCGTCAGGCGGGTCGATATCTGATGCAGGCGGCGATCGATCGCGTTCAGCCTTGCCAGCACGTCTTCATCCGTGCGGCGCGTCGGCTCGCTGACGGGCTCTGCGCTCATGGCCGGTAGACAACCGCGGGTGAGAGCGCCACGGTAGACGCTGCGTAGTCGATTGAGCACTATTCCGTAATCGAATATGCGGCGGGCGATTACTCGCTGTTCAGTGCGGTCCAGGCGTTCACGATGATCTCGGGAAGTGTTGATCTTTCTGGTCGCCAGCCCAGCTCGGTCCGGATGCGGGTGCTGTCGGCCAGCAGTGTCGTGAGCTCGTGCGCGGCGGTGGTGTGCCGCCGGGGGGTCAGTCCGATCACGTGGTGGCTGTGCTCGATGAGGAGGGCGGCTACCACGTAGCCGACGAATCCGGCGGCTCCGGTGACCAGAACCCTCATCGGCCGAGGAGTTGGCGCCGGTGTTGCCAAGCCAGCTCGACGCAGGCCCGGGCGCTCGGTGCTAACGGCTCGGCGCGTAGCCGTTCGCGGGACGCTTCGGTGAACGGGATGCCCACGGTGGGGCGGCCGGCCTCGGTGCTGACCGCGGCGCCTTCCTCATTCACGGCGACCATTTTCGAGAACAGCGCGTCGAACACCGGTGCCTCGATGACCGCGACCGTCACCAGTTCCACCGTTAGCGTGAGCGGTTCGCACACCATGGCGCAGGCGAAAACACGGAAGTCACCGGCCTGGCGGGCCCGCTCGAAAGACACGAAGGGCTCGTCGATATTGTAGGCGATCGGATCGATGCTGTTTCCGTCGTGCTCGCAGTTGCCGAGGAACTCCTCGGAGAACTCGCGCTGGACGTTACGCCACAAAGAGAAGTCGTTGTTTTGATGCGCTGGCGCGAGGGCTGCTGGCTGGAATAGACCCGCGGGTATCACTTGGTACACGCCGCCCCCGCCAGCCACCGCGCTGGCGTCCCGGTGATGCAGGTAAATGCGGTGCCCCTCGATGGGATCGCGCCGGATCGTCAATGTAGCGATACCGGGCAGCACCGGCCGTGCGGACAAATCGAACGGGTCGACAATGCTCCGACGAAACGGCAACTCTGCGAAACTCGGGCGCTTTTTACCCGCTGCGAGCCACGCTTGCGCGAACTCGTGCGCCGACGCTTCACATACGTCAAGAGCGCTGAAGAAGGACGTGTAGTGGAATCCCAGCATTCCCCGGGAACCAGCCCATGCCACGTCGAGCAGGCGATAGCTGACACGGTTGTCGAATAGTCTGGGCCGGGCCAGGTCACGCAGCGCGCGGGAGTAACGGTCATAACGCTCACCACCTGCCATCAGAGGGCGCACGCCAGCGGATCGTGGGCCGTTGCCGTCCAGCTGCGGCGCTGGTGGATCGGGGCGCCAGGCCAGCTCGATATCGGCCAGGTCGACCGGGCCGTCCGGCAGCCAGCTCACCGAGGTGAGCACCGTCGTCCCCGGGATGCGCTGCTGCGCCGGGTACAGCTCGGCGGCCAGCTCAGCCAAGACCACGCGGTGGCTGTTCAGCTGGCGGCGGATGTCCCGCCAGTGTTCCTGGCTGTCCCGGATCGGGCCTGGCCGGTCGCTGACGTGCGAGGCGAAGGGGCGGGCGTCGGCCGAGCGGTCCGGCAGCACACCTAACCGCTCCGGTGGGATGCCGAACGTCTTCGCGATGTGCCGTAGCTCTCTGACGTCTTGCAGGGCTTGGGTGCCCTTCTCCAGCTTGGACAGCCGTGACTGTGTGGTGTTGAGCCGAATCGCCGCTTGCTCCTGGGTCAGCCCTTCATAGATGCGGTACCAGCGAATGACCTGCCCAACATCCGAACCATCCGGCGGCGCCGACGCGGCGTGTGCCACCTGCAACCAGCTCATAAAACCTCCGTCCGCGGTGTCCTCAGCCGTTCCCGTGATGATCCTAGGCGAGGCGGTGGCTGTCTGGTTATCCGCTCCTGTCGTGGTGGTGTCCGCAACGGCGCGCGCGGCATCATCGGGCGGCGAACCCGCCGGTTCCGCACCCTCAGTTGTTCCGGCGAGATTCCTGGTGAACCGTGCCTGAGCACCCTCCCCGGCGCGTTCCAAGGTGGTGTCTAACGCTTGCTGCATCTCGGAGCTGGGGACGCGCTCGGGCTTCTGATGCCACATTGCGACCGTCCGCACTGCGGTGCCCAGATGCGCGGCGAACGACTCATTGGTCATCCGTAGCGCGGCTTGCAGCGCGCACGCGGCGCGGCCCGTCCACAGCTGTACCGGTTCCATTAAAAATAGCCCCTAAAACCGTGAAGTGCACTACGCATGCACTGCGAGCGCCTTGATAGTGCACCGCGAGTGCGTGGTTGATGCAGCGGATTCGCTGTTGACTTACCGGCATGAACAGCAGCCACCCGGAACACTTATCCCCTCACTGTTTTCTGGCTCGAATCCACGAGCCGTATCACCGCTTCGATACTGGTCTTGACTTCGTCGATCCGGTCGTTCAGCTCGCCAAGATCACCGAGCCATGTCTCTATCTGTGCGAGTCGATACTCGATCGCAGCCAGCCTTCCCGGAACGTCGTCATCGGAACGGCTCACCGGCTCGCCGATATCCGGGACACGCTGGCCCTTCAGTACTGCGGCCAGGTGCTGAGGGTGCCACCCAAGTGCTATGGACAGCGCTTCGAGCGTCCGCGCGCTCCGCCGGCGCTGCGCTGAGTTGTGGTAAAGCTCGCCGACCGTCGCTTTCGAGACCTGCGAGCGTCCAATTAACTCGGTCTGATTGATTCCGAGTTCTGTCATGCGCTGGCTGATCGCTTCCGCGACGGCCGCCCAGTCCTCCGACACATATTCCTCCGCGCTCGCTCTGGCGGCAAAGACTAGCGCGGCTCACACGGCTTGACGGATGTATCCGAGCACGGGGCACACCCATGCCTCCTGTTGGATTAAATCATCCTGAAATACAGCATCAAATCATCCAATATGGATCGACTAGAAAGGCCCTTACCTCAATGCGTACCGACAGGTCCACCGCCGGAGATCCGGCGTACTACACCATTCGGGAAGCCGCCTGGATTCTCGGCGTCAAGCCCTCGACCGTCTCCGCCGCGATCCGTCTGGGCACGCTGCGCGCGGTGCGTCGGCGTAGCCGACTGATGGTCCCGGCCAGCGCCCTGGCCCGGCTGCTCGCCCAGCCCACCGCCGACGGTGGGGAGAAGTCCCGATGAGCCAGACGCCGGGTAGCGCCGTGCTGATCGTGGTGCTGTCCCTAGCCGGATTGGGGATGCTGGTGGCGTTCCGCAGCGGCGCCCGCAGCGGGCACCGCCTGGCCCGCCATAGCCAGGAAGTCACCCGCATGGGCGGCAACCTCCTCCGCGCACTGGGCACGGCGGTGTTCATCGTCGCCGTGCAATGGGCGGTGGTGGTATTCACCTCCGATGCCCGCGCGTGGGCGGTGGCCCTCGGCGTTCCCGCGCTGTTCGCCGGTTCTGCGATCGCCCGGATGTTCTCCGTCACCGAGATCATCCACCCGGACACTCACCGCCGGGGGGATCGCCGATGACCAGCCAGCCCCCACCATCGGGAGAAGAAGCCCCGCTACAATCGTCAGCGGCCAGCGGTGCTCTGCCCGTCGCGGCCCCGGCACGCGAGATGGCGCCAGCCGAGCCGATATACGACGGCGAAGTCGTAAACGATCTGCCACGCGCCGCGCGGCGGGCGGTAATCCGCCGGTTCGTGAGCTGGTGGCGGCGCTGTCCGGCCGTGCCGGTGGCACTGAAGTCCCGGCCAGCGCTGCGGCAGGCCGCCAGGGACCTGATCGCGTGGGCCCTGCGCTCGCCGTTCCGGTTCGCTGGCGTGGTCACGCGGGGACTCGTCGTGGCCGCGCGGGGGTGGCGCCGGTGGATCCGGGTGCACGACTACCGGGAGGCGGCCGAGCAGGCCGAGAAGCTGGCAGACAAGTTCATCGAGATCCGCGCCCTGACCTTGTTCCGGTGGAAACTCACCGCGGCCGCGATCTGGGCCGGCGCGGCGGCGGTGACCACAGCCGATCTGCTCTACGGCGCTCGCGCGGTGTGGATCGCGGCCGGGACCGCCGCGGTGGCGCTGGCCATCACCGGCCGGCGCACGGACGGCTCACCCGGGCGTAAGGCGGTGCTGGCCGGTCCGCGCACGCTGATCTGGACCATGGACCCACAAGTGCTGGTCGACGCGTTCCGGGATGCCAAGCTAATCGGCAAGGACGAAAGCCTGCGCCTGGTCGAACGCGCCGCGCGGGTCGGTGACGGGTGGGCCATCACCGTGGACCTCCCTGCCACCCGCAAGGCGGCCGATGTGATCAAACACCGGGACGCGCTCGCCTCCGCGCTGGCCGTCGACGAGGTGCAGCTCATCGTCGAACGGGTGCGCGGCAAGGGTGGCCACGCGGGACGGGTGTTCCTGTGGGTAGCCGACGAAGACCCCTACTCCGGCCCGCCGCTGCGCACCCCACTACTCGACGTCGAGTGCTGGGACGCGTGGCGTCCGGTGCCCTTCGGCCGGGACGCGCGCCAGCGCCGAATCGACCTTCCCTTGGTGTGGACCTCGCTGCTCGTCGGGGCGATCCCCCGGCAAGGCAAGACGTTTGCGATCCGCCTCCCCGCGGCCGGCCTGATTCTGGACCCCTACACCCGGCTGTATGTGTTTGATGGCAAGGGCGGCAAGGACTGGGACGCGGCCGAAGCGGTGGCCTACCGGTTCGTGCGCGGCGATGAACTCGAACACGCCTACGCCGTGCGCGATTATCTCGTGGAGCTTGTCGCCGAAGTGCAATCCCGGTTCGCCCGGATGGCCACATTAGATGATGAGGTCTGCCCAGAATCGAAGATCACCCCAGCCATGTCGCGAGACCCGAACCTCGGAATGCCGATCACCGCGGTGATCATCGACGAGGTGCACGTATTCCTGGAAAACCCCACCCGCGAACAGATCGGCGGCAAGAAAACCACCCTCGGCGACTACATCACCGACCTGCTCACCTACCTCGCCCGCAAAGGACCGGCCGCCGGAATCGTCGTCATCCTGGCCACCCAGCGCCCGGACTCCAACACCATTCCCTCACGCCTGCGAGCCGTACTCGGGTCACGGTTCGCTCTGCGTGTGATGGACTGGCGCGACTCCAACATCGTGTTAGGCGAGCAGATGAACACCCGGGGATACGATGCCTCCACCCTGCTGCCCTCCCACAAAGGCGTCGGAATCCTGCGCCCTGACGGTGAGACCGACACCGGGGCAGACGTCGTAGCGATGACGGTCCGCACCTACTACATGCCCAACCCACAATGGCGCGAGATCTGCGCACGCGGCCGCGCATTACGGGAAGCGGTGGGAACGCTGGCCGGTCACGCGGCCGGCGACGACCGGCGGCAGGCGATCGACCCCGCCAGTGTGGTGAAGGCGCTCGGCCCGGTGGCTGGCGGCATCGACACCGAGGAATCCGCGCGGTTACTTGAACTGCCGGAACCACTGGCATCACTTGCCGATTATCTCGGTAACGACCTGGCCCCGGACGGGCGGGAATTCGTGCCCACAGCCGAACTGACCGACGAACTCGACATAGAACCAAGCCTATTCGCCCGGCAAATGAGCGAACTAGGATGCCGGCCAACCCGCCAATACGTGCCTACCGACGACGGCGCCACACGACGAGTACGCGGCTACCTCACAGCAGACATCCGCGCAGCCATCAACCGATCCGCGACCAACGAAACCGGCTTCGACACGGCAACCGAAACCGACTGATTCCTCTTCAGCCGTTCGCATATTCGGCAGCCTCCGCGCAGGCGGAGCCACGTGCCGGACACCCCCATGAATGCCCCGAGGAAAGGAAACACATCTGACGAACAAGCCTAAGAACTCAAAACAACAGCTCAACAGCAACAGGACATGGAGAAGCGCTAAGCATGCACAACCAACCACAACAGCACCGGATCTCGATCCCACCGACCCACCTGCGCCAATGCCACCCTCGCGAACGCAGTCCGCCCCGACCACACAAGCACCGCCGAGCACCACCGACCCCGCGACCCCCCAGTGGGTCGCCACCGTCCTCGCCGAGCATATCCGGACCATCGTCGACTCATTCCCGCCACTAACTCCTGAGCAACGAGACCGCATCGCCACTCTGCTGCACACCAGGGGCAATCGGAGATGAGGAACCCTTGCCCACTACGTCGGTATGAACTCTCCCACGGGGAAGCTTTAGCCCCCGAGCCACAGGTAACTGCCGCAGGAGAACCCGTTTGGTAAAGGAAAAGTGGAACTTACAGTAAGGCATCACATCAGCCGGGGTGACAAGAGAGCCTCGTTGGGGATTAGCTCCTGCTCTGTCAGCCATCAAACGAGTGAAGCAACAGCGGCCGAGCGATCACGAACCGTGCGTGAACTCCGCAGCGCTGCGGACAGACGGGTAACGTTGTAGCAGAACTCTGCTACGCAATGCCACAATAGGGTCAATTTCTCGTGGTCGACGCGATGGGCGGCGGAAAGGCCGGCATCTGCTCACCTCGTATAGGGCTGCCCGTTCACACATCACGGCCATCTGAGACCGATTTACGGATGAGCGTCCCCTTCTAATGAGTTCCGAACGAGCTGATTCCGATCATGGATTCCTTGTCAAGACTCGGGACGGTTGAGCCCTCTCCACAGACGGGCGGCATGTTCGGGATCGGATTGTTTCCGGAGCTCGACACGCCGGTGGCCCGGTCAACCGTTTTATGAGCTGGCGGGGCCACCCATGGCTGTATCTCTACTGACTCCAGATCGAACACCTTGTGGCCGCGAGGGGCTGGGTGAAGGCGGACCGTGCAGAGAGTGTCGATCACCGCCCGCATCGTTGCGAGGTCGGCGCTGCTGAAAGCGTGCACCGGGTCGTCGGCGGCGAGCACTGGGAAGGCCGTCGAGCCCCCGCTCAGGGAGAGCCGCTGGCTCTCGAGTCGGTCGATCGTCGACTCGGCCTCGAGCTTGATCTCCTTGAACATCAGGCCGTCGATCAATTCCGCGGAGTAGTCCGCCCGGGCGCGGAGAATGCGACCGCGCTGCCGCTCGATCTCTTCCTGTATCTCGGCGGCCTCGCTCTCGTCCGTGGTGGGCAGGAGGTTGGCCAGATCCGGGCGAGACAGGCGTTCGCGCACAACGTCGAGGACGTAACTGTCCACCTGCGACCGTGACCGCATCACGTGTCCGGCACAGCGGTAGCGGGTGCCGTGCGCCTTCACCCGCTGTCCGCAGACACCACAGCGGTATAGCCCTGAACCGAGGTGTTTGCGGTCCGTCCCGCTGCGGTTGGACTTACGCGCCGGATCGTCGAGGCGCCGCTGAACCTCCAACCACAGCATGTCCGACACGATCGGGCGCCATTGCCCGGCAACCGGGCAACCGCCGCCGTCTCGCACGATCTTCCCATCGAGCATGGACCACCCCGCATAGCGCGGGTTTCGCAGGATCGTCGTCACAGTGCTCGGGTTCCACGGGCGCCCGCTCCGAGTGGGCATCGCGGTTACCCCGCTTGGTGACCGCTGGATCATTGGTCGCTCGCACTCGATGAGAACGGCCTGCTGTTTGCCGTCGAGCGCCGCCGCGATTGCCCTCAGCGACGACCCTGCTGCGAATGCCTCAAATATGGCCCGCACCGCATCGGCCTCGGCCGGGATCAATTCTCCGTCCAACGTATAGCCGGTGGCGCGAACGCCACGCGGCGGACGTCCCATGGCGGCTCTCTGCTTATGTGCCGCCGACTGGCGGGCACCCTTGCGCTCAACCTCGGCTCGGGCGACGGCTGCCTTAATGCGGGCGTACATGCGACCGCCGTCGGTCGCCAAGTCGGCCTCACCGTTTGCTGTAACCAGCAATAGGCCATCCTGCTCCGCCGCATCAATCCAGTCCTCCAGTTGCCGCGGCTGGCGGGTCAGTCGGTCAAGATCCCAGCAGACCAGTGCGGAGAATCTGCCGGCCGCGTAGTCAGCCACCATTCGGTCGTAGGCGGGGCGGACTTTTGTCCGCTCGGTCGCGCTGATCGAGTTGTCGGTGTAGGCCTGCGCCACGGTCCACCCGCGCTGCCGGGCGATACGCTCGCAGTCCTGCCGCTGCCGTTCCACCGCTAGCCCTTCACCTGTCGGGTCCAGGGAAACGCGCAGGTAGACGGCGCAGCGAACGATGGTAGCGGCGGAGGGTTTCATAAGGTTATTCTATCACGTGATGTGGTCGATTTCCGCTTCAACGTGTAATAGAGCCTCTTTGTGCAGGTCACGGCGCTGTCACCCGCTCTTTGTCCGCACAGTGTCCGCATGAGCCGCAGCGGCCGAGAGCACCGATGCCATCGGCTCGGCCGCAGCGGTGCGAGTCCGGTCCTCCGCAGTGGGCCACAGGTGCGCGTAGGTGTTCAGGGTGGTGGTGGCTTTCGCGTGGCCGAGGGCGCGTTGCACGGTCACCACGTCGCAGCCCGCAGCGGTCAGACCCGAGGCGAAGTAATGCCTCAGGTCGTGCGTCTTCATCCCGGTGATTCCTGCGGTCGCCTGAGCCTTACGCCACCAGTAGCCGACCGTGTTCTGATGCGGCGGGTCACCCGGTAGGCCCTCGAACAGCCACCGCGTCGGGTCGGTGCCCGGCCGGTGGCACTCGACATGCCCCGCGAGCAACTGCACCAGGCCATCATGCAGGTACACCGCGCGCTCGCTGCCGTACTTCGGAGGACGGATCTCGATACCACCGCCGTCCTCGCGCTGCACCTGCCGCGAGACGGCCAGCGTGCGCCGCAGGAAGTCGATATCACCGATCTGGACCCCGGCCGTTTCGCCGAGCCGCAGCCCGGCGAATGCCGCCGGCGCGATGAACGCCCGAAACTTCGACTCCGCCGCATCGAGCGGCGCTCCTACCTGCGCATTGGTCGGGAGCGCCATCGCCGCTTGAGTTCAAACGGTGAGCGCGACCGGCACCTGCCTACGTCAGGTCGCCGTAGACGTCCTGACGTAGGCAGGTGCAGCCGCCCGAGCCGTAGCGCAGCAGCAGCGGGTGGGCCGCTCCTGTCGGACCGCGAACGGCGACGGGTCGCCGTTCATCATCGACCCCCAGGCCCGGGTCCAGGTGCTCGGGCCGGCCGAGGCCCGGATGTAGGGTTGCGCCTCGTCGATTCAACCACGTCTGGGAGTACGATGTCGCGAGCTGACCCACCAGCGGCTGGAGGACCCGCACCTCAGTTCCGGGACGGCAGGGTGGTCCCGCTGGCACCGCCTCCCGGTGACGGCTCGTCCGGGCAGCGGGTGGCACCTCCAGGGTCCCCTGCCGGCTTGGAGATCCGGTGGGAGGCACCGGAGCCGCTGCTCCCCGAGGAGTCGGACCTCGGCATCGCTGTCGCGGGAGCCGGGGGCGGTGGCGCGCTTCCCCGGCACCGGCTGGTCACCTTGGGCGACTCGCTCACGATGGGCGTCAAGAGCTTCGCCATCGTCGACACCGGCTTGTCCTGGCCGGCCATCCTCGCCGACACGATGGGCCTGGGCGAGAACGATTTCACCTACCCCCGTTTCTCTGGCCCGGCGGACTGCCCGGGTCTGCCGCTGAACCTGGAGGCGATTGTTCGCGGTATCGACCTAGCCGGGGCTGGGAGCCCCGTTGGCGTCCGGCAGCTCCGGGAGGCACTCGCCGTCACGACGGCCGTCTCTCATGTCAAAAGCTACTGGGAACACGGACCGGGAAGTATCCCGCCGGGCGCGAGCGCCTCTTATCACCACAATCTCGCCATCTACGGGTGGAATGTGCGAGACGCCTACACGTACACGGTCGGTGACGCGTTGGCCGCGTTGGCGTCGCGGTCGACCGCGTTCTCGCCGATGGTCTCCCACAACGGGGATCGGGCCATGTTGCGCACCCTGCAAGGGCCCTCGGTGGCCAACCCTGACGCTTCCGGTACCACGACGATGGTGGACGCCGCTCGATGGCTGGGGCGCGACGGCGGGATTGACACGCTCGTCGTCGCCCTGGGGTCGAACAACGTCCTGCCGAGTGTCGTGACATTGCGACTGGTGTGGAGCAGTGGCCCCCACAGCTCTGGTTACACGGTCTCCGCTCCCGCCGACTTCGAGACCGACCTCGGGGAGCTCCGCGACCGCATCGCCGAAATCGATGCTCGCCGCGTCATCTGGGCCACCGTCCCGCACGTGACCGTCGCCCCTGTCGCGCGCGGAGTCGGGGTCAAGCCCAGCGGTTCACGCTACTTCACCCGATACACCCACGCCTGGATCACCGACGCCGAGTTCGACCCCGCGGTCAACCCGTACCTGACCGGGGAACAAGCGCGGGCGATCGACTCCGCGATCGACCAGTACAACTACTCGATCAAGCGACTGGTCTACGCGGCACGCACAGCTGAGCAGCCCCGGGACTGGCTGCTGCTGGACATGTGCGGGCTGCTGGACCGGCTCGCCTACCGGCGTTACATCGACAGTCCCGACAGTCGCCCTTCCTGGTGGGACGCCAAGGGCTACGACCTGCCCACCGCCCTCAAGATGCTCACTCCCCGGCCGGACACCCGGTTCTTCCAATCCGACGCATCAGGGCGTACCCAGGGGGGTCTCGTCGCGCTCGACGGCATGCACCCGACCACCATCGGCTACGGGATCCTCGCTCAAGAGGCCCTGGCCGTCATGGCGCACGCCGGTGCAACCCCTCCCCAGCAGGTCGACTTCGCTCGACTCGTGAGCGCGGACACCCTCATCTCCGATGCGCCCAGATCACTGACGGACGACCTCGGAGCCGTCCGCTCCATCAACGAGATGATTGACATCGGGCTCACTCTCCTGGGACGACGCGCCGTCTGACGGTCAGCTCATCGCGCCGGCCAGCACCCGGTCGATCTCCCCGGCGAGCTCGATGTCCTGACCGGTGATCCCGCCCTGGGAATGCGTGCTGCAGCGGAAGGTCACGGTGCGCCAGCGGATATCGATATCAGGGTGGTGGTTGCGGGCTTCGGCGATCTCGGCGACCGCGCGGACCGCCTCGATGGCAGCCGGGAAGCTGGGCAGCTTGACGGTGCGCACGAGCGTGTCACCGTCGCGCCGCCAGTCGGTGAGCCCCTCCAGGGCACCCCGTATCCGCTCGTCGTCCCAGAGTGTCGTCATGCCCCCATCCTGTCGTGTCGGTCGCCGACCACGCGAGCCGACGCGGGCTTTCCGGCGCCCTCAGACCGACTCGTCGACGTCTATGTCGGAGTAGAGCATGATCGGGCGGCCGTCTGGGTCGGCGACGTAGGCCATTCGCTCTCCATAGCGGGCATGGTCGGTCGGTTCGTAGAGGACGGGCACCCCTGAGGCGCGGAGCCGGCTCACCTCGGCGTCGACATCGTCGGTGTGCAGACACAGGACGTGGGAGACCGGTTCGCCGGAAGCACCGGGGCGCAGGCCGTGCCAGGGATCGTCTGGTAGGGCGAACCAGAGCTCGCGACCGTCGAGGACCAGTTCGACGAACTCGATCGGTTCGGTCGGGTCGACGGGCCAGCGGTATTTCTGTTCGAACCCGAATGCTGTGCCGTAGAAATCGACCAGGCGGTTGATGTCACCGGCGTACGTCATGAAGAACAGGTTTCTACACGTCATGATTCCATCTCCAGTACTTGAAGCCGGCGCCAATAGGTGGTATCGTCAGCGCGACGCTCAAGCGGATAAGACCGCTCGCGTCGCCGCAGCCCGCGCCCCTCGTGCCAGGACTCGATGACGTAGTGGTCGGCCTGGTCCATGTAACAGCGAACCACCTCGGTCACGTCAACGCGGAAACCGACGTACCCTCGGTCCGGGTCGATGACAGGGTCGTTCCAAGATCGTTTAATGACTCAGTCGACCTGAGCAAGATTGATGATCTTCGGTGTGTCGCGCCGGTGGGCGAACGAAGCTCCGGTAGGACGAGTGGTCCTTCCACAGACTTCTCGTTTCCCCCGGAGCTTCGTTGCTGGTTCATCCTGTCATTGCCGAGTCCTATTCGACAGCGCTCGCCGGTTCCGCGTCGGGCTCGGGGACTGAGGCTGAGCTGCGCGCCGCCGCGGTCGAAGGTCCTGACCTGCTGGGACGGTTCGTTGCGGTCTCTGATGGGCGCAGCGAGCAGGGCCGTGATCACCCGGTCGCGGTGGTGCTGACGCTGTGCGCGGCTGCGGTGCTGGGCGGGATGCGCTCGATCACCGGGATCGCCGGATGGGTCGCCGATGTACCCGCCGAGGTCCTGACCCGGCTCTATGCCCGGCCCGCGCGGCCGCCGTCCAAGACCACGCTGTGGCGGGTCCTCACCGGTGCTGACGCCGCCGCGGTGGACGCCGTGGTCGGGGCCTGGCTGCTCACGCGGGCCACCACCGCGACCGCGCGGCAACGCGCCTCTGGCTCGATGGAGTCTGCTGGTCAGGGGCTGGTCGCGGTCGCTGTGGATGGCAAGACCGTGCGCGGCGCGGTCGACGCCGAGGGCGCTCAGATGCACCTGCTGGCCGCGGCCACCCACGCTGACTCACTGGTCCTGGCCCAGGTCGAGGTCGGCGCGAAGACCAACGAGATCCCCATGTTCGCCCCGCTGCTCGACCAGCTCGCCAACCTCGGCGCCGACCTGAGCGAGATGGTCATCACCGCCGACGCCCTCCACACCCAGCGCGCCCACGCCGAATACCTCCACGCCCACGGCGCGGAGTTCGTCCTGACCGTCAAACAGAACCAGCCCACACTGTTCGCAGCCCTCGACGCGCTGCCCTGGGCTGACACCCCGATCGCCCACCGCGACGTCGACACCGCCCACGGCCGGGTCACCACCCGCACCATCCAGATCCTGCCCGCCCCCGCAGACCTACCGTTCCCGCACGTCAACCAGGTCTGGCTGATCGAACGCTACGTCACCGGCCCCACCGGCACCCCACGCTCCGCGGTCGCCGCACTCGGCCTGACCAGTCTGACCCACACCCGCGCCGCCCCCGAACAAGTCGCCACCTTCCTCCGCGACCACTGGGGCATCGAATCGCTGCACTGGCTAGGCGACACCGTCTACCGCGAGGACAACTCCACCACCCGAACAGGCTCCGGTCCCCGCGTCATGGCCGCGCTACGCAACCTCGCTGTGGGCGCGATCCACCTGATCGGACGACGAGACATCACCGAGACCACCAGATGGGCAACCCGGGTCATGGAACGGTCCTTCAAGATCCTCAA
>JAFAUB010000081.1 GCA_019243635.1 Pseudonocardiales bacterium
GTGCGCCCGTCGAGCGGGCCATCGCCAACCTCAAGACATGGCGGATCCTCTTCACTGATTACAGAAGGCCGTTGAAGACCTTCTTGTCCTCGTTTCGAGCCGCTATCGGCCTATACTTCTTCAAGGAGGATTTTGCATAATCCTCAAGGCAATACCAGATCCGGCCACTGGACGTCGATGGCGTGGCGCTGTCCGGCGAGCGGGAACCACACGAAGGGCCATTCCGAGTGCGGCGCGAGCACGGCACTGAACACGAACGACAACTGCATCACCCCCGTATGTGGGGGTACGCTAGGGCTGATGATCAGCCAGGTGGGTACGTTTCAGACCCGTACTGGTTGTTACGGCCGGACGCCTACTCGGTCGCAGAGCGCATGGACGTCGTCTCGTAGCCCAGTGGGCGGGGCTGCGGCGAGGGAGAGCAGGATGTCGCGGGCGTAACCGTTGAAGCGGATGGTGTCCGGCGCGGTGCGCTCGGCGGCGTACAACATCGCATAAGTGCTTGGACCGTCATGACGCTGATGATGGGCGCGAGCGACTTCGATCAGGTGCCTGCTGCGCCGGGCAAGCGACGGAATCTCGTTGGCGTCGAAGCCGTTCGCGGTGCGCATCGCATCGCCGGGACGGCGCAGCTCCACGTCCAGCGTGACCGCGTGGGCATTCATCACAGTGGTGCTGAACGACGTCGGCACATGCCGGTACCGCGGACCTAACCGCCGGGCCATCTCGTTGGCCCGCTCCCAGTACCCCCAAGCCTCACCGTGCCGACCGCGACGGGCGGGCACATAGCCCACCTCGAACTGCAGTGCCCCCCACATGCCACGCCAGTCGTCATCGGAGGTGCGGTTCAACCACGGTTCGAGCTGCCGCGCTCCACCGAGCGCAACCGTGATGGCTTCCTCCCAGCGCCCGGTGTCCCGCAGCGCGCCGGTCAGCGCCCACGCGCCGCCCGCGATGCCGTACGGGTCGTCAGCTTCCTGCACCGCGGACAGCGCGGCGTGCGCTTCGCCGGTGAAGGCTTGTACCGGCACCGCGTAACCGTCCCCGGTCAGCTCGGCCAGGTCGCGCACGTCCAACGCTCGCGCGATACGCAACAGCATCGGCAGCCGGGGCACCTGCAACCGACCGGTCTCGACGGCCTTCACCCACTCCGCACCGCGCCCCACCAGCCCGCCGAGAACGGGTCGGCTCATTCCGACCCTGTTGCGGAAATGCTTGATGCGCTCGCCGGTGCACTTACCCGTCAGACCACTCATGTCCGCCTTTCCCGCTGGACGCCAGGGTGACGACGGCCGGGCAGCCGTCACCGCGACCTCCACCACTAGATGCTGCCGCACGCCATGGTGGCTGCCGTACGACACTTCTCGGATCAAGCGCGAGGCGTTCCGGTAACATAGGACACCAATCACGAGCGCGCTGCCGATCAGTCACGATCCGGCTGCCTGTAGTTGGTGCCGTCCGGGTCGTTCACCGGGCACACGGCGGGTCGTCGTCCTCGGTGAACCGCCTCGTCACGAACTCACCGGTGGGCGGCTCCTCCAGCTTCAGCCATCACGCTAGCGCCATGATCGTCACCATTGATGACCGAACTCTGTTCCCCGCGCTACAGCGTCAGGATCGCGGACGGGGCGTCGCCGCCGCCGGCCTAGCCGCCGTTCGTCGCCTGGACTAGACGAAGTCAACCAGCGAGGCCACAGCTTCGCGTGACACTGTCGCCTCGCGTTGCGAGCATCATCATGGACGACGAAGAAGAAGTCGAACTCCGGCGACCGATCGCTTGCATCGGTCCGTCCGGAGGAATCCTCACGGCATGCTCCCGCTGAGAGGACGGAGAGGAGATCGTGATCGTGCCCAGTCGTTCGCCCACACCACGCGGTCGCGGAGGATCACCGCCCGGCCGTGCTCGACACCCACCCGCGCCTGGATCCGGGCGCCACTGGCCTCGCCCGCCTCGACGACGATCGTGGCTCGACCGTAACCGCTCATCGTGGCGTTGCGAAGCGGAAACGACGTCCTGGTCGCCAGGGCATCGGGCCAGAACCGGGACGGGACGACACCAGGCCTTCACACGCGATGCGCTCCTGTAGATCCCGGTTTGCGGCGGGGTAGACGCGGTTGATCCCGGTGCCGAGCACGGCGACCGTCCGCCCTCCGGCGTCCAGCGCCGCGGTATGAGCGGCGGTGTCGATGCCTGCCGCCAGGTCGGAGACGACCGTGATCCCGGCTGACACCAGCGCGGTCGACACCTCCGATGCCCAGTCCACGCTCCGGTCGCAGGGCCACCGGGACCCGACCACTGATACCGCCGGATCGCTGGGGTGCAGCATCCCCCGGCTGAAGAGCACGGGCGGCACCTGGTGGATCTCGCGCAGCTGCGCCGGGTACGACACGTCGCGGAAGGTGTGCACACCCAGCACCACACTACGGTCGGCACCATGACCACCGAGCTGGTGCACCTGACCGTGCTGTCCGGGATCGCCACCATCACGCTGGACTCCCCCGCCAACCGCAATGCGATGTCCGCACCGCTGCGCGCTCAGCTGCTGGACGCCCTGGAGCGCACCGCCGACGACGACTCGGTGCGGGTGGTGGTGCTCGAGCACACCGGTCCGGTGTTCTGCGCCGGGATGGACCTCACCGAACCCCCGGCGGCGGTGAACGAGTTGCCCCCCATCCTGGAGGGGATCGGGACGCATCCGAAACCGGTCGTCGCCAAGCTGGCCGGGCACGCCCGCGCCGGCGGGATCGGCCTGGTCGCGGCCGCTGATATCGCCGTCGCGGCAGCGCACACCACCTTCGCGTTCACCGAGGTGCGACTCGGTGTGGTGCCTGCGGTGATCTCGGTGACCGTGTTGCCCCGGGTGCTGCCCCGCGCGGCGCACGAGCTGTTCCTCACCGGGGAGACCTTCGACGCCACCAGGGCACTCGCCATCGGCCTGCTCAACAGCGCGGTACCGGCCGACCAGCTCGACTCCGAGGTGGACCGCTACACCGGAATGCTCATCAAGGGCGCGCCCCAGGCGCTGGCCTTGACCAAGCAGCTACCGCGCGGCCGTCCCACGCCGGACTTCGCGGCGATGCTCGAGCTGTCCGCCGCACGCTTCGCGTCAGCAGAGGCCCAGGAAGGCATCCGCGCCTTCACCCAGAAGCGCCCGCCGGCCTGGGTCCGGCCGCCATTCGGCTCCGAACGGCGATCGGCCCGCGTGCGCTGACCGCGATTCGGCTCCGAACAGCGGTCAGGGCGATCAGGCGTCGGCGAGCAGGACGGACAGCGAGGTGGCTGCGTCGAGCACCGCGAGGACGGCGCGGTAGCCCTCGGGGTCGGCGGCCTCGAGCCGGCGGTGTCCTGCCCAGACGAGCACGTGCTCACCGGACAGGTCGGTCAGGCAGTCGTGCAGCGCGTCGAGGTTGCGGCCATACCAGGTCGGGAAACCCAGGGCGACGCCGATCGCCTCCAGTGCCTCGGCCTTGCTGGTCACCGGGCCCACCAGATGCGCTGGCGCACCCCGGTCACGAGCTTCGGCGAGTGCACGAGCGGCATCGGGGACGTAACGCGGCACGGCTTACCGCTTCGGGTCGACCGCGACGAAGGACACATAGTGATCGCCGGTGTAGTACAGCTCGGCGGCACCGCCGGTGATCAGCCGGCGGGGGCCCCGGCCGTGCTCTCCCGGTGTCGGGACGGTGTACTCCCGGTAGAAGCCGGACTGCCGCAGCGGCAGGCGTCTCTCCCGGTTGCCGAACACCACCCCGTCCTGCCGGTAGGGGAACGGACCACCGTGCTGGATCAGCTGCCACACCTGTGCGGCCTGCGGCGGTAGCTGCGACAAGGCGCGGACCGGCAGGCCGGCCGCCGAGGCGACCACCGAGGGCTGGTCATCGACGGGCGGTGCGGACAGCGCGTGGCGCCCCAGGGCGCCACCGACCACCAGCACGAGCAGGCCGACCAGCGCGGCGCTGACCCGATGGCGGGAGCTCACCGGGACTCCTCCGGATCCTGCGCGTCCGCGGCGTAGCGGTGACCGAACCGTTCGAAGATCAGGCCAACCGCCCTGTCCAGCGCCTGGGCGGCCCACCAGCAGACCGGCAGCAGCACCAGCATGAGCAAGGCCACCTGCGGCGCGAACCGGAGCTGGGTGAGCCACAGTTCCACCCCGTCCCACCACTGGCTCACCGCGTCCCACCCCACCCACAGCACAACCGCAGGGTAGCTCGCTCGGAGATGTCCGCCAGTGGCCGGCACTAGGTTGGGCGGCATGTTCGCCGTCTACGCCTCCGAGCCGAACCCCCACGACCCGCTGGCCGCGCTGCGCATCGGAGACCGCCCTGACCCAGAAGTGCCCGAGGGCACCGTGGCGGTCACTGTCGTCGCGGCCAGCCTGAACATGCACGACCTGTGGACGCTGCGCGGAGTGAACATCGCACCCGAACGGTTCCCGATGATCCTGGGATGTGACGGTGCCGGCGTGCTGCCCGACGGCACCGAGGTGGTGATCTACCCGGTGCTGAGCAGCCCAGGTTGGATCGGCGACGAGACCCTGGATCCGGGCCGCACGCTGCTCACCGAGACGCTGCCGGGCACCTTCGCCGACACCGTCGTGGTGCCGGCCCGCAACGTGGTGCCCAAGCCGCCGTCACTGACCTTCCCGGAGGCGGCCTGCATGGGCACCGCCTGGCTCACCGCCTACCGGATGCTGTTCGTCAGATCCGGCCTGCGGGCCGGCCAGACCATGCTGGTGCAGGGCGCCTCGGGCGGGGTGTCCACCGCGTTGGTGCAGCTCGGCAGGGCCACCGGGATGCGAGTCTGGGTGACCGGGCGCACCGAGGACAAGCGCGAGCTGGCCCGCTCGCTGGGTGCGCACCAGGCGTTCGAGCCCGGCGCCCGGCTGCCCGAGCGGGTGGACGCGGTGTTCGAGACAGTCGGCAGGGCCACCTGGTCGCATTCGGTGAAGTCGCTCAAGCCGGGGGGCGTCCTCGTCTGCAGCGGCGCCACCAGCGGCGACGCTGAGCGCGCCGAACTGCGGCGGCTGTTCTTCCTGCAGCTGCGGATGGTCGGCTCCACCATGGGTACCCGCGAGGAGCTGCGGGACCTGCTGTCCTTTCTGGACATCACCGGGGTGCGCCCGCGGATCGGCGCCGAGCTGGCGATGTCCGAGGCCGAGCGGGGCTTCACGGCGATGCTCGACGGCGACACCGCCGGCAAGATCGTCTTTACCCGCTGACCAACGACTACCGCGTTCTGGCTCCGGAACGCGGGAAACCGTGCTACTGGCGCAAGCCGTCCAGCAGCCGGGCCGGGATGATGGTGATCGGGAACGGTCGCTCGGCAGTGAACTTCTCGTCCCCGCAGACGCTCGCGACTTGCGCGTATCGACCCCTGGGGTCGAGCTCGAACACAGTAAGACCGCCAGGCGGCTCCGGATCGACCACCCAGTACGACTCGGTTCTCATCCGCTCGTACGCGGCCTTCTTATTGTTCAGGTCGTTGAGCGCGGTGCTCTCCGACAGCACCTCGACCGCGAGCACCGGTGCCACCGGCAGGTTCTTCGGCGTGAGGTCGCCGTAGCGGGCCACCAGAATGTCGGGCTGGAGTTCGTTGTGGACCGAGGTTCGAACGCCAAAGGGCGCCGAGAGCACCCGGAACTCAGGTGTGCAGGCATTCCAGAGCCGCACGAACAGCGCACCACTGCCCTGCTGGTGATGCCAGCCGGGGGCCGGGGTCACGATGAGCACCCCGTCGATGAGCTCGTAGCGGTGGCCGTCATCGGGCATCGCCTCCAGGTCATGCACCGTGAACGGGCGACCCGCAGCGACCCCGGCGAAACCAGGGTCAGCGCTCATAGCCGTCATGGTCCCCCTCCTTTCAGACCCCGCCAAGCCTGGCACAGGCCCCCGACACTTCGGTGCACAGATCTTGATCACGGTTTATGTGCCTGGGGCGACACATCGTGTCGTTGTAGGCACACAACCGGTGATCACTACTTCTTGCCGGGTTTCGCGGAGTCGTCGGTGGACAGCGCGGCGACGAAGGCCTCCTGCGGGACCTCGACCCGCCCGATGGTCTTCATCCGCTTCTTGCCCTCCTTCTGCTTCTCCAGCAGCTTGCGCTTGCGGGTGATGTCCCCGCCGTAGCACTTGGCCAGCACGTCTTTGCGGATGGCGCGGATGGTCTCCCGGGCGATGATCCGTGAGCCGATCGCGGCCTGGATCGGCACCTCGAACTGCTGGCGCGGGATGAGCTTGCGCAGCCTGGCCGCCATCGCGGTGCCGTAGCCGTAGGCGGCCTCCCGGTGCACGATCGCGGAGAACGCGTCCACCGGCTCGCCCTGCAGCAGGATGTCCACCTTGACCAGGTCGGCGACCTGCTCGCCGGCCTCCTCATAATCCATGGAGGCGTAGCCACGAGTGCGGGACTTCAGCGCGTCGAAGAAGTCGAACACGATCTCGGCCATCGGCAGGGTGTAGCGCAGCTCCACCCGCGACGCCGACAGATAGTCCATCCCCAGCAGGGCGCCGCGGCGGCCCTGGCAGAGTTCCATGATCGTGCCGACGAACTCCGACGGGGCGATGACGGTGCAGCGGACCACCGGTTCGTGCACCTGCGCGACCTTGCCGTCGGGCCAGTCCGCGGGGTTGGTGACGATCTGCTCGGTGCTGTCGTCGCGGACCACCCGGTAGACCACATTGGGCGCGGTGGAGATGAGGTCGAGGCCGAACTCACGCTCCAGCCGGTCCCGGGTGATCTCCAGGTGCAGCAGGCCGAGGAACCCGCAGCGGAAACCGAACCCGAGTGCGGCGGAGGTCTCCGGCTGGTAGCTCAGCGCGGCGTCATTGAGCCGCAGCTTGTCCAGCGCATCGCGCAGCTCCGGGTAGTCCGAGCCGTCCATCGGGTACAGCCCGGCGAACACCATCGGCGTGGGAGTGCGGTAGCCGGACAGCGCGACGGTGGCGCCGTCCCGCTCGCTGGTGACGGTGTCCCCGACGCGGGACTGCCGGACGTCCTTCACCCCGGTCATGAGGTAGCCGACCTCACCTACGCCCAAGCCGTCACATGGCTTCTGATCAGGCGAGATGATGCCGACCTCAAGCAGCTCGTGGGTGGCGTTGGTGGACATCATCCGGATCCGGTCCCTCGGCACGATCCGCCCGTCCACCACCCGGATGTAGGTGACCACCCCCCGGTAGGAGTCGTAGACCGAGTCGAAGATCATCGCTCGGGTCGGCGCCGCACTGTCCCCGACCGGGGCCGGGACCTGCGCGACCACCACGTCGAGCAGCTCCCGCACGCCCTGGCCCGTCTTCGCGCTGACCCGCAGCACGTCGTCGGGCCGGCAGCCGAGGATGTGCGCCAGCTCGGCGGCATAGCGGTCCGGCTCGGCCGCCGGGAGGTCGATCTTGTTGAGCACCGGGATGACCCGGAGGTCTTTCTCCAGCGCCAGATACAGGTTCGCCAGCGTCTGCGCCTCGATGCCCTGTGCGGCGTCCACCAGCAGCACGGCGCCCTCGCAGGCCTCCAGCGCGCGGGATACCTCGTAGGTGAAGTCCACGTGACCGGGGGTGTCGATCAGGTGCAGCACGTGGTCGACACCGTCGACCCGCCACGGCAGCCGGACGTTCTGCGCCTTGATGGTGATGCCCCGCTCGCGCTCGATGTCCATCCGGTCGAGGTACTGCGCACGGTAGTTGCGCGCGTCGAGCACGCCGGTGAGCTGCAGCATGCGGTCGGCCAGGGTGGACTTTCCGTGGTCGATGTGCGCGATGACGCAGAAGTTGCGGATCAGCTCGGGAGGGGTGAACGTCTTGTCGGCGAACGTGGTCACTCAGCAGTCCTCGGGTGGCGGCAGGGGATCACGTCATGGTCGCACGAGGCACGCTGCCACGAAGACCCCGCAGGCGACCGGGTGCGGCTGGTTCAGGACGGTACGTTCCTGCCCTACCGTCTCAGATCTGCTCACCGTGGCCCCGTTGGTCGGTACGCAGCGGGTGGTCAGTGGGCACCTCGACGATCACCAGCCGTAGGCCGTCCGGGTCGGCGATCCACATCTCGTCCAGTCCCCACGGTTCACGACGCGGCTCCCGGAGCACCTGGACCCCCCGCTGAACGAGCTCGGCCGCTGTCGCCGCCAGGTCGCGGACCTGCAGCCACACCGCAGTCGCCGCAGTCGGGCCCGAAGCGGACTCTCCCGACACCTCCAGGAAGCCACCCCCGAGGACGAAGACCGTACCGCCAGGGAACTCGCGGTGGACCGCGAGTCTCAGCACGTCCCGGTAGAATACCGTCGAACGCTCGCGATCCCGCGGGTGGAGCAGGATGCGGCTGCTCAATACCTCCATCTCCCCGTACCTCCATCTCCCCGTCCTACCGGCTTTCGTCCGGGGTTTGGTCGTGGGGCGGTCATACCGGCTGTTACGATCGTCCACCGTGCCGCGCCACGGCACACCCCCCGAAGGCGAGATCGAAGGTAGACGCGTGGCCAACATCAAGTCGCAGCTGAAGCGGATCCGGACCAACGAGAAGGCGCGACTGCGCAACAAGTCCATCAAGTCGTCGTTGAAGACCGCGATCCGCCGGTTCCGCGAGGCTGCGGCTGCCGGCGACAAGGACCGAGCGCTGGGCGAGTTGCAGACCGCCAGCCGGGCCCTGGACAAGGCCGTGAGCAAGGGTGTCGTCCACCGCAACCAAGCGGCGAACCGCAAGTCAGCGATGGCTCTGCGGGCCAACCAGCTCTGACGCCACCGTGCCTCTGACGCCACCGTGCGGCGGCCGGCTGTAACGCAGCTCAGCGGCGGCGGGCGGCGCACAGTGCGAGCACCGCGCGTTCCAGTGCGTAACCAGCGTCCGCAGCCACTCCCTTGACGTCGGCGTTGAGCGCCGCCACCAGCTGGATCGCCTGGGCCAGCCCGGCGTGCTCCCAGCCGCGGGCCTGCGCCATCGCCTTCTTGACCTTCCACGGTGGCATTCCCAGCGTGCTGGCAAGCCGGTACGGGTCAGCGCGGCCAGAGGCGCTCACCCGGGCGACCGTGCGCACGGCGTCAGCCAGCGCGTCGGCGACCAGGACGTGCGGCACGCCCAGCTGCATCGCCCAGCGCAGCATCTCCAGAGCACCGGCGCGGTCCCCGGTCATCACCTTCTCCGCGACCGAGAAACCGGTGACCTCAGCACGCCCCCGGTGGTAGCGGCGCACCGCGGCCTCGTCGACCGAGCCACCGCTGTCGGTGGTCAACTGGGCCGCCGTCGAGGCGAGCTCACGCAGGTCGGAACCGACCGTATCGAACAGGGCGGTGACCGCACTCGCGCTGATCCGCCCACCGACCCGGTGGACCTCCTCGCGAATGAAGCCGGCCCGGTCCTCGAAGCGGGTGACCCGAGGGCATTCGATGACTGCGGCACCGGCCGCGCGCAGCGCGTCGAGGAGCGCCTTACCGCGAGCGCCCCCCGCGTGCACCACGACGAGGACAATGCCTTCCGCACCTTCCGCGCACCTCGACAGATGGCGCGCATGGTCCAGGACCGCATCGGCGATGTCCTTACCCGCTTCGTGGGCGCCACCCAGTACCACCACCCGCCCCTGGGCGAACAGCGACGGGCTGAGCAGCTCGCGAAGTTCGCCGGGAACCAGGTCGGTGGTGCGCAGTCGGCGCACTTCGATCTGCGGGTCGACCCGCCGTTGCGCATCGACGACAGCCTGCACGGCCCGCTCGACCAGCAGCTCCTCCTCGCCGAGGATCAGGTGCAGCGGCGCGGACGTGACCGTCGTGGAGTTCACGCCGCCCATCCTCGCATCGGGCAGCGACCCGAGCGTGTGCTCCCGCATCGTGGACTCGCCTGGGCGGCTGGTACTGAGTGACGTACGGTGAAGACCACAACTGAACACAGCTCATCCAGAGGGGCAGAGGGATCGGCCCGACGAAGCCCCGGCAACCGACGCGAGCGGACGCGCATGTCTGCATACCGCGAGGCCACTTGCGATCACGGTGCCAATTCCGACCCGCCGTGCGGGAGAGATGAGGAGAGACCTCGCGATGGTTGGCACGCTCAGCACCGGCACGATCGGTACCAGGACCACCTCTGACATAGACCTAGGACCCGCACGCCGGCTGGTGTGTCGGGAATGTGGGTTCAGCACACCACTGGCCGCAGAGTTCGCCTGCGCCGAGTGCTTCGGACCGCTGGAGGTCGGCTACGACTTCGGGCGCGTCAGCCGTTCGGACATCGAGTCGGGGCCCCCGTCGATCTGGCGCTACCGTGGGCTGCTGCCAGTGCCGGACGACGTCGACGAACACCTGAACACCCAGCCCGGCCTGACCCGGCTGGTCCGCGCCGACCGGCTCGCCAAGGCGCTCGGGGTCCGCCGGCTGTGGGTCAAGGACGACACCGGCAACCCGACACATTCCTTCAAGGACCGGGTGGTGGCGGTCGCGCTGGCGGCCGCTCGGCAGCTCGGTTTCCGGGTACTCGCCTGCCCGTCGACCGGCAACCTCGCGAACGCGGTGGCCGCCGCTGCCGCACGCGCCGGCTGGGAGTCGGTGGTGCTCATCCCCTCCTCGTTGGAGCGAGCCAAGGTGCTCACCACTGCGGTCTACGACGGTGCGCTGATCGCGGTGGACGGCACCTACGACGACGTCAACCGGCTGGCCACCGAGCTCGCCGCAGAACACGAGGACTGGGCATTCGTCAATGTCAACGTCCGGCCCTATTACGCTGAGGGATCCAAGACACTGGGTTACGAGGTCGCCGAACAGCTCGGTTGGCGGTTGCCCGATCAGATCGTGGTGCCGATCGCCTCCGGCTCGCAGCTGACCAAGGTGGACAAGGGTTTCCGCGAGCTCACCGAACTGGGCCTCGTGCAGCCGGTGCCGTACCGGGTGTTCGGGGCCCAGGCCACCGGCTGTTCACCGGTGTCCGCGGCCTTCAAGGCCGGCCGCGACGTGGTCGTGTCGGTCCGGCCGGACACCATCGCTCGCTCGCTGGCGATCGGTGCGCCCGCCGACGGCCCCTATGTGTTGGATGCCGTCCGCCGCACGGGCGGCGCGATCGAGGACGTCACCGACGCCGAGGTGGTGGGGGGTATCCGGCTGCTGGCCCGCACCGAAGGGATCTTCGCTGAGACCGCCGGGGGAGTAACGGTGGCCTGCGCGAAGAAGCTCATCGAGTACGGCCGGCTGGACCCCGACGCCGAAACCGTCCTGCTCATCACCGGCGACGGGCTCAAGACCCTGGACGCTGTGGAGGACCACCTGGGACCGCGAGCCACTGTGGCGCCGAACGCCAAGGCCGTCCGCGAGGCCCTCGGAAGCTGATCCGGCCGCGTTCCTCGCAGATCTCAGATATCATCCCAGCCCGTCGTCGGTAGCACACGGTACAGTCTCGTCGACGTATGGTGACGGGTCCTCGAGGCTCGCCCCACGAACCACGAAAGGAGCGTGCCTGACCGATGGTCGCCGGCTATTCGTCCGCGTCTCCCGGCTCGTGGCGGCCGACGGCACGCACCCTGGGGTCACTGTTCGCTGGATCCGCCATGGCACTGACCGGCCACCGTTGTGCACGGGGGCTCGCCGCCACTAGCCGGGGATAAGGCGGGGTCGATCGCACCGCCGTCGGCCAGCCCGACCGTGACGGAATCACAGCAGCTGCCCCCGAGGAGCTCCACAGCTTCGCTCCCGGGTCCGGGCCACGCCGCTCCGTGGGAACCAGGAGCGGCCCCACAGTGGGGCTCGCCCCTCAGAGACCTCCCAGTGCGGCGGGCTCCGGTGCGGGAGGCGCCGCGACAAGGTGTCCCTGCTTCGACAGCCTCCGTCGCGGCCGCCTCAGCGAGACCAGCCGGCTCCGGAACCTTCGCGGCAGGCCCCACGGCGCCTCGCCATGACGCCAATGGTGCACGCACGGGCAACGACGGACTCAGCGGAGCCGCACCACAGACCGCCGACCCACAGCAGGACAGATCCTTCGACGGACTGCTGAGCAGTGTTCTTCAGGCCACCAAGGGACTGCGACACTAACCCGCCACGGCGGTACTCAACCCGCTGCGGTACTGAACCCACGGTGGTACTCAGCCCACGGTGGTACTCAACCGCCACACGCAGCCGCACACCCGGCGGGTGCACGGTTGGCATACCTCGGCTCAGGGTGCTCGCACCATCGCTCCACGTGCAACCACCTGGAGCCTGGGGCCAGCCACCACCGCGACATCGCCATTCAGGTCGGTCCGCATCACCCGGGAGCCGGTCTCGGTCAGCGCGTCAAGCACGTGCTGGCTGGGCTGGCCGTAACTGTTATGCGCTCCAACACTGACGATTGCCACTCGCGGCCGCACCGCCGCGAGGAACTCCTCGGCGTTGTAGCGTGAGCCATGCACCTAGTTGTAACCATGTTGGCTCACGCCACCACCCTCGCTGCGCGCACACGATCCTGTCGGGTGGCTGGAGGGGGTGTACCGCTTCAGAACCTTGTGTGCGCGGTTGACCTGTGGGTTAGGGAAAGATCAGGATCAGGCATGATCGTCGGTCGTGTGCTTCCGACTCCTCTATCTGATCATGGTGTACTTGTTCCGGTGGCTGGCGATCCTTGCGTGCTGCAAGTCCGCGGTCGCTGCCGAGCTGCTGGTGTTGCGGCACGAGGTCGCGGTCTTGCGTCGCCAAGTCGGCCAGCCACGCCCCTCGTGGCCGGAGCGCGCAGTCCTCTCCGCGTTGGCCCGGCTGCTGCCACGACAGCTGGGGATGCACAGGCTGGTCAGACCGGCCACGTTGCTGGCCTGGCACCGTCGCCTGGTAGGCCACCGGTGGCGGTACCCGAACCGGCCAGGCCGCCCATCGCCGAACAGCCAAATCCGCGAAGTGATCTACCGACTCGGGCGCGAGAATCCCCAGTGGGGATATCGGCGAGTACATGGCGAAGTCCTCGGTTTGGGTTGTCAGCTGAGTGAAGCGACCGTGCGGCGGATCCTGCGCGCCCACGGCAGTAGCCCGGCGCCCCGGGAGGCGGACACCTCGTGGCGCACGTTCCTGCGCAGTCAGGCCGAGGGGCTGCTGGCCGCGTACATATCCTGGGGGTGACCGCTCACCCGAGGGGGCAGTGGGTCACGCAGACCGCTCGCAACCTGGCCATGGATCTGGGTGATCGGATCAGCTCGTTTCGCTTCCTCATCCGGGACAGAGACGCCAAGTTCACCACCAGCTTCGACACCGTGTTCCGCAGCGAGAACATCACGATCATCACCACACCGCCGCGGACTCCCCGGGCGAACTGTTATGCCGAGCGGTTCGTGCGCACCATCCGCGGCGAGTGCACTAACCGCATTCTGATCTACAACGAACGCCACGCCACCAGGGTCCTGTCCGAGTACGCCCGGCACTACAACTCTCACCGGCCACTAGCCACCATCCCAAACCACGGTCTGATCCAACGCCACCGCATACTCGACGATATGATCAACGAATACCACCGAGCAGCCTGACCCACTCAACAAAACAGCAGGCCACCGACCTGAACCAGGGTTTTGGATCGGTACAGGGAGGCGAGCCACACCTATGGGTGACATCCGGTGTCTGGGCTGCGGGGAAGCTCGTTGGTCGCCCCTGCTCAGTGGAGGGGGCGGGGGTGGCATGTCGCGGGGAGTGGCCCGCCCCCGGGAGCGGACAGTGTGTGTCGCTTGCGGGGGCGGGCTGTGTTGTAGGTGAGTTTTAGTGCCTGGTTTTGACTGGTTTGCGAGGTTGGAGGATGGCTCGTAGTGCGGCGCGCTGGGTGTCGGTGAGCGGTGGTGCTTGGGCGACGAGGTGCTGAATGTGCGCGGTGAGGGTGTCGGTGATCGGGAGTGGTGGCGGGACTGGTTGGGTTGTGCGGTGATGCTCACCTGTGGCGGGGCCGGTGGGCGGTGTGGTTATGGCCGGGTTGTTGGCACATCACCTCCAAGTGGTAGGAGTTGCGTGGAGCGCGAGAGTATATCTTTCTAGGAGCAGAAAGGGAATTTTTTCACTCAAATGAGTGGATAACACGTCCGGGATCGTAGTTGTCTTGGCGGCCCAACGCCCGGACACCACGACCATTCCCTCCGGATCAGACCCCTAGCCTTGATCATTCGCCTTGATCGGTGGCTGGTCTGGGACGGGCGTTGAGCCTCGTTTAGGATCTTGATTTTGGGGTCCGGGTATGACAGTGACCCGGCTGGTGGGCCGGGGTGGCCGGGTTTCCACGGGTCCCTGGTTTGTTCCTTTCCTGATCGCGGGGGTTTCTTTGTGCTGGTCAGGGGGCCTGGGGCAGGGCGCTGAGGCGGGTCCAGGCGGTGGTGATCGCGGTGGCCCAGGGCCAGGTTCGGGAGATTTTCAGCCGGCGCCGTCGCCCGCTGTGGGTCAGCCGGGCGGCGGCGTGCAAGATCTTGTAGCGCAGGGTTCTCGGTTCGGCGCGGACCAGGTCGCCTTCCAGGGCCGGCAGCCGCAGCCAGGCCAGCAGGGTGGCCGCGATCAACGAGACGGCCAGCCAGGCGGAGTTGATCGCGAAGTCGTGGGAGGGAAAGTGGCCGATG
This sequence comes from Pseudonocardiales bacterium, assembly GCA_019243635.1. GTDB lineage: Bacteria > Actinomycetota > Actinomycetes > Mycobacteriales > Pseudonocardiaceae. The sequence goes on from JAFAUB010000081.1 coordinate 14,520, forward strand.
CCGCAGTCCTCGCCGGTGCGGATGCCGTCTTCGACCCGGGCATGGACCCGGTGGGTCGCGTCGATGTAGGCGGGATTGGCGCGCCAGCCCCGCTGGCTGGTGGGCTGGTTGGTCACCCACAGGGAGTACCGCCAGCCGTCGTGGGCCTCGAATAAGCTCAGCTGAGCGCCCGGGTGGGGGCGCTCGCGGCGGGCGAAGATGCCCATGCTGGGTGGCCAGCCGGCGAGCTGGTCACCGCCGGGGCCTTCGCGCAGGAGCCCGGTCAGCTCGCTGACGTGCGCTTGTTCCTGCCAGCACCGCTCATGCGCACACCGGGCGTGCGGGCAGGCGTCCTCGGTGCGGCGTTCCCGCAGCGTCCCCGCGTGATCGATCGCGACCTGCCAGGCTTGCTCGGGGACCTGGCTGATGGCCGCGCGTTCCCGGGCTCCCAGATCCCAGCCCACCGAGTAGACCAGCTGATACCCGGGCCGGGCGGCGAGCTCCTCCAGGCGGTCGATCAGCCCATGGCTGGCACCAGCACCATCGCAGCTCACCATCAGCCGCCGCCGGGAGGCCGGTGGCAGCGCAGCGATCGAGTCTTCCAGCACCGTGAGGTGATCGGCCACCGTGTTCGAGCCCGCACCGCCGCAGCGCATCATCCCGGCTAGCGGCTCACCGGTGTTGTCACAGTAGGACAGCAAGGGGTGGTGGCCGAACCCCTTGAAGTTCGGCTCCGCCAGCTCCTTGTCCGAGTGCGCCGGGGTCACCGTGGCATCCAACCGGATGCAGGTCCCCCCTCGGACACAGCGGCGTGGCACGCCTGCCACATCTGACGTATCGGTGTTGGAGTGCGCTCGACCACACGGAGTGTGCAGCTCCCGCCCTTGGTGGTCCCGCGACGCGGGGGGGTCGGCGGTGAGCGCGGCCGTCATCGCCCCGGTTGTTCCTCCAGCGGGCTCCCCGGACCGTGACGGGGTTGTGGTAGGAGCCCCTGGCGGGGTGCCGCCGTCTCGTCGGCGGTTGCCTCTTCCGACGTTGACCGTGCGGCGCGGCACGGTGTACGTCTACGGGTTGGCGGCGCTGGATGATCGCGGCCGGCTCGCCGATCGCACCATCATGCGGGCGTTGGGCTGGTCGGCGGGGCTTCGCCTGGATATCCGCGAAGCGGTGGGCTTGCTTGTCGTCCACGCGCGCCCCGATGGCGAGTTCCGGGTCACCGGCCAGGGCCATCTCCGGTTACCCGCCCTCATCCGGCGTCGATGCGGCCTGGAACCGGGAGACCGCGTGCTCCTCGCCGCCGACCCGCCTCAGCGCCAGCTCGTGATCTACCCGCCCGCGGTGCTCGACGACCTCACCGCCCAGCGGCATCACCGCCTCGGACCGGTCGGTGGTGAGTCCGCATGACCGGTTCTGCTGAGCTTGACGCGGCACGCGTGTTGCTGGCGGGGCTGGGCATCTCGCCAGAGGACCTGCTCTGCGCACCTCGGCACAGGTCACGGGTCCCCACGTTCGCCGAGTACATCCCGGTCGTGAGCGGGGCCGTGACGGAGGGGACACGCCGCATGTACGGCACGTACTGGAACCGCATCCTGGAGCAGTGGGCTCAACGACGACTCGACGAGCCCACACCCTCGGAAATCAAGCAGCTCGCCGAACACGTCCGAACCCGTGTCGTCGCGCGCAGAAACGCTCGTGGTGGGCGCAGCGCCGCCGAGCATCTCATCGCGGCTCTGCGCTGCGTTTATCGGCACGCCGACAACGACGGCCACCTGAAGGCGGCCGACAACCCCGCCCTGAAAGTGGCCAAGCCCCGGCGGCTGCCGTCCACCCGCCGGGCCGTCCCCGATGCGCGGCTAGCCGAAATCAACCACATCGCCGCGACGACCGGCAACGACCCCGCACTCGATGCGCTCATCCTGCGCCTGCACACCGAAACCGCCTGTCGACGCGGGGGCGCGTTGGCGCTACGGCCCGATGACCTCGACTCCGACCAATGCCTGATCCGTCTCCGGGAGAAGGGTGACACACTCCGCTGGCAGCCGATCTCCCCCACCTTGATGACGCACCTTCAGCGGCACGTCCACGAGCGTCCCACTCCGATGGGCGGCCGACTGCTGCGCTACAGAGACGGACGGGCAATCACGTCCCGCCGATACGACCACCTCTGGGTCCGCATCGGCGCTCATCTTCCCTGGGTCGCCACGCAACAGATCAGCACTCACTGGCTCCGCCATACCACACTGACCTGGGTTGAGCGCAACTTCGGCTACGCCATTGCGCGGGCATACGCTGGCCACACCGACCACGACAATGTCGGTGTCACCGCAACCTACGTCCGCGCCGGCCTCCCCGAGGTTGCGACCGCACTTGCCGCCCTCACCGGAGAGCCCCATCCACTCGCCTCGAATTGACAGCCGGGGCTGGTCCTTCTTCGTGACAGCCATGGGGGACTATGGCGGTCGGCGTGACCTCGGGAGAACCCCACCCGAGTGCGATACTCCCGTCACCACCATCATCTGAGAACTCACCGGGGAACACCTGACCGGGCTGGGTACCGCACTTCCCCGAGCCGGGCGGGGCATGATGAGCGCGATTAGCACCGACGGCACTGGAAAGCGCGCTCGATGACGCTGCGTAGCTGCTGACCGCGCGAGACATCGCCGCCGCGGTGCACGGGGGTGGGTTGTCGGCGGTGGAGGTCATTGACGCCGCGTGGGCCCGACTGCGGCGGGTTGAGGTCCGGTTGCGGGCGTTTACGCAGGTGGCCCGAGGTGGCCCGGGCCTGCCAGCTCGACCCTGGCTGGGGTGGTTATCTCTTCGCGGCGTGCCCGGTGAGGGCTGCCAGCGGGTGATGTCACGTTTGGGGGTGTCTTGCCCTCTATCTGGTGTCCAGCCAGTGAGCTCGGGAGGGAGCCTGTGATCGAGGTGCGGTTGATGACCACAGACGTACGTTCATGACGAGCCAATCGGGTGTCAGGGTGGGCGGGGTGGACTTCGAGGCCTTTTATCGGGCGAACAGATCGGCGTTGGTCCGGTTTGTGAGGCTCGCCGGTGCTACCGAGGAGGAGGCCAATGACGCGGCCCAGACCGCGTTCGCCCGGTTATTGCAGGTCAGCTACCACATCCGGGAGCCGATGGGGTGGTTGTGCCGGACGGCGCTCAACGATTTTCGCCGTTCCAACCCGCGGGTGCCCTCCCGGCGGCGCAAGGTGATCGAACGCCCGATCCCGCCGTGGGAGATCCCTGAACCCGCCGCGTCGGTGCCTTCGGCCGCCGACGTGGCGGCGCTTGGTGAGCAGACCCGAGGGGTGCTCACCGAACTGGCTCTGCTGCCCGGCAAGCAACGGCAGGTCATGGTCGCGCACTACGACGGGTTGTCCCATGAGCAGATCGCCGAGCTGCTCGGCATGGGCACCGACGCTGTCCGCCAGAACCTGTCCCGGGCGCGCAAGACGCTCCGGAAACGACACGTGATGCTCGACGAGGATGCCTCATGACCTTCCACCGTGACCGCCCCGACGACCGCGACACCTACCTCGACCAGTGGGTCAAGGCGGCTCTCGACGCCGAACTCGCGCAGATGGACGCCGCCTTCGACTTCCCGGCCGGCTTGCAAGACGTCTATGCCCGCGCCGGTCTGGCCGGGCCCGTGGCCGTCGAATCCAGCAGCGACCTGACGCCGGGCGCCGGAGGTCACAGTGCCATCCAGGCCGTGGTCGACCATATCGAGATGCTCGATGCGCTGCTGGGGGTGGTGACCACCTCCGAGAAGGATACCTCCCCGCAGCAGGGCGTGATGTATCTGAGGATGGCTCGCCAGTTCCTGCTGCAGCTGCGGATCGGTCTGACCGCACGGCGCCTGCCCCAGGCCCGGGCGATCCAGCTGGTCGACACCATCGCCCACAACCTGACCGAGACGGACAGGATCCTGCGCGCCCAGCAGGGAATGTCACTTCAAGACGCTGTGCACGCCCGCATCGGTGAGCTCAGAGACGTCGGTGGCGACCTGAACCACCAGGCGCAGCGGCTGCGCGAGAAGGTCTGGCGCCTGTTCACCGACGTCGATGAACCCGCATCCCGATCCCCCATCCCCACCAGCTGAGATCACCGAACGGGAGCTGACCATGGGCAAAGCGGCACGCAACCGGAAACGTCGAGGACAATCCTCCGGCCAACCGAGCACCCCCCACTGCGATCCCGCGAGCTGGCAACACTGGTTACCCGAGGGGCCGCTGGACGGCCATGATCCGCGGACACAGGCCCTGCTGGCGCGGCTGGGCACCGAGCACCACATGCCGTGCAAGCTGACGTACCTGGATGACCCGGTTTTCGGGTGGGGGGCGGTCCCGGTGGCAGGCATCACCGAGGACGGCACCCTCATCCCGGACCGCAGCGCCACGGTGGATCCCATCCCCGTGGTCATGTTCGAACCGTCAAGGTGCGTGATAAGCCAGGATTGCCGCACCGGCACCGCTCACGATCTACTCACCGAGGCCATCATCGCGGCGGGGTTCCACCGGATCCCCGCCGGACCCGTCTGGACCGGCCGACCCGCCCAGGGTTGGGGGCTCTACCGCACCGCAGAGGGCCTCGTGCTGCGCGACGGCGATGGAGCCATCTACGCCGAGGGCACCACCGCGCTGGACCCGGCCTGGGTGTCCACAGCCACCAGTCTGGGCAGCGTCCTGGTCCTGCACGGGCCATGCCTGGGCATCCGCACTCCACCCGGTCACACCCAGGCCTCCTATACCGTCGCCGACCGTGCCCACGAGATCAAACGAGGCCGCCGGGACGGGCTCCTCGCCGGTGCCACCGTGAGCTGGCACCCCGAACAACTCGACGAAACCCTCAACTGGGTCCTCTTCCCACCAGGAACGTATTCCCAGCCACTACCGATCGCCTACATACCCATCTGGGAATTCAACCGTCACGGCGGCCCGGAGACCTTCGGCCTCGCCCCCTTCCGCAGCTTCGCCGAAACCCCCCAAGCCCACGGCATGGTCGCGCACATCACCGACACCGACGTTGACCTCTACCACCCAGACGTCGACCCCGACCTCAGCTTCATCTGCGGCTATCACGCCGTCGAAGGCGCCACCGACGGCCGCTACGCCGCCTGGAAGCAGGCCGCCCTCACCACCCGGCAGCTTCTCCTGATCACCGGACACCGCGAAATACCCACTGGACCGAGTACCCACGCCGCAAACCCACAAGCCTTCTACCACCAAACCTGGGAAGTCCTCCGCGAATCACACGTCGCCGTCGTCACCACAACCCCAGACCACCCTGCCCCGCTCAAACCCTGAGCAGAACAACCCACGGACCTCAAAGTCTCCAGCCATCGAGTCCACGGTAGGCCAAAATCGGTCACTCGGAATTGAGGACCCCCTCTCACACCCACCATCGGCCGGGAAAACGCATCAACCATCAGCCCGCCGCGTGCCGGTAGGCGGCGCGCGGGGCGAACCCCAACTGCACGCGCATCTCGGTGGTGTTCTTATCGATCCTGCACTCTCTGATTGAGCATGGACACGCGCTGCGACTCCCGGTCCGCTCGACTACCGGTCTTCGTCTGGGCATGCACCTCCCCGGGCTGTGATGACAGTGCGCACCTGAGGATTATCCGCAGGCACCGTTCTTCCGGGGTAGTCACGCCCTCGCGAGTCTCTGCGGAAAACAACCCACCAGGACCGTGCTTCCGCTGTTCATCGCGGTGCGATCACGGGAGGAAGCCCTCTCCGCGCAGGGAGGGAGATCGGCGCGAAACGGCTTTCATCTGCGCCATGACAGACAGCGACGAACGTAGCGACACCCCCTCCACGGTCACCGCGACCTAACCCGCGCGCTCCAGATTCCCCGGCTCGGCGGTCACGTGCCTGCCAGCAACCCCGCCGAACCGGGTCTCCCCACCACCCAGCGAGAGCGATCGAGGAGATCACCATGATACAGCCGCACACCTGCGTGAGTGTCCATTGCGACCAGTGCGGGGAGGCTCTGGGCAGCCCAGAGCTCGAGGCGCATTATCGCAGCGAGGGCGTCGCGCTGAGGGCCGCCACCGCCGCGAGGTGGCGGGCTGGTTCGGATGGGCGGTTGGTGTGCTCGGCGTGCGCGCCGGTGTTGACCTGCGAGATCGAGGGCCACCAGTTCAGCGCGTGGCGCCTGCCGGTCCTGCCTGAGGGACTGGTGGTGGTGAGCGAGTACCGGTACTGCCGACGTTGCTGCGAACTGGAGTCGCGTCCGGCCACCCGTAGGGGCCATGGCGAGGGTGAGCCCCGATGAGCGGCACGAATAGCGGGATGGTGCTGGCCGGTACCACGGGGGTGACCCGGTGAGCGTCTCGCATGGTGATGTGGTGCTGGTGGCGCTGACCGCGCTGGCTGGGCTGGGAGCGCTGATGGCGTTCCGTTCCGGTGCTCGGGGTGCCTACCGGGTGGCCCGCCAGACCCAGGAAGTGACCCGCATGGGCGCCACCCTGGGGCGGGCGCTGGCCGTGGGCGCGGTGATCGTGGGGGTGCAGTGGGCGGTGGTTTCCTTCACCACCGACCCTCGCGCCTGGGGTGTGATCCTCGGCGTGCCCGCGCTGTTCGCCGGTTCGGCGCTGGCCCGGATGTTCACCGTCACCGAGCTCGTCCGCGGCCCGGGCTCGGACCGGAGGGGGTGGCGGTGATGAACACCCCCCGCTGCCCCGGGGTTCCCCCGGCGGGGGTGCTCAGCCAGGCGCAGCGCCTGGCACGGGACGCTGCTGCGGCGGCGGAGCTGCGCGGTTGGCAGACCCACCCTGATGTCGTTGCGCTGCGGGTCCAGGAGATCCGTACCCAGGTGGATGGGTTGATGTGGGCCGGGATCGTGCTCGGGCTGTGTTTCACCATGACCAACGTCCAACAATTCGCCGTCGCGGGCACGCGGGCCGGGTCGCCGGCCTGGTGGTCAGCCTGGTTGATGGACCCGATGGTCTCCCTGGTGCTGCTGGCGGTGCTGCGCGCTGAGCAGGTCACCACCCGCTACCAGGTCCCCACCGGGATCTGGCCCCGGGTCGCGAAGTGGGCCCTGCTGTTGGCCACCTATCTGATGAACACCTGGACCTCGTGGGCCGCGGGGTCCGCGTCGGGGGTGGTGCTGCACTCGGTACCCCCGCTGGTAGTGGTCATCGCCGCCGAAGCCATCACCGACGTGCAACACGCCCTGACCGAGTGCGTCCAGGGCGCCCACATCGCCGCCCTCCAGCACGCCGAACGCACCATCCCCACCGACCACCACCCCGCAACTCACCACGCCACCGGCGCGGTGAACACCCGCCCGGCGCCGCCACGCACTCTGCCCGCTGAACACCCCGCGGGCGGCCCTGGTGAGCACCCCGTGAACGGGGCCGGTGAACGCGGGCAGCCGCACCCGGTGAACCGACCAGCGCGGGATCCCGGGCGGGTTCCCCGAGGGGCCGGTGAACACCGGCGCGCACCGGGCACCGGGCGCTCGGGTACCCACAAGGGGCGAAAGCTGCTGGCCGATTACGTGGCGCAGGCCCGCTTGGCGTGGACACCCGGGGTGGTGGTCACCCCGGCCTGGGTTCGGGGTGTGACCGGTTGCTCCCGCGGGTTGTCCTCGAAGGTCGCCGCCGCGCTGAACGCCGAGCGAGTCACCCCTGTTCCTGATCAGACCCCGCAGTCCTGGACCGGGCCCGAAGGGAGTGCCGCGTGATGAACCCCCCGCGCCCTGACCACCACCGCCCCCATGCCCAACACCCGCGGGACGCACCCAGCATGCCCACGACCGAGCACACCACGGCCCACCCCCCGGTGGGGACGTTGATTGCGTTGCCGGTGTTGGAGGGTGAGATCGTCCGCGAGCGGGGTGTGGCGGGGCTGGGTGCCCGGGTGGTGGCATTGGTCCGAGCGGTGGTCACCTCACCGCAGGCCGTGCAGCTCAGGGCGGTTGCCACGTACCGGGCTCGGCGGGCACCCCGGGATCTCATCCGGCTGGTGTGGTTCTTCCTGCGCGGGCATGCCCGGTGGGCCGTGAAGGGCTGGTGTTGGGCCACCCACGGCGACTTGCGTGCCGATTCGAGGGCGGCCCGGTTGGTCGGGGACTCCGAGGCCCGCCGTGTGGCACAGGAGATGATCCGCTCTGACGGACACGCCCGCTGGGCCAAACTCGGGCACGCCGCCCGCCTCGGGCTGGCCGGCGGGCTGCTGATCGCGTTTCTCGCCGGGGTCCTCACCTTGATCGATGCCCAGGTCCCCCGGGCGGAGATGTGGCCGTGGCTGGCCACCCTCTACACCGTGCTCGGCGTGCTCGCCGCGCTGGGCGCCTGGTTGCTGAAGGCGGCACCGATGGGGTGGGTGATCGCAGCGGTGTGGGAGGGCCAGGATCGCACCCCCGGCGCGGGCTGGCTGATCCGCCCGTCCCGGGAGGACGCGGACTCCTGGGTGGATGAGCGGATGATCTCCCAAGCCCTCGCCCACCTCGGCATAACGCCACTGGACAGGTTCTTCAAAAACGGTGGGGAGCTGACCTACACCGTGCCCGCGCGGGTCGACGGGGACGGCACCTACGCCCAGATCCGGCTCCCGTTGGGGGTCGAGGCGGACATGGTGGCCGCGCGGCGTAAGCGGCTGGCAGCCAACCTCGGGCGGGCCGCGTTGGAGACCTGGCCCACCGAGGGCGACGAGGCCGGGATCCTCGATCTGTGGATCGCGGACAAGGGCCGACTGGGCAAGGGCGCTGGCCCGTGGCCGTTGCTGCACGAGGGCAGTGTGGATGTGTTCACCGGGGTGCCGATCGGGACAACCCAGCGAGGGCAGGTCATCCACGGGCTGTTCTTCGAACGGAACTGGCTGGTCGGAGGCCGTCCCGGGCAGGGTAAAACCTCGCTGGTGCGGATCCTCGTGTTGGGTGCCGGGCTGGACCCCACGGCGGAGATCTGGGTGTTCGTGATCGCTCAGAACACCGACTTCGACCCCCTCGCGCCCCGGCTGTCTCGCTATGCGGTGGGGATGGGTCCCGAGGTCGCCGCTGCTGCCGTGCAGTCCCTGGCCGACCTGCTCACCGAGATGGGACGCCGCGGCAAGTTGCTGGCTACCCTGCCCGGCAGCCCCCCAGCCACCTCGCGGCGCCTCGCTGACAAACCCGCGCTCGGGCTGCATCCGCTGATGTGTGTGATCAGCGAGTGCCACGAGCTCTTCGGTCACCCCAGCTACGGGGCGCAGGCCGCGAAACTGGCCATCAGCGTCATCAAACAGGGCCGCAAGTTCGGCATCACGCTGATCCTGGACACCCAGTCCCCCACCGCGGCCTCGATCCCCACCGACGTCACCCGCCACGTCTCCTGCGGAGTCGCCTTCTCCGTCGCCGACCACGAAGCCAACGACGGGCTACTGGGATCCGGGAAATATCGCGCCGGGATCAGGGCCACCGAGCTACGGATGAACACCGACCGGGGCACCTGCGTGGCGGTCGGAGTCAGCGATGCCCCCTTCGAGCTGCTCAACACCTTCCACGTGCCCTACGCCGACGGTGTGGACATGGTCACTCCCGTGGTCAGTCGCGCGATGGCCGCCATCAACGACCTGCGCCGTACCGCCCAGCCCACCACCAACCACGACGACCAAGACCACGACGGGCCCGCGGAGGTCGACTACCTGACCGACATCGACCAGGTGCTCCGCGGAGAACGCCGAGTCCGGACCCAGGTGGTGCTGAGCAGGCTGGCCGAACTCGACCCGGCCACCTATGAAGGCTGGGGCTTCCACGACCTCACCACCACGCTCGCCCGCCACGGCATCAAGCCCGTCAAATCCCGCGGGGTCAAATCCATCCGGGCCACCGACATCACCCACGCACTCACCCACCGCGCCCCCCACAACACCACGAACAGTGACCATAAAAAGGGGATCTGAGGTGGGGACCCGCCCGGGGACCCAGGGAGTTCTCCCCACCCCCATCCCCGCCCTGCCTCCCCACTCTGACCAGCCACAACCACCCACCGGGGACCCCGGGGACCCCCACCCGACCCCCGCTGAACACCCGAGAGAACCCCGAACCCGAGGGCTGGCACGCCGGGGGAGAACTCCCTCCCCCCACCCCCGACCGAACCGACCACACCCTCAAACGACTACACAGTTACCAAAAAAGGACCTGAAAACATGACCACGCCCACCCCCAAAGGCGCCGCCGCGATGCGTACGGCTCTGGTCGAGCTACCCCACCCAGCCAGCATCACCCCGCCACCCCAGCCACCCAGACCGCGGTCGAGTTCACCCGGGCTGCGCTGTCCAAGCAGCACCACACCCCAACCCGGCGGTGCGCTTCCGACCCCACCCCAGCGGCGCCCCGCCGCGCTCACCGCCGCCCTGACACCAGGCTGCGCGAACTCGCCGCCGTCGCCCTCGGCGGACTCGACACCCTCCCCACGCTCAACCCCTACCCGAAGGGCCCCTCGTCATGACTGGACCCGGACTACCCGACACCATCGCCGGGCGAACTCGGCGTCGATGAGATCTTAAGTCCTCACCTCCCGCATCCAGGCCATCGCCTGAGGCTACGCCCGACACCTCACACGACGGCGGAGAGCAGTCGCCGGCTCGACGCACTGCTTCAGCAGTTCCCTCTTGGTCGCGCCACAGGACAACCGTCGCCACCTTAGAATCCCGATGGAGGACCCGAACACCGGAATCCCGCTAACGACCGCACGGCACAGATACCCCGGTCGGCACCGCATGGGGAAACCATATCACCCGCAACATGTCTATCGCGGAAATTTTCGGCGCGCAGATCACTGGGTAGGTGCGAACATGACCGGTAAAACATCACAAGGCCTACACAAGAGCCGGTTACGGACCGAGACCGGCCCCATCGCAGATCAAATCGCTGCGGCACTATCCTCCGCCGAAACAGACTTACGCATCCAAGTCATCGGGTTGCCACTGGCACCGCTACTCGCGCCGATGCCAGCGCCATCTCTTTACTGCGCAGTGACACCCATCGATGACCGAGGACGCCTTGCGGACCGGTCACCGATACGCGCACTCGAGTGGTCGCCAGGGCAACCGGTCACGATCTCAGTAGTTCGGGAAACAGTGGTCGTCACCTCTGGGCCCAACGGTGCCGAGTCCATCACTCGACAAGGGCATCTCCGGTTGCCCGCCCACGTGAGACACCTCTGCCGTATCACTGCCGGGGACCGCCTACTCATTGTAGCCGCACCGGGACCTGGCGTCCTAGTGGGGTACACCACGCCATCACTGGAATCAATTCTTCTCAAACACCACCTCTCGGCGCCACGCCATGAGACAACAAAATGAATGACGCCGATCTCGACGCAGCCCGGCTCCTGCTCGCACGCATGGGCATCACACCCGAGCAACTGCTCAGAACAGAGCACACAGCCAATACTCACATGCCGACGTTCCGCGAGTACATCAGCCAAGTCTCCGACGCTGTACCCATCGGAACACGACGCGCTTACCAGACCTACTGGCAGCGAGTCATAGATACATGGGGTGACCGGCGCCTCGATGAACCAACCCCCTTGGAGATCAAAAAGCTCTCCGAGAGCGTCAAGGCCTGCGCGGTAACTCGAAAGAACTCACGGGGAGGCCGCTCGGCCACCGAACACCTCATCGCCGCCCTTCGATGCCTCTACCGACACGCCGCCGCAGACGGCCTCATCACAGACGCCGACAACCCGGCAATACGCGTAACAAAACCCAGAAGACTCCCCAGCACCCGCCGCGCCATCCCCGACCACCGACTGGCAGAGATCATCAAAATAGCAGCAACCACCGGAAACGATCCCGAACTCGACACCCTCTTACTGAGACTCCACACCGAAACAGCCTGCCGCAGAGGCGGAGCACTCCAACTCCAACCCTCCGACCTCGACACCGAGCAATGCCTCATCCTCCTGCACGAGAAAGGCGAGACGACGAGATGGCAACCAGTCTCTCCGACACTCATGCACCACCTCTTGAACCACAGCAAGGAGCGAGGAAACGGTTCAGACGAGCAACTGCTCTGCTACCGCAACCAACAGCCAGTCACGGCTCGTCGCTATGATCACCTATGGTCCAGGATCGGACAGCATCTCCCCTGGGTCGCCACCCAACAAATCAGCACCCACTGGCTCCGGCATACAACACTCACATGGGTCGAACGAAACTTCGGATATGCCGTCGCACGCGCCTACGCCGGACACACAGGAAACAGCGACGCCGGATCAACAACCACATACATCCGAGCAGACCTACACGAGGTCGCCTCCGCGCTAGCCGCCTTGACCCGAGAACCACACCCACTCACCGAATATGACGAGAGCACAATCTCCCACCGCACCGTCTAGGCCGGGAGCCACATCGACGCAAGTCAGCATGAAACGGCCGGCTCCGGTTTCTGCCGGCGGTTTCAATCGGTCATGGCGACACAATGCTTCGCGATCAGCTCTTCGAAGGCCTCGACCGGCTTTCGCCAGTTGAGCGTCTTGCGTGGTCTGCCATTCAGTTCTGCTGCTACTCTATCAAGTTCGTCCTGGGTGTGCAAGGA
>JAFAUB010000164.1 GCA_019243635.1 Pseudonocardiales bacterium
GTGCTCGAGATGCCACCGCACCTGACCACCGAGCAGGTGCGGGGCTTCGCCCTGGCCAGCGCCAAGGTGGTGCTAGCCGGTGGGGTGGGGCGCATGCTCGACCTGGCGCGGGCGAACCTGCGCTACGGCACCGCCGCACTGCAGTAAGCACCGGCGGCTGCCCTTACCGCAGCGCAGCCCCCTGGTGACAGCACAGCAGCCACGACCACAACAGAGCAATCGCACCACTGAGGGATACCCGCGACACGACCATCTGACGCAGACTGGGCGCCAGACCGTCTCAGCCGGAACAAGCAGTACTTCACAGTTCATTACGGGCACTACTGTTTGAGGGTTTCTTAGACGTCATTCACCTGCCAGGGATGCCTATTCAAAAAGAGGGGGTTGGTCATGAGCAGATATCGTCAGCTCACCAACGAGGACACGTCGATGAGCGACCAGGACCGCGACCGCCGGCTGGCGCCGCGGAAGCGGCAACGCCTGTCTGCTTCACGCAGGTCCGGACGAGGCCTGATCCTCGGCGTGGTGATCGCCGTCGCGGCAGCCCTGACGGCCTGCGCCAACCCCGCCGGCCCGACATCGCCGACCGGGGACGCCGCGGCGCACCAGCACGCACAAGTCGTGCGCAAAAGCGCCTCGCAAATGAACCCTGCCGAGATCGACCGTTTCGAGCGCGCCTTCTCCTACGCCGTTGGCAAGGGCTATTTCGATGCCTTCAACCAGGAGCACCAGAATCACGAGCGCAACCGCAACCACGGCATCGACCTGACCGCCACCTCCCCGATCACCGCCGTGGCCGCCCCATCGATCACCTGGGGATACCGGCTGCTGCCGTGGCACCGGTCGTTCATCCTCGAGGCGGAGCAGATGCTGCGTGCCGCCCTGCGGGAGCGCGACCGGCAGGAAGGTCGCGACCCCCGTGAAGCCGACGGCCTGTTCATCCCCTACTGGGACGCCGTCCACGACCAAGCGCTTCCCGGCTGGGTGCAGGCACTTCAGCCCCAGGGTGGCACGGCGCTCGTCCCGCCGGAGGGCATGCCCAAGGGGCACCCGGGTTACGGCAAGCCCGTCGGATCGCGCTACAAAATTGTGTTCGGCCGCTGGCCGGGCAACAACATCGTGTTCGACAAGCTGCCCCAGCTGGCCTACGTCCCGTACATCCTCGCCTCTGACGACTTCGCCGGCCTCTACCGGAAGATCGAATTCGAGACGCCGCTCGTGCAGTCCGCCCTCCCTGCCGCCAAGGAGGGCCTGGAGACCCTCCAGCGCCGGTTCCCGGACAACGCCGATGTCCAGATCGTCGCCGAGGCCGTCAAGCAGCCCCTTCCGCAGAACGTCGACGCCGTCATCACGCAGGACATCGGTGCCGCCACGAAGTTCGTCAACGCCGTCCTGGGCGTGGGATACCTGGCCACCTCCGAGGAATTCCGCCCCCACCCCGACCAGGAGGTCATCCGCGCCGTCAAGGCCGTGTACGGGACCGTCGTCATGCCGGCGCACGTCGACCTGCACTTGTGGGCCGGAGGGCTCAACCCGGCCAACCCCGACGTGCGCGGCACCGTGACCTACTTCAACGAACTGGCCGTGGACCCCGCGTTCTGGATGCTGCACACCGAGCTGGACCGCTGGTGGTACACCTGGGAGCAGTCGCACACCGGTCTCCCCCAGCTGACCGGCGACGATGCCCAATTCCAGCCCCTCACACCACAAGAAGGCGCCTGGTACGGGGGCGGCCACACCTACTCCCTCACCCAACTCGCCGCAACACGGGACCTGCCCTACCGCTACGCCGAACCCTACCGGGCATAACAACCTGTCGACTGGTGAACATCTCCGCTGCTGGCAGGGGGGGTACCGGGTCCAGGTGCCGAAAAATCAACGGATATGGGCTGTTGTTCCTGGTCGTGTCGGTGGGCCTAGGGTGCTGGGGTGTCGACGCGGGTGTTCTCGAAGGAGGAGCTGGCGCAGTTGCGTGGTTTCCCGGAGATCACTCGTGATGAGCTCGTCCGGTTCTTCACGCTGAGCCCGGCGGATCGGGCGTTCGTGGACCCGGGGTGGGGGCGCTCGCCAAGAGATCGCCTTGGGCTGGCGATCCAGCTGTGTAGCTTGTCGTGGCTGGGGTTCGTGCCCGATGTGGTGACCGCGGCGCCACCGGTGGCGGTGGCCCGACTGGCCCGGCAGCTCCAGGTGGGTCCTGGAGAGCGTGAGGGGTATGGGGAACGGGAGCAGACCCGCACGGATCATCTGCGGTTGGTCCTGCGGTATTGCGGGTGGCAGACGGCAGGGACGCTGGAGCTTGAGGAGCTGGAGGAGTTCCTGCCGGCCCGGGGGATGGAGCATGATGCGCCGTCGTTGTTGTTCCGGTTGGCTTGTGAGCATCTGCGCAGCTCGAAGGTCGTGCGCCCTGGCGTGGTCACGCTGTTGGAGCGGGTCGCGGCTGCTCGGGCGGCCGCGCAGCGGGAGACCTACGACCGGCTGGCGCATCTGCTCGGCGAGACCCGCCGGGTGGAGTTGGATGGTTTGCTGGTCACCGACCCGGAGATCGGTACCTCGCGACTGCGGTGGTTGAACACCGGCCCGACCGAGGCCTCCGCGGCGGCGGTGAAGACCGAGGTCAGAAAGTTGTTGTTCCTGCGCGGCTTGGACGCTCACATCCTGGACTTGTCCGTGTTGCCGGCCGAGCGTCGCCGGTTCCTCGCGGCGATCGGGCGCCGCTGTTCGGCTGCGAAGCTGGCCCGTCGGGATCCGCAACGCCGGTATCCGATCGTGTTGACGCTGCTGGCTCAGTCGGCGGCTGATGTGCTCGATGAGGTGGTGCAGCTGTTCGACCAGGCACTGTCGGCGAAGGAGTCGCAGGCCAAGCACAAGCTGACCGAGCGGCTGGCCGAGCGGGCCAAGCACAGCGACGACAAGCTCGCG
>JAFAUB010000001.1 GCA_019243635.1 Pseudonocardiales bacterium
CCCTGGTCTGCTCAGCTGCAGGCGCCGAGCAAACCTCGACCACCACGCCCGCCGGGCCGACCCGCGCGAGCACGGCCGCCAGGCCGCGCGCAGCGAGCGGGACCGGCCCGAGCGGGCAAGTGAGTTGTATGCCGAGTCAGCCGCGTCTGCGCCGCCCCGGGCGGCGCTCTTGACCAGGGAAAGGAAACTCTTGAGCTCAAACGGTGGGCGCGACACCCGGCTTGACCTGGGGCGAGGGTTCGTAAGCTGGCCGCGCATCGGGCAGCCCCTGCCTGCCCGCTATCCGCTCGATGTGAGCCCCCGCGAGGGTCCCAGGTCAAGCCGGGTGTCGCGCCCACCACTAGAGACCGCCAATTCGGCTCGTGGCGACCTGCCGGGCTGTCCGGGCTAGTTCCTGGGTGTCGGTGCCGGGTCGGGCTTCCAGCGCGGTGACTAGCGGTGTCAGCCATTCCCGTCGGGCGGCGACGGATTGCAGGGTGCTCACCGTCTCGATGACCTGGTGGGCCAGCGTCAGGCCCCGGGGTTCCCCCGCCCGCACGTGGATCTCGGCCAGGAGGAGCTCAGCTACTGTGTGGCCTCGGCGGTAGTGGCCCTGGCCGTAGGCGCGTACCGCGCTGGCGGTGAGCTGCTCGGCGGTGTTGAGCCGGCCCAGGTCGCGCTGAACCCCGGCGGTCACGAAATCGGCGCCCGCGCGCTCGAACGCATCGCGGGGCTCCCATCCCTCGCCCGCCTCGGCGAGGCAGCGGGTGGCCTCATCAATGCCGCCCATGCGGGCGTAGGCAGCTGCGGAGGTCCGGGCTAGCCGTGCGGTGAGGGTCGGTACCCGGGAATCATCGGCGTGCGGGCGGAGCTGAAACCCCCCGAGCTGGAGTAGTTTGAGTGCATGGTTGGGGTGCCCGGTGCGGACCAGCACCATGCCAGCGTGCCAGGTGGTGTTGGCGATCCCGTAAGCGTCCCGGGCCTTCCCGCCCAGGCGCAGGGCGCGGGTGAAGTGGCCTGTCCCATCCAGCCCGGCGTCGTAGCTGCACCATCCCGCCTCGGTGTGCAGCTCGGCCAGCGCGACGGCCAGCGCCGTCGTGACGGCATCGGTCGCGGGTACCTGCATCCACTGGGTGTAGAGCGTCGCGGCGGCGCTGAACAGGTCGGCCTGTCCGCCGTAGTACCGGGCCACCCCGCGCAGTCGCTCGGTGACCGCTCGCACGGTGTGCACGTGGGTCATATCCAGCCGTGAGGGCAGCGCCTGGGCGGTCGGCAGGGCCAGCTCGGGTAGACCCAGAAACACCTGACCCAGGGCGGCAGCCGAAGTGGTGGCGACCAGGACACGGCGTTTCATGTCCTCGCTCACCTCCACCTCACCTGAGGCTGTGCCCGGCCTGTCCTCACCGTAGCTCAGGCCCATCCACGCTCGGGGTATGCCGAGCCCGTCAGCGATACGTTCCAGTACCCACACGTCGCGCACCCGGCGACCCTTGAGGATCTCGCTCACCTCCGACTGGGACTGATCGGTCAGGTGCGCGATCTGGCGCTGACTCACGCCGACGCGCCCGAGCAGGCGGTAAACCGTGCCGATGTCACGGGCGGCCAGCGCGGCGCGCATCTCGTCGCCTTCGAAGAACTCGGGGTCGATGGGGTCCACCGGTGATCACCTCTCTGTCAGCCAGACGGCGTATGAGCAGGCAGCAGGTACCAGGCCATCAGGTGCCCGCTCGCACGTCGGCCAGTCGGCGAACCCGATAGTGCACCTCAGCGTGGTGGCGACGGGCGTCCGGGCACGAGGGCCCCGGCCCAGGATCTCTCGGAGTGCGGCAATAAGCCGGTAACGGTGTTTGTCTGCCATAGCGCCTCGTTCCTGGCTTCCTGGTGGCAGCGCCGCTGGCGGTGCCCCTCGGGTCGGGTCCTTCCCCTGGGTCCCAAGCTCCTGCTCGTCTCACGTGGATGGCACCCAGGGCCGGGGCGAGTCCATCCCTGAGCAGCGCGCGGTTCGGGGGATCGGTGCCCGCCAGTTGCTTTGGCCTGCACTAAAAGGAGAAAGCGCAAAGCCAACCGGCAAGGGCACCAACCGGGCGCCGGGGTAGCCCGTACATCCCGGCCCTGGGGGCCTGGGCAGGGACGCTAACGGCGAGCAAGTAGGCAGAACCGAAACGTGACCTTCCCGAACGGGCAGTTCGTCTGCTCACACTATCCGGACAGACGAATAAGGGGGCACATCACGCTGCTCCCCCTTTAATCACATCGATGGGAAAATGGCTGTTAGTCCAGCAGTCCGATCCGCCCGGCGAACTCCCGCACTTCACCGGCATACGACGGCTTGGCCCGCTTGACGAGCGTACGCACCATGCTACGGACGTCCTGCCGGTGCTGGAAGTCCTCCGGACACAGCCGTTCAGCCATCTTCAAATGTACGAAGACCGCCGCGTCATTGCTGCGGCACTCATAGCACTGGGCAACCTTGTAGAGGAGGCTAATCTTACGCTCCAATGATGCAGTCTTGGTAATATCCACGTCGTCCGCCAGTCGTAGGGCTTCGGATATCTCGCCGCATTCGTACTCAACCCGGACCATGTGGATGCCCACGTTCGTCGGCCCGAACACCGTACCGTGGTAATTGTGGCCGTCACCGACTCGCAGCGCTGCTTCCCGCGCTGGCCCCCGGAGCAGCTCACGCGCCCGCCACGGATCGCCGGTACGCAATGACGCCAACGTTGCCACGAGCAGCAGCCCACCATAGAGCGAGAAATGCTCTGGTGTTCCGTCCGGCAACAACGGTTCCAGCGCTTCGCTGCCTTTCATGGCAAGACTCAAGGCCCCAGCAGGCATATCGTCCGACAGCATCGCATGGCCGAGGCTCCACGTGGCGGCCGCGATGAGGAGCGGGTCCTCGGTTTCCTCGGCGTAACGCATGGCCCGGTCGGATACCAGACCGCAGAGGTCGGCTCGTCCAAGGTACTTCAACACCGCCCGAGCCACTTGGTACAGCTCGGAAACCTGTCGGCACGCCGTAATAGAGCGCTCCGACTCGTGTACGGCCCGCTCGCTATTGACGATCAGATCCGGCAGGACCCGCAGCACATCGCTGTACTTATTCGGCGAGATGCACCACGCCGTCTGCACGGCGCCTATCTGATCGCCTAACTCCTCCAGGGTGGGGAGCTGTCCGGGATCGGTGAGCGCGAGGGAGCGGTAGGTGAACAACGCCCGTTCCACCTCAGCGAGCCGGGGGTTCACCGGCCCCTCATGGTCCTCGCTCGGTGCTTCACCCACCAGGGCCGAGGTCCGCACACCCAGCACCTTTGCCAGCTTGCGCAGCACCGGCACCGACGGTGTCTTGCTGTCGGCCTCGATCATCTCCAGGTAGCGCACCGTGATACCGGCGTGCGTGGCCAGCGAAACCGTGCTCATCCGCCGCTGGATGCGGTACAGCCGGACGAGCGCACCGGTCGGCATGTCAGGCACGGCTGACACCTCCTAGAGGGATGGGGTGCCTTGACTGGCGAGGGTACCGGGGGGGTAGGAGTCGCTGTTGGTGGGCCGCAGCGCATCCAGTCGTCCCCGTACAGCGCCAATCAGATAATTCGTGAGTGGCGAGAACGTTCGGCCGCTCTACGGCCGCCCCCGGGCTCTCGCTGCCCGAGCTTGGACTCGACTATGAATTATCGCAGCAGTGTCAGCAGGGTGCACTTCGGCTGTGTTGATCGAGATGTCAGCTTCCGGCAGGGGTGCCGTCTCGTCCCATGCCCGTAGCCGGGCTGTCGTGTCTCCTGTGCCGCGTTCGGCGATCCGTCCGAGCGCGACGTCGCGAGGGCACCATAGCCATACGGTGACGCACTGCGTTGCCGGGGGCAGGGCTGCGGTCACGGCTTTCACGGCCCCGACTTGCCCCACGTGCAGGACGGGAATGCAGACCTCTAGCATGTCGGTCAGCGACGCGCGGTCCACGACGTACAGTGCGTCATACCGGCGGGTTTCCCAGACTAGGGAACCTGCGTTCCGTAGCGCATCGACGTGCGACAATGTGGTCATTCGGTAGCCGTCCGTGCGGCCGGCTCCCACTTTCAGGCGCTGATAAAGGCGGTAATTCTCGTTCAGCCGGGTCAGAGCCTCGGTGACCGTGTTTTTTCCCGCCGCCGGCGGGCCGTAGAGTACGATCGCTGGCATTAGCTTTCGCCTGCATCAATAATCGAGGCTAGCAGCTTCCTGGCCTGCGTCTGCAATGGAACAACGGACGCCGAGTTGTTAACCACGGCGTGCGGAACCGGTGGGCGAAATTCGAGGTCGATCGTGTCCAGGTACGCGTTCCAGTTTTCGAGCTTGGCGGCGTCGCGCGCCGCCCCACGGTGTCGAATATAGGTGTGCATGGTCGTGGCGTCACAGTAAACCCAGACCACGGAGAGCTCCGCGCCCATGTCCTGGCAAGTAGCCGTGACTCTACTGATCCACGCCGTATCGTGCAGTTCGCGGATGAACGGTGCCGTGACGATCGCACTGGTTCCACACCGCACATTCTCCGTCATCGCGCTGATCAGAGCCTCGTACTCGCGCGGGCGAATAAGGTCGAGGTAGGTCGTCGATTCGCGGTCATGCGGCGAGCAGCCGAGTACTTCGAGAGCGACCTCCACGACAGGCCGTGTCAGCGTATCTTTGTCGAGCAGGGGCCAGCCTGTCTCGCGGGCGAGAATTCGCCCGAGCTCGGTCTTTCCGCTTCCGGCGTATCCCCCGATGAGGACGACGTGAGGCGTACTGGGTTGAATCTCATTCCGGCGCATCTGGTCGGGCGCGTTAACGACCCGGCCCGCTCTCGGCTTGCTCACGACCAGTCCCTCGTTCGCCAGGAACTTCATCGCCTCGCTGATCGTGAACACGCTGACGCCCCACTGCTCGGCGAGTTCGCGTGTCGTGGGCAGAGGCTGACCGTCGCGCAACACGCCCGCGGCGATGTCATTCCGGATGTTGCGTGCCACCTGGTGGTGGAGCGACTCAGACCGGGAGAGCCGGGAGCGCTGGACGGGCATGGTGCCTCCTGGGTGCGGGGGACTGATCTAGCTAGCGAGCATACCAGCAACCTAACAAGACATCTTCCCAGCTAGAAGGCACCTTCAAGCTCTCACGTGGCCTAACAGTTGACATGGTTGCCTATCAACTGTTAGCTTTCCACCACTCACCCACGGAGGGAGTGGTAGATGGACAGTCCACCGAACTACCCAGACGGCCTGACCCGGACCGTCATCGACGCCCTGGTCACGGAGGTTGCCGCAGTAACGCGGCCGGATCGCCGAATGCCGTCGTTGTTCGCTGACCGGGATGCGGCGTTGCGGCATGAGCGTCGCCGCGCGAACCGCGCTTCGGCGCGCATGGCGCGGTCATCACCGCCGGTAATGCCGGTCGCGGCCGACGGCGAGGAGGTCGCGTGATGACAGCTGACCTGGCACGACGCCACCGCCGGGCTGGCGGCGGCATGACCCTGATCGATGTGCACGACACCCGACCCGGCGGCCCGAACCGCCAAGAACGCGCCCACCGGGTCGGGGTTCCCGAATCACTCACCGAAGCAATCAAGGAGTTCGGAATGATACAGGTTCATACCTGTGTGAGTGTCCACTGTGACCAGTGCGTGGATGCCCTGGGCGACCCCGGGTTCGAGGCGCACTACCCCACCGAGGATGCCGCGCTGGACGCGGCAGCGGCTCAGGGGTGGGAGGTCGGGCCGGGTGGGCGGTTGTGGTGCTCAGCGTGTGGGCCGGTGCTGACGTGTGCGGTCGAAAGCCACGAGTTCACCGAGTGGCGAGCGGTGCTGCTCTGCGTTGACGAGTTGCACGAGTCGCTCGCCGGGACTGAGCACGCCGCCGCGCCGGCCGAGGGGCACCCCGTCGGCCGTGAGTACCGGTACTGCCAGCGGTGTTGCCTGCACGAGTCCCGCCCGGGTGGGTGGCTGATCGGTGCCCTGAGCGGGTCGGGCAAGACCGACGCGATACGGCAGCGGCTGCTGGCCGCTGGCACCGGCGCGGGGGAGGTGGCGTGATGCGCCAGTCCTTGGCACCGCTGGAGCGCGAGCCGGTCAGCGTACATGCCCCGTTTGTCTCCTACCCCGGCGGTCAGTACCGCCACGAGCCCGCCGAGGAGCGCCGGACGGCGTTGCTGGCGGCCCTGGACGGGGTGCAGCTGGGTGCTTATGACGAGCGCATTGTGCAGTGGTTGGCCGGGTGGGATGTGCCCGTCGTGGCGGCGATCGTGTCGCTGCTGCGGCGGGCCCGCCACACCGCCGCCCAGCAGGCTCACCGGGGTGGGGGTGAGCCCCGATGAGCCAGTCGCCAGGTGGCGTAGTGCTGGTCGGGCTACTGGTGCTGGCCGGACTGGGTGCAATGGCGGCGTTTCGTAGTGGTGCCCGGGGCGCGTACAAGGTCGCGCGGCAAACCCAGGAGGTCACCCGGATGGGCGGCAATCTGGCCCGGGCGCTGGGCACCGCCGCCGTGATCGTCGGAGTGCAGTGGGCGGTCGTGGCCTTCACCTCCGACCCTCGTGCTTGGGGTGTGGCACTTGGGGTGCCGGCGTTGTTCGCCGGGAGCGTGATCGCCCGCATGTTCTCGGTCACCGAGATCGTGCACAGCACCAAGGGACGACGATGACCACCGCCACCGTGTACGGCCAGCCGCAGGATGCCTGGCATGCGCCGCTGGCCCGTGGGCAGCGCCTGGCGCAGGACGTTGATCTGCCCCTTGACCACCACCGCGGCACGATCCGGACCGAACCTGAGGGGAGGGCCGCGTGATGACCCCCGACCAGCCCGACCAGAACACCCACGCCCAGCCCGATGAGGGCCGCCCTCAGCCGCCGCCCGACGCCGACCTGTCACAGCCTGATGCCGCGCAGCATTCGGAGGGGGAGGGCACGGTGATCCCGTTCCCGTCCCTGGCGGGTGGGCAGATGCAACGGGCGCCGGAGGTGTTGGAGGGGGAGCTGGTCGGCGAGCCCGAGTGCGTCCGGCGGCCGATGCCGGTGGTGCTGCCGCCGTGGTTGCGCTCGCGAGAGACCGCCCGGGCCACGCTGCGGTGGGCTGCCGAGTACGCCGCGCGACATGTGGCCTTCCACGCCTGGCGCGCGCCGGCCTATGGGCTTGCGCTGTCGTGGTGGACTCTGCGTGGTGTTGGTCGGGCGATCGCCGCCGGGGTCGGGTGGGTGAGTGTGCGCGGTGAGTACCGGCCGTTGATCACCGCTGCTCGGGAGGCCAAGCGGTGGGATCTGGTCCGGGACTTGATCGGGGAGCGCCGGGCGCTGGCCCGAGTCCGGATCAAAACCACCACGTGGCTGGCCCTGTCGGGAGGGTCGGCCGGAGCCGCCGGGTTCGTCCTCGTGGGGCCGGGGTTCGGATGGTGGGTCACGACCGCGGCCGGGCTCGGCGCGCTGTGGCTCGGCCGCCCGCACACTGCCCCGGTGTTTCCGCCGGGGCCGGTGCTGCCGGTGCAGTTAGAGCTCTCGGCGGACATGCTCACCGACGCCCTGCGCGCCGCCGGGTGTGTCAAAACCGACGCCACACCCCAACTCGTCACCCCACCACTACGGGACGGCAACGGATGGGCCGTCACCCTCGACCTACCCCGAGGAGGCGGCAAAACCGCCGCCGACGTGATCGCCAAACGCGACACCGTCGCCGCCGAACTCGGAGTCGATGAGATCCAGGTCATCATGACCCGAGTCCGAGCCGCCGCAGGCGGCCACGCCGGACGCCTCACTGTGTGGGTCGCTGATGACGACCCCTACCTCGGTGCGCCGAACCCCTCACCGCTGAGCAAAGCCGACCAGTTCTCAGTCTGGGACCCCATCCCCTTCGGCCGCGACGCCCGAGACCGCCGCATCCTACTGGCACTGATGTGGCAATCCATGTTCTTCGGCGGACTGCCCCGCCGAGGCAAAACCTTCGCCCAACGACTCCCCTCCGCCGCCGGAGTCCTCGACGCCTACGTGCGCCACTACGTCGCCGATGGCAAAGGCGGCGCAGACTGGCGCCCCATGCGCGGTGTGGCCCACCGCCTGGTCATCGGCGCCGAAGACGAAGCCATCCAGCAGTTCCTCGCCATGCTGGATGAACTGATCACCGAGATGGGCCGGAGATTCGCGGTGCTCGGCACCCTCCCCACCTCCGTGTGTCCGGAGGGCAAGCTGACCACGGAGATCAGCCGCCGCTACGACATGCCGGTCATCTTCATCACCATCGACGAACTCCAGGAATACCTCTCCGCGATACCCGGCCCACTCAAGGAGGAGACCGTGGAGAAACTCGCTCGGCTGGCCCGGCGGGCTCCGGCGGCGGGGTTCATCCTCAACGCCGCCTCCCAGCGCCCGGATGCCGACAGTGTGCCCGCGAAACTGCGAGAGATCATCACCTACCGGTACTGCACCCAAGTCGTGGACCGCACCTCCTCGGACATGGTCCTGGGCAAAGGCAAAGCCGCCCAAGGAGCGGACGCCTCCATCCTGTCCGAGGACCACAAGGGCGTCGGGGTGCTGGTCACCGGCCCGGGATCGTTTGAGATTGTCCGCTGCGACTACATGGACTTGCCCACCTTCGCCACGGTTTGCGCGCATGGGCGGGCGCTGCGGGTGGCGGCGGGCACGCTGAGCGGGGACGCGGCCAGTGACACCGTGGCCGCCGCTGAAGCGGCCGGGGTGCAGATTCCGGCCGTGTTGGCTGATGTGCTGTATGCCATGCACGGGGTGGAACGGATGCACACCAGCACCCTGCTGTCCCGGTTGGTCAACATGGACGAGGACACCTACGGCGAGTTCACTCCCGAGCGCCTGGCCGAGGAACTCGAACGCGCCGGAGTCCAACGCAGCGGCCGCCAAGTCAAAGTCGACGGGATCAACCTGGCCGGATACCGCCGCGCCGACCTGGAGGCCGCCATACCAGCCGGGGCCACCCTCCCCCCGCAACCACCCTCCGAGCAAGTCACGGAGAGTGACGGGTAGAGGGGGATGGTCTATCCCGCCCGCTACCGACCCCCCGCTACCACTACCTGCCCGCACGCCTGCGGGTAGTGGGGGGCCTCTACCCCGGTAGACCCTCCGGGTAACGGGTCGCGACCAGCACGGTAGCGGGGGGTAGACCCCTCACGGCCTGGCCAGGCCACACCCCGTTTCCCATCCACATCACTCGCTCTCCCGGCGCCTGAGACCAACCCTGCACGCCCACACCCAACTACTTAGAGTAATCAGAGAGGCACTCGGCGCATGACCACGCTTGATCATCCGATCCCGACCCCGACCGTGGACGCCACCCGAACCAGGCGCCAGCCTGCTCGACGCAGCCGCCGCGCGGGCCGAACTCACTACCGCCGCCAGTCCTCGGATCAGCGCCGACTGCGACTGCACACCCCGCGAAATCGCCCGGGTCATCACCGCCGGACTCGCGGCCGGGGCGCGCAATCCCCGCCGCGCCACTCTCCGTACCAGCCACCAGGGGGCGACATGAGACCCGACATCAGCACCGCGCTGACCGCGATCGACACCGCCCTTAGCGACCGCAAGTGCCAGCACTGCGGGCAGCCCATGGACGCGTCGCCCTCAACGGACTTCTGCTCCGAGGGCTGCCAGCAGACCTGGTACGAACAGCACGCCGCCACGCCACCCCCGGCTAGCGGGACCACCCCGGATGAGTCCCTCCCCGAGACCGCACCAGCCCGGCCCCTGGGATGGCTTGGACAACCACCGCCCGGGGCCGTCACCCGGGCCGGTCATCAGGTGCTTGATGACGTGGCCGCGTTCGTGGCTCGGTTCTCGGTGTTCCCCTCCGAGCACTGCGCCCCGACGCTGGCCCTGTGGTACGCCCACACCCACGCCAGTGAACGGTTCTACGTTACCCCCCGGTTGGTCATGGACTCCGCCGAACCCGGCTCCGGCAAGACACAAGTCTTGGAAGTCGCCCAATTCCTTGTTCGGGCACCGAAGATGACAATCTCCGCGACCCCGGCGGCGCTGTTCCGGCTGGTTTCGATGGGGCCGATCACGATCCTGTTCGATGAGGTTGACGCGATCTTCAACCCCAAGAATTGCGGAAACAACGAGGGTCTCCGAGGGCTGCTTAATGTTGGATACAAACGGGCGGCCACCATCACCGGCTGCGTCGGCGATGCCCAGAATATGAAAATGGAGCGCTTCCCGGTCTACGAACCCGCCGCGCTCGCCGGGATCGCTAGGGCCATGTCCTCTCGGACCAGGCAAGTAACCGCAGTAACCGCACCAACCAGCCCCACCCCAGGAGGACCGCGACCGTGAGCACCCAAGCCACCCAGCCCACCCACGCCCGCACCACCGAGATTGCCGACCTGTTGGCGCGGCTGGCGGTCCTCATGTCCGATCAACCCCCTACCCCCGAGGTACCCGCATCCCGGCCGATGCCCGCGCAGGTGCTGCTGACAGTCGAGGAAGCCGCCGAGCGGCTGCACATCGGCAAGACCAAGACCTACTCCCTGGTCAAGGCCGGAGAAATCGAGTCAATACTGATCGGCCGCCTACGGCGCATCCATATCGACGCTATCAACGCCTACGCCGCGCGACTCACCACCGAGCCGCAGAACACCACCAGTCGATCAGTAGTATAGGAGAGACGGATGCCACGCCAAAAGAGCACCCGCAACGCCAACGGCCGATCGAGCATCTACTACAGCGACAAGGACAAGTGCTGGCACGGGTACGTCACCGTTGGCGTGAAGGACAACGGCAAGCCAGACCGGCGGCACGCGCGCGGACAGAACCAAAGCGAGGTAGCCAAGAAGGTACGCAAGCTAGAACGGGAACGGGACGAGGGCAAAGTCCGTAAGCCAGGCCAAACCTGGACCGTCGAGCAGTGGCTAACCTATTGGCTTGAAACCATCATCGCCCCGCCGGTCATCACGGAAAACGCGTTCATCGCTTACGAGGTCGCCGCGCGAGTGCATCTTATTCCGGGCATCGGCGCGCACAAGCTCGACAAGTTGGAACCCGAGCACCTGGAACTGTTGTACCGGAAGATGACGAGAGCAGGAGCCAAGCCGGGGCGAGTGCACCAGGTACACCGCACCATCCGGGCCGCGCTCAACGAGGCCATGCGGCGGAAGAAAATCACCGAGAACCCCGTGCTGCTGGCCAGGGCGCCAAAAGTCGAGGAAGACGAGGTGGAACCGTACTCAGTCGTTCAGGTCAAGAGTCTCCTTGAAGCCGCTCAGCAAAGACGCAACAGTGCGCGATGGGCGGTCGCGCTGGCGCTCGGTCTTCGCCAGGGTGAAGCGCTGGGGTTGCAGTGGTCGGATATCGACCTTGATGACTGCACACTCATCGTGCGCCGCAGTCGGTTACGCCCGAAGTGGACACACGGATGCGCCGGACCGTGCGGCCGCAAGTTCGGCGGGCACTGCCCGCAACGGGTCCCGCTGCGCACGGAAACGGCCGGTACGAAGTCCAAGGCCGGCAAGCGCGGCATCGGCCTACCCGACGAGTTGGCGGGGCTGCTCAAGCAACACAAGTTAGAGCAGGAGCACGAGCGTCTGACGGCGGCGCAGCTCTGGCAGGAAACGGGCTACGTGTTCACCACGCCGACCGGCGGACCGCTCAATCCGCGTACCGACTACACCGAGTGGAAGCGGCTACTTGCGCGTGCCGGGGTACCGGAACGCCGGTTGCACGACGCCAGACACACAGCCGCCACGGTGCTGCTGCTGTTGCAGATCCCGGACCGAACGGTGATGGCGATCATGGGATGGTCCAACACGGCTATGGCCGCGCGGTACCAACACATCATCGCGGCCATCCGGCGAGACGTGGCCACCAGCGTCGGCGGGTTGCTCTGGAAGCCAGCCGCACTAGCCGAGCCGAGTGACGACGACAGCGCCGCAGGGGGCCCCACACCGACCGCGTAACAGGCAAACGCCACCACAAATGCAACCAGCCGCACAAACGCCAGCCACCCACAAAAGAGGTGACCGGCGTTTGTGCTGGTCCGTGGCGGTAGCGGTGGGATTTGAACCCACGGAGGGCGTGAACCCTCACGCGCTTTCGAGGCGCGCTCCTTCGGCCGCTCGGACACGCTACCGCCGGTCAGGGTACCGGTCGCACGACGTCGGAGAAAAACCCGGTGAGCAGGGCGGCGCACTCGGGCGCGAGGACACCGCCGAGCACCCGGGGACGGTGCGGCAGCCGGTGGTCCCGGACGACGTCCCACAGCGAGCCGACCGCACCGGTCTTAGGCTCCCAGGCACCGAACACCAGGCGGTCCACCCGGGCCGCCACCAGGGCGCCCGCGCACATCGTGCACGGCTCCACGGTGACCGCCAGGGTGCAGCCGCTCAGCCGCCAGCCGGTGCCGCGCCCGCCCTCCTGAAACCGAGAGTCGCGCAACCGGGCCGCCCCGGCCCGCAGAACCAGCAGCTCGGCGTGCGCGGTCGGGTCGCCGGTGGCCTCCCGGGCATTGCAGGCAGCCGCCAGCTCGACGCCGTCAGCGTCCACCAGCACGGCCCCGACCGGGACGTCCCCGGTGGCCACCGCGCCGCCCGCCACCTCGATCGCGCGTCGCACCAGCGCCAGGTCGGCACCGGTCGCCGCCGTCATCCCGGCTGCTTGGCCAGCAGCGCGGACAGCTGCGCGGAGAACCCGCAGCGCTGGGCGATCATGTCGAGCTGCTCGTCCGGGTACAGGTCCACCTCATCGATGATCACCTGCATCTCCTCCGCCGGCAGCCCGAGGTCGGCGAGCAGCCCGAGGTCACCTTCCGGCCAGACGTCGTCGGCGTCGACGGCATCCTCTTCGGGGACCTCGACCCGCAGCAGGTCGAGCACATCGGCGGCGACGTCGTAGTCCAGCGCCGCGGCGGCGTCGGACAGCAGCAACGAGACCCCGCCCGGTACCGGCCGGACCACGACGAAGAACTCGTCGTCAACGGCGAGCAGGCCGAAGACAGCGCCCGTGGAGCGCTGCCCACGCAGCTCAGTGATGGCCGCGTCGAGGTCTTTCAGGGCCGCAGCGTCCAGTTTGGCACACTGCCAGCGCCCGTCCTCGCGAACAACAGCGACAGCGAAGCCGGTGACCGACATGGCACAAGTATGCGCCGTCTGGCTCCACATGGAAGCACGATCACCGACCTTGCCCCACGATACGGGGATGACGTGTGAGAATGAGGGGTGGTGAGCACACCGGACCTCGTGAGCGGGCGCGCCCTGTGTGTCATCGGGTTGGGCCTGATCGGCGGTTCGCTGCTGCGCGGCGCGCAGGACGCCGGGTGGAAGGTCCGGGGCGCGGCGACGTCGGGTGCCGACGTCGCCGCGGCCCGGGAGGCCGGCTTCGATGTCACGTCCTCGGTCGAGGACGTGCTGGCGGACGCCGCAGGCGACGACGCGCTGGTGGTGCTCGCGGTGCCGCTGCCCGCGGTGGTCGACGTGCTGGCGGTGGTGGCCCGCCGCGCCCCGCTCTGCCGCCTCACCGACGTGGTCGGCGTGAAGCAGCCTGTCGCGGCGGCGGTGGCGCGGCGCACCCCGTCGGCGCGCTACGTCGGCGGGCACCCGATGGCGGGGACGTCCGCCTCGGGCTGGGCGGCCGGCTCCGCGACGCTGTTCAGCGGGGCGTCCTGGGTGGTGGGCAGCGACGACGGTGCCGACCCCGGGGTGTGGACTCAGGTCGCCCAGCTGGCGCTGGACTGCGGGGCGCACGTAGTGCCGGCCGGCGCCGCAGACCACGACGCCGCGGTGGCCCGGATATCCCACCTGGCGCATGTGCTGGCCGCGGTGCTCGCCTCGGTGGGCGCCGACGGCGGCCCGCTGGCGATGGCTCTGGGCGCGGGTTCGTTCACCGACGGCACCCGGGTGGCCGCCTCCCGGCCCGAACTGGTCCGGGCGCTGTGCGAGGGCAACCGCGACGCCCTGCTGGAGGCGGTGGACGATGCCCTGGGACGGCTGGGCGCGGCGCGGGGCTCGCTGGCGTCCACCGGCGCGCTGGAGGCCACCATCCGAGCCGGTCACCTGGCCCGCCAGGCCTTCGACAGGGCACGCGAGGGCGCCGTGCCTGCCGACACCGAGCATACCGACACCGAGCATGTCGACCTGAGCACTGGCGGAGCGTTCAGGCGACTGCGCGAGATCGGCCGGCACGGTGGCCGCGTCATCGGCCTGCAAGGCACCCGCTGCCAAGTCCAACTGTGATATCGCTCGCGGCATTGACCGTCGACCCGCATAACGCGATCGTGCGGCTGGTCGCGGTGGATGGTCGCCGGCGCACCGGTCCGCTGAGCGGGGTGCCGGTGGCGGTGAAGGATCTGATCGACGTCGCCGGCGTGCCCACCCGGTGCGGCAGCGCGGTGCTGGCCGATGCCGCCCCAGCGCGTGCGGACGCCGCGGTGGTGGCGCGGCTGCGCGCGGCCGGCGCGGTGGTGGTCGCCAAGACCCATACCCACGAGTTCGCCTACGGCCCCACCGGGGACGTCGCCGTCGAGGGCCCGTGCCGCAACCCGCGTGATCCGCGCCGGATCACCGGCGGCTCCTCCAGTGGCTCCGCCGCCACGGTGGCCGCCGGGCTGGTGCCGCTGGCGGTGGGCACCGACACCGGCTGCTCAGCGCGCACCCCCGCCGCGCTGTGCGGGGTGGTCGGGCTCAAACCAGCGCTCGGCGCGCTGCCCACCACCGGGGTGTTTCCGTTGTCCGAGACCTTGGACCACATCGGGCTGCTCGGCACCGACGTCGGCACGGTCGGCTCGGCGTTCGGCGCGCTGACCGGCCGCTGGACCGACCCGGACGCCCCGGTCGCGGGCACCGTGGTCGGACGCCCGACCGACCCGTACTGGCGGGTCCACGACCCGGAGATCGATGCAGCGGTGGACCGCGCCGCCGACGCGCTGGGTGCCGCCGGTGCCGTGCTGCGTGCGGTACGCCTGCCCGGTATCGACGAGCTAGCCGCCACCTACCACGTGATCGTCGGAGCTGAGGCCCACACCACCCACCGGCGTTGGCTGGCCCAGCGCCCCGAGGACTACCAGCCGGCCACCGCGGCACGGCTGCGGGCCGCCGCCGCGTACACCGCCGCAGACTACGTCACCGCCCAGCGCACCCGCCGCCGGTTGGCCGCCGAGCTGGCCGCCCGGATGCTCGCTGAGGGGATCGATGCACTGCTGCTGGCGACCACCCCGTTGCGGGCCACCCTGATCGGTGCTCGGCAGGTGGAGGCCCCGGACGGCACTCGGGTCACGGTAGCGCCAGCGCTGCTGTCCCTCACCCTGCCGTTCAACCTGCTGGGTTGGCCGGCGGTGTCAGTGCCCGCACCAGAAGTGGACGGGCTGCCGATCGGGATCCAGGTGGCCGCAGTGCGGGGCGGCGAGCAGACGGTGCTCGCCGCCGGTGCCCGGATCTCCGCCGGTTGATCCACCGAGGTGGAGATATCCCGAGGTCAGACCCATGGATGGTCACACCCGGCGGGCCAGTCCGGGGTACTCCAGCACCAGGCCGTCGGCGTCCACGGTGAGCTCCACCTCCCACGAGTCGCTGCTGATGCTGACCACCGCGGGCTCACCCAGTGACACGGTGCGGTAGGTCTGGGAGACCCGGGACACCTCCAGGCTGGGCAACGCGACGAACACCACCGGCAGCTCGTGCCGGGCCGCGTCGCGGTACAGGCCCAAGCGGCGGATCGGCAGCGCGTTGAACAGTGGGCTGAACGCCAGGTCGACGTCCAGCGCACCGCCGAAGTGGGTACGTGCCGCGCCCTGGCCGTGGTCCACCAGCCAGAATCCCTCCTCCGAGCGAGTAGCGGTGACGTGTTGCTCGCCCGTGGCCGCAGCGGTACGGACGGTGAGCCGCTGGGCCACGCAAGCATCGTCGGTGACCAATGAGTAGGACACGGAGTAGGCTGGGACGCCCTCCTGCGGAGCGTGGACCAATGACCCGGTAGCCCGCAGGCCACGCTCACCGAGAACGACCCGAGCCGCCTCCAGTCGCAGGCAGTCCACACCAGTCCAGGCGAGCATCCTGGTCCCCCGCGGGGCGCGACGGGCCGCCGTCGCGCCGGTCTGCTTCTCGCCGGTTCGGGGGGTGCTCATCGCCCAGCCCGCCTGTGGCCCTGAACAAGGTCGGGGTCGAGATCCATCCGCACAGCATTCCACAGTGGGTGCCATCCGATAGCAGGTATGCTCGTGTCGTCAACTGGGAGTACTCTCATACTGCGGACGAGCGCCCGGGGGCTGTATGGTGCTCGCCGTTCGTCGGTAATAACAGGTACTTGTAGATGACAGGTACTTCCATCGATCAACGGGGGGCGCCCCAGCATGCGGGTTACTCCGCTGTGTACCCATGTTGCGCGCTCGGCGTCCCGGCTGAGGGCCGCCCGTACAACCAGAACGTAAGAAGGACCACATGCGCACGCCCGTCTCCGACCGCCGAGGTCGGGCCGGAATGACCCTCACTCCCCGCCATCGGCAGAGCCGACCCCTGCCGATGAGTGCCGTGGCCGTGCGTCGCGGCCAGTTCGGTGAGTTCGAGCTGCGCCCGGTGCGAGAACACACCGTCGAGGCGCTGACCCCCGAAGAGGCGCCCGAGGGGTGCTGAACGCGTCCACCACCTGACGCGCGCTCAGCGCCCGACCGGCGCTGAGACGAAGGCGGCGCTCAGGACAGCGGCTTCGTGAGGATGATCGACTCTGAGACGAGGCCGTCGTGCGCGTATGGCTGCACCTCACCGGTCTCAGCGAAACCCATCCGCCGCCAGAAGGGCAGTACGGCGGCGTTGGAGCGCACCACCGGTATCCGTATCATGTCGATCTCCGGCCAGCGTCGTACCTTCGCCTCCACCAGGTCGTAGACGGACCGGCCGAGGCCGTGGCCCTGGTGCGCCTCCCCGAGGAGCAGTAGGCTGAGCAGCGCGGTGCAGGCCTCCGGCCAGCCGCGGATGACATCCGCGCAGCCGATCATCTCCGTCCCGTCGGTCATGAAGCCGTAGACGTACTTGCTGTCGTGGGTCATGCCGGGAGGCAGAGCGCTGAGCAGGTGCTGGGCCTCCTCGGCTCCCGGCGGACGGCCGGTGACCCGCTCCGCGTAGGTCGGTGCTCCTTCGAGCACTTTCTGCAGAGCCGCCATCTCCCATGGCTGGCCCGTCAGCAGTCGCATGTCGATGTTCACATGCATATGCTGTCGGGCTGCGGATAGCGCCGCAACAGCCTCCTGCTTACGCGGTCAAGGGAATGACCCCTACGGTAGCGGCATGCTGACAGTGACCGAGGCGGCGGCTCGCGCCATCAACTCACTCGTGACCAAAAACCAGATGCCGGAGGGGGCTGGCCTGCGGATCGCACCACAGAGCCATACCACCCGGTCAGAGGGACTGGGACTGTCCATCGCGGCGCATCCGGCCGACGATGACACCGTGCTCGAGACACACGACGGCGCCAAGGTGTTCCTGGCCTCCAACGTGGTGTACGACCTCCACGAACAGCAGCTCGATGTCGAGCCCCTCGGCGAGGAAGAGGTGCGCTTCTTCGTCGACCGCCGCCCCAAGGACTGAGGACTGGACAAGGACTCAGGGCTTCAGGGAGGGGGGGAGGCGGTCGGTCACGAGGATCCGCTCGACTGACGGGTGCCGGACCCGGAGCACCATCAGCGTGTAGTGACCGGCGACCGCCGGTGGGCTGGCCCCGACGATCGTTCCCCTCGGGTAGTCACCATGGTAGACGACCAGGCAGGCCTTGGGCCACCGGAACCGGACGGGGCGATGCGGTCGAGGGGAGCCCGTCTGCGACCGCGGCGGTGCTGGTGGAGCTGCGCCCAGATTTCGGCTGAGGGCGTCGGCCTCGCTCTTGCTGATCCGCCGGACCAGGGTCAGCGTGCCCTCGTTGTGGACGATGCCGTTAGCCAACGGCAGCACCGCCGCGCAACCGGCGACCTTGCCGGTGACCGAGGTCCACATGCGCGGCCCCGAGCAGGCCGTCGCGAGGACGAACGCGATCACGACCCCGGCCACCACGGCGCAGCGGCGCCACCGGCGGGCGGTCATGATGTCGGTTCCGCTTCAGCGACCCCGGTGGTCACCGGGTCCGGACGGGTCTCGACGGCCAGCCGCGCAGGGGCGCGCGAGGTCGCTCGCAGGACCAGCCACGCCAGCCCTCCGACGGGGATGCACCCCCAGTAGGCCACCAGCCGGTAGAGCAGCACAGCGGCCAGCGTGATGGTCTCGGCGCCGCCGAAGGCGACCAAGGCCAGGGTGATGCTGCCCTCCACGACCCCGATCCCCCCGGGAGTCACCGGCAGACTCGCCGCGACCTGCCCGGCGCAGTAGGCCAGCAGCAGCCCAGCCCACGGCGGCGTGCTGCTCAACGCCAGGAAGGCCAGCACCAGCACGGCGACGTCAGCCACCCAGGACACCATCATCAGAGCGAAGGTCGCCAGGCCCGCAGCCGGGGTCAGCCGGACCGTACGCAGCTGGCGCGCCCAGTCTCGCCACGATGTCCGGAGAGCTGTCCGCAGGCGCCCGCCAGGGCTGTCCGCCCTGAGTGGGCGCCTGCGAGGCAGCGCCAGGCGAACACCGGGCAGCACTCGGGCGAGCCCGCGCCGGACCGCGGGCCGGCGCGCCACGGCGTACCCAGCGCCGAGCAGGACCAGCACACCCAGCAGCGCGGCGCTGACCGCCTGCAAGCCGGGAACCGGGTCGTCGTCGCCGGGAATCTGGACCGCGATGATGGTCAGCACCGCGATCGCCGCGATGTAGAACACCGAAGACACCGCGAACATCCACCCGGCCAGCGCCGCACTCACCTGACGGCGACGCAACACGCCTACCATCACCACGCCGGCGGCGGCGAACCCGAACGGCAGGCAGTACGCTGCCGCGTCGCCGGCCAGCGTGGCCGCCCCCAGGGTCACCGGCCCGGCCCCGCCGCCGCCGCGGCGCAGCACCACCGCGTTCGCGGCCCCCCGCGCCGCATAGGACAGCACCTCGACGAAGACCGCCATCACCACCCACCCCACCCGGACCGAGGTCAAGGTGTCGGCGGCGGTGAGCAGCTCGTCGCTGTTGTCGAACAACACCCGCCCCGCCAGCGCGGCCGCAGCCAACCCGACGACCACCACGGCCGCCCGCCGCCACCCTCGACCGCGCTGTGACCCTCGACCGCCCTGTGACCCTCGACCGCCCTGTGACCCTCGGCCGCGCTGTGACCCTCGACCGCCCTGTGCCACCACCACACCATGTCACATCTCTCCCACCAGTCTCACTCCAGCGCCTCAACCGGTCCGGCCCGGGCGACCGCCCCGCTCTCGGCGGACAGCTCATCGTGGATCGTTATCCCGCGCGGACTCGACGAATGTGCCGTAACGTGACCAGCACAAGATCGGAGGAGAGATTATGATCGTTCTTGGTATCATCCTGCTCGTGGTGGGGTGGTTGCTCCCGATCCCGATTCTGTTCACTCTCGGGATCATCTTGATAGTGGTCGGGGTGATCCTGGAGCTGTTCGGGGCCATCGGGCGCCCGGTGGCCGGTCGACGGCACTATTACTGAGGCACCGACGCTCCAGGTCGGCTCTGGGGTTGGCGGGCTCCTCGACGAGCCCGCCAACCCCAGATCTGTACTCAGCGACCACGCGAGCGCCGAACTCAACGGGACCGGAACCCGAGCTCGCCGTCGGGGAGGAGAGTCTCACCGTCGTGCTACGACGATGACTGATCCGGCTGTTTTCGACCGTCCTGAGCTGGCTGCACTGTGGAGCGAGGTGCGCCGCCGGTTCGAGGCCGCTGGGGATGGCGAGGTGCGTACCGTCCGGCTGTCCGGGCTGGATCCGACGCAGCGCGCCGAGCTGTGGGCGGAGCTGGAGCGCCACCCCCTGGTGGTGGCGCTTCCCGCGCTTTGCGGCTGGGTGGACGGGTTACGGCGCGGTGGGCTGATCGGTGGTTGCGTGACGGCGTGCCGCGAGCATCTGCACGCCGCGCTGGCCGTCCCGGCGGAGCTGCCCGCGACCGGCGAGCCGCTGCCGGTGCTGGCCGAGCGTGTGCTGAGTGACCCGCACGCGCTGGACGAGGGCACCCGGCTGTCAGGCACGGTCCTGCGGGGACTGGCGGCGCTGCGCGACGAACCGCCGCCGGCCGACGCCGAGGGCCGCCGGCACCTCTGGGCGATGCACGGAGTCACCGGTGACGAGCTGTCCACGACCGTGCTGGTGGCGGGCTTCACCCGGCGGACCAGGGCACGCTCGGCACCACGCTGACGGCCTGGGCAGGGGCCGCGCAGGCGGCGGTGCGACGCTGCATCACCACGGGGACCTCGACGGTGAGGGTCTGCGGATCGCCGCCTACCTCATCTCGCGGACCGGGGCACTGCCCTGGCGGATGTCCACCACCGACTACCTCGCCGCCGTCACCGACCACGGACCGGCGCCCGGCCGGCCGGCTCACCGGTGTTCCCTGGGACCCACATCTCGCCGCGGCGTTGGCCGAGCACGGCGTCGCCGTCCCCGAGGAGCGCGTCGCCCCGGTGCTGCTCGACGACCTGGCTACCCAGCTGCGCGCGGACCGCTCCTAGCGCGCCACCAGCGAGTCGGACAGCCGCCGGAGCCAGGCTCGCGCCGGCGGATCCTCGGCCTGTGGATCGGGTCGGGCCTGCCTGGTGCCGTGGAAGTAGCGCCCGCTCACCCCGTCCAGGTCGGGGTCGGTGACCAGGCGCCACACCGCGTCGGCACCCTCCTCGACGGTGCTGGTGGGCGAGTACCCGGACTCGCGGACCATCGCGGTGTCCATGAGCGTGGCGGGGTGGACCGCGTTGACGGACACGCCGGTACCCGCTAAGTCGGCGGCCAGGTCGAAGCTCGCCATCACCTGAGCGAGCTTGGAACGCCGGTAGGCGGTGACGCCGTCGTAGTCGTGCTCGGTGAAGGGGTCGGCTCGATCAAGCGCGAGCTGGCCGACGGAGGCGACCTGCACGATCCGGGCCGGGGCGCACTCGACCAACCGCTCGGTCAGCCGCCGGGCCAGCAGGTGACCGGCCAGGTGGTTGACCGCGAAGCGCAGCTCGATGCCGTCCACGCTGACCTCGCGCGCGCCGCCGGGCGGCCCGAACCCCACCCCGGCGTTGTTGACCAGCGCGTGCAGCCGAGGGTAGCGCTCCAGCACCTCGTCGGCCATCCGATGGACCTGCGCCAGGTCGGCGAGGTCCGCCTGGATGGTATCCACCGCCCGACCGGTCACCTCGTGGATCTCCTCACGGGTACGGACCAACCGCTGGGCATGACGGCCGTGCGCGAGGACGGTGGCACCCGCCCCGGCGAGCCGCTGCGCCAACGCCCGGCCCAACCCGCTGGTGGCCCCGGGTGACCAGTACGGTCTGCTCGTTGATCGGGTGCGTATCACGGCCTCCTCGCTGGGACACTACACCGGTTACGTAACACCCCGAAAGAATTAGGTACTCCTACTGATTGCCACGCAACAGTCACGTTGGGCACCTTGATGTGGCACCGAACCGGTACTGCCACCGGTGAGGTGTCGCCACGCCCGACTGGACAGCCTTCCTAGGGGGATTCGATGTCTGACGCGATGAGCTTCGCCGAGCTCGCCGAACAATGCGTAGAGCTGCTGCCGGCCCGTACTGTGCTGTCGATATTGCGCGCGGGCACCGCCGGAGACGCCGGCGCCGCCGGCGAGCCGGGTACCCACGGCGCTCACGGCGAGAGTATTCCCGGCACGACATGGTGGGTACTCTTCGGCTACGACCAGTCCGGCTCCGGCTATAACCCGAGGAACCCCTAGGCCCAAGGATCCCTAGGCGACGCCAGCGGCACGAACAGCTCACAGCTGCGCGCCAGGCTGGTCCCATGACATCCCACGCCGGGTCCACGCGGCCGCTGGGTGGGATCGGCGACGACTCCGGTAGCGGTACGAGCCGACCATCGCCTCGGGCTTCGTCTCATCAGCCCCTTCTTTCCGTCTCATCAGACCCTTCGTTCCCAAGGAGAGGTCTGTGGACCCGCTGCGGATGTGCCACCGGTGGCAACTCGGAGCGAAAAGTTGCCACCGGTGGCACCCCCGCGCGCTGCAACAGTCCTTCCCCACGGTCTTCCAGGGGGAGGGACTTGCCGACACCCGTGACACCCCGCCGTCACACGTCCGACGCGCGCTCGCTTCACCTCCCCGACGTTGTCGGGGTGCTGGCCTACGCTGGGGCACCGACACGGGGAGGTGAACGTGCACGGCGCGCTGTACCGTCTACACGTCGGCGACGCGTTGCAGGCATACCCACACTGGCCGACGCCGACGACCATAGTGAGTGACGGCGCCTACGGAGTGCGTGGCTTTCACGGCGATACCGTCGGCCCGGAGAGCTTAGCGCAGTGGTACCGGCCGCACATACAGGCGTGGAGCGCCGCAGCGAAACCATCGACGACTCTCTGGTTCTGGAATACCGAGGTCGGCTGGGCGAATGTCCATCCCGAGTTGAATAAACATGGCTGGGAGTACGTTCAGTCAATCACCTGGGACAAGGGGGTCGGACACGTTGCGGGTAACGTGAACAGCAAGACGATCCGTCGTTTTCCGGTCGTATCCGAAGTGTGCGTCTTATATTACCGGCGATTTTCGGTCGATACCGCAGATGGCACGCTGTCAGCTCGAGACTGGTTACGACATGAATGGCAACGGTCGGGCCTGCCGCTCTACAAGGCAAATGAGGCGTGTGGCGTAAGAAATGCGGCGACCAGAAAGTACCTGACGAACGACTGGATGTGGTACTGGCCTCCAGGTGAGATGGTAGAGCGGCTTTCTGTCTACGCAAACGACCACGGCACCGAGACCGGGTGGCCATACTTCAGCCTCGATGGCCGGCATCCGGTGACGGCCAAAGAATGGGACTCTCTCAAGCATAAGTGGACCCATCAGCACGGGTTGACCAACGTCTGGCAGCGCCCAGCCCTGCATGACAGTGAACGACTCAAGGGGACACACCGGAGGTCTGCCCCACGAGTTTACAAGCCGACGGCCGGCAGCTCGGCCCACCTCAACCAGAAGCCACTGGAGTTCATGGAACGAATCGTGCGCGCGGTCACCGACCCTGAAGACGTGGTGTGGGAGCCCTTTGGCGGGCTCGCGTCCGCGTCGGTTGCGGCGATCTCACTCGGACGACGAGCCTACGTCGCGGAAATAGATCATGAGTTTGCGGCTCTTGCCGCCTGGCGTCTGAGGAATACCCACGCGGAAGCTACTCCAGACAACGAAACAACGGAGTCGCCAAAAGGAGTGTGTACAGGGCCGTGGTAAGTCCACCCTCAGAACCCGTGCTCGACCAGAATGACCCTAGCCTTGATCATTCGTCTTGATCGGTGGCTGGTCTGGGACGGGCGCTGGGCCTTGTTAAGGGTCTTGATTTTAGGGTCTGGGTATGACAGTGGCCCGGCCGGCGGGCCGGTGGCCGGGGGTTCCACGGGTCCCTGGGGTGCTC
>JAFAUB010000015.1 GCA_019243635.1 Pseudonocardiales bacterium
GAGCACCCCAGGGACCCGTGGAACCCCCGGCCACCGGCCCGCCGGCCGGGCCACTGTCATACCCAGACCCTAAAATCAAGACCCTTAACAAGGCCCAGCGCCCGTCCCAGACCAGCCACCGATCAAGACGAATGATCAAGGCTAGGCATCCGACCATGATGAGTCCAGCACTGGGTTCACCGTGAGCGGGCGGTGGGCGTTCGACACTGGCGTTCGGTACGTCGATCCTCCAGGTCGCCGCAGTCGTGCTGGACGAGCACGGTGCGCCGAGGACGTGCGCCACGGCGTGGAGGCCAGGACCCGATACTCCAGGCACCTGCTCGGCGTACCACAGCCGCCGCGACTGCTCTGAGCTGGACCCGAGCCGGCGCGGGGCCGGGTAGCATCGCTTTCATGCTTCTGGCTGGTCGTCTCGACGTCCCCGAAGGCGCCGCTGCCCTGCTCTTCGACCTCGACGGTGTTCTGCTCGACTCGCTGTCTGTCGACTACGAGATCGTGGGCACACTCCTCCAGGAAGAGCACGGCTCGGTGGTGGAGGTGCCTCGGTCGGTGATCCGGGAGAACTTTCCGCACGCGATTCCGGACTTCTGGCGCGGGGTCTCAGACGCGTGCGCGCTCGGGCTCACTCCGGAAGTCATATCGCGGCTTGCCGAGAAGCACGAGTCTCGTCGCCGGGTAACTGCTATGACGACCCACAACGGCATCCCCGAGATCATAGCCGCAGCACGCAGCCAGAGTATACCTATCGGCGTGGTCTCCAACAACCCGCACGGTGAGATTAGCAGGATTCTGGCCGGCGCGGGGCTTGTCGCGGATGTCATCGTCGGCGACGACGAACCGGGCTTGCGGAGGAAACCCGCACCGGACACCTACCAGAAAGCGGCCAACCGTCTCAGTCTCCGACCCGCCGCCTGCATGGCGGTCGAGGACTCGCTGCTCGGCGCCGAGGCCGCCGGTGTGGCCGGCTGCTATACGGTCGCCGTCGCCACCGGCGCCAACTCGTTCCGCGAGCTGTCGGGGTCTCCGTATGTCTCGCGCTGCTACACGAGCTTCGCGAGGTGTCACGTCTCCTTAGGCAGAGCGGGGGTGATGTCGAAGACGCTGTCTTCTCCGAACGAGTTCGTCAGCCACATGATCGAGCACATCGCCTGGAGACTGGGCTGCTCGATAGACTTGTCCTGGACGAACGACGACTGGCGTGGACTCGGCTCAGCGCTTGGCCGAGAGGTTCGGAAGCTGCCGATCAGACGCGAAGCCGCGAGCACGATCGGAATGATCGACGACGGCAGCGCGGAAATCCGCGTGACAGCGGCGAGTCCCGGAGGGGCGGTCCTGACCGCCTCGCGACAGGTCGACCTCGAGTGGTTTCTCAGCAGTCGGGCGGAGCAGCTCTCGGATGGCAAGCCCCTGGTGGAGGTCCTCGAGGGCCTCGGAGCCGGTGGCGCTCTCGACCTCGACATCACAGTCGCGAGTTTCGAGGACCCGCACCATACGTGGGAAGGAGTTTTCCGGGGAGTGGGTATCGCGCTTGACAAGATGTTCAACGAGCAGCCCTCGTCGCCCAGCCCGCCGCGCGACGAGGGAACAGAACCTCCAGCCGGCCCCCAGCCCACGATAGCGCAGCAGGCGCGAGAGCGGGCTGTAGAGCGAGGCTGGACAGTGCGGCGCATGTCCGAGTGGGGGGCCGGCCTGGAACGGCGCACGGCGGAAAGTGTCGTAGGAGTGAGCATACGCCTCGGCGCCCCTTCGGTCCGCTGCACCATCAACGTTGCGGACTCCATCGATGTGACCGGCATGGCCGACCTCCTGGCCGAGTTCGCCGAGGGAGCAGCACTCCAGCTCGACGTCACGTATGAAGCGGTACGGCTCAGCTCGAGTCACGTCGTCACCGAGGACATCGGAACGACCCTCGGGAGGGCTCTCCGCTATATGGCCATCGAGCGAATGGACAAGTTCGGTATCCAAGGAGCCGGCTCGAGCATCAGGGATCCGAGCGAAGGCGCGGACCAGCCGATCCGCGTCGGCGTCAGCATGGAGGGTCGCAAGTTCTGGAAATATGTACCGATGTCGCAGGACTACGGGAGCTTCCGTAAGACTTTCCTCGTGGGACATACCTTAGCGAACGGCCTGTACTCCGAGGATCTCGACGACTTCGTCGACGGCCTCGCCGGAGGCCTGGAGTCGAGCATCATCATGCACATCGACGACGATACCGATCCCGCGATCGGCTGGCCCATGCTTTTCCGCGGGCTCGGGGAGGCGATGGCGGGCCTGCTTGCCGTCAACCCACACCGGCTCTCGCTCGCGCCCGGCGTGAAGGCGACGTTGGCGTGAGCCCGATCGAAGGGTGAACGAACATTGAGTACGACCATGACCGAGCACATGGAGGTCAACCGCTATGTTCTGGCGCAGATGTCACGTGAACAGCGCAACCGGCTACTTCAGCAACGGGCACAGGACAACCTGCGGGATGTCGAGGCTACTGTGCGACAGGTACTGGCCGCTGTTCGGTCAGACGGCGACGCTGCCCTCGTCCGGCTCACCCGTCAGTATGACGGCGCCGAGCTGAGCCAGCGCCGGCTTCGCGTCAGCGAAGAAGAGTTCGATCGAGCCGATGAACTGGTCGGGGAGGATCTCCGCGCCGCTCTGACCCAATCGATACAGAATGTACGAACCCATCATCGGCTCCAGCTCCCCCCGCCCAGCTGGATGAAGGAGATAGCGCCAGGCGTACTAGCGGGTGAGCGTGTGACTCCCATCTCCTCCGTAGGGCTGTACGTCCCTCGAGGGAAAGGGTCCTTCCCCTCAGTCATGATCATGCTGTGTATCCCGGCGGTCATCGCGGGAGTACCTGAGATCGTGGTCTGCACTCCTCCGGGGGCTGACGGGTCAGTGGATCCCGCGTCCCTCGTCGCGGCCCGCTTGTGTGGCGTGGAGAGTATCGTCAAGGTCGGTGGCGCTCAGGCCATCGCCGCCATGGCCTATGGGACCGACAGCGTCGCCAAGGTCGACAAGATACTCGGGCCTGGAAACCGGTACGTGACCGCCGCGCGACGGATCCTGTCCGATATCGTGGACCCAGGTCCTCCAGCCGGCCCGAGCGAGTCCGTCATTCTATGCGACGCCGCAGCGGACGTCGAGATCGCCGCGCGGGAGCTGTTGGTCGAGGCGGAGCACGGGGAGGACTCAGCCGCCCTGCTCGTCACTCACTCGAGCACGCTCGCGACCACCGTGGTCGATCGCCTCGCCGGCCTGGTGGGCACATTACCGGAGACCCGGGCCCAGCACTGCAAGGCGGTCCTGTCCCATTACGGCGGCATCGTCATCACCGAGGGACTCCAAGACTCGATTTCGTTCGTCAACGAGTACGCGCCGGAGCATCTGCGTGTTCTCGCCGAGAACCCCTTCGAGTTGTTACCGGAGATAACCCACGCGGGCGAGGTACTCCTGGGAGAGAACACCTCGATCGCTTTCGGTAACTTCTCCATCGGAGTGAACGCGATCCTTCCTACCGGCCGAAACGCGCGAACATACTCGTGTATGGGTGTCGACGAGCTTTTGAAGAGATCATCGTTCGCCTATGTGTCCGCAGCCGGAGTGAGAAGCGTTGGTCCTACGGCTGTGGAGCTTGCTCGGTACGAGGGGTTCCCAGCGCATGCGGAGGCCGCCCAGTACATCGTCCGACGTGTCGACCCCGGTGAGAATGGCTCAGACCGTCCCTAGCGCGACCACGCCCCGGCGCACCGCGCGCACCGCGTCAGCCGCCGTCGCCCCGACCCGGGAGTCTTCCGCGGCGACACTGCGGACCTGGTCCAGCACGTCCAGAACCTGCCGGCACCACCGGACGAAGTCTCCGGCGGACAGCTCCGCACCGTTGCTCTCGGCAGCCATCAGCACTGCGGACAGCGGTTCCCCACGCGCCCACCGGTACACCGGCCAGGCGAAACCCAGATCGGGCTCGCGGGTTCGCTCCAGCCGGTGCCGCCGCTCGTCGGCCTCCAGCTCCGCCCACAACCGCACGGTGGCCACCAGCGCGTCGCTCACCGGGCCGGCGGGAACCCGAGGGGTGGCCGTGTCGCCGCGGGCCTCGTAGACCAGCGCCGAGATCACTGCGGCGAGCTCGGCGGGCTCCAGGTCATCCCAGATCCCGTGCCGCAGGCACTCCGCGATGAGCAGGTCGGTCTCCGACCACAACCGGGCCAGCCGGCGACCGTGCTCGGTGAGCCGCTCGCCCTCCAGGTACCCACGCTCAGCCAACAGGGCACGGATCCGGTCAAACGTGCGCGCCAGCGAATGCGTCGCGGCCGTGACCTGCCGGCGCAGCGTGTCGGTCTCACGGTCCAGCCGGTCGTAACGCTCCGCCCACCGGGCATGCGCCTCCCGATCGCCACAGCCGTGGCAGGGGTGCGCCCGCAGGGCCCGGCGCAGCGCCGCCAGCTCGGCGTCCTGGGCCACCTCGCTGTGCCGGCGGACTCTCGGCGGTACCGCGACGCCGGTCTCGCCCCAGGTCCGACTACGCAGCACCGATGCGAGGTCGCGGCGCACCCGGGGAACCCGGTGCTCGACCCGCTTGGGCAACCGCATCCGGCCCAGCGCCTGAACCGGGGCCGGGAAGTCAGTGATCGAGAGCCGGGCCGCCCTGCCGTCCTCGGTGAGCACCAGTGGGCGGGGATCCTCGCGGGGACCGTCGCCGAGCTCGAGCACCACAGCCG
Source organism: Pseudonocardiales bacterium (assembly GCA_019243635.1). Taxonomy (GTDB): domain Bacteria; phylum Actinomycetota; class Actinomycetes; order Mycobacteriales; family Pseudonocardiaceae. The sequence goes on from JAFAUB010000015.1 coordinate 4,713, forward strand.
GCCCTGAGCGGCGGCCACCGGGAACCGCGATGACGTCGCCGCGCTCGAGGCGGGCAAGTGACTCCGCCACCTCGGCCCGCCGCGCCGCGCCGCCGCAGCGGGCCAGCATCCGCTCCCGCTCGGAGACCTGCCGGCGCAGCCGGGCGTACTCGGCGAACTCACCCAGGTGGCAGGCCATCGATTCGGCGTAGCCCGCCAGGCCCTCGTCGTTGTGGTGGATCCGCCGAGCCAGACCGACCACCGAGCGGTCCGCTTGGAACTGGGCGAAGGACCGCTCCAGCAGCGCCCGCCCGGCGGCCACCCCGACCCGGTCGACCAGGTTGACGGCCATGTTGTAGCCAGGACGGAACGAGCTGCGCAGCGGATAGGTGCGGGCGCAGGCCAGCCCGGCCACCTGCGCGGGGTCCACGCCCGGTTGCCACAGCACGACCGCATGGCCCTCGACGTCGATGCCACGCCGCCCGGCCCGTCCGGTGAGCTGGGTGTACTCCCCGGGGGTGAGGTCGAGGTGCGCCTCCCCGTTGAACTTGACCAGCCGTTCCAGCACCACCGTGCGAGCCGGCATGTTGATCCCCAACGCGAGGGTCTCGGTGGCGAACACCACCCTGACCAACCCGAGGACGAACAGCTCCTCCACGGTCTCCTTGAACACGGGCAGCATCCCGGCGTGGTGCGCGGCGACGCCCCGCTCCAGCGCGTCGCGCCACTCCCAGAAACCGAGCACACCGAGGTCCCCCTCGGGCAGGCCGGCGGTGCGGGCGTCCACCAGCTGGCGGATCCGTACGGACTCCTCGGGGGTGGTCAGTCGCAGCCCGCCGCGGACGCACTGGTTCACCGCGGCCTCGCAGCCGGCTCGGCTGAAGATGAAGGCGATCGCGGGCAGCAAGGCCTCGCGGTCCAACCGCGCTACGACGTCTACCCGAGCCGGCGGCCGGAACCGGGACCCGCCGCGGTGCGGGCGGTCCCACCCGCTGTGGCGCTCCAGTTCCCGCACGCGCTGGACCAGGTGCGGATCGACGGTGAGTCGGTTGCCGGCGCTGGTGTCGGCGAACAGGTCGAACATCCGCGAACCGACCATCATGTGCTGCCACAGTGGCACCGGACGGTGCTCGTCGACGACCACCGCAGTGTCGCCGCGGACGTCGACGAGCCACTCACCGAACTCCTCGGCGTTGCTCACGGTGGCGGACAGGCCGACGAGCCGCACGCTCTCCGGGAGGTTGAGGATCACCTCTTCCCATACCGCGCCGCGGAACCGGTCGGCGAGGTAGTGCACCTCGTCCATCACGACGTAGGCCAGCCCGTGAAGGGTGGGCGACCCCGTGCAGAGCATGTTGCGCAGCACCTCGGTGGTCATCACGACCACTGAGGCACCCCCGTTGACCGAGGTGTCTCCGGTGAGCAGGCCGACGGTGTCCGCGCCGTACCGGGCCACCAGGTCGGCGTACTTCTGGTTGGACAGCGCCTTGATCGGCGTGGTGTAGAAGCATTTGCGGCCCTGCGCGAGCGCCAGGTGTACCGCGAACTCGCCGACCACGGTCTTGCCCGCGCCGGTGGGCGCGCACACCAGTACTCCATGCCCTTGCTCCAGCGCCTCGCACGCCGCGCGCTGGAACGGGTCGAGCTCGAAGCTCAGACCGCCGGCGAAATCGTCGAGGCGAGGGAAGGCGGCCCGCCGGCGGGCCGCCGCGTGCGCCTCGGCGGGAAAGGTGGCCACCGTCCCAGGCTAGGCGACGACCGTGAGCGCACCGGGCTCACAGTGCACGGTCACCGGCAGAGTGCCCCTCGGCTCCCCATCGGCGTAGACGGGCCAGCCAGGGTCACCGTCGATGCGCACGGTCGCCCCCCGCAGAACGGTCACCTCCGGCTCGTGCACATGGGCGCCGGCGCGCAGGGACGGAAACACCCGCAGCAGCCGACGCCGGCTCACCGCCGCGATGGCGACCACGTCGAGCAGCCCATCGGCCAGCGTGGCATCCGGACAGATCCGCAACCCCCCGCCGTAGCTGGATCCGTTGCCGACCGCGACCAGGATCGCCTCCAGCTCCACCTCGACCTCCCCGGCGCGCACCCGCACCGGTCTGGGGGTCAACGCGGCGAGCTCGGCCAGCACCGCCAGGTCATACCGGCGTGGCCCGGCGGGCCAGCGCATCGCGTTGGCCCGCGCGCTCACCGCCGCATCGAAGCCCGTGCACAACACCGTGGTGAAGCAGGTTCCACCCGTGACCCGACCCAGGTCGATCCGCCGCCGCCGCCCGGAGCCCAGCGCCTCGGCGACGTGCCGGGCGGCGTCCACCGGATCGACCGGGATGCCCAGCGCAGCCACCAGGTCGTTGCCGGTCCCGCTGGGCAGCACCGCCAACGCGGTCGCGGTACCCGCGAGGGCCGCAGCGGCCAGGCACGCGGTGCCGTCCCCGCCCAGCACGGCGAGCACGTCATCGCCACGCCGCGCGGCCTGCGCGGCGAGCCTGCTGGTACCCGCCGCATCGGCGGTCACCGTGGCAACCAGTCCGGGCACCGCGGCGCGCAGCATGCTGGCCACGGTGCCGGCTACCCGCGCTGCCGCACCACGACCGGAATGCGGGTTGACGATCAGCGTGGCGCGCACAGCGCGGCATCATACGGCTCATCAGGGGTCAGCGATGCTCGATGCGGTGTCATCGCCGACACCCCCTGATGGCCGTCACCGGGTCCCGCCGGGGTCGGTGTGGACGGTCGCGGCGATTGCGGCGGCGGCTTGTGGATCCAGTTCGAACAGCTCTCGCAGGGCGTCGGCGTAGGCCTGGCCACCACCGGTCTCGGCGAGCTGCTTGATCCGCACCGTGGGGGCGTGCAACAGCTTGTTCACGACCCGCCGCACCGTGTAGGCCAACTCGTCGCGCACGGCGGTGTGAAGTCCGGGCAACCGGCCGTCCAGCCGCAGCAGCTCGGCGTCCACCACCTGGGCGGCCCGCTTACGCAGCGCGGTGACTGTCGGGGTGACCTTCGCCGTGCGCTGGGCCGCCAGGTAGCCGGCCACCTCCTCGGCAACAAGACGGTGGGCGGCGCTGATCGCGTAGGACCCGGTCGCGCGCCGCTCCAGTCGGTGGGCCAGGGTGGTCAGGTCCAGCAGAGTCACCCCGGGCAGGTCCCCCACCTCGGGCTCGACGTCGCGGGGCAGACCCAGGTCACACACGACGAGCGGTCCTGAACCGTGGCTGCGGGCGTCAGCGATCTGCTGCCGGCCGAGCACCGCACTGGTCGCGCTGGTGCAGCAGATCACCAGGTCTGCGGTGTTCAGCACTGCGGCCACGTCATCCAGGCCGACGGCTCGGGCGGGCGTGCCCTCGGTCTGGCACAGCGACGCCAGCCGCCGCGCACTGAGCTGGGTGTGGCTGACCAGCACGATTTCGGCCACCCCGGCTCGGCGCAACTGAGCTGCGGCGAGGCTGCCCATCGAACCGGCACCGAGCACCAGCGCTCGCCGACCAACCAGACCCGGCCGTTCGGGGCGGGACAGCGCCACCGCCGCGTCATCGAGAGCTTCGGAGATCACCGAGGCGCCGGCCGCGCCGATCGCGGTCTCGGTACGTATCCGTTTGCCGACCCGCAGCGCTTGCTGCATGACCTCATGCAGGGCGCGTCCGACAGTGCCCGCCTGCTCGGCGCCCGCGTACGCGGCGCGCAGCTGACCAAGAATCTGCGGCTCGCCAACGACCATCGAGTCGAGTCCGGCAGCCACCGAGAACAGATGCTCGACGGCCGCCGCCGCGTAGCGTACGTAGAGGTGGTCGGACAACCGGTCCAGCGCCATCGCAGACTGGCGCGCCAGTACGTCGGTGACGTCGGCCAGACCGCCGTGGAAAGTCTGTACCACCGCGTAAACCTCGACCCGGTTACAGGTGGATAGCAGGACCGCCTCCGCGACGTGCTCGCGCTCGAGCAGCTCGCAGAGCACCTTGTCGGTGTCCGAGGCGGCCACCGCCGCCCGTTCCAGTACCGGGATCTGGGCGCTGCGATGGGACAGCCCCACAACCAACAGACTCATCGACCGACCACGATCCCGTTGACCAGTCCGGCCAGCGGCGACGCCCCGGCACCGCGCGGAGGATCGCGGAACTCACCATCCCGAGAAGGGCCGGTTGTCACAGCCATTGCCAGCTCCCTGTCAATCGAGTCAGTTGACGCGGACTTCCCCGGGCGGTGGCGAGTCGTCCTCAGGTGTAGAGGAGCTTGTTCAAGACAGTGTTGATACAACTGTTCATCTGCGCTGTGCCGGCACCACGGAGACCGCGCGCGGCCTCAGTCACTGAGCGCCGCGCGCAGGGCCGCCACGACGTCCTCGCGATTGAACTCGCCGAACTGATCGATCAGACGGAGGCCCGCAGCCGGATCCTCAGGCCGCAGTCCCCATGATTCGAGCAGCTCCACGCTCCGCATGGCAGCCTCCGCAGCGCCCTCCAGCTCTCCGAAGACGAGATGGAGCCACGCGAGTTCCCACGCCGTGGCAACGGAGCCGATGGTTGGCGCGTGAGCGCGAAGGTCTCTCGCGGCTTTGTCTACGAAGGACCGCAGCCAAGGCACGATGTGCGGATCCAGTTCCACTACCTTGACCCCAGAGTGCTCTGGCTGCGACGAGTCGGCGCAGAAACTGACCTCGGCCCGCATCTGATCGAACCGCAGATGAGCGACCGCCCACGGGGGCGGCGGTATAAACCGGCTCATCAACGTGTTGACCACGTCACCGAAGACGTCACTGCGCCGCCCGACGACTCGACCGGAGACGTCGTGACCGCAGTCGCCGCGTTCGGTGCTCAGCGAGCCCTCGAGGAGCGGCGGGAACAAACGGATCATCCCGAACCAGCGAACCCCGTCGGAGTCGACGACGTCGAGGTCGAACTGGGGGCCACCGAATCGGACGCCGGTGCCGCTGAGATCCAGATCACGAGCGCCACCAGGCCGATGAGTGCTAGGACCAGCACCACCGCACTGATCACAAGAGCCAGCAGGGTCCGCCGACGCCTTGGCACGCCGGCCGGACGGCCGGCTGATGCTTTTCCCAGGTCGACCACCTCGGGAGGGCCGCCCTCGCCCAGTAGGACGGCCACGGGCACGTCGAGCGCCGCGGCCGCGCGGCGTGCGGCGCGCGCCGTCGACGCTCGTGAGCCCCGCCGTGGTGAACGCCCAACCGTCTGCCCCCGCGCCCAGCCGCGCCACCCGGTCCAGGAACACGGACACGGCGCGCTCGTCCCCAGGCGCCCCTACCCAGGACGACGCCGGGACCGAGCCGACCGGATCGGTGGTCTGCGCATCGCCGCCCGTGGCCTCCAGCGCACGCGTGAGGCGCGTGTCGACGGCGTCGTCGGCAGGCGGCGTTCCGGCGAGGGCGGCGTCCACCCACTCGGTGGGAAACTGGGCGTCGAGTACGGACCCGAGTTCCGTGCGTGCTGCCGGATCGAGCCCGGCAGCGGCGAGCCGGGCGAGCAACCCAGGGTCGGCGCCGTCGACTACGAGGGTGAAGCGGATGACCGTGCCGATGACATCGCGGCGGGCGGACGGGATCCCGCTGACGAGGATGCATGCTCCGGTAGGTCCGCCGTGGACGACGACCTCAGCCTGCTCGAGCTCGATCCAGTCCTCGAGCGGAGCCCACCACCGCTTCGGCGGGCTGGCGCCGAGGAAGCGATAGTCCAGTGGCCGGGGCGTTCCACGCGTCATGAGGTAGGCGGCCATCACCGACCGTCACCGCTCCAGATCTCGACCCGCTGGTCAGGCCACCGAGACGAGCTTGTGCGTCGCCTCCGTCAGCTGGTGCCGTCGGAGGCCGATTCTGGCGATTGCCGCCGAGTGGTCTTCGATCCTTCCGTTGACCGCGCGGGCCTCACCGGACAGGTGGTACCCGAGCGTGCCCCAGAATCCCTTGGCCTCGGCCTTGCGGGACACGCCGGCATCGTAGGACTGTTGGTGCACCCGCTGGTTCTCCGCCTCCACCTGCGCCTGCCCGGCGAGCACCGACCGGCAGAGTTCCTGCATCACGGTGCCCGCTGCCCGTACCTGGATGCGCGGCGGGTGGCCCCGGAAACGGTAGTGCGCCTCGAAGTCCGGAAGCTCCTGGCCGACGTGGACCTTCCAGCGTGCCTCCATCAGCTCGACACATCCGTAGGTGTCGATGGGTGCGTAGACGACCCGCACCGGTCCGGAACGATTCTCCGTCTCCGCAGCGATGATCTCCAACAGGCGGTCGTACTTCTCCTTGACCCGGGCCCGCAACCGCGCTTCGTCATGCCCGTGCCCGCCGTTGTCGCCGAAGTACTTCTCGCACTTGAGCGGGGCGAGCACGACCACGGCGGGCTCGTAGGGGTTGGCCTGCCGGGCCATCGCCCATTTCCGGCCGACGTCCTCGATGTCGAGCAGTCCCAGCAGCTCGCCGACGGCCGCCTTCTGCCGCGGCGTGACGGCCTCCATCAGGACCGCAGCATCGATCGGGACAAGCAGCATGATGCTCTGCCGGACGTGGTCGAGATAGTTCGGCCACTCAGCCACCGCGTGTGCGTACTTACTGCGCTCGTCTGGGTCGAGCCAGGCACCTGGGTAGTCCAGCAGGTCGAACGGGATCTGCACCGACTCGTCGCCGTCCGCCTGCAGGGCGACGTGGTAGCGGTTGATGTCCTGTGTGCCGCCGAGCGCCGCCGCGTTGAACTCGCCCACCTCGATTGCCCGCCGCAGATCCTTCTCCTGGCGGCGGACCCTGCTCTGCGTCGGCTCGTCCATCGACACCGTGACCGGGGTGCCAGCGAGCAGGGAATGGGTGTCGCTCAATATCGCCGTAAGCAACGTCGTCTTGCCGACGCGGCTGGCCCCGACCACCGCGACCCGGAATGACGGTGTCATGCGGCGGCCCTTCCCGGAGTCGGGGACTCGCCCTCCACTGCCTCGACGATCTCCCGCAGGAGCCGCACGACCCGCTGTACCTTCGCGGTCGCAGTGGCTGGCCCGGACCGTTCCTCGGGCCACAGCTCGTCGCGGTAGACGCCGACGAGTCTACGGAACGCTGCGTTGGAGCTGTCGGACCGGATCAACATGTCCTCGAACTGCTCGCCGTTGGCGAGCAGGGTCAGCGCCATCGTCTGTGTCTCCTCCTCCAGCAGGACACCCGCCTCGTAGATCGCTTGTCGGGCGGACTCGGTGATACGCACATAGAGCTCCTGCGTCCCCTCGGCCGTTGGCGGGACGACGAGCAGTGATCGGACACTGCCGGTGCGCGGATCGACGCCCTCGGGCCGCAGGACGTCGAGCAGGCGACGCATGCGCGGCAGCACCCTGGTGCGGTACCCAGACGCACGTCGAGCGCGACGTCAACGGTCTCGGCTAGGTGCGGGCACGAATCCGTCGCCTCGCGCAGCGCGCGGGCGAGGTTCCTCAGCGCCTCCTCGGCGGTCGCGCCCGGTCGCAGCCCGCTGAGGCGAGAACTCAGCGCCGCCACGAGCCCCTGCCAGAACTCCTCGCGCCGTCGGAGCAGAACGTCGTCGATGCCGCTGAACCGTCGAGCGATCTCGTTGCGGACACCGTTGAGGGCATCGGTGGAGAACTTCGCGGCGGCCCCGGCCTTGCGCATGTCGAGGTGCGCGCGGTCCACCCACTCAGTACGGCCGAGCCCGAACCCGTCCATCGCCCAGCCCCGGACCTCCTCCCGAAGCTGCTCGACGCGCTGCAGGAACTCCTCGTCCTCGTAGGTGTCCCTGGTGCGTCGGCGGAGTTCCTCCACCCAGTCCTGCACCGAGACGATGAACTCGTCCTGCACGGCGTCCGCGCGCTTGATCAGCTCCTCGAGAGCGGTCGGCCGGGAGACGGAGTGCACCGCCGTCAGCAGGCGCTCCATGTGTGCCAGCAGCTCCCGACGCGCCTGCTCGCACCGGATCATCGCCTCGTCGAGGACGGCTGCATCCATCCGCGGCAGCGCGACCGCGAGGTGCGAGAGGGCTCGGCCCAGCACGTCCTGGGCGACGGCGGCGCGCTGCGCGGCATCCGCGGTCCACATCTGGTAGTTCCGGTCGTCCGTGCCGTCGTTGAGGCGGTCACGGATGTCACCCGCGAGCGCGTCGATGTTCACCTGGGCACAGCCGCCGGTGTTGATGAGGATAGTCGTGAAGTCGCGCACCGATGCCGCGTCACAGGCCCGCGCGATGAGGCCCAGACCGGCCTGATCCGCATCAGACCACATGGCGTTGGTGTCGTCCGGCCGTTTGACGACGATGACGAAGTCGACGTCATTCTCCAGACCGGCCAAGTGGTGTTCCTCGGCGTTCGGCACCATCTCGCCGAGACCGGGTAGGTCGATCAGTCCCAGGGCGACTACCTCCTCAATCGGGAACGCGCAGGTGATGACGGCGTCGCGGACCGCGAGAAAACGCCGGTCAGGCACCAATCCGCAGTCCCGCGCGGGGTAGGCAACCCAGCGCCGGAGGTCATCGATGTCAACCTGCCGAACCTCGCCGGTGAGCAGGTCGCGATAGGTCGCGAGCGACTCGCGCATCTCCTCAAGACGCGCCGGCACGGGCCGATGCGACTCGACCTGCTTCGGTGGCAGGTTGCGCACCGCACCGGTCAGGTCGAACCGCTCGAAGTCCTGCAGCGTACGCGGCTCGGGCACCAGACCCAGCACGCGGAAGTACGGCACTATGACCTCTGCGCAGAATGACCGGTCCGTGTGCAGGGTGAGCTGGGCGCTGCGGGTCGTGTCTGAATGAAAGATCCGGCTGCGGACCGCCGTCACCGGCTGCCCCCGGCCAGTGGGGATCTGCTCGCCCCCCAATCCGGACAGCGACTGGAGCAGCGTGCTCTTCCCATTGCGCGCCCGACCGCTCACACCGATGTTCACGGTGTGCCGACTCACTCGGGCCCGGGTAGTCGCCAGGGTCGTTCCAAGATCGTTTAATGACTCAGTCGACCTGAGCAAGATTGATGATCTTCGGTGTGTCGCGCCGGTGGGCGAACGAAGCTCCGGTAGGACGAGTGGTCCTTCCACAGACTTCTCGTTTCCCCCGGAGCTTCGTTG